>CAZULM010000127.1:0-2905 GCA_964621185.1 uncultured Saprospiraceae bacterium | reverse complement strand
GCATGGACATCTTTATGGCCATCCAACTGCTGACGCTAATACAATTGCTCACCTTTGTCGGCCTGATCGTGTATGACCGGCTCAAGAAGAAGAAGTTTCGCGTCAACCCGTACACCATCGCGTTCACGGTCTGGCTGGTGCCGAATATCCTTATAATATTTTTCCCGGAAACGGGGCTGTGGCAGAATTTTGCGCGGTGGTTGACGGGTGTGGTTTGATTCACCACAGAGGACGCGGAGTTGTAAGGTAAAAATTGTGGACACCTGTTCGCCAGACCGCGAAAAGCGGTCAGACGATGGCCCTTGGTCTGACCGCTTTTCGCGGTCTGACCAATAAGTATAAACCGACGCTGCACTTTTTTCGCTCTTCAACGCTTAAAAAGCAGGAATGTACCATAACCATGCTTTCCCGAGATTAATTTCGAATATATTTTGAGCTACCCACCAAGGCTGGTACTTTTGTTATCGACTTTTTCACCTAAAACAACATTTACCATGGCTTGGGAAGACGAACAAGAGGACAACACCATTTACAAGGTCGTCGTCAACCACGAAGAACAGTACAGCTTATGGCCGGCAGACCGCGAAAACGCGCTTGGATGGAAAGACGCCGGGAAACAAGGCAGCAAACAGGAATGTCTGGACTACATCGAGGAGGTTTGGACAGACATGCGGCCATTATCGCTGCGGAAAAAAATGGAAGAGATGGAAGAACGAGCTCGACAGCAGGACAAAGACGGGGCCTGAGCCACCCAATAACTTCAAGCTGCCAGTTGTTTTCTCAGTAGATACTGCTTGAAAATGCCGTGGTGGAAGTGCCTGCTTCCAGCCAGTTATTGACCTGGAACCTGTTGCCTGTAGGACGAGGAGTTGCACAGAGGTTCCACAGCGTAAAGGCGGCATCGCCGCATCTTGGGCATGATAATAACCCCTCTGTGGAACCTCTGTGCAACTCCGCGCCCTCTGTGGTGAACCCATTTTCCACTACCTTTGCAAAACGGGCAAGATGTTTGCAGTTCTTGCGTTAATTCCTTTCGGGAGCCGTCTTGCGGCCCCTTTTTCACTTTTTTGAACAAGATACATATCCATGAAGTTGTTTTTCTTCCCCATGCTGATCCTGCTGGCCTCGCTGGCCGCCTGTACCGCCCAAACTGCCCCCAACCAAGCCGCCCAACTGACCTGGCACACCGACTTGGCCAAAGCCCGCGAGCTTTCCGATGCCCAGAACAAGCCCATTTTCGGCTTTTTTACCGGCAGCGACTGGTGTGGATGGTGCCGTAAGTTGCAGAACGACGTGTTCGCCAAGCCCGCCTTCGTGGAATGGGCCAAGAAAAACGTGATCTTGCTCGAACTGGATTTCCCCCGCCGCAAACAACTCCCCATGGAGCTGATGCAGCAGAAGGCATTCAAAGTAGCCGGATACCCCACGATATGGCTGTTCACCATCACCACCGACAGCAACAGCAACAACCTGAACTTGGAAGCCCTCGGCTCCCTGGGCTACCCGCAAGGCAGCGAGATGGGGAAAGAGGAACTGAAGTTTTTGAGCGACGCGAATGTTGTGCTGGCGAACAGGAAGAAGTAGGGACTGCACTTTTTTGAATCCTGTGTTGCGTTTATCCAGGCAGGTTGGCTGGATAAACAGCGCCTAGCCCTTGGTATTTCTATGATTGCCTCAATTCCGCACTCCCAATTCCGCACTCCCAATTCCGCACTCCCAATTCCGCACTCCCAATTCACCCCAACAACACCCAACCCGCCCAATGGTACCCCTCCCCAGGGTACTTCTGCCGCATCTTTTGCTGGGCATTTCAGAAAGCTTCCGGGATGCCCAGCCCATTTTTCAGCCATTGGCCGTAAAACCCGGCCATAAACTCCCGCGTCTTTTGGTCGTTCACTTTCCAAAGGCTCATCAACACATATCTGGCGCCGGCTATTTTGAAGGCGCGTTGCAGGCCATAGACGCCCTATCGGTCAGCGACAACTGCGGCACGGTGAACCAGGTTTCCGTAACACCCAATACATTCAATTGCAGCAACAATGGGGGCGAACACCAGCACCCTGACCGTGAACGATGGCACCGGCAACACGGCCACCTCCACCACCAACGTGATCATGGCAGACTTGATCCCCCCGACCATGACCTGCCAGAACGCGTCGCTCAACCTGGACGCCAATGGGCAGGCGACCCTCACCGCGGCCACTGTCAACAACGGCAGTTTCGACAACTGCACGATCGCCACCTTTGCCCTGGGCCAAACGCTTTATACCTGTGCCAACCTTGGAACCAGCAGCGTCGTGCTCACCGGCACCGACCAGAGCGGAAACTCCAGCACCTGTTCGGCGACGGTCACCGTGCGGGACTTGATTGCCCCGGTTGCCCGTTGCAAAAATTTCACAGCGAACCTCGGGCCAAACGGCAATGTCACGGTCGCCCCGGCTTCCGTGGACAACCTCAGCACCGACAATTGCAGTTTTACGCTCAGCCTCACGCCCAATACGTTTACCTTTTCCAACGTCGGCAACAACACCGTCACCCTGCGCGCCACCGACGGCTCGGGCAACAATTCAGCCACCTGCGTTTCGGTGGTGACGGTGACGCCGCACAACATCGCGGATGACAAGCCCCTGCAACAGGGCAGCCCCCTGACCGGGAGCTGGCCGCAGAAAGCGGTACGGCAGAAAATACAGGGGATTTTGCACTGTTGCTGTACCCGAACCCAAGCGCCGGGGATGTGCAGTTGCAATTTCAGTTGCCCGCCGGGCAGGAATACATGCTTCGGCTATTCGATGGAAGCGGGCGGTAGGATTACCGCATGGAGGCGCTGGGCAATCAAGGGGAGAACCAAGTCCTGCTTCGGGCAGCTGGTATGCCGAAATGTGTGTAGGTACTGGACTTGAAATCG
>CAZULM010000126.1:0-3278 GCA_964621185.1 uncultured Saprospiraceae bacterium | reverse complement strand
AAAATCAGATGTTTTTAATCACTCAAATCATACAAATCACTTTAATCACAGTATAGACGGGGTTGTGTCAAAAAACATAACAAAATTTGCCCCCCCCTCCTCGATACACCTGCCCTGGTGCTTCTTGTTAAATCATTCGTTGACCACGCAAGACGGTGATGACCAGTTTTATTGATTTTGCCCTTTCAGGACTTACCCGTTGCTTTTGCACCTGCTTTGTTGGATTTACGAATAGCTGCATTTTTTGGAGCAGGGCTTGCTTTCAATTACCTTTGCCCAAATTGAAAAACAACATGAAACTGCTCCTTATACTTTTTTCCCTGGCCTTGCTCATCGGCTGCCAAAACGACCCCTTCAACGGCCGTGATTTTTCCAAGATCGCCAAAAGCACGGCCTTTGCCGAAGGCCAAAAAACCGGCAGCATCGACGGCAGCTATGTCGTGGAGCTTTCCGGGCTCGCCCCCAGCCGCCGAACGCCCGGCTGTTTCTGGACGCACAACGACGGCAAGAAAGTGACGGAAATTTACCTGATCGACAGCCTGGGCCAGCACAAGGCCACTTGCAAGCTGCCGTTCATCGGAACCCAGGACTGCGAGGACATTGCCACAGGCATTGACCCTCAAACGGGCATTGCCTACATCTACCTTGCCGATATTGGCGACAACAACCGGGCTTTTTCGACGCATTATGTTTACCGTATCCCGGAACCTGCCTTGCCCGCGGGCTTGCTGTTCCCCGTGATGCTGCAAGCGGAGAAATTGGAGACCATTACCTTTCAATATCCCGATGCAGCGCCCTACAATGCCGAAACCCTGTTGCTCGACCCGCGCGCGCACGACCTGTTCATTGTGACCAAAGCACATGGCGGGGCCACGCTATTCTGCTTGCCTTATGCCGATTTTGGCAGCCCGAAATCGACCCTGGAACGCCTCGCCAACCTCCCCATCGACCTTGCGACCGCCGGCAACGTGTCGCCCGATGGCAGCGAAGTGCTGATAAAAACCAAGTCCAAGATCTACTATTGGAAAGTGCCGGAAGGCCAAAGCCTGGCCGCCGCCTTGCAACAGAACAACCCGGAACTGGTGCCGTACAAGCCCGAAACGCAAGGCGAAGCGATATGCTTCAACCTTTGGGGCACGGGGTTTTACACCTGCACCGAACGGGTAAACAGCTCAGAACAGCCTCTGTTTTTTTATCCTAGAAAGTGAGCGTTTCCCCTAAAAAAATCACCCACAGGCAACCGTTGGGGATTTTTTCTTGAATAGACCATTACTGTGAAATCCGACGGATTGCAAAAAATCCTGAAAGGCTGCCGGGAAAACGACCGGCGCAGCCAGCAAGCCTTGTATGACCGTTTTTACGGTTATGCACTGACAGTCGCATTGCCCTATTGCAGCCGGGATCAAGAGGCCAGGGAAGTGCTGAACGACGCGTTCCTAAAAGTTTTCACCAGCATCGAGCGCTTCGACGAGAGCTTCCCTTTCACAGCCTGGCTGCGGACAATCGTGGTGCGCACCGCCATCAATTTTTACCATAAACACCTGAACGACATGGTGTTGCACGATACGACCGAGGGCTTGGACCTGAGCGTGGAAGATGATTACCTGTCGAAAATGGCCGCTGAAGAGCTTCTAACAATGATTCAAAAACTCCCTCCGAGCTACCGCCTCACTTTGAACCTCTTTGCCTTGGAAGGCTATTCCCACCCAGAAATTGCCGAGATGCTGGGCATAACGGTCGGGGCTTCCAAGTCGAACCTGTCCAAAGCCCGCGCAAGACTGAAAGAGCTAATGACCACTGCATTGATCCACCGCATCTCATAGATTATGGCCGACAAGAATTTTTTTGACCTGTTGAAAGAAAAAATGGCCGAGCTGCGGCCAAAGGAAAAGCACCGCGAACAAGATTGGGCGGCGCTCGGGGCGCAGCTCAACCTGGCCCTGCCCCAGCATAAGCCCAAGCGCCGCCCGCGGGCAGTGCTTCCCTTACTGTTGCTGGCCGCCTTGTTGTCAACGAATGCGCTGTGGTGGCAGGCCAACCAAAGCAGCCAATTGGCCCTGGAGCGCTTGGAATCCAAGCTGGACACATTGCATTCGGCACTTGCCGCGACGAAAAGCGCTGCGCCCAAAATAACCGTCCGACACGACACAATAGTGAAGGTAGTATATGTTCAGGTGCCCAAGACTTTGGAAATTGATGAAGCCCAATCCTCAGGGAACGCAGCGAACATTTCGGCAGCCGCCCCCGCACAAGCCGCCTCCCCTCCCCTATCAAGAAGCGCTTCACCAAATGCTGCAAGTTCTGCTGACCAAATAAAAAATGCTGCAACCCAATTGGACGGGCCAAATCCCGCCAATACAGTTTCGACCGAAACACCGCTCAAAATAGCCAATTTCGACCGCTTGGAACTTCCAATCGGCGGCCATTTCCAATCATCGGCACAACAAATTGAATTGCGCCCAGCATCCATCCGCGATCAAGTGGAACCCCAACAGCCAGAAACAGCCATCACCAAAAAAATAGCCCAAACGCTCCGCCCGAGGTTTTGCAAGGTGGGCGCCAGTGCCGGTTGGCTCAACGCAGAGAGCAGGCAGTTGATGCACGAAGGCGGCATTTCCTATAATTTGCAAGCCGAAATCGGCTTTTCAAGGCATTGGAGCCTTACCGCCGACCTTGGGGCTGCCAAAATGCACTACAAGGCGCATAGCCCAGAGGCCATTTTGGGCTCCCCGGCACTGCCCATGCCGCCATCGGCAGGCCATCACTACATCGAGATGGACGTTACGGGTCAAAGGATTCGGCAGTTTGGCCTAGGCCTGCGCCATACATTCGCGCCATTGGGCAAATCACGCCCATTCCTCGGCATCAGTTGGGGCGGGCAATTCCTCCGGCCGTTCAGCATCCAATATGAAATCCAGCACGAACCGAGCGGCACCATTGAAAAAGCCGTGTACGAAGTATCATCCACTACCCAATTGAAGAACCTCGTTGGAATCAATGCCGGGTTTGAAATTCCCCTGTCAAACCGCATCAATTTCATCCTACAAGGCTTCTACCAGCGGCAATGGAAAAAAACCAAGCGCGCAGCGCCCGATTTTACGGGCGTCCGCGCAGGGATAAACCTTTCTTTCTAAGAGATGAGAGATGAGAGGGCACATCTAATTGCTTCGTTTTGAAGTTGAGTTTTCCAGCACCTAAGCCTAGAAATGGCTATTTTGTGCTAAAAAACAAAATCCCAATCAAATCCGCCATGCTGTGCCCTCTCATCACTCATCACT
>CAZULM010000125.1:0-3310 GCA_964621185.1 uncultured Saprospiraceae bacterium | reverse complement strand
ATATTGTACCCCAAGATCAATGCGATTGAATGAAATTGAGTGTTAACGTAGTGGTCGGACGGCGAAAAGCCGTCAGACCACGTGAGACCTCGTCTGACGGCTTTTCGCCGTCCGACGAGTAAGTACACGGGAACGCCTTTCGATAAACAAGATCAACTGTTTTACCGTGAAGCCGTTGGGGTACAATATGCGGATAGTCATTTAATAAAGTTTAATCAAGACTCAAATTACGGCACTTCTGGCCGAAGATGCAAGCTAGTGCCGCGTCCAGTAGTGTGATTTAAATGTCACTTACCGGGCCAATAACCGGAGTCTGCGCAGGTTTGGCTATTCCGTAAATCACCAATACGCCAGCGCCCCCGCCCCATGTCGAATAGGCAGGATCAGGCTTCGCCTGCATCACCGTTTGAGGCAGGTTCCAGTTGTTGGCGCACCAGAGGTTGCCAGCCTGGTCAACAACCACATCTGTCAGCATCTGGATGCAGCCGGAATGAATCGTGTGAATCACATCTCCCTTTTTATAAGATGCGGTACGCCCGCTTGGCGAAGCGCCGGCCAGGAACGACACGCCCCTGCCCATAAAATTGGCCACCCAGACGTCATCATTGCCATCTACCGATACCCCCCAGGGAGCGTTCAGTTCCCCGTCGCCATAGGGCGTTAAATTCGATGTATGTGTGCTGGCATTGATCGTGTCTGCCGGTTTGGCATCCGCCGGGATCATAAAAACAGCACCTGTTTTCTGATGGCGCCCGAGTGTCTGTTCGAGGTGCGGATAACCGAGCGCAAACCCTTCGATTATTGAAATACCGTCTGTCGGCGTGGTGGCAGGGAACTCGGGGCTTGTATTGCAGGCGACCCAGCAATTCCCCTTTGAATCGAGCGCCACACCGCGACCCCCGCCCGCAAGGATAAAACGTTCCACCGGACTGTTTTCTTCAGACGGCGCAAAACGCAGCAGTGATTTGGCGTTCGTATTGCTGATCCACACCCGGTTACTTTTGTCTATCGAAACTGCAAAAGGGGCAGAAAGCAACTTGCTAAGGTCCTCATCCGCAACAACCCTGCCTTTTGAAAGGTCTCCGCCTGGGAAATAAAGCATCACATTGGACGAGGTTCCGGCAATCCAGATATCGCCATTCGGCGCCACACCAATACCTTGCAAGCCCCCGATTTCCTCCAGGGTTTTCGCCAACATTTCTGGCACCTCCTCCACCAGCGGCGATCCGTCTTCCAGCCTGTACACACCGATAGCGCCGTTAAAGCTCGTTACCCAACAGGTGCCGTCGTTGGTAATGGCCGTTCCCCAGCCAGCGCCATCGACGCCCATGCCGGTGTAGCCGGTGACAGGTGGCGACACTCGGCGACCGGCCGAATCGAGCTTGACAAGCCCCCCGCCGATGCCCTGATACACGCCATTTTGTGCTCCCGGCATCCAGTTCAGGCCGGTCCACAGGTTTCCAGCTGCATCCAAAGCCAGCTTTCCAGGGGCGCAGATGCCTCCCTGGCCAAACGCCAGGATCATCGAAAAATCCTCCGGGGCAAAACTTAGATAGGGCACAAAGGGAGCGCTCCGCCGGCTGACCGGAACCTTGCTGTCAGGCTTGGCGGGAAATCCATCCTTCGGCTGTGGGTATGCTTTGTCGAAAAGACCATACAAATCTGCCGGATGCGCCCAGGGCGATTGGGCAATGCCGATCATTGCCTCGGCAGTATTGGCCGGCTGCTGGCCCCCTATGGGCGTCGCATACTGCAAAAATTCAGCCTGCCAGTCGTATCCCGCTGCCTGTACCGTTCCGTAGGCGGTGATCAGCGCGGCCAAAGTGTTCAATCGTGCCAGCGTCTCATGTTGTGTGATGTTGAACGCATCGGTCAACACATCTCCCCATGATCCGCTTACGGGGTTGACAAGGTTGGGCGTGTTTTTGGCCGCGATCGCGACGCCCGGCATTGGCCCTGACAACCGAAGCCCGTTGAAAAACTGCGCGCATGTAAATGCACTGGCCACCGTAGTCAACTCGTTGACGACCAGCCCGTTCTTTTCAATATCCTCCAGCAGGGTTGGCGACAAAACAGCGAACAAAACGACTCCCGAGCTTTGCAATTCAGCCGTGATATAGAGCACGGCATCGGCCGAGCCGGGCGTGACGCTTACTGTGAATTGGCCATTCGCCGCTGCTCCGACGGTACTTGTACCAAGGGCGGCATTATTGTTTGCCTCCCAGACATTTACCGTTGCTACAACAGCGCTGGACTGATTAAATGACAACTTTCCGTTAAGGGTGATTTGATTCGGCATGACTTTGATTTTATACCCGGATTTGGGTGGTGTTTGGTTTTCTTGCACCTATCCCATCTATTCGCTGGATGAAAACCAGGATTTCCAGTGTGCAATGATAGGGTATTTAGTTGGGGTTTTTGGGGTATTTGTTGGCGGACATGTCGATGGAGTCGATGTAGATTAGCCGGCCGGCCGGCAAGGGGGTGCTAGTGACAATCACCTTGGGTTTTCGGTAAACGAGCCGGCCTGGCCTTCTGAATTCGAGGGTGAAGTCTGTGTTGGATTGGAGCTGCTTGGTAATTTTTTTTCCGAATACTTCCAGTGCCATTGTGGTTTGCCCGAGCGTGTCTTCACGCAGCTCATCGGCCACCCTGCCCCGGATGAAAATATTGACCTTCTTGCACTTTTTGTAGCGCCAACGCCCGCTGAGGTCGAACTCAACCTTGTCCTGCTTTGAATTCAACAGAATTTCAGACGTGAACAGCACCGTCATTTCAGAATTGTCGGGGGAATAGGTGATGCTTAATTGGGCTGGGGCGGATGATGCCAGGAGGAGGGCGGGGAGGAGTGGGAGAAGGGTTTTCATGTTGTTTATTTTGTAATGAACTCAACTATTTTTCCCAGGTCGAAAATTTTTGACAGGTATATTGATGGGGGCGATACAAATGACCTTCGCTTTCTTATTGTTCCCTGAATTTCCCCGCCTATCTTGACCCCATATTTTTTACTTTCAATAAACCTGAAATCGACAAGAAATTTGCCGAAATTGTTGTTGTCTGCCAGGCTAAGGTTTGTATTTCCGACAACGGTAAAGCGCGAAAATTCATAACCAATGGTGGGCTTTATTCTAAAAGAAATCTCATCCAGGTCAAAGAAGAATATCCCGCCTACACCAACGAAGGTTCGGTTTGACGTTGACTCTTCATCCCGATCGGAACCATAAGAAGAAATCGGGCTTTTTGATTTTATTCCATTGTCCTCTTCCCCTATGCCGCAACCGGTTTAAAGTAGAGGTTTTTGTTGCAAAGT
>CAZULM010000124.1:0-3345 GCA_964621185.1 uncultured Saprospiraceae bacterium | reverse complement strand
GTACCTCTGTGCAACTCTGTGGTGAATAATCCTCTGCGCAACTCTGCGGTGAATACCCCCCCCATAACCCTTCGACAATTGAAATTCCATGAAAAAATTAATGCATAACCCACACCCTCATTCTTATTCCAGCGCCTTTCCAAACAAGATAGCGGGCCCATCCAGTAAACGGAAATTTGTATGGCAAGCAGTATTTGCCCTCTTAGTTTTGCCAGCCAGCCTGGCGCATGCCCAATCCCAATACACCGTAGAAGGCTATGTTTACGAAGAAAACAACCGAGGCTACCTGAACCAGGTGAAAGTCACTGTTTTTCAGCTTCCAGGCAACACCTGGGTCGCTGAGATGACCTCCAACATGGAAGGCTATTTCAGCACCACATTGGTTCCCGGAACTTACAAAGTGGTCGCGACAAAAGATATTTTTTACGAAAAAGAAGAAACCCTTGTGCTCGGCAGGGAAAAAGCCTTCGTGAAGCTGGAGCTCAAGCGAAGGCCCGGCTACCTGTTCGACGCAACCCTGGCCGAAGTGCGGGAAAGCCCCGAGCAACCGGTAGATGCCATCGAAGGCGCTTCCGTGGAGATTTACAACAGGACGACAAGAAAAACGGTGCTGGACATCCCCAGCACGGCCGGGGCGTTCTTTCAGTTCACTTTCGAGCGGGGCAACCACTACACCTTGCTGGTTCGGAAAGACGGCTATTTGGCCAAAAGGATCGAAGTGTATGTGAACGTGAACGGCTGCATCGTGTGCGTGGACGGGGTGCGCGCCGTTTCGCCCGGCGTGACCGACAACCTGACCGCCGGCAACGAGATGGGCACATTGCTGGCCAATATCGAATTAGACAAGGCCAAGATCGACAAGCGCATCCAAGTCCAGAACATCTATTACGATTACGACAAATGGGATATCCGCGCCGATGCATCAGCGCAATTGGACAAGGTGGTAGCCCTGATGTACGACAACCCCGGACTCTCTGTAGAGCTGGGCTCTCATACCGACAGCCGTGGCAACGACGATTACAACGAAAAACTCTCCCAGCGCCGGGCCCAGGCCGCCGTAGCCTACATCGTCAGCCAAGGCATCGACAGCCTCCGTATCACGGCCAAAGGATATGGGGAAAAAGCCTTAGTGAACCGCTGCCGCAACGGCGTGGAGTGCAGCGAAGAAGAGCACCAGCAAAACCGGCGAACGGAACTGCGCATCACGGGCATTGTCAGCGGATTGGGACGAAAAAGCTTAGAGGCGATTATCCAGGAAGAAGAAAAAGGCAAAAACGAAAAGAAACCGGCAAGCAAAACCCTCGACAAACAGTTGCCGGAAGCCAACAATTCGGTGAAGCTGCCTAAGCCAGAGCCCTCGGTTGAGGCCAAAAAAGAGCTGCCTGCCCCAAAACCGGTGCTGACCGAATACAACGGCATCCGTATTTTGCCCCTGCCAGTGGGCTTCAAGGGTTGCGCCGTCGAACTGGCGCGCAGCAAGGCGGTGGAACTGGGCGCCGACAACCCGGTGTTCAAAGGCCAGCAATATGTTTTTCACCTGCAAGAACCCGATGAGGCCCATGCCTACTTTTTGGCCAACCTGGGGCCCTGTGAGACAGCAAAAAACGCGTTTTTGAAGAAGCTGAAACCTGCGAACCCCAATGCGCGTTTGGTGCGTTTTGGCGAGAACGGCAAGGAGTATCTGGATTAGCCGCACCAGCCAAATTTCATACAAAAACTTGATTTCTAACATGATCGAACTATCCTGGAAAAACGCCGAAGGCATCCAACTATACGCCGTCGATTGGCCTGTAAAGAGCCCAAAAGCCGTCATTGCCCTCGTGCACGGGCAAGGCGAGCATATCGGGCGCTATGCCTATGTTGCCCAATGGTACAACGCGCACGGTATTGCCCTCATGGGCTACGACCAGCAGGGATACGGGCGCAGCGGCGGCAAGAAAGGCCATGCCGAGAACTTAGAAGTGCTGCTCGACGATATCGGCTTGTTCCTGGAAAAAACGCGGGAGCGGTACCCCAAAACGCTTATTTTTCTGTACGGACATTCCCTGGGCGGCGGACTGGTGTTGCATTACGTGCTGCGCCGCGACCCCATCCTGGCAGGGCTGATCGTTACCAGTCCTTTGATTCGGCTGGCATTTGAGGCGCCTGCCTTGAAAATAATCGCCGGGAAGCTTTTGCGGCGCTTTATGCCCACGCTTACCCTGCCCACCGGACTGGCGGCACACTTTATCTCCCACGACCCCGAAGTGGTGGCGGCCTATAAGTCGGACCCGCTCGTGCACGACAAGCTCAGCGCGGCAGCCGGCATCGCCATCCTGGAAATGGGCGATTGGCTGAACAAATTTTCGGGCGTTTTCAGCATCCCGGTGCTGCTGATGCACGGCGGCGGCGACAAAATCACCTCGCCAGAGGCCACCAGAGAATTCTACGGCAGGGTAGCAGGGGAGGTTTCTTACAAGGAATGGGAAGGGCTCTGGCATGAAATGCACAACGAGCCGGAGAAGGAAAAGCTTTTTAGCTATACTTTGGAGTGGATGGGGAAGGTTGGGCGGTAATTGTGGTGCAGATTTGGTGCAAACTGGTGGTACACTTTTGGTGATTAGTGACAAGGCTGAAGTTTTTGTGCTTGTCCTGGGTCATGTTGCCGTTCAGGTCGTACAGGTAGTGGTCGCCCGTGAGGCCGGAAGTGCGCTTGAAGCCTTTGGCGCCGTCGCCGCCGTCGGCCATCTGGGTGAGGCGGTCGGGGCGGAGGGGGTCGCCGTAGGTGTAGCTGAGCAGGTCTATCATGCCGGGGCCGCCGCCGCTGAGGATGCCGCTGCGGTTGTAGGTTTTTATGTTGCCGTTGTGGTCGTAGCTGATGTTCGATTCGGAGTAGGTGCCGGTGTTGGCCCAGGACGCGCCGCTGTTGGTGTAGTAGTTGGCGGAAAGGAGGCGGTTGGCGTAATCGTAAGCGAAGCGGTACTGGAACTGCACGGAGCAGGTACCATTGATATTGGTGCGCCACTGCATGGAAGCGATGTTGCCGTTGTACTGCGGGCTGGCGCCGTTGGCTGTGCTCTCGTAGTCGAGCCCCAGAGAAAACAAGTCAACGAGGTTGTCGTTGCCGGCGAGGGCGCAGGAAGCGGGGTTGTTGATCGCCGTGAGCCAGCCGCGGATGTTGTAGGCATAGTCTATGGACTGCAAATAGGTAAAGTTAGATCCGAGCGAAATGCCACTGGTGCCGTCGTAGTTGCTGGCTTGCAGGCGCTTGTCCTGCAGTCGGCCCATCTCGTCGTACAGCGGTGCGGCGGTCATGCCCATTAAGTTTAGCGGCCCAATATAACAAAAAACCAAAACGAAAGGAGG
>CAZULM010000123.1:0-3373 GCA_964621185.1 uncultured Saprospiraceae bacterium | reverse complement strand
CAACGGCCACCTTGTCTGTTTTTGACGAAATGGGCCGCCTGGTGTTCACGCAGAAAGGCGACTTCGCGAAAGGCTACAACAGCATTTCGCTCGACCGGGCGCTGTTGGGCACGACCGGGCTGCTGTACTACACCTTGGAGACGGCGACAGACTCGGCGACGAAGAAGATGATACAGAGCAAGTAGCGCCAAGCTCCAGGTTGGCGCATTGCTACGCCAACCAAAGGTTGGCGGCACGTGCGAAGCAAAAAAAATGGCTGTTGATCAAATTTTTTGAGGGACAGCCATTTTTTCTGCCCTTCGCAACAACCCGAACCGTCCTCCAAAAAGCAGAAAACTCCATAAAAAACGGTGCCGAACTGGAAGTGATCCAAATGCAGGCTGCCTGATATTTTTTGTTAATGACACCACTTTCAAGAAAATTTAATCGTTTTTTAATCCTGCCAAGTGGAAAAAAATTTTACATTTGACGCTTGAATTCTATTCTTTCGCAACTATATTTTTTTTTAATCCATGTTAGCCATTTTTGGAGCAAAATGTCAAATTTACTTTATGCATAAACCAGGCAATCCTTGTTCGGCCTGAAATGTTAATCCCGCTGGTGTCTTTCCAAAATTATTTTGAGCAGTTCCAGCAAACAATAATTACCGATCGTCAAGTTCGATTTTTTAGTGCAGGGCTGTTTTTTTGCCGGTCTTTGCCGTGTTTTTACATAATCGGCCTCAGGTTTTGCGCGAGCGGCCATTTAATCAAATTACGTCTTTTCATGAAAAGTCCTTCCACCCAGGCCAACGGTCATTGTTATGTGAATGGCTCCTTCCCTTGCAGTTTCGGCTTGGGACTTTTGTCGTTATTCGGGCCTGCCAGGTTGCGCTTTCTGCTCATCTTCTCCGGAACTCCCTCCCATTATGAGACATACCTCTTCCCCGCCCGCTGCCGCGCCGGCGCTGAAACCGCTCATCCCGCTACCCCAAGCTTTCACCGTTAAAAACTGGTTGCTTATGAAGAATTTTGTACTTGAATTGAGAATATGGGTGTTGGTGGGGGTTGGTTTGGTGGCGGTTAACATCACTTCTTTAACTGCGGCGAGTCGCTTTTCTGTTGCTACGGGAAATTGGAGTTCAACTGCCACCTGGTCTTCTTCAAGTGGTGGGGCACCTGGAGCATCTGCCCCAGTTGCAGGGGATGTTGTAACAATTGAAGGGGGATGGACGGTTACTGTTGATGCAGCTCATGCATGTGCATCCATTACCATAAGTGGCTCAGGATCAGTTCTGACAATAAATGGATCCAACTCATTGACCTTGACTGGAAACTTGTTGATATCAGGTCCAATAGCTAATAGTGTGAACGAAATGAGTGTGGGAGCAGGCAGTTTGGTTGTAGGAGGAAATTTAGATGTACAGAATGGCTCCGGCAATAGAATAGGGCGATTATCTATCGGATCTGGTACCGCAACAATAACTGGAACTTTAACAGTTGCAAGCAATGCGAATGCCCAAATTGTTTTTAGTGCGGGCGGACTTTTACAGGTTGGGAGCGCTTTTGCCTTTGGAACATCAGGCACTTTTACTCCCTCAACTGGTACAATTGAATATGTAGGTGGGAATCAAACAATTGCTCAATTGCCAGCGGGGGCAAATAGTAATCCGTACTATAACTTAAAGATTAGCGGAAGCGGGGTAAAAACCATGAGTGCTGCTACCACAGTTACAAATAGTTGTACTATTAGCGCTGGCACAACCTTAGACGAAGCTGCGATCACCATGACCCTTCCAGGAGGAGCTTCTATTATTGTCAACGGAACATTAGATTTTTCCAACTCCTCAGGATTAATCCAAAGCGGAACCTCAGGAACTACTACCTTGACAATGGGAAGTACTGGTTTAATCCGAACAATAGATGACTTGGGTATTGGCCCAGCAACAAACGCTTCCTTAGTAACCCAAAGTGGAGGCGCATGGACACTCACAAGTATCAGTACGAATGGTACAATAGAGTATTATCGTTCGTCTGCACAATCAATTACGGATAGAGATTACAACAACTTGACAATAAGTGTTGCAGGCGTTAAAACTTGGACTTTAGGCGCTGACCGAACGGTAAACGGCAATGTGACAATTTCTTCCAATGGACTAACTTTTTCTGGTGCGCAAACAGTAAACGTAAAAGGGAATTGGACAAATAACGGTACGTTCACTTCAGGAACAAGCACGGTGAACCTCAACGGAAACTCTGCCCAAACCATTGGCGGTTCCTCTTCCACAATCTTTAACAACCTTACCCTCAACAACAGCAATGGCGCCATTCTCGGCAACAACATTACGGTCAACGGCGCCCTGACCCTGACCTCTGGCCTGATTGATGGCGTCACAAATTCAAGGACAGTTACCATCGGATCGGCAGGATCGGCAACAACTGGCAGTTCCACATCCTATGTTAGCGGCAAGCTCCTGCGCATCTATAGTGGCACCGGCTCCAAAAATTTCCCCATCGGCAAAGGCGGCAATTTCCGCCCCCTTACCCTGAATTACACCGCGCTGACCGGCACCAGTACCGTGTCTGCCGAGCAGTTTGAAACGACCATAGCCGGCACAATCCCTGCCAATGTCACGGTACAAACAGGCCGCTATTGGGACATATCCCAAACAGGCGGGAGCGCCTTCACCTATTCGCTTACCCTGGACGGCACACCCTTTACCCCGGGTATAAACGACCCCGTCATTTTGAAAGGTGACGGTGTCACAAACACCGCTTTAACGGCTACCTTCAGCAGCCCGAACTTTACCGCCACAGGCATCACCAGTTTCAGCAATTTCGCGGTAGGCTCTTCTCAAAAAAATTGCCCGGTATCCACCGCCGTCACCCCGGCTGCCGATCAAACGGTTTGCCAAGGAGTGGCTACCAACCAATTGACCGCTACCATTACCACCAGTGGCGGTACAGGAAACCCCACCTTCTTATACCAATGGTATTATAATCTGACCAACAGCAACACCGTAGCGGGCGCTACCTTAATCTCCGGCGCGACCAACCAAACTTATACCCCGCTCTCCGGCGCTTCAGAAGCAGGCACCACGCGCTACTATTTCTGCGTGGGCTATGCCACCAATAATGGCTGCGGGCAGTCGAATGCTGACCAGTCGCTTGCCTCGAATACGGTGAAAGTGATGGTGAACGCGCTCCCTTTGCCAGCGATCGCCGTTTCGGAGACTTCCGGCGCCATGAACAACGACGGGATCATCTGCGCGGGCGCTTCTGCGACCCTGACAGCCTCAGGCGGCACGTCCTATTCGTGGAGCACAGGCGCGACGACGGCTGCCATCACGGTGAGCCCCGGCATGACGACGGCCTACACGGTTGTGGTGACGAAT
>CAZULM010000122.1:0-3765 GCA_964621185.1 uncultured Saprospiraceae bacterium | reverse complement strand
AATGATTGATATTCAACCCTTTCAGGGTTGAAACACCCCTGTCCTTGCCCCCCGGATTTCATCCGGGGCTATTCATTTTCAAGCCCTCTGGGCTTGTTCAACAGAAATTGTCAATGAACGTCAATTTTTCCTCATTTTATATGCTATTACTACTCCTTGGTTCACGCCAAATATTAACACATCTCCCAACTGCGCCACGCACCGGACATCGCCCTTCAACTGCAGGCCCGATTGCACTTGATTCATGTACCGAAAGCTGCCTTTCCCGTCGCCCAGAAGCAGCACCCCTTGGTTGGCGTCTGCCCTGCCCAGGCGGAGTTTGAGGTTGCTGTCGTTTCCGCAAAGCAGCAGATCGGAATTGCCGTCGGCATTTGCGTCAAAAACCATAATGGCATGGACCGGCGCAAACTGCGCCTGCGGTGGCAGGGTGCTCGCCGTGTATTTTCCAGAAGGGCTGCTTAGAAATGCAGTGGTGGATAAATGATTGACAGTCAGTTGTTTAGTCTTTGAAATTTCAGCTTCGGAAAACAAATCCTGTATCGTCACATTGGCGTAGCTCTTAAAATCAGTGAAACGTTTTTTGAAGGAAACCAACTGCTGCAATAACTCGTCACGGGTGAGGTAGGGGTAAGATTTGCCCTGTATGTAGGTGCAAAGCATGGGGTCAACCGAGCCGTTTTGGTCAAAGTCGGCGAAGAACAGCTCCGCAGGCTGCTGCTCCGAAGCCTGTATTTGCGAGTTCGTACCGTGGTTTCCGATGATGAAATCCGGCTTTCCATCCTTGTTCACATCCGCCATTTCTATCCGGTTCCAGAGCCCGCTATATGTTTTGCCAAAATATTGGGTCGTCTTGTTTATTAGTTTTCCAGCGTCATTGATATATGCCGTGACGGGCATCCACTCGCCCACCACAATTAAATCCTGTTTATTATCCTGGTTTAAATCAGTCCAAACCGCATCGCAGACCAATCCGCATTGGGCAAGTTCTGGAGCGATGGCGTCGGTCTGGTCCATAAAATTCCCCTTTCCGTCGTTCACCAAAAGGTAGCTTTTGGGGGCTTCTGGGTAGCGTCCCGGTATGACCCTTCCCCCGACGAAGAGGTCGATGTGCCCATCGCCGTTTACATCGCCGGAGGCAATGCAGCCGGTACTGGTCAGCATTTTGGGCAGCGCATTTTGGCTTTTGGCAAAGCCGCCCTTGCCATCGCCAAGGTAGAGGCGGTCTTGCAGTGCAGCGTCATCGGGCTGAAACTGGTGGTAGCCGCCGCTGCCCACATAGATGTCCAAATGCCCATCGCCATTGGCATCGAAGAGGGCAACGTCGCTGTCTTCGCTGGCCTTGTCCTGCTCGAATGCGGCGATTTTCCCAGCGGAAAAGGAGCCATTTTTTGCTTGAAAATATGCGGTGGCAGGCTGCCCGGCTGCGCCTCCAATGAATACATCCTCCGTTCCGTCGCCGTTCAGGTCGCCTTTTGCCATGCATGGCCCATGCGTGGAGAGCTGGCCGATTAGCAGTTTCTGGCGGTCAAAATCCCGTGCGGAAAGCGGCGGGTTGGCGTAGGCGATGGGGGATTTTATGGCTGAAAATATTCCCGCAATCGGACGGTTAGTTTGCTTCGCAACTTTTGCATTTTTTTCCTCCAGCAATATGCTCGAATTGCTGGCGATATTCGTCTTTATTTCCTCTTTTCCCGTTGGCCAAATAATGACCAATGAGTCAATATTGGCAGCATTGCCGAGCCCAAAATGCAGCACCGACGTTACCGCCGACAAATAGCCCCTTGTCGGGTATTGCTCCGCAACATATTGCTTGTCGCCGCTGAACACTCGGACTTTTGCGCCAATTCCCTGCGTATTCATGCCCTCGCCTTTCATCTGTATTTGCAGGTAATATGCAGCATTTTTGTCTGTTTTGTTTTCATAAATGAAAGCCAGTTTGTTGACGTTGTTCACGATTAAATCGAGGTCGCCGTCATTGTCCAAATCGGCATAGGCAGCACCGTTGCTGTTGGCGGGCTGCGCCATACCCCACTGCTTTGTGGTGTTGGAAAAGCGCAGGTCATGGCTGCCTTTGAACATGTAATTGACCACGTTGGAGGCGGGCATTTTTTCAATAATATTGAGCACATCTTCCCGCACCAGTCGCCCTTTTTCCTTTACATATTCGTCCATGTAATTGATGAAATCGAGGTTGGTAAAATCACGGTTATAGCCATTGGTGATGTAGAGGTCACGCCAGCCGTCATTGTCATAGTCAGCGGCGAGGGCCGACCAGCTCCAGTCGGTGTTGGAGATGCCAGCATATTGCCCGATTTCACTAAAAGTACCCTGCCCATTATTTAATTGCAGCATGTTGCGCATATATTGGTAATGAAAACCACTGCGCACGTTGAGGTCAAATTTGCCATAATTGTCCGGGGCGAGCAGCAGCTTTTGGCGGGCATTGTCTTCCGGCAGCATGTCGAGGGTGACAAGGTCGGTCAGGCCGTCGTTATTGAGGTCAGCTGCGTCGTTGCCCATGCTGAACTGGCTGGTATGGCCGATGGACTCGGAAAGCTTGTTGGTGAAAGTGCCGTTCCGGTTGTTGATGTACAGGTAATCGGGGACTTGGTAGTCGTTGGAAACGTAGAAGTCCGGCCACCCGTCATTGTTGAAGTCGCTGATGGCGACTCCGAGGCCATAGGAAAGCTCGGAACCGTTGATGCCGGATTTTTGGGTGACGTCCTTGAAGCGGCCATTGTCTTGTTGAAATAGCCGTGTGCCCTTCATCAGGTCGTCGGTTTTCAATTTTTCGAAGGTTTGGGCTTCGTTCAGGATGGGCAGGTTTTTGGGGTTGTGGTTGAGCAATATCATGTCCAAATCGCCGTCCCGGTCGTAGTCGAAAAAGTAGGATTGGTTGCTGAATGCCGGGCTGTCGAGGCCGAATTCTGTCGCTTTTTCTTGAAAAGTGGCCCCCCGTGCCCCGTCGGAAGTGGTATTTATGAAAAGCTGGTTCCGTCTTTTTTCATCGGGCAGGGCGCCGGAGTAGCAGAGGTAGATGTCGAGCTTGCCATCGCCGTTGATGTCCACCACGTTCACGCCTGTTTTCCAAGGGCCAGGCCTGCCGCTTGCGCCGGATTGGGCGGTTACGTCCCTAAATTTTATCCCTTTCCCCTCGTTGATGTACAGCTTGTTTTCACCCATGTTTGAGGTGAAGTAGAGGTCCTGAAAGCCATCGTTGTTGAAATCGCCCACCGCCACGCCGCCGCCGTTGTAGAAGTATTCGTACATCAGGATGTTGGTATTCGGGCCTTCTTCGAGGGTATTCTGAAAGGTGACGTTCGTTTTTTCCGAAGGCAATGATTCGAAAAGAACGGGTTGGCCGCCGGCAAGCTCTTCTGATGCGGTTTGATCCTTGATATCATTTTTGCAAGCGAAAAGCGAGCAAATCAGGAAGTAAAAAACCGTGGAGGTGGCAAATTTTAAGTCGATCGTCATAGTTTGTTCAAGTGTAAACTTCGTGCGACAAGATAGGGTTTTCCCAATATTCGGTACGTGGTTGCCCCCTAAACTAACACTCCCCCAACCGCAGCTAAGTGGTTGAGGGAGTGAATTTTGTGTTTGTTTATTAATAATTAGTACCCCGGATTTTGCTTCAGCTTGTCGTTCCGGGTGGTCTCGGTGCTGTCCAGGTCGCGCTTGCCGTCCTGGTGGAAGTTCTGGTCAGGCTCCTGGCCCTTCTTCTTCAGGATCGCCTTCATCGCTTCGAGGGCGCGCGGGTTGTAG
>CAZULM010000121.1:0-3817 GCA_964621185.1 uncultured Saprospiraceae bacterium | reverse complement strand
TGAAGAACTAGCCTTACCTCTCTCCTCTCACTTTCATCCTGTCAATGAACTCTTTGAAATCAACCCCTATTTAAAGGGCTAAAATTGTCGATTTCCCCAAATGGGAGCGCAAAGATAGATCGACGGATATTTAACGGCAAAATGTTTTTTGATTTTTTTGAAATTAAGTTGGGGCAGCAGTTTCCCGATTTTTAGAATAATCGAAAAAAATAGCAAATACATAGAATTATCGCTTGCTTTTTTGCCGTAATCGGCATATTTTTGAAGTAAATCTTTGCAATTTCCCAACACCGCATTTTTTAAACTTTTCTACCCATGCCAGCTTCATTCATGCTTCCCTCCCTGCGCGATTTGGGTTCAGGCTTCTTGCATTTGCTTTACCCAGAGCTCTGTGTCGGTTGTCAGCGCGACCTGCCCGTGCGCGACAACTGCTTTTGCTTCCGTTGCCGATTGAAAAACGTTCCTTTTAGCTTGGAAATGCCCACGGACAATGAATTTACAAGCCGGATGTGGGGCCGACTGCCCATGGACTGGGGGATTTCAGCCTACCACTTTACCCGAAAAAGCCCTATCCAAAAGGCCTTGCACCAGTTGAAATACCATAACAAGCCCGAAATCGCACTGGTAATTGGCCGTGAGCTGGGGAAAAAGATGCTGGCAGCAGGGCTCGGCGGGTTGGATGGCATTGTGCCCGTGCCGCTGCATCCGGCCAAAGAGCGTATGCGAGGCTACAACCAAAGCGCGGTTTTTGCCCAGGGGCTTTCCGAAATACTGGGCATCCCCGTTTTGGGGAAATCGCTCTTGCGGAAAAAAATGACCGACACCCAGACGAAAAAAAAGCGGATGGAGCGGTTCCAGAACGTCGGCGATGTGTTCGTTGCAGAACGTCCAGAACCGCTCAAGGGCAAACGCCTGCTGCTCGTAGATGACGTGCTGACTACAGGCGCAACGCTGGAAATGTGCGGCTTGGCGCTTTTGGAAGTGCCCGGTACCCGGCTTAGCTTGGCTACCATCGCCATTGCCGACAAATAAGCTCACCATGAGACGCATTTTGCCAAGGAGCATCAATGACAAGTTTCGGCTCTCCTTTATTTTAGGGGCTTATTTGGATGTGTTGCGGGAATCGCCGCTTCAGGTGCGCCTGAGCGGGCTGGCTTATGAGACCCGTATCCCCGAACAAGTGTTCCATCGCCTCCTAAGTCTGCGGGCCAACCCTTCGGATGCAGCAAATATCCAGGCCGAAGACTTCCATATCCTTTTTTCCAACCTGCAGTTTCGCTATCCCACGCTCAAGATATGGGAGTTGGAAAATGGGGAGGTTTTTATTGAAATTTAGGATTTTTACGCCTTGGCTCAAAAGCGGATCAAAAACCCTGCTTCGCACCTTTCAATGGGATATTTGCCATCTTCCAAGATCAATGTGCTAAGTTGTGGCAGCAGACGTTGCCAATGGAGGGGCAATTCGAACGCTTGCGCAATCGCAAATGAATGGCTACGAAAAATTGCCCGCTGCGTACAGGGCAGCATTTTGTCCCTGGGGAAAAAGAAAACGGGCCTCCCTACTTCATTTGCACTGATATGGGCCAAAGCCTGTCGGCAACGTCGGTTTCGCGGAATAGGCGCATCAGTAGGCAAATTTGCATCGCTGACATTGCATATGCCCACATGTCCGCATTTCCCATTGGACAGGCGCTGGCCAAATTCAACATTTGCCGCGATACAATCCTGATCTTCCAACGGCAGGGATGCTAGTCCTAAGGTTTTCTGTGTCATCTGCTGCATTTTTCTGAATGGTTATTTGTTGGCTGTAAGCTTTCCCAATCCCATGCCAAGGGCTACCTTATGGTTGCAGTAAGATTTGGCTTCTTCATCGATGGCGCCGTCATACCGTTCACAGGAACATCCCCAATATTCATCAAAGCCACATTCCGAGCAGGCATCGCCCCAACATGCCTGGAAGATGTCGCCTGCCTTCCAAACGCCTTTTGAGCTTTCTATCAGCAGCACCATCACCGTGTAGCCAAGTTCCGGCATCTCCCGGTTTTTCCCCCTGATGAAAAGGTATGGCTTGCTGTGGATGTCCTGCACCCGCAGGTCGTGGACGGCGCTGAGCTCGGGCGACACCAGTTGCGCCGAGGCGATAAGCGTCTTTTCAGGCACCAATATCCTCCAAAGGCCACGCTGGTTGGTCGTGGCGATGGTGTCGGTCGCGGGGTCGAATGCGGCTTGGGCCTGGAGCGACAGGGTGCAGGCGAAGAGAAAGCAGGTGTAAATGATGGGTTTCATGGTTTCAAGGTTTCGGGTTTCAGGTTTTAGGTTTCAGGTTTCAGGTTTCGGGTTGCGTTTGGGCGGGTTAATCGAAAAGGGTAAGGGTGACTTTTTTGAGTGGGGCCATAAGGGTGGCGTTTTGGCCGCAGTTCCCTTCGCCTTTTGTGCATCGGCAAAGGGGCGGCAGGGAACATTCCCGGCAGTCGCCGGAACTGCTGCAGGATATTACCAGGTCGTCGGCTTGGAAGTTTCCCGGGCTGGTCTCTACCAGCAGCACGGCCATTACCACGACTGTTTCTGGTTTGGCCAATACTTTTCCCTCGGCAATGAGGTAGTTGGATTTCCCGATTTTCTGGATGCCCAAAATCTGGATGTTGGAGACGGCGGGCATGGCCTCCTGGATGGAATAGCACAGTGCCTGGACGGGTAATGCCGTTTGCACCGAACCGTCGGGCTGCCTTTGTGCCAGCACGTCTTTTTCGGGGTCGAAGGTGACGACGCGCTGGGCGCTGGAACTGACGGCCAGGAGTAAGAATAGTAGCAGTGGTTTCATGATACATCGGCTGGATTTGGGCGGTGCCCAAATGTAGTGATTTCGCCTTTTCAGGGCTGGGATGGTGCTTGGTTTATTCGACTGTGCCGTATAGCATGTCTTTTAGTTTCGACCCCTGCACTTCTGGCATCCGGTAGGCACTGTTGAACTTTTCCAGGGTCTGGTCGATGTCGGCTTTTAGCTGTCGAAACTGGTCGGGGAGGATGGTGTTGCAGGTTTTTTCGTTCTCGTAGCTGTCGGCGATCTTGGCGAATTTCTTGTAGTACTCGGCGCCCTGGTTGACGAAGTCGCTGTACCGGTTGATGAAATACACCACGCGGTCGATGGCAAACTGGAGGTTTGTTTCTGCTTTGGCGAGCAGTTTCTGGTCGGGCTGGGCGGGCATTCCGGGCATGGCGCTGTTTTCCCCCAGGGCTTTGGCCACCAGGTTGTCGAGCAGGGAGTATAGGCGTTCCCAGTCGTCGCTTTGGCGGCAGCCTTCGAGGGTGATGGTGTAGCCCACTTGCCGGGAGCAGTCGGAAAAGAGCGCTTCGCAGTCTTTTTTCAGGGTCAGGTTGGCGTCGCGGAGGTAGCCAGTTTCGTAGTAGATCACGTTGAGGTCGTTGTACATGCGCACCGTGAAATCGAGGATACAAGCTACCTTTTCCTGGTTTTCTTTTTTGTCTTTGTCCTCCACGCCGCTCAGCATCAGTCCGACGATGGAAAATGTGGCAGAAAGGAAGGGGTTGCCCTGGAGTAGCTGCGGCATGGTGAAGTTGTACTTTCGCTTCATCTTTTCCGCCGTGGCGCCGAGCGATTCCTTGAATTCGGGGTAGTTGTGCGGGTTGGAGATTTTCAGGAGTTCCTGCTGTGCCTTCAGGCTGCTGAAATGGTGGTCCATGCCCAGTATCTTCTCGTAGAGCATCTTGATGATCTCGATGCCTTTTCGGTAACGGAGCTTGACGAATTTGAGCTGGTGCTCTGCTTCCATTGCTTTGAGGGCGTCTTCGAGCTGTA
>CAZULM010000120.1:0-3823 GCA_964621185.1 uncultured Saprospiraceae bacterium | reverse complement strand
GTACATGTAAATGACAAGCTGCCGCAGCTTTTCCATTTGCAGCTTCCTGAGCTTATCCAATGGCAGTGTTTCGATGACAGGGTTGTATATCATGCTAGAAGTCATTGTTGAGAGCAGGCAAGATACTGCTAACTCCGTAAACATAATGCGAGAAAGGAAAGGCGAGTTTACGACGGAAAATGTATTCAAACAGGCATTCCCCAAACGGACGAGTGATGCCGTCGGTCCGGTGAGTGAGGACGGTTATCCGGTGAGGGAAGACGGCACACCGACAAGTTACGACGGTGTCTATTTCACTCAAACTGACCCACCTATTTCACACCAAACTGACCCACCCTGAGGCGAGGGAAAAAAGGGAACGTCAAAGTTAATTTTTATTCAGTTTTTTACGAAGGCTGTCTCCTTTGAGATCAAGCACATGGGCCGCAGCCGTCAGGCGGTCCATGATGGCATCGGCGATGGTGGGTTCACCGAGGTATTCGTGCCAGTCTTTCACAGGCAGTTGAGAGGCGATGATGACCGGCTTTTTACTGTAGCGGTCTTCCAGGATTTGCAACAGGGCCAGGCGCAGGGTCTGGTCCAAGGGTTGCAGACCGAAGTCGTCCAGTATAAGCAGGGGGACCTTTTCAATCTGATTGAGCAGTTTGACGTAGGTGCCGTCCAGCTTCGCCGTGGCGATTTTTTCCACAAAGCGGTTCATGTTCAGGTACAGGGTTTTGTAGCCCATCTGGCAGGCGTGACGGCCCAGGGCGCAGGCCAGGAAGGACTTTCCGCAGCCGGTGGCCCCGGTGATGAGTACGTTCTGGCCCTGACTGATGTAGTTGCAGGAGGCCAGCGTGGTCAGTTGGTCGGCGCTGAGGTTACGTTTCGGCGAGCATTCGACCTCGGGCAGCACGGCATCGAAGCGCAGCTTGGACAGGCTCAGGTAAAGCTGGCTCCGCCGTTGCTGCCGGTGCAGTTTTTCGGCTTCGACCAGCGTGGCCAGCAGTTCGTGCGCAGGCGCTTGTTGTTGGACGGGCAACTGGATGGCGGCGGCGTAGGCATGGGCCATACCCTCGAGCCGCAGTTGGAAGAGTTGTTCGACAGTAGCTTGCAAATTCATGTTACATCATTTTTTAAGAGTGATAAGAAATTGACAGACAAGTTTTTAAAGGTTGTTTTGGTAAGCCTCCGGGCCCCGCACGTTATCGTGGCCGGTGGGGGTGACCGAGACGCTGGCAGCCGTTTCGTCCTGCGCTTTTTCCAGCGCATCGGTGCCGTTGCGCAGGATATTATGCACGACGGAGTAGTTGGGGTGCCGGGTTTTCATTGCACGGCGGCAGGCCAGTTCCAGGCGCTCCTCCCCGTATTTGCCGCTCAGACGCAGCAGCCCCAGACAGGAGTTGTAGGCTTGTTCGTGAAAAATTTTGGCCGACAGGATGTACTCCACTACGGCCAGACACTGCGGGCCGATGCGGCCGGCCTGCCGGGTAAAATACTGGGCCGTGTAGCCTTTTTGCTCTAAGTAATGCTGGTGGGCGGGCGGCAGATGCAGGGCCACTGTGGTATAGCAGTAGGGCTGCTGACTGCGCCGGTGCAGGGCGATGCGCACAGGCCCCACGTACACTTCCACCGTGGCGGCGGTATAAATCAGTGTGGCCTGCTCCCCGATGTGTTGCCAGGGCACACTGTAAAAATGCCGGTCCTGGCCCAGCATCACATGGCAATTGCGCTGCACCCTGGCCGATACCGTGTGTTTGACCTCGAAGGTGCCGGCAGGAAGCGCCTGTAGTTGTGGTTGCTCCATTTCCCGGAACAGCCGCTCTCGGTTCTCCCCCGAACGGCCCTGGAAAGCCAGGCCGTGATGTACCTGAAGACGCTCCCGGATAGCCTCGTTCAAGGCCCGAAGGCTGGTGAAAACCTCGTCCCGCAACGGCGCATACACCCGCTGGTAGATAATCTGAACGTGCCGCTCCACCGAGGCTTTGTCCCTCGGTTGTTTTACCCGGGCGGCCATGAAGGTGCAGCCATAGTACACGCTCAACTGCTCCAGCAGGTCGGTAAATTGTGGCTCGTAGCGGTCCGAACGTTTCACGCCCGAGCGCAGGTTGTCGCATAAAACACTCTGCGTAACGCCCCCGAACCAGTGGAAACTGTTCGCTATGCACTGCACAAAATCCCCGGTGCGCTGCGTGGGAACGGCCTCCACATAGCAGTAGCCGCTGCACGGCAGCACCGCCACAAACACCTGACATTCAAACCGTTCCCCTGTCTGTGGGTCAATGTAATGCAGTGTCTTGCCCGCAAAATCAATCATCACCTGTTCGCCCGCTTTATGCTCGAAGTGCATCACTGCATCGCTCCGCTCCCGGTACGCCCGAAGGCTGTTGCAAAACTGCGTGTAGCCGTAGCCTTCCGGGTCTTGCCTGCGGTATTCCTGCCAGAGCAACTGGCGGGTGACGCCCACCCGCTTCAACTCCCGGACGAAACCGGGCAGTTGCTCCGCCAGCCGCCGCTGCCGGTCCGAAAGCGGGGCTTCCGGCGGAACTTCGGCCAACATGAGCGACCCCAATGCCGAATCGTCCAGTTGGGCCAGCGAGTCCGCTGTAAGGCCCAATGAGCGCCACCGGGTGAGATAACCCCGGATAGTGTTGCGGCTGAATCCCGTCCGTTTCTCTATCTGGCGAATGGAGGTGCCTTGTAAATGTTGTTGTAAAAGTTGTCTGATTTGTCGCATGGATTTAGCTCGGTTTGCCATTGCTTTGTTTTTTTTCTTTTCACAAAGCAATGATTTTCGAGTCCTTTTATCCTCGCTCAGGGTGGGTCAGTTTAGACTGAAATAGGTGGGTCAGTTTGCGCTGAAATGGGTGGGTCAATTTTGAGTGAAATTGACATGGAGGGCATGGCACCACCACATCACCTTGACAATCATGGCTTTGCACTACATGCTTGAACAAAAAGTCTTGCACGAAAACGAAATCCCGTTACTCTCTTGCCCGGACATCAAGTTCTTTTTTGCCATGACATTGCCCCAAAAAGCCAAATCCCAAACGGAAGTCTGGAATCTTATCCAAATACGACATCAACAGCGACAACGTGATTTGATGAGGTTCCAAACTTAAAGTGTCAAAGTAGTACTAATATTAGCCTCGATATCCAGGAGTGCAGCATAGAAGAACGTACAGGCAAAGCCTATACAGATAAACAAAGCGCCTGGTTTACATTGTATCCAAACCCGGCAAGTAGTGTTTGCAGCGCCAGCTATCAATTGGAAAAAGGCCAAAACGGTGAACTTATCATCTTTGATGTTGCCGGTAATAAACTGGCCGGTTATTATCTCGATGCCGATATCGGTGTTGTTCAAATTTCTACCCTTCCTTCCGGCGTGTATTTCGCTCGACTTTCCGTAAACGGCCGGATTCTACAGACCGAAAAATTGGTTAAATTTTAATAGTCTTATCCTGTGGGGTATCAGAAATGCTTCTGATACCCCATGCTTTTAAATAGCTACCCATGAAGTACCTTTTTACTTTCCTTTTTGCGATTGTTTTTTTGCAAATACAAGCGCAATTACACGACAATATGTGGGTGTTTGATAATGGAGGCAGCCTTTTCCATGTTGATTTCCGTCAAGATCTTCCCTATGTAACCCAGAAAGATGATTATCTTGAATTAACCCGGGCACATTCCGTTTTTTGCGATACGGATGGTAACCTGTTGTATTATACCAACAGCTTTCGGATTCTTAATAAAATAGATTCTTTATTAGAAAACGGTGACAGTCTCAATGTGGGGCATTATTTCAACATCAACAACAATCCCGTCCAGAACGGCAGTTTTTTTC
>CAZULM010000119.1:0-4165 GCA_964621185.1 uncultured Saprospiraceae bacterium | reverse complement strand
ATGGCTTTCCCGCCTACCGCCCGCTAACGCGGCGGCAGACGGGAAAGCTGACGTTCAGCGCAAAGACAACAGAAATAAGCACCTGCTTGTCGATGCGTTCAACATAATCGAAACCATAATTTTTCACCAACCAAACAGTTTCATTATGAACGGTTTTCTCAATTTCCGACTGCGAACGGGTCAGATGCGCCCAAAACTGACCATTCAAACCATCTTTTTGCTGTTGTTTTTTGTGGCTACTGCCCAACGAGTCGCCGCCCAGTCACCGCCGTATTCACCATGCGAGAAAGGAGCGCCCACTTTCACGGGCAGCCCAGAGCCTACGTTGTGCGAGCAGTACCCCAATTTTTCCTGTGAAATCCAGATTGGCACAGGCACCCCATTTCCCAAATCTTCGCTGCTCGGCTCAGCGACCCTGAGCGGTAACGTGTGTGTGATTGGCAATTTTGAGGTGGATGTTCCCTTCACCTTCCTGAATGCTGTAGTCAAGATTAATCCCGGTGTATCCATTGCGATCAAACCCAGCCCGAACGGGTACGACCCCGGAAGTTCGTTGAGTATTGAAAACTCTAAGTTGTTTGCCTGCAACGGACTTTGGAAGGGTATCACGCTGGGGCACCTTTCCACTATCGGCACACAGAACAACACAGAAATTGAAGATGCCGAGACTGCAATCTCAGCAAGCGGGCTTTGCGCATTGTTCATCCAACAGACCACTTTCAACCGCGACAGGGTTGGCATTGAACTGAACACCCCCTCCCCCAACATCTTTGTACCCGGTCCGCTCGTCTGGACTTTTACAGGCAACAATTTTACCTGCGATGCGCCCCTGAACGGCACAACGGACGAGATTACCTATGCCGGGGTCAAATTAAAAGATTCCTACCTCTACACTTTCCAGCCTGGGGCAAATACCTTTTCTGACATCCAATACGGCATATACTCGGAAGGCAGCGCATCGTATATCGGCGCCCAAAATCTTATTTTTCAGCGCATCCGGCGAGATGGTATTTTTATGGACAAGGGCAATATCAATCTTCGAGCCTCACAATTTTTTAACGGGTATGACAAAGGTATCCACATCAAGAGTGCATACAACGTCTCCATTTCCGGCAATTGCTACTTTCGCTGGGACGACAACCTTCCGCTTCTGGTTCCAGACCTGAATTTATACTTCGGTGTTCATGTAGAGGGATATGCTGTCGAAAGCAATACCCAAATCTCTGGAAACCATTTTTCTGCCGACCTGACATCTGGGCAAAAAAGGGTCATCGGAGTATGGCACCAAGGTTCCGATATCGGCGGCGGGACGGCTATTGGCATGACGCAGGACACACTTCACTTTTACGGAGGCCCGGCGATAGGGATACTTTTGGACGGCGATTTCCCAAGCGAAAGCCAAATAGATATCTACAACAACGATTTTGATATACAAGATCAACTCAATGCCGGAAGCCCTACGTGTATTTGGAGTTCTGGGAACAAATATGACTTTGATATTATCGGAAATAGGTTTTATAATAGCCCACCAAGGAATAACTGGCCTTCAGGGATAATTTTAGAGGGGTCCGAAGGAGTTGAAAACCAAGTGAGCGAGAACCATTTTGAGATGGGCTCGTATATGACCAATCTTGGATCGAAGATCAAAGCCAAAAGGGCAACCAATGGACACTGGAATATCAGGGCAATATTCTTCCTCTTTTTCCGACTATTCAAGCAATATGTATGAATCCGGATTTTGCTGAACTTTCAGAATTCCGTGTACATACTCCTCAATCCACTGCTTTGACTGGCCCCGGTTTCAATCCTTTCCATCCAAGGGATTTGTTCCCCGACAACAATATCGAGTGGTGGTTTCAAGAAAGCGGTACTCCGGCAGGCGCTTGTACTGACGAGATAGCAGGGCCGGGCAATGGCGATACCAAACTGAAAAGGGCAGTTGCCGACGTGAAGATTCCGGACCAAATTGACCCCCTCTACCGGACGATACTGACCCCCCTGTACCGGAGCAAACTGCCCCCCTCTACCGGGCCAAATTGACCCCCCTTTTTTGAACGGTGATTTGATGCAAAAACGCGGCTGTTTTTTGTCTTCAAAAACGAAGGCAACTATGGCGGCACCAAGCAAGACAATGCATCAAATCCGGCAAATTTTAGAACTCCGGCACCGGGGTTTTTCGATCAAGAAAGTCGTCCGCATGGGCAGCGCTTCCCGTAACACCGTACGAGAGTATTTGCGCCAGGCGGCGGCCACTGGCATGAGCTTAGAGGGGCTGTTGGGCCTTGACGATACGGCCTTGCAGCAAATGCTGTTTGGCGATGCGGCGCCCAAGCCCAACACCGATCCGCGCTGGGCTGACCTGGAAGGTCGGCTTGATTACCTGATCAAAGAATTGCGGCGCACCGGCGTTACCAAGCACTTGTTGTGGCAGGAATACCGGGCCAGTGATCCGCCGCAGGGCGGTTATGGTTACTCGCAGTTTTGCTACTATGTGCAGCAGCATTTGCAGCGCCGCGATGCGGTGATGTACTTTCAGCATCAGGCAGGCGAGCGGCTAATGGTGGACTTTGCCGGAGCCAAGTTGTGTTGGATCGACCCAGTGACCGCCGAAGAACACTGGTGCGAAGTGCTGGTGTGCGTGTTGCCGTTCAGTGCCTTGACCTACGCCGAGGCTTTGCCCTCACAGCGCCAGGAAGATTTTATTCAGGGCATTTGTAACGCGCTGGATTACATCGGCGGCGCGCCCCTGTGTATCAAGTGCGACAACCTGCGCTCGGCGGTCGTGCGCGCCAGCCGCTATGAACCCACATTTACCGAGGCGATGGAGCACCTGGCGGCACACTATGGGATAAGTATTTGGGCTGCCCGGCCCTATCAGCCGCGCGACAAGGCTAGCGTAGAAAATGCCGTGGACAAGGTGTATATGCGCATTTTTGCGCCCCTGCGCGACCGCATTTTTCACTCCCCGGCTCAACTCAATGCCACTATCCGGACGCAATTGGACTGGCATAATTCCCTGAATTTTAAAGGCAAAGACTTCAGCCGCCGCGATCTGTTTGAACGCGAGGAAAAACCGCTGCTCAAAGCCCTGCCGCCCACGCCCTACGAACTGCGCCGCATCACCTACTCCAAGGTTCAGAAGAATTATCACGTTATCCTGGGCGAAGACCGCCACCAGTACAGCGTGCCTTTCCAACTCATCGGCAAGCGCTTGAAAGTGGTGTATACTACCCATAGCGTCGAGGTGTACGAGGACTTGGTGCGCGTTGCGGTACACCGGCGCGACCGGCGGCAACACGCTTATACCACCCTGGCTGATCATATGCCGCCCAATCACCGCCACATGGCTTCCCGCAAGGGTTGGAGCGCCGAATACTTTTTAGCCAAAGCAGAAAAAATCGGCCCGGCCACCGCTGCCGTCTTTCAAAAAATCCTGGCTTCCAAAGTCTTTCATGAACAAACCTATAATGCCTGCCTGGGGGTTCTGCGGCTCGCTCAGCGCTTCGGAAACGACCGCTTGGAAGGGGCCTGCTCGCGTGTGCTAAACTCCAGCGCCGCTTACGTTAATTACACCATGCTGGCCAACATCCTGCAAAACAACCTCGATCAATCCGAACTGCTCTTCCCGCCGGAGCCTCCGCCAAGTCCGCCCCATGAGAACCTGCGCGGCCCTACGGCTTATCAATAAATCGCCTTTGCTGGCGAAAAGAAAAAATACGATCTCCACCCATATTCTTCACTTTTTAACACCTCGTACGATGAATCCACAAGCTACGCTCGAACAACTCAACGCCCTGCGCCTGTGCGGAATGGCGCGCCACTACGAGTCTATTTTGCAACTACCCACACACCAACATCCCGATGCCCACTCCCTCGTCGCCGCCCTGGTCGATGCCGAGGACAACTACCGCTCCCAAAGCAAAATCCAACTCTACCTGCGCCTGAGTAAACTCCGATACCCCGCCATGCTCGAACAAATCTCCTACGCACCCGCGCGCAACCTCAGCAAAGAACAAATCCTGCCACTGGCCGATTGTTCGTGGATCGACCGGGCCGAAAACATCCTCGTCACAGGGCCTACCGGATCGGGCAAAAGCTACCTGGCTTGTGCTCTCGGCCACCAAGCCTGCCTGATGGGATACCGTACCCTGTACTTCAACATGAA
>CAZULM010000118.1:0-4174 GCA_964621185.1 uncultured Saprospiraceae bacterium | reverse complement strand
GAACATCATACTAAAAATGAGCTGTTCGTAATTTCAAAAACCTTGTTCCAGGTGCTTAAAAAGCACTTTATTAAGTTTCCCAACATGCTCTTAAAGTCCAACTAAGTACGTTAGCACAATGAAACAACTTTGGCAGTTCACGCTGGGAATCTTAATGGTTGCGGCCGGTGGTTGTTCCGAAACTGGAAAATCGGGACGGGCAGGCGCCGCTGCGCTATCCATTTCAGCAAAGGGTTCGGACACGGAGTTGCCCCTGAGCCAAAAAGCGGCGGAGGAGTTTATGAAGGTCCGACCGGACATAACTACTATTGTGGTCGGGGGCGGCAGCGGCACGGGTATCACGGCTCTGCTCGACGGTACGACCGACATTTGTATGTCGTCGAGGCCGCTAAAAATGGAAGAACGAGAGCGTTTCGAGGAGAAAGGGGCAAACATTCAACAGATTGTAATCGGGCACGATGCTTTATCGGTGGTGGTGCATCCGGACAATCCGGTGACGCAGTTGACTCGCGAACAGCTGGAGCAAATTTACAGTGGCGAAACAACCAACTGGAAAATGGTGGGCGGCAGGGATATGCCCATCGTCGTATACAGCCGCGAGAGTTCGTCGGGGAGTTACGAATATTTCCGAGAGCAGGTATTGGGCCATAAAAATTTCACTTCCAGGGTACTGAACCTGCCGGCGACAGGCGCCATTGTGCAGTCGGTCCGGCAGACTCCCGGCGCGATAGGGTACATCGGCATGGCCTATGTCAGCCCGGCGCTCAAAACCCTTAAAATTTCCTTTGACGGAGGGAAAACGTATGTCGCACCGACGGCAGCCGAGGTAAAAGCACAGGCTTACCCCTTGTCCAGGCCTTTATTGTACCTTTACGATGCAAAAAACGAAGCCAAGGTGACAGCATTTTTGGAGTATATTCTGTCGGATGCTGGGCAAAAGAATGTGACAGAAATCGGATATATTCCCGTAAAATAAGCCTTGTATTGCGCTAACTAGTTGCTGATGAATCTGGACCGACTTGCTGGAACCTTTATGGTGGCCCTGGTAAAAACCTTCGGTTATGTGGCGGTATTTACCGTGGTCATGATGGTCGTGTTTCTGTTCCGCGAGGGGCTTGCCGTGTTCTCCCGCACGCCGGTCGAACCGGGATATTCCCTGCTTGTACACCGGCAAAACCCGGTTGGGCCATTGTCAGCCGAACAGATCAAACAGGTTTTCGACCGAAACGTCACCAACTGGAAAGCCCTGGGCGGCGCCGACGAGCCGATCGTCCTGTTCACGCATCGCGAGTTGGCGCCAACCTATTCCGGGGCGCCGTCCGGGGCAACTGTTGAATCAGCGCCCGCGTACATCAACCGATATGTTGATAGCCTGCCCGGAACGCTGGCATTTTTCAACGATAGCAGGATCGACGTGGAAGCCATGCCTGCCGTGCGACGGCTCCCTGTAGTACGGATAAATCCTGTAGATTTTCTCAGTGGGAGAGAATGGTTTCCAACGGCCCGGCCGGCAGCTGTGCTGGGCGCTCTGCCCCTGCTGGCGGGCACCTTGCTGGTGACTTTATTTTCCATCATTTTGGCGCTTCCGCTCGGCCTGGCAGCTGCGGTGTACCTGGCTGAAATTGCCGACAACCGGGTGCGCCAGCTGTTGAAACCGATGATCGAGCTGCTGGCCGGTATTCCTTCCGTGGTGTACGGGTTTTTCGGGTTGGTAGTGATCGTTCCGTTTATTCAGCGCAGCTTTCAGTTGCCGGTGGGCGAATCTGCTTTGGCTGGCAGTATTGTATTGGGCATTATGGCCCTTCCGACCATCATCAGCATTTCGGAAGACGCCCTGCGCGCCACGCCGCGCCACATCAAAGAGGCGAGCCTGGCCTTGGGCGCCAGCCGCTGGCAAACCATTCGGGAAGTGACCATCCCCAGCGCTGCTTCGGGTATTACGGCAGCGGCTATTCTCGGAGCCGGCCGGGCAATCGGCGAAACTATGGCAGTATTGATGGTGACGGGCAACAGTGCCGTGCTTCCCGCCTCTATCCTGCAACCGGTGCGGACCATTCCGGCGACGCTTGCCGCCGAGTTGGGGGAGGCCCCGTTCGGCGGGGTACACTTTAAAGCGTTGTTTGCCTTGGGCTGCTTGCTTTTTCTACTTACGCTGGCGATCAATGTGGCAGTAGAGCGCATTATTGATAAAACAAAACCGACTGAGCGCAATTGATATGGAATTTCCCAAACATACAGACCGCAATAAACGCATCGTCGAATGGCTCATGTTTGCCTTGGCCCGTATGCTGAGCTTTGCCGTGGTGGCCATTCTGTTGGTTATCCTCCTGTTTATTGCCCGGCGTGGTTTCGAAGTGTTGAGTTGGGAGTTCTTTACCGGTAAACCAACCAACGGCATGACCGATGGCGGCATTTTTCCCGCTATTGCAGGCACAGTACTCCTGGTAACCGGTAGTATGCTCCTGGCCGTTCCGGTTGGCATCCTCGCCGGCATTTACCTGCATGAATACGCACCCTCGGGCTTGCTGAAACGAACCGTCAAATTAATGACCAACAACCTGGCGGGAATGCCGTCTATTATTTTCGGATTGTTTGGAATGGCCCTTTTCGTCAACGGGCTCGGCTTTGGCGCCTCCATTTTAGCCGGCTCGCTCACCTTGGGTTTGTTGGCTTTTCCAGTGATCATCCGCACGACGGAGGAGAGCCTCAAAACGGTGCCCGATGCATTCCGGCGCGCCAGCCTCAGCCTCGGCGCGTCCAAATGGTACACGATTCGAAAGGTGGTGTTGCCTTTGGCCCTGCCGAATATTCTGACCGGGGTGATTCTATCCATTGGCCGGGTATCCGGCGAAACGGCGCCAATTCTGTTTACAGTAGCCGCCTATTTTCTTCCCCGATTACCATCCAGTATTTTTGACCAGTGCATGGCCTTGCCCTACCACTTGTACGCCCTCTCCACCAGCGGCGCCCAAATAGAAGCATCCCGATCTATTGCCTATGGGACAGCCCTGGTGTTGATCCTGATTGTGTTGACGGCAAATGCTGCTGTGTCTGTGCTGCGCCGCTATTTTGGAAAAAATTTTAACTCGAACTGAGGCCTGTATTTCAGGCTGGAAACCCATCCGCTCAAGTGACGTATACCATCATTACGGAAAATGTGCAACTGTACTATGGCGATTTTCATGCGCTCAAGGACATTAGTTTTGGCATTTCGGCCAACACTGTCACGGCATTGATTGGACCTTCCGGCTGCGGCAAGTCTTCTTGTTTGCGCATATTTAACCGGATGAACGACCTGATAGAAAATGCGCGCATCAGCGGAAAGGTTGAGATCGATGGGGAGGATATCTACCGGATTCCAGCCAGCCAGGTCAGCCAGTTGCGCCGTAAAGTGGGTATGGTTTTCCAAAAGCCGAACCCCTTTCCCAAAAGCATCTACGAAAATGTCGCTTATGGCTTGCGGGTCAATGGCATTCGAAGCGCCGCTCTGATCGATACGCAAGTAGAAAAGTCGCTGCGCCAGGCAGCCTTGTGGGACGAGGTGAAAGACAAGCTCCGCAAACCAGCCTTCGAACTCTCCGGCGGCCAGCAACAACGCCTGTGCATTGCCCGCGCCCTGGCTGTGGAACCGTCTATTTTGTTGATGGATGAGCCTACTTCCGCGCTCGATCCGATTTCCGCCGCCAAATTGGAAGAACTTATTTTTGAACTGAAAAAAGCGCTTACTATCATCATGGTTACGCACAATATGCAACAGGCGGCACGGGTCAGCGACCAAACAGCGTTCTTTTACCTCGGCGAATTGATTGAGTTCGATACCACCCGGAAAATCTTCACTAACCCTGCCAAACAACAAACTGAAAATTATATCTCCGGCCGTTTCGGCTGATCCAACCCTAACACCCGACTATGACGCACCTAGATACGGAATTGCAAATCCTCAAAAAAGACGTCCTGGAAATGTGGCGGCTGGTCATCAAACAACTCGAAGACAGCCAGGAATCCCTGGTCAATTTCGATGCTGACTTGGCCCTGCAAGTCCTGGAAAATGAAAAACGCGTCAATGGCCTCGACCTGAAAATCGATCTGGATTGCGCCGACTTGTTCGCCCTGTTCAAACCCGTCGCCACCGACCTGCGCTTTACCCTGGCGGCTATGCAAATTTCCAACAACC
>CAZULM010000117.1:0-4220 GCA_964621185.1 uncultured Saprospiraceae bacterium | reverse complement strand
GACGACAATACATGGAAAAAATCAGTCCAGGAAGATTTGCGAAACAAGCTGAATAACCTAAAAATCTCATCAGAAGAAAATGGCCTTTTCCGATTGTTTTCCCTTCGCTACGACTTCCCCAATGAGTAGCATCAAGCCATGGGGAATTCAGAAGATATGATCATACGTTTGGAAAAACGCCATTTCCCGTACTGGGTTCAAATGGGGACAATCCAGTTAACCGAAATGAAACTTTATGGAAACAGCTCGCAGCCAAAAGCCACTATGCCATTGGATAAAGAATTGACCAACACTGGACCTACCCTTACGATCCCTGCCGGGGAACTTTCCGGTTTGTCTGAGGCATGGATTATAATTGGATACAGCCTCGGTTAATCCGGTAATGCGGATGTTTTCAACAATCTTTGCCGCTGTTGGCGTCCTTGCCAACAGCACGGCGGAGTGTGTGGCCGGGCCGAATCCCTCCTTCCACCGTTCTTGTTGGTGCGGACGCCAACAAGGGCAAAAATGTTTCGATTTTGTTTTCATTTCCCCGCTTTGGGTTCCAAGGAGAAACCAAAATGCTCTTATTCCAACGGTTTAAAAATATACCGTTCATCATACCCTACCTCAAATTTGTCCAAGAATTCTTTGTACTCTTCCAGAAATGTCTTTTTGGCATGATGAATCTCCTGATCCTGAATGTATTGGATTACTTGGGGCACTTGGCTTTTACTATATGAGAAGGCCCCGAAACCTTCCTGCCAGTTGAATCGGCTGCGCACAAACTTGTTTGCTTTTATCCATTTTGAACTGTCTTCTTTTACCTGCTTCATCAGGTCAGACATAGCTTGGGTGGGGCGCATGCCTACCAGCATGTGGACATGGTCGGGCATCCCGTTTATTTGCAACATTTTATGCCCATAGTTTTGAACAATGCCAGTCATATAGGAAAAAAGTTGGGGGCGCCATGATTTGTCCAGCACAGCATCCCGGTATTTGGGCGCGAAAATGTAGTGGATATGGACTTGTGTGTAGGTATTTGCCATGATAGGGCGGTTTTATGCTACCCATGTTGCGTCCCTACGGGACGGTGTTTGTTGTATGGGGTTGATGGGCTACCCATGTTGCGTCCCTACGGGGACGATCTTTCTTTGTTCCCCTCGTCCCGTAGGGACGTAAGGTGGGTAGGGCTGAGCTTCCCCCAACCGACACCAAACCCACCCCTCCGGCAATTCAAACGGCATCTCCTCTTCCGAAGCCGGCGGCGGCGTTCATGGCGGCGGGTACAGGCAATTTATTGCAAGGTAAAAAATTATTGAAATTACCTATTGGCCTGGCAAATATGCGGCCCAAAAAATTTTTTCGAGGCTGCCCGTTGGGTATAGGTCTGTGGTCGTGGTTGCTACGCTGCGGGAATGCATCAATGACTCCATCCTGGTGCTTGGCGCAGCCTGCCAGAAGACGGGTATCGCTGCCGGACACTACTGGACATTTGCGGTAAAGACCTTCCAGGTTTCGCAAACCTGGAAGGTTTGGATCCACCCCAAGAACAAAATGTCCAGCAGTGTGCGCTGCCGGACCAGTCAAACCACCTATCCCCAGCCTAAACAAATCCCTACCTCAGGCTGTTTTCCCCCAAACCACCCATCACCCGCCCGCGCATGCCCGACTACCCGCCGCCGCTCGCCCAACGTCCGCACCGCGCGACCTTCATGGTCAAACGCATGGGCGTCATTTTTGATGAAATGCAGGGCCGCGCGCCTGAGCAGCCGCACCGGCATGCTTATTACACCGTTTTACTGATTGAAAAAGCCAGCGGCAAACACGTGGTGGACTACCAAACGTACCGTTTCGGCGCCCGGCAGGTGCATTTCGTAAGTCCGGGCCAGGTGCACCTGGTGCATACGCCGGAGCGGCCCGAGGGCTGGGTCATTACGTTTACCCGCGAGTTTTTGGCCGAAAACAACATCCCGGAGCGCTTTATTTCCAACATCAATTTATTCAAAGCTTTCGGTGATAGTCCGCCCCTGGAACTCGACGCGCCAACGTTCGAAAAACTCCGCGCCATTATGTTGGAGATTGAACAGCTGGCCGGGCAAAATTTCCACTACCGCAACCGCGCCCTGGGCTCGCTGCTCCAGTTGCTGCTCATTCACGCCAGCAACAGCTGCACCCTCGACGCCGCCCAACTCGACGAGGAGAACAGCAGCGTTTGCCTGTTGCGCGATTTTAAAAACCTCATCGACGCACATTTTCACGAATGGCACAAGGTGGCCGATTATGCCGCTCAAATTCCCGTGTCGGCCAAACACCTCAGCCACACCGTCAAAACGCTCACCGGAAAAACCGCCAAAGAACTGATTCAGGACCGCCTGGCCCTCGAAGCCCGGCGACTGTTGCTGCACACCGGCCTCAGCGTCAAAGAGATCGCCTACCAAATTGGTTTCGAGGAGCCTTTGCATTTCAGCGCTTTTTTCAAAAAACAAACCCGCCGCTCGCCGTCTGATTTCCGCAGCCAGGCGGGGTGAGCGTCAGAAACAAAAATCTGCCCGATCCACTTTCCGAATTTTTTATATCAGCGACCGCCATTTTTATATCGCCCAACCCGGTAGAGGCCTGCAACTTTGTACCATCAATTTTTAACATCTACCCGAAGGTCATGAACAGAAAAAATTTCATCAAAAAAACACTGCTCGGCGCGGCCGGCGTGGCTGCCGGCGGCTCGCTGGTTCAGGCTGCCGCCAAAACGTCGACCTACGACAAGTTGATGGCCCAGGTAGGCTTCAACCACTTACCCAATCAGGAGGTTACCACTATGCAAACGGTACTGCACCGCGCCGACACCCGCGGCCATGCCAACCACGGCTGGCTCGACTCGCGCCACACCTTTAGTTTTGCCAATTACTACAACCCCGAGCGCGTTCACTTCGGCGTCTTGCGCGTGCTCAACGACGACCGCGTGGCCCCCGGCCGCGGCTTCGGCACCCACCCGCACGACAATATGGAAATCATTTCCATCCCGCTTGACGGCGACCTCGAGCACAAAGACAGCATGGGCAACCTGGCCGTTATCCGCCAGGGCGATGTGCAGGTGATGAGCGCCGGTACCGGCATCTACCACAGCGAGTACAACAAAAACACGGATAAAGAAGTCAAATTCCTGCAAATCTGGGTGTTCCCCAACCAAAAGGGCGTAACGCCGCGCTACGACCAGATCACGCTGGAAAACAAGGATTTGAAAAACCAACTGGTCCAAATTCTCTCGCCCGACCCTGACGACGATGGCGTGTGGATTCATCAAAACGCCTGGTTTCACCTCGGCAATTTTGACAAAGACCACAAAACCAATTACCGCATCCGCCGCCCCGGAAATGGCGTGTACGCCTTCGTGCTCGAAGGCGAGGTGACCATCGCCGGCCAGGCGCTCCACCCCCGCGACGGCTTCGGCATCTGGGATACCGACCAGATTGAGCTGCGCGCCGACAGCCCGGCCCGCGTCCTGTTGATGGACGTGCCCATGCAAATCTGAAGGCGCCACCCCGTTTTTCTGTCTTCCCCAAACCTCCTGCGCGGCTCCGCGCCGCGTGGGCCTCTGCTTCGTATCTTTTTCCACTAAAAAATAATTAAAAACATGACAACGACCGCAGTAAGCACCCGTTGGGCGATCGACACGGCCCACTCCGAAATCCACTTCAAAGTCAAACACATGATGGTATCTACCGTCACCGGCGCCTTTAACAGTTTCGAGGGCTCGGTGGAATCGGAAAACGAAGATTTTCAAGGCGCCAGCATCCGTTTTTCGGCCGATGTAGCCAGCATCAGCACCAACAACGAACAACGCGATGCCCACCTCAAATCCGACGATTTTTTCAATGCCGAACAGTTCCCCAAACTGACGTTTCAGTCGGCTGCCTTCGAAAAACAAGCCAACGGCAACTACCTGCTTACCGGCGACCTGACCATCCGCGACGTCACCCAGCGCGTCAGCCTCGACGTGGAATTCCACGGCACTGCCGTCGACCCCTACGGCAATACCAAAGCAGGCTTTGAAATCAGCGGAAAAATCAACCGCAAGGCTTTCGGACTCAAGTGGAATGCCGTGACCGAGGCGGGCAGCGTGGTCGTAGCCGAAGAGGTTCGGCTGGCGCTGAATGTGCAGCTGACCAAGGTGGCTTAGAGCCTTTTGGGAAACTTAATAAAGTGCTTTTTAAGCACCTGGAACAAGGTTTTTGAAATTA
>CAZULM010000116.1:0-4681 GCA_964621185.1 uncultured Saprospiraceae bacterium | reverse complement strand
CAATCATAATCGGAATTGGGCATAATGGCAAGAATTTTTCATTCAAAAATACTGCCAAATAAGGAAAGTCCGATTATTGGGCAATCTGATAATTTGCTCCTGTTAAATTGCACAAATCCCGCTTGATTGCACTTCCTTTGTTGTGCTGTTCTTATGAAACGACTCTTTTATATCTCGCTTTTTGTCAATTTGCTGCTCCTTGCCGCCATTGTCTGGTTCGTGCAGATGCTCGGCGGCTTCGGCTATACCTGGCTCCGGCTGACGCACCGCGAATGGGGCGTTTACGAGCACCGGGCACAACACTTCGAGAAGCTGCCCGAGCAACCTGGCAGCATCATTTTTTTGGGCGACAGCCAGGTGCAGCAGGCCGAATGGCACGAGATTTTTGGCGACAGCCCCGCCGTGCTGAACCGCGGCATTTCGGGCGACTTCAGCGCCGGGGTGCTGAAAAGGCTGCCGGAAGTGCTGCGGCACAAGCCCCTTAAGATTTTCCTGCTGGTGGGCGTGAACGACCTGGTTTTTGGCAAGACTGTTGCGGAAATAGAAACCGATTACCGCGCAATCGTGCAGCGCACCCGCGCAGAATCGCCCGATACGGAACTCTACCTGTCGAGCTTGTTGCCAGTGAACAACAAGGTGCGGGATGTAGGGCTGGAAAACAGCGCTATCCAGGCCCTCAACAGCCGCATCCGCCAAATTGCCACCGACTTTGCCCTGCCCTACATCGACCTTTACAACCCGCTCACCGATGCCGACGGGAACCTTGCCGCAAAATTCACCGACGACGGGCTGCACATCAACGGGTTGGGGTATGTGGCCGTAAAAAATGAAATTGCAGATTTAATGATGAGCGATGAGCGATGAGTTTGCACGGCATAGCCGTTTTATTTGGAATTAAATTTTCAGCTCCCAAGTGGCTTTCAATTCCCTCCCCTTCCTGCTTTTCATCGCCCTCTTTTTCCCGCTATACTTCGGGACGAAGGGGCGCCAGCGCACCTGGGTATGCCTGCTGGCTAGCTATCTCTTTTACGGTTGGTGGGATTGGCGCTTCCTCTCACTCATCCTTTTTTCCACGGTGCTCGATTGGTGCTTCGGGCTTTGGCTCGCGTACTTGGACAAGCCTGCAGGCGCCCGCGCGCGCTGGGAAGCCGGCAGCACGGTGTTGCGGTTTTTTGGAAAGGTTATTGAATCGGCGGCCAGTTGGGGGCTTTCCCGCAAATCGGTGCTGGTGTTCAGCATGGCGATGAACCTGGGCTTTTTGGGCTTTTTCAAGTATTTCGGGTTTTTCGCCGACAACCTGCGCGCCCTCATACAGTCCTTTGGCCTTACGCCTTCCTGGACCACCCTGCACATCATTCTGCCCGTTGGCATTTCGTTTTATACTTTTCAAAGTATGTCGTACACCATCGACGTGTACCGGCGGCAAATCTCTTGGGAGCCTTCTTTGCTGAAATTCGCCACCTTTATTGCGCTGTTTCCGCAGTTGGTGGCCGGCCCCATTGTGCGCGCCGCCGATTTTTTGCCGCAGATGGACGGCGACAAAAAGTTCGACTGGGCCAGGTTCCATTCCGGCCTGGGCAGGGTGTTGTGGGGCTTTTTCAAAAAGATAGCCATCGCCGATTCGCTGGGGCCGTTTGTGGATCAATGCTTCCAATCGCCCGCAAGCTTCGGTTCCCTGCACTTGTTGATCGGTGTCGTTTTTTATGCCTTCCAGATTTACTGCGATTTCTCCGGCTACTCCGACATCGCGATCGGGCTGGCGCGCATGATGGGCTATGATTTCCCTGAAAACTTCAAAACGCCCTATTTTTCCCGGAGTTTCAGCGAGTTCTGGACGCGCTGGCATATTTCCCTTTCTTCCTGGCTGCGCGATTACCTGTACATCCCACTGGGCGGCAACCGGCAGGGCAAAATTGCCACCTACCGCAACAACCTGCTCACCATGCTGCTCGGCGGGCTTTGGCACGGCGCCAACTGGGCTTTCGTGTTTTGGGGCTTGCTGCACGGGCTGTACCTGATTGGCCAGCGCATGGTTTCGCCCCTCTGGCATCGGCTGTTGCGGCTGCTGCGCTTACCTGCAATACTCTCCAATGGCATTGAAATGGCTTTGGTATTTGTGCTTACCCTCTTTGCCTGGGTCTATTTCCGCAGCGGCAGCATCGGACTGGCGGGTGGCGACAGCTTTGGCACGGCGAACGCGGTGTTGTACGGCATTGGAAGTTTTGAAGGCTTCAGCTTCGCTGCGGTGGTGAATAAATTTCAGGTGATAAAAGGGGTTTTGCTGTTGGGCATCTTGTTGACTGTGGAGCTGTCGAACACCCGCTTCCATTGGAACCAGCGGCAAGTGTCTCAACCGGCGTTGCGCCTGCTCTTGTTTTCCGTATTGCTATGGATGCTGGCGTTTTTTGGCAATTTTGGGGCGAATACGTTTATTTATTTTCAGTTTTGAGCATGAAAAATTGGAAGTTTTATCTTTCGCTTGCAATCCTGCTGTTGGTCGGCGACCGAACCGCAGGGCACCTGCTGCAAACCCAATTGCAACAAAGCCAATTCCGTTTTTCAAAACTCTATCAAAACAAAGCCGCTGCCGACATCCTACTGTTGGGCAACTCCCGCGGGCTTAGCTTCTACCAGCCTTACATCGAACAAATTACGGGAAAAACGACCTTCAACCTCAGCTACAACGGCCTGCCGATGGATGCGGCCAATGCGCTGGTTCAAGACTATCTTGACCGCTACCCAGCCCCCAAAACCCTGCTGATCGACATAACCTTGTGCGACCGCGAAAACGATGCCTTGATCGCCGGGTTCATGCCCTACGCCCCGGCATCGCCCCGGCTCGCCGCTTTGATCCGGCATAAATTGCCCAAAATGTACTGGGGTGGACAAGTGTCGGCCCTTTTCCGCTTCAACCATGAAGTGTTCCAGCGCGCCATGTACTACCGCAGGAAGCCGGATACCGACTGGCTGCTCGACAGGGTAATCCCCGATGCACTGGCGCAGGATGCGGCCCATAATGCTTACGACCTTGAAATAAATCCCTACCTCGTGCAGCAACTTCAGGAAACCGTGGCGGCAGCACAAGCGAAATGCAAGGTCGTTTTGCTCATCGGCCCGTATTTCCCGGGGTTTCAGGTAAAAAACCTGGATGCGCTGAAAGCTGCCGTTGAAAAAGCCACGGGCCTGCGCGTGCACGACTACCGCTCGGCACTGCACGAGCCCGCCGATTTTGGCGATTTTATGCACCCCAACAAAAAAGGCAGTGCCAAATACTTAGATATGCTGCGCCGCGACGGGCTTTTTGACTGAAATATGTCGATTGGGAAAACAAGTGCGGGTATATTTGCCTTCCTTTTCATTCAACTCATTTTTCGCATGAAACTCAAACTCATTTTGGCGGCCGCGCTGTTGTTCGCCACGCAACACATATTCTCACAAGAAATTTCAGAAAAAAACCTCCGAAAAGACGTTACCTACCTGGCCTCCGATAAAATGAAGGGCCGCGGTACGGGAACCAAAGAAGAGCTGATGGCCGCCAAATACATCGCCAAGCAGTTCAAAAAAGCCGGCCTCGCCCCAAAAGGCGACAACGGCACGTATTTCCACAAATTCGGTTTCAGAAAATCATCCGACCCGCATGGCGGCGTGAGCGCTGATGCCCCACAGGTGTACAGCCAAAACGTGGCGGCCTACCTCGACAATGGCGCGGAATACACCATTGTGATTGGCGCACACTACGACCACCTCGGCCTTGGCCACGACCATAATTCATTAGACGCCAACCCCGTAGGAAAAATCCACAACGGCGCCGACGACAATGCCAGCGGTACGGCGGGTGTTATCGAATTGGCCCGATACCTGTCGTCCAACGGCGTAAAAGAAGCCCACAACTTCCTTTTCCTGTGTTTTTCGGGCGAAGAACTGGGTCTTGTGGGCTCCAAACGCTACACCGATTACCCAACCATCGATTTGGCAAAAGTCAGCTTCATGCTCAATTTTGACATGATCGGCCGCCTGAACGCTGAAAAACGCGTGGTGGTTGGCGGTGTTGGCACAGCGCCGGAATTTGTGCCGTTGTTCAAAAGCATGGGCTCGGAATTCAGCATCAAGCTCGACAGCGCAGGTGTGGGCCCCAGCGACCATACCTCGTTTTACCTCAAAAACATCCCCGTGCTGTTCTTCTTCACGGGCCAGCATTCCGACTACCACAAGCCCAGCGACGACACCGAATTAGTCAATTTTCCCGGCGAAAAAATGGTGCTGGAACTGGCCGCCAAAGCCATCATGAGCCTCGACAAAACGCCCAAACTGAAATTCCAGGAAACAAAAGCCAATGAAGAAGACACCCCGCGCTTCAAAGTGACCCTGGGCATCATGCCCGACTACACTTTCGAAGGCGAAGGCGTGCGCGCCGATGGTATTACCGATGGAAAACCAGCTTCAAAAGCCGGTATGCAAAAAGGCGATGTCATCACCGGCCTCGGCGACATGGAAATTAAGACCATGAAAGATTACATGAAAGCACTCGCCGCCCATAAAAAAGGCGACACGGTGAAACTGAAAGTGAAACGCGGAGAAGCAGAAAAAACCCTGGAAGCCACGTTTTGAGTGCGGATTTTGGAGTGCGGAGTGCGGAATGGGCACATCTTGGCGATATGATGCTTGGAATCCATCTCCGGCA
>CAZULM010000115.1:0-5233 GCA_964621185.1 uncultured Saprospiraceae bacterium | reverse complement strand
AGCCCCCGTTGGGGTAGATCGGCCAGTTCTGGTAGAACTCGCTGACGTACGGCGCGCCCGTCACCGAGGGGTCCGTGCTCACGCTGGCGCTGCAAGATATCTCGTAGTCCGCCGGGAACAGCACGTCCGAGACGTGCCGCCGGTCGAAATAGATGTACTGGTTGCAGGTCGTCGAGTTCCCCCACTGGTCCGTCGCTGTCCACTTCCGCAGCACGTACGCGCTGACGTTGCCCTGCCCGTTGACCGTCCCCGTGCAGGAAACGTCAACCCAGGTGTCCGTGCGCGTCAGCGTGTAGTTCGAGCAGTCTGTCACGTCGGGGAACGCGGCCCCTATCCCAAGCACGTTCTGCAGGTAGGAAGGGTCATAGTTCGTGATCGCGCAGATCAGGTGGATGTCCTGGCACGACAGGGTCGGCGGCAGCTTGTCCTCTATCTTGACGTCGCCCCAGCAGGTGTTGCCGCTCACCAAGTGCGTCACCCGGTAGCGGTACGTCTTGCCGATGTCCGCCGCCGTCAGCAGCGCCGTCGTCCAGGGGCCGTTGCCGAACGGCGCGGTGCGGTCAAGCTCCACGATGTAGTCGTCGAAGCAGCCGTAGCTGCCCTCCAGCACGTCGTCGGGCTTGATCTCGCCCGTGCAGCTCGCCGGCAGCGAGATGTTCACCAAGTCGTTGCAGTTCAGCGTGGCCGGCGTCGCGATCACGTGCGCCACCGTCGATACGCTCTGGATGCAGCCGGGGTCGTTCGGCCCGAAGGCCTTGGGGACGCCGCCGTTCACGGTATAGACGATCGTGTGGTTGCCCACGCCCAGCTGGCTGGGGTTGAACTGCGTGGCCGGGACACCGTTGATCGTGAACGCCTGGCTCGTGATGTTCGCGTCGCCGGGGTCCCCGACAAGGTTGAACGCCGGGCTGAACAGGCAGAAGTTCGGGCTCAGGTCGGAGGTGATCGAGGGGTTCGGGTACGCGCAGCTGTTGCCGATGGTCAGGAAGGTGCCCTGGCTGTTGCTGACGGTCACGCTGTAGCCCAGCGCGTCAACGTGGATGCCCTTGAGCTCGAACATGTTCATCGCAGGGCCCAGGTTCGTCAGCGTGAAGCCGTTGGTGATCGGTTGGGGAGCATTCGGCGGCGCCGGGCTTGTCGAAAGGTACAGGCCGGTGGCATTGACAACCGTCCAGACCTGGGTGCCGGGCGCGTTCACCTTGATCGTCTCGTCGAACTGGCCGTTGGTCAGCGTGGTGGCGTTGTTCTTGCAGACACATGGGTCGGAGATGTTGACCGTACAGTTGTAGGTTGATACCGTCACAGAGCCGGCCATGTTTGCCGTACAGCCTGTGGAGGTATTTGTGGCTACTACGGTATAGGTGCCAACCGCCAGCTGTGGGCCGAACGTGATGGCCGCGCCTGTGCCCGCCACAGGGCCGCCCACATTGGCGGCATTGCGCTGGAGTTGATAGTTGACCCCGGTCTGAGAGCCGCTGAGACCGATCGGCGCGCCGGTATTGTCGGTTGTGCACACTTGGCCGCCGCCGGTCACAGTATAGGCAGTAGGTGGAGGGTTGACGGTCACCGTGACAGAGCCGTTCATGTTGGCCGTGCAACTGGAACTATTGTGGGTTGCGACAACCGTGTAGGTGCCTGCGGCAGTTTGGTTGCCGAAGTTGATCGCAGCGCCGGTGCCGTTGACAGGGGCGCCTGTGTTCACAGCGTTCAGCCGCAACTGGTATGTAACGCCGCTCTGGGAGCCGCTCAGACCAACTGGCACACCAACGCCGCCTGAACAATAGCTTCCGCCCCCCGTGACCGTGAACGTTGCCGGCACTGCGGGAGCCGCATTGATAACGACGGGGTTGCCTGCATAAAACGTTGTGCAGGTAGGCATTCCCTGTATCCGCACGACGATGTTGTAGTTGCCGCCAGCCAGGCCGGAAAAGGTGTTGCTCGCTTGGTAGCTTGAGCCTCCGTTGATGCTGTATTCAAGCGTACCCGTGCCAGAAGCGTTCACAACGATCGTGCCGGAAGGGATAGGACAGGTAGGCTGGGTGACCGTCGGGGCATTCACCACGGGTGCGGTGCAGCCGCAGCCTGTGGCCGCTACCAGCACAATTGGATTGTTACCATAAATAGTCAGGCAGCTCGGGTCAGATTGAAGGCGCACCACGATATTGTAGTTGCCGGCAGCGAGGCCAGAAAAGGTGCTGCTCAACTGATACGTCGTGCCACCGTTGACACTGTATTCCAGTGTACCGCCGCCGGTCGCGTTCACCACGATCGTGCCTGTTTGTACTGCACAGGTAGGCTGGGTGACCGTCGGGGCATTAACCGTTGGGGGTACGCATATTGCTGCAATATCAACTTCCCAAAGGCCGCGGCCATAGGTAGCTGCCCGGAGTTTGTTGGTATTGTATTTTATTTCAAGGTCGTAAATCAAGACATTTGGCAGGTCCATGCCGACAACCGACCACACGCCGCCGCTGGTGTTGTCCATATAAAACACACCTACATCCATGCCTACATATAGGCCGTCTGCCGAACCATTTTTATAGGTAATGCAGTTTGCGGGCAGGTTTGGCAGGTTGCCAGAGATGTTTGTCCAAGTGGCGCCGCCGTTCGTTGATTTGTACACTTTGTTGCCTGCCGTGTAATTTGACATGGTCACATAAACAGTGTTCTCATCGGTCGGGTGCACGATCATATAAGAAAGCGAGCCTGCACCGGATGGAATTGTCATGGTATTCCAGCTAGTACCGCCGTTGATCGTTCTATAAAGGGCGCCACTGCGCGCAGCATAGACATATTGGGCATTGGATTTTGCTTCTGCAACGTGCTCCAGTTTGCTGCCAGAAAGCCCTGTAGAAATTTGTGTCCAGGATCCTCCGCTATTTAAACTTTTGTACACATCATTGTAGCCACAATAAACGGTGGTTGAAGTGGTTGGCGACAATATATGCGGTGTAATCCAAGCACCATTGCCATCCTGCCCGGGAGGAGACATACTTGACCAGCTTGCGCCGCCATTTAAGGACCTTTGGAGGACCCCGTTTTGGATGGCGCCGTACATGATATTGGCATTGTTGTAGTCAATGTTACATTCCATGCCGTCCCCACCCAATTCATCTGACCAAACGCCGGCATTGCTGCGCAGCTTGGTGCCGTTGTCTTGTAAACCCGTGATAACAGCATCAGTAGTTTGGGAGACACCCAGACGGTACATTTGGCTGATTATCAAAGTGTTGGAAAGGTCTGTCCAAGAGGTTCCCCCATTGGTTGTCCTGTAAATGCCGCCGTCATTTCCTTGGAAAAGGGTGGTGTTGTTTTGCCATTCAAATGCGTGTTTGTCGGCATGAACAGCTGGGTATGGCGGAGAGCTGAACCAGTGCGTGAGGAGTGTCCAGGTGACACCGCCGTTGGTTGACTTCCAGGTGTTGACACCACCGACAAAAACATTGTTCGCGTTGAGCGGGTCGAGGGTGACAACCAGGTCGTACCAGCCTTGGCCGTTGGCATCGGAGCCATCGGTTTCGTAACCGAGCAGGTTTGGGGTGCTGGATTGCAGCACATAAGACAAGCCGCTGTCCGTAGAGCGGTACAGGCCATTATAGCCGCTGCCAGCAGATTTGCTGCTCAGTGCCACCACTACGGTGTTGTCGGCATTGGAAATGCCTAAGGCGATACGGCCTGAGCCGGTAATTACTTGCACAGAGGCCCAGGTGGCGCCGTTATTGGTAGAGCGGTAAATATTAGCTCCTGTCGCAGCATAGAAATTGTCCGATGCTGCGCCTGGTTGTGCTTCCACATCATAAAAGTTTCCGGCTACCATTTGGGTCCAGGTCGTGCCACCGTTGGTTGTACGGTACAATCCCGATGAAGACGCTGCAATTAAATGCATTTCATCATTGGGGTCCATCAACAGTTTACGGATCTGTATGCCGGAACTAATGTTGAAAACCAGGCCTGTTGCGCTCCAGGTAACGCCGCCATCTGTGGATTTCAATACGCCAGTGGAGTTGGTTTCCCCGCTGTCTCCTGCACCGGTCGAAACGTACATAATATTTGGATTAGAAGGAGTAACAACAATTCCTGAAACTCCCAAAACAGAAAAATTATCTGTGTTCGTCGTCCAGGTTGTACCGCCATTCGTTGTTTTCCAGAGGCCGCCGCTGGGAGAGCCAATCCAGATAATACTGCTGTTGGTCGGGTGAAAAGCGATGGCTTGCACACGGCCTATGCCAGCATAGCCACCGGTTGTGGTGGTGGGGCCCAAAGAGGTCCAGCTTGGCGCCATAGAGCCTTTTTGGGCTGTATTTGCCATCTGAATGAACTCGTCCAGACCAGCTTGCAATTGTGCACCATCAGGAAAGGAGCCATCAGGGTTTACACGTTTTTCCCAATAGTTTTCCCAGCGTTTAAAAACTTTGTAGCCCTTGCCTTTTTCAATTGTTTTTCCAGCCCAATATTCGTAAAAGTCGTGCTGGATTTGAAAAAAGTTCGGATTGGGGTTGTTTTCTGCAGAAGCCATCCACTCTTGTGCCAAGAGTTGGCCGCTGAACAAAAAACTGACCGCGATCATCAATGCATTGAGCATCAATGAAAATTTTCGCTTATTTCCGGAAAAGCCGGAGCGCAAAGGCAGGTTTGAGCAAAAGGGTAAAAAACTTTTCATAAAATTAGACCAGAAGAATGATTAAATATTGAGTAAAATTCAAAGGTGCGAACCCATCTGCACGATAGCAAAAACGGGCAGTGTGCTTCCCACGCCAGGCAGAAAACAAAAACTTCAGCTTCAGGAAAAATTTATGGAGAGCGGAAAAAGGCTAGGCAAATGCCTTAGGCTTCTGAAAACAACTCTTCCATGAGATATATAGACAAATCGGATTAAAAAATTTCGGTAAAGGTACTGCGATTAAAATGAGATTAAAAAACATGTATTGTTTTTAATCTCAACTTAAATTTTACAGCAAATACTATACCTAACTGGCGCTCACGGCATAAAAGGATGCGCCGTGAGCGCCAGGGTATTGATTTTCCAAGCGCCAGCCTGGAGCTTGGCGTTACTTGGCCTGGATCATCTTCTTGGTCGCCGAGTCTGTGGCAGTCTCTAAAGTGTAATATAACAGTCCACTTGTGTTCAAAAATGCCCGATCCAAAGATATGCTGTTGTAGCCCCTTGCGAAGTCGCCCTTCTGCGTGAACACCAGGCGGCCCATTTCGTCAAAAACAGACAAGGTGGCCGTTG
>CAZULM010000114.1:0-5281 GCA_964621185.1 uncultured Saprospiraceae bacterium | reverse complement strand
GCAGCAAAAAAAAATTGAAAAAAACTCACTACTTGATCACAGTTCATCTGTGCAACTCTGTGGTGAAAAAACCTCTGTGCAACCCTGTGGTGAAAAAACTACCCCATAGAGTGCAATCCAATGACATTCCCCTCCGTATCCTCAAAGAACGCCATATAGCCCATTTCCGGCGCGATCTCCATCTTGGGCAGTGCGACCTTGCCGCCAGCGCCCACAACACGGCCAAGCACGGCATTGAGGTCGGCGCCGCCATTCAGGTACAATTTTGGGCCGGCATGGCCTGATGGCTTGTACCCTTCCCCGAAACAGATCGCCCCACCTATCCCGTTTGCCTCGCGGTCGTGCGGCAAAAAGCCCATACGCAAGTGGCCCATCTCCATTTCCGGCATCTCATAATCGAAAATAGCGCTGTAGAACGCTTTGGCGCGTGAAAAATCAGTTACCGGGATTTCTACCCAGGCAACAGCATCTTTGATAAGTTCCATAGCTTAATTTTTTATGGTGATAGAGATGCAACAAAAATACAAGTTGTTTTAAAAATAAAAAACAAAATGTTTAAAAATTCGACCAAAAGATCATTTCACCCCCCCAACCGCTCCAATTGAGCTTGCGAAACCCGAAACCCGAAACCCGAAACCTGAAACCATTCTAATTTTCTTCCTACTTTTGCCCCTTCTTCAACCATCTCTGCTACATCATCTATGAATCGAGAAATCCACCAATGGCATAGCCCCCGCCTCAACAAGAACATGGAAATCGCTGTATATGGCCATTTCGGCTTTGCGCTCCTGCTGCTGCCCACTGCTGCCGCAGACTTCTTGGAGTACGAGCGTTTCCTGCTCATCGACGTGCTTAAGCCCTACATAGAAGGAGGAAAAGTGAAAGTATTCAGCATCAACAGCATCAATTCCGAAGCCTGGCTGAACAACCGCATGCACCCCCGCCACAAAGCCATCCGCCACCAGCAGTTCAACGACTACGTGGAGAACGAGGTGGTGCCATTCATTAAAATGCACACCAGCCCGGAAACGCCGATCATCACCAGCGGGGCTTCCCTGGGCGCCCTGCACTCCGCCAACATGTTCTTCCGCCGCCCCGACCTGTTCGCCGGCACCATCGCCATGTCGGGGGTGTACGACCTCACTTCCTATACCAAGGGCTATTACGACGAAGATGTTTATTTCAACTCCCCCTGCCACTACCTGCCCAACCTGACCGACGAGGGGATACTGAACCAGCTGCGCCGTAGCGGCCATATTCACATCCTGAGCGGCTCGGGCAATTATGAAGACCCGGATGCTTCCCGCACCCTGGCCGGCATCCTGGGCGCGAAAGGCATCGGCCACGACCTCGACATCTGGGGCGGCGATATGACCCACGACTGGCCTACCTGGCGCGCGATGCTGCCGTATGTCATTGACCAGAAGTTCTAGAGGGGCATGGTCCGGAAGAACAGGTTATCGTCTTTTCTATTGATCATCAACCTTTTTGCATTGACAACCGCTGCCCGTGCCGGTCACTTAGACACCTTGGAAATCTTTAGCCCGTCGATGCAAAAGGTGATCCGCTGCATAGTGATAACCCCAAACAACTACACAGCCGCCGAAAAGCCATATCCCGTCCTGTACCTGCTGCACGGCTGGAGCGGCCACTATGCCAGCTGGCTCACCGATGCGCCACAATTGCGGCAACACGCCGATACCTACCAGATGATCATCGTTTGCCCCGACGGTGGTTACGACAGTTGGTACCTCGACAGCCCTGTGGACAGCTCCGTGCGGTACGAGACGCATATCTCTAAGGAAGTGGTAAGTGCCATCGATTCGAGTTACCACACCACAAGAACGCCGTCGGGAAGGGCCATTTCCGGCTTGAGCATGGGCGGGCACGGAGCATTGATGCTGGCCATAAAGCACCCGGAAATCTATGGCGCCGCGGGCAGCATGGCCGGCGGCCTAGACCTGCGGCCCTTCAAAAAAAACGAGTGGGACCTGAAAGGGGTGCTTGGAAATCCCAGGGATTTTTGGAACAACTGGGAGGAAAACTCCGTTATAAACCTCCTTCCCCGCCTGAAGGGTCGAAAGATGCCCCTCATCATCGACTGTGGCATCGGCGATTTCTTTTTGGAGACCAACCAGAACGCCCATTGCTGCCTGTTGAAAATGGGATTCCCGCACGATTACACCGAACGCCCCGGCGAGCACAACCATGAATACTGGGGCCATGCGGTGGACTTTCAAATCTTATTCTTTGACCAGTTTTTCAAACATGAACTACCGTAAAAATATCCTCGAAACCATCGGCAATACCCCGCTCGTCCAGCTCAACCGCGTGGTTTCCCAGATACCTGGCCTCATTTTGGGCAAGATTGAAACCTTCAACCCAGGCCACTCCATCAAAGACCGAATGGCCGTCAAGATGATCGACGACGCCGAGGCCCGGGGTCAGCTCAAGCCCGGCGGCACCATCATCGAGTGTACCTCCGGCAATACGGGCATGGGCCTGGCGCTGGTGGGCTGCGTGCGCGGCTACCGCTGCATTTTCGTCACCACCGACAAGCAGAGCAAGGAAAAGGCAGACATGCTGAAAGCCCATGGCGCAGAAGTGATCGTGTGCCCTACCAACGTGGAACCGGACGATCCGCGTTCCTACTACATGGTCGCCCGCCGCCTCAGCACCGAAATACCCAACTCCTTCTGGTGCAACCAATACGACAACCTCTCCAACCGCCAGGCACACTACGAAAGCACCGGCCCTGAAATCTGGGAGCAGACCGACGGCAAGATCACACACCTGGTGGTCGGCGTGGGCACCGGCGGCACCGTGAGCGGCACGGCCAAATACTTGAAAGAAAAGAACCCTGACATAAAAGTGTGGGGCGCCGACGTATATGGCTCCGTGTTCAAAAAATACCACGAGACGGGCATCTTCGACCCAAAGGAAATTTACCCCTACATCACAGAAGGCATCGGCGAGGACATCCTGCCCGAAAACGTCGATTTCAGCCTGATCGACCATTTCGAAAAAGTGACCGACAAGGACGCCGCCGTTTGGGCCCGGCGCATCGCCCGGGAAGAAGGCATCCTGCTCGGCTACTCCGCCGGCAGCGCCATGGGCGCCCTCTGGCAGATGCGGCACAAGCTCACGAAAGACGACGTGGTGGTGCTCATCTTCCACGACCACGGCAGCCGATACGTGGGGAAAATCTACAACGACAACTGGATGCGCGAGCGCGGGTTCCTGGAAGACGAGCTGAAAGTGGGCGACCTCGTGGCCCGCAAAAAAGACAAGCGCTTCATCAGCGTTCAGGCCGGCGACTCGGTGCGCAGCGCCTTCAACGTGATGAAAACCAACGACATCAGCCAGATGCCCGTGCTGGAAGGCGACAAGATCGTCGGCTCCATCAGCGAGACGCAGGTGCTGCATTTCCTGTTAGACAACCCGCTCAACAACTCCGAAAAAGAGGTGCGCAGCGTGATGGGCGAGCCATTCCCCACGGTGAAAGAAGACCTGCCGATCTCGCAGCTGAGCCGTTTCATCTCCAAGGAAATACCGGCGTTCGTGACGTCGGATATGTCGGGCGGGATGCACGTGGTGACGCAGTACGATTTGATACAGGCGATGTGAGGGGGGGGAAGTGCGGGGCAAAATATTCTGTAAGCCCTTGGAAGTCTCCCATCTAATACACACCATCGGATGTCTGTGGTAGGTAGCTAAATTACGACAAGTATTAATGAATACAACACATCACATTGGGCCACAGACCCGCACGATCGAAATGGGCACTTTTTTGGCTTGAACAATGAATTTGAACACTTTTTTCCATCGGGAAAACAATTCTTCACTTGGACTTTTCTCGAATAACATAAATAAAATCGTAACTGATTAGCGTCAAACAGGCTTGAACTCTGGCATTGTGCCGGTTTGCATTACAAACATCAATCCCTCAATCACATCCTGACCTCTTTTGCGGAGGGTCTTGATGACGCTTGTAAAGGCGGCATGAGCATTTGCGCCTTGTTCATTTTTCGAACATTGAGAGACCTTTCGGGCAATTACCGCGCCTCTTAATGCGCGTTCCGCCCGGTTGTTTGTCGGCTCGATCAAAGGGTCGTCGAGAAAGCGCAACAAATTCCCCCGGTCATGGTGGGCGCCAAGTTGGTTGAGCATTCTTTGGTTGTCCGCATCCTTTAGTATCCGGTCCCGCAAATGGTAGGTGATTTGCTCGTCCAACTTTTTCCCTTGGGCAAGATATTCCCCCGGGCTGATCTTTTCATCCCGCTGTTGGTGCCACAATTCGTTCGCAGCCCGTAACAACCGCTTTAATTCGGCGGCGAACCATTTGACCTTGCCTGTTTTTGTTTCTGCCACATCCGTCAGGTTCCGCTGGATATGGCTCAGGCATTTTTGTTGCTTGACCCCCAACAACTCTGCGGCATCGTAACTTTTGCCACGGTCCGTATTCATAACGCCTTAGTAATCGGATGGGATCACCTCTCGGACTTCTTCGTTCCGGTGTTGGCGGCGGATTTGATAATACACTTCTTGTTCCGATTCAAAGCCCATCAAAAACGCCCCCTTTCCGCCTATTGTCCACCCCGTATCGTCCGTATGTACCCGCTGGGAACCCCCTATAGACCCGCAGATCGATGCCGACGCTTTGCCGACATTGCCCAAGGCCCCGCCTTGTTTGACTGCGTTTTGTGCTATCAGACCCTGTGTGATGCTTATGCCCGCCAATTCCTTCAATACCGCAGGCACTTTGCGCTGGGTTATCCCATGATTGTAGTGCAAACTGTGCGCCCCGCTCAATATCCGAGGCCCAAGCCGATGTGCGGTGGCCCCATACTGGTCTTCAGCCACCGCTGCATGCCGCGCCCGGTACTTCCTGCCGCACTTGCGGCAACGCTTTATCCTTATCCGGTAGCCCTTGACCTCAACTTGCGGGCGTGCAGGGATATCCGTCACGCTTACCAGCTCAACCCCGGCGTCTTCCAACTCCACGCCGCACACGCCGCACACCGTAGCCGCTAAATCAACATCTTCTAACTCCGTGAACGCCGGTTCATCCGGCGCGGCGCGATTTACAAAATTCCCGCGCCCAACTTTCCGACCCGGACGCTGCGCGTCCATTTTCCGTTTACCCTTCGAAAACGGGGCCGCCGTCCGCGCTTGCTTCCGCTCCAAATCCTCTATCCGCTTTTCTAATGCTTTTATCTGTTCCGCCGTAACCGTCCGAGCAACTACCCCTCCTTGTTTTTCCAGTTAAAAGGTAAAAGGT
>CAZULM010000113.1:0-5620 GCA_964621185.1 uncultured Saprospiraceae bacterium | reverse complement strand
CTGGAGCCGAAACTCCGGGAAGGCTTTGCGGATCTGAAATATGGCAACTATTCCCGTGATTTACATGAAGTTATTTTTGCCGCTGTTGCCGAGGACGCTAACAGCACAGCGGAGTGTGTGACCGGGTCTTCCGAGTCTTAGGACCCTGCTCTTCCGAGTCATCGGACTCGGAATTCATATCAATTGGACGTTGTCCAGCAAAAGTTTAAGCATGCGGACAACGTCCGCTTGATGGTTGGGCAAGGGTGAAGGCGCTGCCGAGCAGGGAAAATGTTTTAGGACAAGACAATTGCTTTTTATCTATCCCCTGTTCGCCTTCCGTTTGGAGCATGGGCAGGATCGGTCAACTTCATTCTTGCCTCCGCTCCTCCACCAAACGCCGCACTTCCGCCTCCAGCCGCGCCAGCCGCGCTTCCAACTCCTCCAGCTGTTCTTTGCCGGCCGTTTGATAACTTGGCGAAGGCTCCCGCACCATTGGAGGGCTTTCAGAAGCAGCCGGCAGGAACATCTCCCCTGCACCGGTAAGCAACCAATGGAGGTTCACCGTTTTATACGTATTCGTTATACCGGTTAACACTTTTACGGAAATAGCGCTCTCGCCGGTCACCATGCGGCTAATATTTGGCTGCGTCATACCAAGGCTTTGTGCAAAGGATGCCTGATTGTGTTTCAGCTCCCTGATCAGGTTTTGCAGGCGGGCGCCTTGTTCTATTTGACTTTGCTCCATGGCGAATCTTAAAATGCGATTTTGTTATTTTTTTATTAGTTATTTTTGTTTTAAAATAACCAAATCGCATATATTTGTTTGAAAGTTATTAAAAAATTGAGAATCGAGGCATTGGAGCGGCAGTGCATCACCTGAAAACCTTTACCCGATTAAATTTTAACCATGGGCGCCGACAAACCTACCGTGAAAAACAGGGACCCAAAGAAGCAAGCATTCTTTTGGCCTCTATTCGCTGTCATTGCATCGTTATTGGTAGCCGTTGCAATTGTCCCAAGGATTAATTTTGAAAGTGAAGGTGATCGTGCATCAAAACTCAACCCACAGGAAACGCTCCGGCTTCTGAGACGGTTGAATGAAATTGATGACTCTGAACAGTACGCACTTGTTGCCAAGACAGATGGCTGGTACCCTTGCCTGCACAGTGGCCGAACCGCCTATTATCTGAAAACCGGCGAGGTATGGAAATATGGGGTTACCAGCAAAGGTCAGCTCGGGCGGTACTCTGCAATGTTTTTTGTCCAAAACAAGGTTTCTTATATCATTGAGTTTAAAGGCAGCTTTTCTGAATGCCTGAAGCGGGAACAGATTCAGCTCTTCCACTATCCTTACCTCCCGGAAAATCTGGCTCGCCCGCTTTCAGAACGTTTACCCAGACCGCCTTACAATCGGATAATGCGGTAAGTTGCGCTTATGGTAGGTCAAACTTACCTTTGTTTAAAATAATAAATATGGTAGTCGTAAAAGTAGTTGACGCCGATGTAGCAGACAAAGTAGATACCCAGTACATTGAAAATCAATTTCCTGGGCTTAAAAACATCGGGATGGTATTCATTTGCACTTCCGAAGGCGGCGAGGAAGACGACTGGATCGGTGACGACGGCCTGCGCTACATTGTCATTCACCTGCCCTACGAAGAAGTCTGCAAACTCCCTGATGCACGTCCGCTGATGCTGGCAAAGGCACGGGCGCGGTTGGGTTTGGCGGCTTGAGGGATTTGTTCTCGCCATTCAGCGCCATGATCTGCGCAGCTGCTCAACCCTGCCCAAGCAACCACTCGTAAAAATTCTCCCGGTTGATAAGCCGGAGTTCATGCTCCGGATAAGCCTGTGTAAAGGTTTTGGAGAAGGCAGCTTTGGCTTTGGTCGACCATTTCAGTTCGTAGGCCCACATCTTGCCGTCGCGCTCCTCCACATAGTCGATTTCCTGCTGATCCTGGGTGCGCCAGAAAAAGGTGTTGGCCTGCTGGCCCCGGTAGTGCAACGCTTTTTTGCGCTCGCTGATCAGCCAGTTTTCCCAAAGGGCGCCCACATCCTGCCGGAGTTCCAGGGGTTGAAATTGCGCGATGACGGCATTGCGCAGGCCGTTGTCGTAAAAGTAAATCTTGCGCTTGGTTTTGAGTTCCTTGCGCAAGTTGCGGCTCAGGGGCGGGAGGCGGAAAAGGATGAAAGTCTGTTCGAGCAAAGTGATGTAGTTCTCGACAGTCTGGTTGTCGAGGTCAACGATCTGGCCCAACTCGTGGTACGACACCTCATTGCCCAGTTGGTAGGCCAGCGCTTGCAAAAGCCGGGTGAGTTTTTCCGGTTTCTGGATGCGCTCCCACATCAGAATGTCTTTGTACAAAAAACTGTCCATCAACTGGCCCAGCACCGCCTGCTCCTCGCCGGCATGGTTTACTACTTCGGGATAATAGCCGTACACCAGGCGCTCGGACAGGCGCTTGTACTCTTCCACAAAACCATGGTGGGCCTCCATTTCAGCGTACGAGAGCGGGAACAACTGGTAAGCCCATTTGCGGCCCGTGAGCGGCTCGTTCACCCGGTTGGCCAGTTCGAAGGCGGAGGAGCCGGAGGCCACCACCTGCACGTCGGGAATTTGATCGGTGATGAGTTTGAGTTTCAGACCGATGTCGGCGATGCGCTGGGCTTCGTCGAGCACCAGAATCTGGTTGTTGCCCAGGATGCGCTGCCATTTCTGCACGGTGACCTCCTCCAGCAGCAGCCGGGTTTCCGGATCGTCGCCGTTGAGCCACTGTACGCCGGACTGACCGTCGAAAAGGGCGTGCAGCAACGTAGTCTTGCCCGTCTGCCGCGGCCCGATGAGCAGGATGGCCTTACCGGTAAACAAACGTTCGCGGATGCCTTGTTCCAGAATGCGCTTTATCATGATCTTGCGATTGCATTCGCAAAAATACCGGTTTTTTTGCGAATACAATCGCGAAATACAGGGTTCGGTGGCTTCAAGCCTGGCAGAACATGACGCTCCAAAACATTGGAATGGCATTCGTATGCACTTCCGAAGACGGCGAGGAAGACGATCTGCGGTGTATTGTTCTTCACCTGCCTGGTGAAGCAGGCTGCAAACGCTCTGATGTGTGGGCGGTGATGTTGGCAAAGGTGAAGGCGCGGTTGGGTTTGGCGGCTTGAGGGGCGCGTTAAATCATCGACATGAACGCCCCAGTCTCCAGATCAAACCAGGCATAAAACACCTGCAAGCCCGTTCGTTTCCGAAGATTGTCCAAATACTGCTGTACCTGCTGCTCCGGCTCGTGGTATGACACAATGATTAGCCGCTCGGCTCGGCAACCTTTAGGGAAGTATGCGTACTCCAATAACTGACCCAGCGCAACCCGGATGCCGGACATCAGCGCGGGATAGGTTTTGACTTCGTAAAAATCGTAGGCGTCCACACCGGTCTTCACGGCCAGGTCGATCCGCGCACCGCCGCCGTCAATCGGCTGTTCCCAGGAGACACGCGCTTCGCCGTATTGCCGTACCAACCAATCGTACAGTTCCCTTTGAATTTGGTGGTGCAAGTTGGGCAGTTCCATCGTGCGGGGAGCGAAGGAACGGGAAATCGTTTCTATGGCGTCATTGGGTGGCCCGGAAGCGCGAAAGGGAAGCAAACCTGTTGGCGGCGCTTCTGCCGGCGCCTGCAGTGTAGCTTTCAAAAACTGGTAGCGGTTGCTCCGGATATCTTCCACATCCTGATCAGAAAACGGAATGGGATCGGGGTACAAGTGCGCATCCTGCGGCAGAAACCGAAGATTGAACATAGCGCCGACTACCTCGGGGCGGCTAGCATTCAAGGTGTCGACCGGCAGGTTCAGAGCCGCCAGCTGGCGCTCCCGTTCACCAATCCAGCCACGCTCCCGGTACTCCGACTCCACCGCCTCAGCGGTTTGGTGGTCAATAACTTCGAGGGGTACGATCTCGCCGATCCAGTAGCGCTGCCCACTTTCACCATAGCGTGCGTACAGCCGTACATGATAGCACTTGCCAGCGTAGGCCTGCCACTCCTGATTCACCGGCTGCAGGAAGCCGTACTGATAGCCGTCGTCGAGCACCCGGTCGAAGTCAAACAGCCACTCTTCGAAGCCGAAACCGTATTGCCGCTCGAAAGATTCTTTGTCGGCGCTCTTGCCCACCGGGCCAGAGGGTGCTACCCAGCCGTTGGTGTTCCAGCAGAGGCGGGCGCGGCGGGGTTCGGGAGTGCCGTCTTCAGCGTTGCGGCTGCGTAATACGTTGTTCAACTTGTTGGAAAAACTCTCCGGACTGATGCCCAACACTTCCTCCAGGCCGTGCTCCCGGAGCAGTTTTTGAAAAATTGGCACATCCCGGTTCAGGAAAAGGTTTAGGGCAGCCGGCAAGTCTTCTCCGTAAGGCAATGCGAACATTTCGCGGCCTTCCGCCCGCATATCCAACGCAGCTACCAGCCCCCGGTAAAACGCCAGAACGGCCGGGTCGCGCTCTTGCTTGAACAGAACGATCAGCCAAGCGCACGGTCGCTCCTCAGGCATGAAGGCGATCTTCAGTCCTACCGATTTGGTACGGGTATCGCCGCTCGCCCGACGGGTAAGGGCGACGTGCAGGTAGCTGTCGTCGCCAGGGAACCAGTGCCCGGCCTTCAACAACTCGGGGCTTTTGTTTGTGCGGGGCAAAAAATAGAAACCCGGGTTTGTCTGACGGTACGCAAGGAGCTGGTCGAGCAGCCAATCGTGGTATTCTGCGATGGAGGATTTCGAGGCATTGGCGGCTCCTGCCTTGGGTACAATGGTAAAGTGATGCGCTTCCAGAAAGGAATTCGTTTCGGCACCTCCGCTGAAGTTCCACAACTCCCGGCCATTGGCAATCCGGTTGGCAATCCGGACGACCAGTTTGGGCGGGTAACGCTTGTTTTTGTACACAAGGTCGTACCCAGTGGATTGTTGGTGCGGGGGGACTCCCTCTCGGTCTATTTCGGCTATGGCCTGGAGCAGGTGTTGTTTTTTTATGTTTGTGGGGATCATGGTCTGATGGCTTATTTATTTTGACCAGGATTTTCAATAAACCGCTGAAGAATCTTAGCGGAAGGATAATTCGATAATGACGCAATACCATTAGCCAGCTCTATTGGATAAAGAGCCCCCTCATGCTTACGACTAATTAGCCCAGGCAGCGTGGCCAAAATTCTAACCAAACCAATGAGGTCTTTTGCCAAGGGGAATTTAGGGTCTTCATCATAAGCACCTGGTGGTATATTGAGCACCAGCTGAGTACCCGGGCCAAACTTTACGTACAACTTCTCCCCCCAGTTCGTCCTTTTCCCATATGGGTTCTTTAAATCAGGCGCCCGGTAAACCTCCCGCCGTACATACTCATGAGTCAATACAGCATAGGTAAGAGCCTTACCATGTTCTTGGGGCTCGGCAAAATTTGCAATTGTGCCAAGATGATCGTGAAAGACGCCGCTTTTTTCCTGGCCAATGATGTGAATCGGACGATCCAGTTTCTTTGCATGTTCCAGAAAATTCCTAAGGTGCGGGACAATCTTGGAATATTGGCTTCGCAAGGTGAGTGGGCCGTCTTTGATAAACAAGGTATCTGAAAGCAGGCTTTTGTCGCTATGTTCCCAAAG
>CAZULM010000112.1:0-5871 GCA_964621185.1 uncultured Saprospiraceae bacterium | reverse complement strand
CCGAACTTGTTGACAGCGATCAAGCTGTCGGAAAGCACAAACAGGATGGCGCCTCCCATCATCGCCCAGAATATTTTATGGGAAATGTAGCCCCGCAAATTGGCCACGCTTTGCGCCATGGTCGCAATTACCAGGGCATATACGGCTACCGGGATGCGCATTGCGGCCGGGATGCCGTTCCACAGCCAATAGAGCAACGCAACGGGATACAACAAAAAAGGGAGTATCCAGATGGGGTTTTTCAGCAAAAATCCCCGGCGATCCTTTAATCCAGTTGAAATGCCGCCGATGTATGAAAGATGCGCCAGCAAAAAAGCCGACAAGCCCAGCAGGAAAAATGTGCCGCCGCTGAACATCAGCAAGATGTCGCCCAGCGTGGAAAATGCAAGCCCTATGAGCCAGGTTGTTCGGAGGGGCGCGCTCATGCCACGTGTTTCCTGCAGCAGCCACAGAGCCAGCGAAGGCATCAACAGCGGTTTTGAAACCATGCACAAGGTTTCGAGGTTGCCCACGATGCCCACAATGTGCAGCAGCGACAGGGAAGCAAATACGGGAAGCCAAATGTTTTTCATGCGCGTGAAATTGTCGCGACCCAATTGCGCAGCAATTGCAGGCCGTGTTCGGTTAAAATTGATTCCGGGTGAAATTGCAGGCCGACCAGCGGCAGGGATTCATGCGCCAGGGCCATTATTTCACCGGCATCGGTGCTGGCCAGACAATGGAGGTGCTGCGGAAGTGGCTGTTCGAGCAGCAGCGAGTGGTAGCGCATCACCGAAAAATGCTCTGGTATGCCTTCAAAAACCGGATGCCCATAGTGCTGTATTGCTGAGGTTTTCCCGTGCATGGGCAGGGCTGCTTTTACGAGTTTTGCGCCAAAAAACTCGCCCAAAGCCTGATGCCCCAGGCATATCCCCAATATCGGCAAGCGCGCGTAATAGCGTTCAATAACGGCCATCATCAAGCCTGCATCTGCGGGGCGTTTGGGGCCAGGGGAGAGCACAATGGCTTGAAAGCCAAGCTGTTCAAGTTCGTCTAAGGTAAATGCGTCGTTGCGCAAAACCGTACATGCCACGCCCGTCTGCAACAAATAATCGTAGAGGTTGTAGGTAAAGGAATCGTAGTTGTCGAGCAGCAAAACCTTCATGTCTGCTTATTCCTCCAGCCCGTCGGGGTCTTCTGGTGGGTAATAGTTTTTGGGCTGATTCTTGGCCCCGGCGTTCGGGTCGGTTTCGATGCCCTTGGGGTCGGGCTTGTAAATGCGGCCGCTGCCGCTGTCCATATCTTTGGTCTTCGTGTCGCCGTATTCCTGAAGCCGGTCCATCCAGGTCATGGAAGTGCCCCAGGCTTCTTCTGCCAGGGGTTTGAAGCGGAGTGCCATGTCGTACGCTTTACCGGGCAGCGGTTCGAGCAATGGGTATGTCTTGGATTCTGCGATGGTTTGCGGGTTCAGGAACTGGGCTTTTACCATGAACCAAACAGCTATGCTGCATACCAGGATATAAAAACCGCCCATGACAAGCGCGCCCAATGCCTGGTTGACAACGCCGAGATATGCTGCCTGAAAGGCTCTTTCCAGGCTCTTGGCAGCTACTTTCAGCACAAACATGATGACGATGATGTTCACCACAAAAGCCGCAAGGTACATCATCGGGTTGGTGGAATGGAACATCGCTTCCATGATGTTGGTGGTGGTGGGCGTCACCTTGAATGCCAGCACAATGCCAAACATGTAGGCAGCAACGTTGAACAACGTTGCGATGACGCCTTGATTGAATCCCTGAAAAAAGCCATACCCCAGGGAAATCAGAAATAGTACATCAATGGGCATTGTTTATCCGGCTAAAATTGCAGCACATTGTTTATGAGTGTGTTATGTGCGTGAATTTTCCGACAAAGATAACGGGAAATTGGCTGTGTTTCAATATTTGGGTCAAATTCGCTTGTTGTCAGCCAGTGCCGCGTCCAACAAGACTGCTTCGTGCAACATTTCCAGCAAAGGACTTTCCCGCACATCGCCTTCCCGTTGCAGCAGCACGTACCCGACTTCCTTTCTGTCGCCCATGTCCAGCAAGTCCTGTTCGTTCGACATCAAGTGCCCGCGCGCAAAGCCCAGCCTTACCCCTTCGGTAAAGCCGCTATAGGGCAGGCTGGCAGGGTACATGAAAAAAACCCTGGTGCTTCCAAAATAATAGGGCGCGCCGTAGGAAAACTTCTCCTTCAATTCGGGGAAGTTTTCCAGGATCAGCGCGCGCAGGCGTAGGCATATCGCCTGTTCTGTGGGCAAGAGGGCTTCTATAAACGCGTCAAAATCCTTGTGCTTGGCGAGTTTCATGGCAGTGTGGCAAATAGCCTCAAAAATACACCCGGTACATCAAATTCGGGAAAAAACCGAACTGGGTCATGTGTCCGATGTTGCCGGGTTTGTCCGCATCGTAAAACTCCATGATCTTGCCCTTGTTGTTGGTCAGGTTGTCGAGGTTGAGAAAAAGCTCGTGGGTTGCACGCTTTTTGTTCCACTTGTAGCTTGCCGAAACAATCACCTGGTAGGTGTCTTCAATGCTGTGCTCAAATGCTTTGTCATAGTCCCAGTAGCGGTTGTTGGCAGGGTCAACGGCCAGGTTGCCCTGTACGTCGCGCAACAAAGGGATAATCTTCCTGCCGCCCCCAAAAAACACTTTTGCGTTCAGGCCGAGGCTCTGGTTTTGCCTTTTGCCCAGCCTGGAAAATTCTTTGCCGCACAGGATGTTCACCAAATAGTTGCCGTTGAAGGGCGTGTTGCGCTCCCGCCCATCCAAGGGGGTATATTTCGACTGGTACAGCGATGCGTTGATCAAATAGTAGTAATGCTTGCTGAAAAACCTTTCGATGGTTAGCTCTACGCCGTAATTTTTCCCCCTGCCTTTGTTCACCAGATCGACATAGCGAAAATCCAGTCCCTCGACAATGGTGGCGAAATAGCTGGTGTCTAAGTTTTCTACCGGGAGGTTGTATAGGTGCTGGTAATAGGCTTCAATTTTTGCCCGCAGGTTTTTGCCGCAGCGTTTTTCGTAGCCCAGCACAAAATGATGCGCTTTGAGCAAACCCAGGTCGCGGTTTGGCTCTGTGAAGCTGCCATCAGGCTGTTCTATTTTTGCAAAATAATGGTGGATGCTCTCCATGTTGCTGTGCAGGCCATAGCCCGCGTGCAGGGAACTGGATCCATTCATTCGCCAGTCGATGGCAAGCCGGGGCTCCAGCGTGCTTTTTTTATTGAACAGCACATTCATGTTGTGCAAGCCCGACACGATGCTGAGGTTTTCATGGGCGCGGTATTTCCAGGCAACAAAATTGCGGACGGTGCTGATGTTCTCTGCAAAATCCAACAACACAACGCGCATAGTTTTTCCTGTATCCAATTGGCTTTGATTGAATTGGTAGTCAAACAGCGTGTATTTCGTGCCAAATTGCAGCTTGTGCCGCGCATTGAATTTGTGGTTGTAGGTAATGGAGCCGCGGTAGCTCGGCTTTTGGAGCCGGCTTCTGAAGTTCAGGGTTTTGTTTATTACCGAATCGCGGAGAAACATGCCGTCGTCATCAAATATTTTGACGATGCCCGCTTCGAAAATATCGTCTTCGATGCCTTCCTGAGAATAGGTGAGGCTGCTGCTCAGGAAGCCTTTTTTGCCCATGCTGAGGCTGTGCTTGATGCCCACATTAAAAAGTTTGGCCCGCTTGTCAAAATCCTCCCGAAGTTCGGCGCGCATAAACTGGTCGCCAGGGGTTTCCCACAGTGCCGGGGTGACGTCTTCGAGCATGAAGCTGCTCCTGCCGCCCAGCCCGTACAAGGAAAAAATGCCCGCTTTTTTTGTGGGCAGCAACACTTTGAACGCCGCGTCCTGAAAATTCAAGGCCCCACTCACGTTATCGACCAGGCCAATATCGCTCACTAGGCCGATGGTAGAGTAGCGGTAGTTGACCAAAAAGGAGCCGCCATAGCCCTTTTTGAAGGGGCCTTCCAGGGTCAGTTCCGTGCCTAAAAGCCCAAATCCGAACACCGCCTCGAATTTTTCGTTGTTGCCTGCCCGCAGCCGCACATCATACACCCCGGACAGCGCGTCGCCGAATTCCGGGGCAAAAGCGCCTGTATAAAAATCGGAGGCAGCGAGGAGGTTGTTGTTCAAAATACTGACCGAGCCGCCCACCGCGCTCTGGTCGCCGAAATGGTTGGGGTTGGTGATTTGCTCGCCTTCCAGCCGCCACTGCACGTACTTGGGCGAGTTGCCGCGCACGATGATGTCGTTGCTGCCGTCTTGGGTGCTGGTGATGCCCGCGAAATTCGACAGGATGCGGGAGGGGTCGTTGAAACCGCCGGCGTAGCGGTTGGTTTCTTCCGGCGAAATGGAACGGGCGCTGATGAGCGCCAGGTCGTTGAGGGCATTGCCTTTGTTGCGGCTTGCGGTGATGCTCAGTTCCTGCATTTTTTGGGTGGTTTCCTGCATTTGCAGGCTCAAAACCACTTCTTTGCCGGAATTTACGACGATGTTGGGTACCACCAGGGTTTCGTAGCCGAGGTAGGTGATTTGCAGGTCGATGCGCCCGATGGGCACTTTTTCAAACCTGAAATTGCCCTGTGCATCTGTTACCACGCCCATTTTCGGTTCGAGGCTGCTGATAAGGGCTTGGGCGCCGACGAGCGGCTGTTTGCTGTCGGCATCGAGGAGGCTGCCGCGCATCGTTTGGGTGAGGGTTTGGCTAAAAGAAAGCGATGAGGAAATTGCCACGACGAATGCCGTGAGCCTGAGTTTTTGCCACATAGAACTTGATTTTTAACGTGATGAACCTGCTTGTGCAAATTCAAGGGCAAAATTCAGGGGCAAGAGGGCGGCAATTCATTGACTTTGGTTAAGAAGTGCTAGCGCACACACTACTGGACATTTTTCGATTTATCGGGTAAAGGTACCGCCGAACTTTGTTCGGCAATCGATGCCAAACAAAGTTCGGCGGTACAATTTATTCCGGTTTTGAAAAATGTCCAGTAGTGTGGCTACCGCCCCATGATCCGCTTGCGAATCCGACTCAGCGACTCCGGCTTGATGCCCAGGTAGCTGGCCAATTGGTACTGCGGCACCCTGTCTAACAGGTCGGGGCGGGTTTTCAGCAACTCCAGGTAGCGCTCTTCCGGGCTTTTGATGATGTAGGAAGCCAGTTTTTCCTGGTTCTTGCCCAGTTCATCTTCCACGGCCACACGGCATATAGATTCAAAAATGGGGAACATCCGGAACAACCGGGCCTCGTCTTCGGGCGTACCAACGGTCAAAAGGCAATCTTCCACACAAGACAGGTAATACTTGACGGGGCCGATGTTGAAATTGCCCTCTGTGGCGGTGATGGGTTGCCCTTCTGTAAAAAAATTGGTGGTCTTTTCTTCGCCATCCACTAAGTAGTACTGCCGCACACAGCCCCGCAGGACGAAGTAGCACATCTTGGCATATTGACCTTCCCGGATCAGCACCGTGCCCTTGGGAAAGGAGCGGATGTTGAGGTTGTCTAAAAGGAAACTGGTTTCCGCGGCAGAGAGCGGGGCAAATTGCAAAATGTAGTTGACCACTTCCTCCTCTGGAGAGCCTGGGAGCGGCTTGCGGAGGGGGGCGGGGGCGGGCATTGTTGTTGTCATGTGCGCAGTTTTATTCGAGGAACAGTCCTCTCGTTTTTTCGGAGGGACACAAAACTGCGGGAAATGGGGGGATGGTGTTTTTTTTGTCGACAAAGGGGCTGGGTTTATTGTCGTACATCGCCGAAACCTAGTACGGCAGCCAAACGGCAAAACATCATTGTATTGTAACCGTCCGAGCAACTACCCCTCCTTGTTTTTCCAGTTAAAAGGTAAAAGGT
>CAZULM010000111.1:0-5925 GCA_964621185.1 uncultured Saprospiraceae bacterium | reverse complement strand
CGTGATCGCATAATCATTTGAAAATCAAATGTTTTTAATCACTCAAATCATACAATTCACTTTAATCAGGGTATAGAAGGTGAAAGGATGGTTGGTTGTCAACTTAAAATGGCTCGGGCGCCGATTCAAATTTTTTGTACTTGCCCATAAGCTTGCCAATCTGGTAGGTAATGGGCATGATGATGTTTTTTACAAATCCCGGCACTTCCGGCGCGTCAAACTCCCGTTTGTAGCGGCAGGTCAGGTAGCTGCCGTCAAAAATTTCAGGCCTGTTTTTTTCGCCTCGGTTCAAGGCATCATACAAGGTGCTGAGGAAAAAGACTACGTTCTCAGCAGGGTTGATCCAGCCTTTGATGTGGAGCTCGTCCTCGCCTGCGTTCCAGAAACGGTGCGGTACGCCGCGTTTGAATGTGACGCTGTCGCCAGGGCCGCCATACTGAGGCTCTTCGCCTAAAATTTGGTAGCCGATTTTCCCCTTCACAACGGTGACGCCTTCATCCTGGCGCAAGTGCGTATGGAAGCCAGGGCCGGCCATCGGCGCACAAAAGCCTTCGAGGATCAGGCGATCGCCTTCCATGCCGAGGAAAGTTATTTTTTCGCCGTACTTGGTTTCTATGCTGAATGGAAATTGGTATTTCATGATTCGGATGCTTGTCATTTAGGTTTTAAGCAATAGGTGTCAGATATCGTCGAATCGACGAACGGAAACGGGTTTGGTGTAGCGCTTTCCGCGCAGCAGTGCTTTAAAGCCAGCAACCGCTACCAGGGTTCCGATGGTTAAAAGAATGATTTCAAATGTGTGCATGGGTTGACTTTTTATTTGATTTCAGCCATTTCAAGCTTTGGCAGCGACATCAGGTAGGCGTAAATGGCCTGTAACTGATCATCGTCATACTTGCCTATAGCTTTCCAGGGCATAAATTTGCTATCAAGCGCTTTGCCAAATGGTGTGACGCCCGTACGCATGGTTGTAACAAACCCTTCTGCTTTCCAGCTTGGCAGATTGCCGCCAGGTGTCAGGTTAGGCCCCGGAGGGCCTTCCGGATCAGGGTTCGGGCCTCCGTTTAGCTGTTGGTTGTGACAGGTTTTGCAGCCGCTGATCTTCACCAAATAATTGCCGTACTCCACCGATACTGCACGGGCAGGGGCGGTGTGGGAAGGCGAATTATGGTCAATGGTTTCCACGCTCAAAGCGTCGCCAAAAGCACCCGACTGTAAAAGCACATTGCACAGAAAAGTCGTTTTGGGCAAGGGCAAGGGTTCTCCGGCAGCCGGAACTGTTTTCAAATAGGCAATTATCTGTGCCGTTTGGTCGTCGGGCATAAACTTGAAGTCTTTGGAAGGCATGATGATCAAGGGGCGCTTGTCATGGCCAACCCCGTGCCGGATGGCGCGGTCCCAATCCAGGTCGGTATAGGATTTGCCGACACCTGCCGGGGTTAGGTTGGGGGCGTAGATGGTGCCCATGTCAGGATCGTCAAGAAACTTTGTACCTGCCAGATCAGCGCCGTGACATTCCGAACAAAGGATGGAAACCCATTTTTGGCCCGTAGCGATCGATGCTGAATCTGTGGGGATTTCTATGGCCTTTGGGGTAATGTCGTGCTTTTTTGCCAAGCGCTCTTTTGCGGCGCTGTTGAGGTATAGGGCCGTTCCGGCAATGAGTATGATGAGCAGTCCAAGGACAATACCCACCCATTTGAGTATCTTTTTCATTGGAAGAGATTTTAGATGGTGATCGGAAATTGCCGAATTTGCGGGATTGGCCGGAGTCAATTTCATTGACAGCAAAACCAATCCCGCTTTCAGGTAGTAAGCCTATTTCCCTTGCTCCGGCATCGGAATAATCGGCGTAATGGAATCAAACTCGAGCTTCCACTGGCCGTTGATCTTGCGCAGCACGGCCATGCCTTTGGTTTTGCCGCCTACTTGCTGCCCGCCGATTTTGATGTCGGCTTCCGAGTCGAATACAGCCAGGGCCACGTCATTGGTGAGCATGCGCACCAGCACGTTGCTGTAGGTGAATACCGGCTTTTCGTCGGCCATTTTCATAAAGCCGTCCCAGCCTTCGAGCAGGGCTTTTTTGCCAAAAGTGATGTTGCCCATCGGGTCGATCTCTGCGGCTTCTTCGGTGTAGCCGGCCCAGCCTTTTGCATCGTCGCCGTTGGCAAATGCATCGTAGGTTTCGGTGATGAAGCTGTGCACGGCATTGGCGTTGGCGTTGCTGCTGCGGCTGCCTACCCAGAGAACGCCGCTTGTTTGAGCGCTCAACTGCGCGGCGAAAGAAACGGCCAGGAGGAGGATGAGTGATTTAACTGTGTTTTTCATAATAGTTTTGAAATTTTGAAATGGTGAAAAAGAATGGGTTTGGTTGAGAATGTGTGGGTTTAAAGGCCAACAGGAAGCTGGATTTTTTTGTGTGCGCCCGTCAACGTTGCGATAGCGGCGCCTGTGCCAAAAATCAAATTTTGGAGCCAGACAGGCATTCCGGAAGACCGGTATTCATGGCGCATTTTGTACATGATGTACATGGCTGGCAATAGGCTTACTTTGGCCCAGTCACCGCCGTTTTTCACGGCATCGTCGCCTAGGGTCTGCAACATCCATTCGGCGTTGAGCGCTGGCTCGTACCAGAATTTGGCTACCAGCGCTTCGGTTTGGCTGCCGTTTTTGAAAGTATGGTCTTCGTCAGGCTGCACCAGGATGGTCTGGCCGGCATGCACGATTACTTCTTTGCCGTTCACGATGGCTATCATTTGTCCGCTGATGACTTCAAAGCCTTCTACTTGTTTGGTGTGGGCGTGCGCTGGCGGGCCTTTTCGCCCAGCACCGATGGTCATGATGCCTTCGCTGCGGTTGCCATTCGTTTTTTCGCGGGTATCGTTGAATTCGAGCTTTTCTCCAATCAGGTGCAGGTCTATAGGTTGTTTCATGGTTAGAGGATGGTGTTGGTGAATAAATTTGGTTGTCGGTCGCCGGCATTTGTACACGCTGTTGGCGAATGCTTCGCCTTTGTGCGCGTTGAGGCTGGAGCTTGGTGGAATTGGTTGGACACACAGTCCATACCAATCCCACCGCTCGGTTCCGGATTTGTTCCGGTTATTTGCCTGCTTCCGGCATCGGGATCACCGGTGTCTGGCTGTCGAAAACGATGAGCCAATTGCCTTTTACTTTGTGAACGAGGGCCATGAATTTGGATTTGCCGCCGATTTGCATGCCGCCCTTCAGTTTGATGTCTGATTCTACATCTGCTGTCAGGATAACCACGTTGGGCTCTACAAAATTCAGGGTAGGGGTAGAAAGCTTCCAGCTGGGCGTACCGTCGAGCATGTCTTTGAATTGCTCGTACCCTTCACGGATGGTTTTCAGGCCGCAAAGCTGGCTGCCGTCGGGATAAATCTCGCAGGCATCTTCTGCGTAGAACGACCACATTTTGGCTTCGTCGCCTTTTTCATAGGACTGCCAAACGTCGTTCCACATCTTAAGCACCTCTTTTTCATTGGGGTTGCTTTGGGCGTTGGCGTTGAAGGCGAAAAGAACTGCGCATACAAGGGTCAGGAAATTGATTTTAATGTTTTTCATTGTGAAATAAGGTTGAGAATGGTGAAAAAATGGTGGATGTGGTTTTCAGGGTTTTCTTTTTATCAGAAGCCCGCAAAGGGCTGCGCCATAAAGCCGAACATGGCATGGGTAAAATTTGCCCATTGGCTTTCAAAAGCCATGAATAGCGCTCCAATAGCGGTAAAGTTGATGGCTGTGATAAGCGTACCGAAAATGCTGAGGATCAAAATGCTGCCGAGCAGCGGGCTGTGCGCCATGGATGGGGTTGGGATGTTGAAATACTTGGACGTTTTCATTGTTGTGGTGTCATTTAGCGTTGTACAGGATGTGGTTTGCTTCGCTTGTTTGATGACACAAAGGTGGGGGCACGAAGAGGGGGCAGGCACGCGCAGGATTGCGTAAATACGCTACGCAGATTTGCGTATTCTGGGTTTTGGGTTTAAAAAATGGCAGGAAAAGAGGCGAATGGCGCCTAGATTTTATGAAAATCCAAGATTCAATTTTATGTTTTCATAAAACTGACTATCCGCATATTGGGCACCGACTTCGATGCCGCCGGGCTAAGGCAGCGCATAATTTAGGGACATATTCAAAACCAAGCGGCGCCGAGCGCCAGGATCGTTCCCATGCCTGTACTCACTCGGTTCCTCTTTCATTGGCCCTTAAAGGCTCTTTATTACGCTTCTACTTGCGATTTTTGTTTCGCCATTATAAAACTCCAGCAAATAGCTTCCTGTTTTCAGGTGTCCTAAAATTTGATTTGAGGAGTTTGACTCCAAATTAGCCTCGTGTACAAGCACTCCGAGCAGGTCAAAAACTTTCAGGTGAACGGCCTCGAGATTAGGCAATTCATCCCATTCCAAATCAAGTGTGATTTGATTTGAAAACGGGTTGGGGTACAATTGGAGCTTCAGTTGGCTATTGTTTTGGTTGATGGCTCCAGAGGATGAACCAGCCAGTTTATACTTGTACGCTTCAGCCTGGAATTCGCCGAAAGCTGTGCCATTTATCAAATAAATCTCATCGTCAATGATAAAAGATGCAGGAGCCCACCTTGAGGGGCCAGGATGCGGGGGAAGTTCTTCCCAGCTATCTCCATTGGCATCATATTTCCAAAATTCTCCTGATTCCATTGACCCATGATCTTGTCCTTCTCCACTCAAAACGTATCCGTACCCATTGTGTGAAAATTGAGTGCCGGCAACCCTGCCTTCATCCGGGAGGTCTGCTACTTGAAGCCAAGTATCATTTGCTGGGTCATACCGGTACCAGGTATTATAAATTTGGGGATCAACACTTCCATGCCCTAAGCCTGTATAGACATAATCTCCAATGGCAAATTGGTACGGATGATGTCGGGGGTGGCTTGGGAAATCAGCTTTTTGCGTCCAGGTATCGCTAGCGATATTATACTGCCACCAATCCTGCAGGTTTCCCACACCAGCGCCACCACCGCCAAGACCCACATATATATTCCCTTGATGCACCACAAAAGCAGGATGTGTTCTCGGGATACAGGGACATTCAGCGCGCGCTGCCCAGGTTTGGGTACCAGGATCAAACACCCATAAATCTCGTTTTGTTGATGCAATAGTAGAGTCTGGGCTTATGCCGGTTCCAAACCCAAAATAAGCTTTACCTTCCCACACATCTCCAATGCCAAAGTTTCTGGTACCTCCGGGGAAATCCGAAAGTTTCGTCCATTCATCAATATCCGGGGAATATCTATATGCTGATGCCAATGCTTCGGTTTGTGCAGATCCAGCAACGATATAGCCTGTTCCATCTATGGAAAAGGCGAAGGAATGGTGTGTTCTGAATTCTGCCGGAGGCGAAGACACCTGGGTCCACTGGGCAAAGGCCGATACACTGAAAAGACATGTCAATAAAAGAACAGCAGGATACCTCATTTTGAAAGATAATAATTTTTGAGATGGGAACTAAGTGATTATAGTCAACGCAAAGTGGTTGTGAAAATCTCGATCGCATAATCATTTGAAAATCAGATGTTTTTAATCACTCAAATCATACAAATCACTTTAATCACAGTATACTTGTGGGGCCGAAGCTACTTCAAAGTGCTTTTCTGTAAATAAAAATTGCCCCTGATGTCTGCCTTTAGCGGATTTCGCCTCGCCTCGGCAGGTATATGAAATTCTTGTTTTCAGCCTGGATTTTCCAATTTTCAAGTGTTTCAGCCGCTCGGGTGGGCCGGAAATGGCGGGGGGGGTAATGTCCAATGATTAACACGGAATGTCCAATTTCCAAGTGTTGCAGCTGCTCGGGTGGCCCGAAAATGGTGGGGGCTTTTAATGTCCAATGATCAACAAGGAATGTCCAATTTCCAATTGTTGCGGCCGCTCG
>CAZULM010000110.1:0-5964 GCA_964621185.1 uncultured Saprospiraceae bacterium | reverse complement strand
CGAAGCACATCCTGGGCATCGAGCCTTTGGGCAGCCCTTACAAGATGATCGCCGCTGACGCGAACAAGTCCAACTCGGTCACGACGTTCGACATCGTTGAGATACGGAAGCTGATCTTGGGCATCTACCAGGAGCTGCCGAACAACACCTCGTGGCGCTTTGTGGACAAGGGCTTCGCGTTCCCGAACCCGCTGAACCCGTTCCAGACGGCGTTCCCGGAGAGCAAGGCAATCGCGAACATCCAGGCCTCTCAGACAAACCAGGACTTCGTGGGCGTGAAGGTCGGCGACGTGAACAACACGGTGGTGGCCAACAGCCTGATGGTATCGGACGACCGCACGGCGGGCACGCTGCTGTTCGACCTGCAGGACCGCGCGGTCAGGGCAGGGGAGGAGCTCGAGGTGACCTTCACTGCGGCCCAGAAGGTGCAGGGCTTCCAGATGACGCTGAGCCTGAACGGCCTTGAAGTGGCCGGGCTGGAGGACAGCGAGCATGTGAACGCCACGAACTTTGGAGTGCATGACGGGGCGCTGACGGTATCCATCGACAAGGCGGGCGCGTTCAGCGTCAAGTTCCGGGCGAAGAAGGCGGGCAAGCTGAGCGAGATGCTGGGCGTGTCGAGCCGGATCACGAAAGCCGAAGCGTACAGCCCGACAAATGATCGCCTGGAAGTGGCCTTGCGTTTTGATGGCAAGACGGTCGCCGGCATCGGCTTCGAGCTGTACCAGAACCAGCCGAACCCGTTCGTGGACAAGACCTTCGTTGGCTTCCACCTTCCGGCGGCAGCGACGGCGACCCTGACGGTGTACGACGAGATGGGCAGGGCAGTGTTCACGCAGAAGGGCGACTTTGCGAAGGGCTACAACGCCATATCGCTCGACCGCGCGCTGTTGAACACGACCGGGGTGCTGTACTACACGCTGGAGACGGCGACAGACTCGGCGACGAAGAAGATGATACAGGCCAGGTAACGCCAAGCTCCAGCTTGGCGCGCATGCCGCCAACCTTCGGTTGGCGCGACACCACGCCAACTGAAAGTTGGCGGTACATGCGAGGGGCATAACACATTCGTGTTATGCCCCTTTTCGTATTTATTCACCAAAATTGAAAAAAAATTAAAAAAATTATTCTTTCAATTGTTTGATTTTCAATCATTTGAAAGAAATAATAAAAAAGTACTTGGTTAAAGTTGGTTCTGTGTATTGCACAGTAGTGTCTTTTACCATTATCTTTGCAACACCAAGTAACAAACAACAATAAATTAAGCTATGCAAACAAAACTGAAACCAATCTTTTTCTTGGCAACACTGGCAGCGACAGCAATCTTGCTGTATGCGGCCAGTGAGGCCAGGGCGCAAGGCCCCGCCATCGGATTATTTGATGTGTCAACATTCTCTCCCTCTGTGATCAGCATCAGCCCCAGGCTGGGGCATCCTGAAAAAGTGCTGCATTTGGACTCGAGCAAGCTCATCCAAAAACACAATCTGAAGCTCAAGCCAGCCAATTAAGCGCCTGTTATTGGAACTCGTGGGGCAATGCAGGCAAGGCTATGAAAGTCCCCAATTTTTCATTACAAATTTTACATCGTCAACATATCATGGATATCGAAAATGCAAAAGCGCAAATGCGCAAAGGAGTCTTGGAGCTCTGCATCCTAGCCATAATAGAGGAGGACGAGGTGTACTCAAAAGATATTGCCGACCGGCTCAAAGACAATGATCTGATTGTTGTGGAAGGCACCCTTTACCCACTCCTCGCCCGCCTGAAAAATGATGGCCTATTGGATTATTCCTGGCGCGAAAGCACTTCAGGCCCGCCGCGCAAGTATTTCAAGATCACCGATCTGGGGCGACAGTTTCTGGATGCGCTGACCACCAGTTGGCAACAGTTGGTGGATTCTGTCGGGCAAACCCTGGTGAAACCCGATGGCAAGAGAGCCAAAAAGGGCAAGCCCAAAAAAGAGGAGCCGGCACAAAGCGCTGCCGACGAATTTTAAGTCAAAAAAACAACGACTAACCATTAACAAACCTGTCGGGGCAATTGCAAAGGCAGGCAAGCTAACAACAAGAAAATGAACAAGATTCTCAATATTAACCTGGGCGGATATGCCCTTACCATAGACGATGATGCCTACGAGTACCTCCAGGCTTACATTGAAAGCATCCGCAGGCGCTTCAGCGAGAGCGAAGGGCGCGACGAGATCATCAGCGACATCGAAGCAAGGCTGGGCGAGATCATCAGCCAAAACCTGGGCAACCGCACGATTGTCATGTTGCCGGATGTGGAGGATGCTACGGCTGTCATGGGCAAACCGGAAGAGTTTGGCACTGAGGAGCCGGAAACCAGCACCAAAAAAACAGGTAGCGCCCGTTCGGGCGGTTCCGTGCCGCCCATCCGTACCGGGAAACGGCTATTCCGCGACGAAGACGATGCCGTCGTGGCAGGTGTTTGCTCCGGCTTGACCGCTTATTTCGGCATCCATGACCCTGTGTGGATGCGCTTGGCTTTCGTGCTGTTGGCGTTCCTGTCCTTCGGCTTTTGGGTGCCTGCCTACCTGCTGATGTGGATATTGGTGCGGCCGGCAAAAAGTGCCGCTGACCGCTTGGCCATGCGCGGCGAACCGGCCAACGTGGAGAATATTGCCCGGGAAATTGAGGAGGGTTTTGAGCGCTTGGGCAACAAAGTAAACGAGATGGGTGGCCAGGCGGCCAAAAAAGGCGGCTCTGGCGCACAGAATTTGATGACAACCGGCGTGACGGCCATTGGCCAATTATTCGGCTTTATGGTCCGCTTTGTGGCAAAATTCGCAACCCTGATCGCGTTCCTTATTGCAGTCGCCCTGTTCTTGAGCTTTGGCGGGGCCTGGATAGCCAGCATTTGGACTTTGGTAGTGGCAGCCCCTTTTGTGGCTTATTTCAGCCCATTTTCAAGCGGTACCACCTGGCTGGGCTTTGCCAACGCCTTCTTCCTGATGGCCATCCCCATGGTGTCGTTGGCACTGCTTTTTGCAAAGGCCTTGTTCAAAACGCGCACCCCGAATTGGATGCAGGGCGGCCTTTGGCTTTTTTGGACGCTGAACCTTATTTCAGCCGTTTTCCTGGTAAGCTTCGCAGCCAAGGAGTATCGCCAAAGCAGCACCGTCAACAAAACGATCGACCTTGCCTCCATCAATTCAGACACACTCCAGATAGAAGGGATCACAACTTCTGGCAGGGAAGGCGCATTTTTTGGGTTTGACGACGAGAACATCCGCATAAAAGGCTTGAACCTGGAAATGGACGACATGATCGAGATCAGTGTGCGCCGCAGCAATTCCAACAAGTTCGAGTGTTACCAATCCATCAAAGCCAGGGGCCGTTCCCGAGAGGAAGCGATGGACAATGCGGACCACACACTTTTTACCATGCAAGTGACCAACAACAAGTTGCGCATCCCCACCGGGTTTGAAATCGAGCAGGGAAAAAAATGGAAAGGCCAAAACGTGAAAATAGTGCTTTCTGTCCCAGAAGGAAAGTTTGTGCGCTTTGACAAGAATATTTACAAATACGCAGGCGCCGACTTAAGCGAATACGCTTCGGGCAACGACCGCAATTACATTTCGCGCAGCCCTGACAGGTTGTTCCAAATGACCCGAGAAGGCATTATCTGTGCCGATTGCCCCAAGATGGGCGACAGGAACTACCGTGATATGCGCAATTACGAAGACTTTATCCTTGAAGGCGATTTTAAAACGGAAATCCTGGAGGGCGAGTCGTTCAGGGTCACGATCGATGGCCAGACAATTGCCAGCAGCTTGATAAAAACCATCGAAACCGGCGACAAGATTACCTTCACCACCGAGGGGAAATCTACCAAGGGCCTGGCAAAACTCACCATTGTGACCCCAACGTTCACTTCGTTGCACGCTGAAAATACGGGCGAGGTGATCATCCGCGGCTTTGAGGAAGGACATGCAACTATCAGCGCGAAAGGCAGCAGCCAGATAAAGGCGTATCTAGACGCATCGAGCAATCTAGACCTCAGGCTTTCTGGAAAATGTAGCCTGGAATTGACGGGCAAGGGCGGAGACATGCTGGCGAACCTCACCGATGGCGCCAGTTTGGAAGCAAGCAACTGGCGCGCCGAAGATGCGGAGATTTCTGCCTCAGACGGCTCAAAAGCACGGGTCTATGTCAAGAACAACGCCCTGGTGTTGAGCGACGCTCTCAGTACCGTGAAAGTGGACGGTGGCGCGACGATAAAAACTTCGAGGGAGTAGGTGAACGGATAGGCTTCCAAGAAATAAGGCTTGCCCCCGCCTAATTTCCTGAAAAACCATGACCTTTCGGCATGAGATTTTTGCCAAACAAGGGACTGCTTTGTTATTCGCTGCTTTTTGTGCTCTCCGCTGCATTGGGGGTTGGTTTGGCTGCCCAGACTGTAACCCAACTGCAGCGGCAAGCTGAAAAAAGCCTGCGGCGGGGGCTATTTGCTGCCGCCGCAGCCCAATTTGAGCGTGCAGGCCGGATCAAAAACAGCGACCCGGCCCTGCTTTTCAGGGCTGGCGAAGCCTACAACAAGGTGCGCGACTATATCAATGCTTCCAATTGCTACCGCGCTGCACTGGATGACCCACGGTTCCCCTTGGCAAATCTGTATTATGCGCGATCCTTGAAACAACAAGGGCGCTATGCTGAAGCAATGGCCGCCTTTCAAAAAATGGGCGAGTCATACCGGGGCGATCACAAGGAGGTCGTCTTGCAAGTCCTTGAAAATGAGCTCGCCGGTTGCGCGTTGGCAAGCAGGTTTATCGAAAAATATGATTCCACGGCAGCAAATACAAGCGTTGCCTGGTTGCCGCCGCCGGTTTCAAATATTGACAACAGTTTTGCGCCTTTGCCCTTTTCCGACACCATCCTGTATTTCACCCAGGCGCACAGCCCACAGTCAATGCTGATGCGCAGCGCAAAGCGGGAAGGTGTCTGGCGGGCGGCGGTGCCGGCAAAAGGCTTGCCAGAAGGGGCATCTAAGGACTTTTTGTGCGGCGCCTTTTCTGCCGACGGGCAGCGGTTTTACTTCGCCCGCTGCGAAAGCCCGCCATTGGCGCACAAGGGCAGCAGCGCGGATACCGATGGATGCGCGCTTTTTGTGCTGCGCCGCGGCGAGTCGGGGGAATGGGGCCAACCCCAGCGACTTCGGCCATACATCAACCTGCCGGGCAGTTCCAATACCATGCCCTTTGTCTGCGATTTTGGAGAAGAAGAATGGCTGTTCTTTGCCAGCAACCGCCCAGGCGGCATGGGCGGCATGGATTTGTATGTCTGCAAACGGCCGCTGTCGTCCGACGACCTGGATTTTTCCTTTCCCCTCAACCTGGGGCCCAAGGTGAACACGGGCGCCGACGAAATCACGCCTTATTACGACGGCTTCGCCAAAACCCTGTGGTTCAGCAGCATGGGCCACCCCAGCTTGGGCGGCCTCGACGTGCACCACGCCACTGGGGAAGGAAAGGATTGGACAAGCCCTGAAAATGCGGGCATTCCGATCAACTCCCCCGCCGACGACCTGTATTTCGTGCTGAAAAGGGATGGTAAAGGCGCGTTCCTATGCTCCAACCGCGCCATCCCGAAGGAAAAGGCAAGCACTTCGGATGACGATCTTTTTGAAATATTTTTCCCAAACCAATAGGAGTGTGGAATGCGGAATGCGGAGTGCGGAGTGCGGAATGCGGAGTGCGGAGTGCGGAGTGCGGAGTGCGGAATGCGGAATGCGGAGTGCGGAATGCGGAATGCGGAGTGCGGATTGCGGAATTTGTCGAAGGCATTGGTATTGGGTGCTGGCACTTATGATGTGCAATAACCACAAATTGATTTGATGCTTGGTTAAAATAAGTTCATTAAAATTTGGAGGATTGATTTCTGGTGTGCAAATTTCCGCATTCCGCATTCCGCATTCCGCATTCCGCATTCCGCATTCCGCATTCCG
>CAZULM010000109.1:0-5975 GCA_964621185.1 uncultured Saprospiraceae bacterium | reverse complement strand
AGCAAAAATACACACTTTGATTATCAAACAGTTACGTCACAACAACTCTATTTATTAAAGTTATTGGAATGGAAAACTCCGAAATACCTAACATTATCACAAATTTTGATGGGAATGACAATGCGCCTCCTGATTGTGGAGCTACTAATTTTCAAGATTTAGTAAATACCATTCGGCAAGCAGAAGATTCATTAATAGTTCATGGTTTCAATAAAATTGAGCAAAGAATTCAGATATTAAGAGGAATTTACTACGGAACCAATTGGAGTATGGACAGATTACAAACATATGGAAGTGATTTGAGAAATGCTGGATTTAAATTATATTTATGTAATCCAGTTGACCCTATTAACCCAGAAAACATCCTAGGTTCTACCTTGTTTCTAAAATTGAGATGTAAGCCAGAAATTAAGCATGGAAATCATTGGGTTGATTGGGGGCACATAATAATAGGTTTAGAGGCTAGATTAAAGTGGTGTTCGCGAGAAATTGATATTCCACTACCACCTCACGAGACATCTGGTTTGGAAATTACAACCTGGATTGGAGATATTGGAGGTGGGGCAGGAATGCTTGCTTATAAAAGAATAAGTAACCCTAATAAGAGAGCTATTGATATGTTTAACGATCCAAACGATTTTGGTGGAGCCTTCAATATTGAAGGTAATATGGCTGCATATTTAATAGGAAGAAATACCACAACGATTGATCAAGCACCTAATTTGTTTATTTCTGATGAGCAATACATAGCAGATGCAGTCCAAGCGTATTTGTTGCCACAACCTACGAATCAAGGCAGCGAATATTATATGCGAGGCCGAACATTTCTAAAAATGCTTGGAGGAGAACTTGATGGTGCTGGGAACTTAGTTAACGAACACCCGTTAGCTAAGCGTTTGTCTAAAAAGGTTCAAGATTTTGCGGAATATTACATAGTAAATTTATCGACCTCAAATTCTGTTAATTTTCAAGAAGTTTCAAAACATTTACAAGGCGCATCATTAGAAATGACATATTTGTTTATTAATGCCTTGAAAATGGTAGGTAATAATCCTAATTCAAATGCTCATCCTGAAGTTAGTTTCAATCCGAATCCTACCCCTCCGGGCGAACCCTATGAAAGTGTAAAATTCACCTCGGCACAAGCCAGTGAAAATATAAAGAGAATGATTGAAGATTGGCTAAATCAAAATTAATTTCCCATGATAGATGTTCTGAGGTTCCAAAATAAAATATCAACTCACATATTAGTTGATATAATAGTCATTTTTCTTCAAATCGGACTTTTTGCTATTTTTTATTTCAATAGTGTAAACACATTTGCTCTTCTTTACTATGGTTCAATAATAATACTTGCTTTTTCATTAATTAAATTACTTTTCATATTATCTGTTTTGTTAGGTTCTTTGATGAAGAGGATGTTTAAAATCACGCTTGTTCTAACAATATATGCGATGGTTTATACTGTGTTATATTTAATTTTATACTTTATTGGCTTTATTTTTTTAGTTGGTGTAACAACAAAATAGTTCAACTTTTTCCACTATGAAAAAAGCCTATTCTTCACCTTCCTTCAAGCACAAACCCCAAGGCACCAACCCTCTCGCCTCCAGTTTCTACGCCAGCCAAGGAGGTAGGGCTGCTTTGTACAAAATCATGCCCTTTCCTGCCAATCGCCGCCAGAAGCGGCTCAGATATCATTGGCGCAATGAAGATACAGCTGCCTCCCCCTTTTTCCGGAAGTTGCCGTGCATACGCAGCCATTTCTAAGCAAAACCCAGCTTTTCATATCCCGCACCGGGTCCCAGCCTCTTCCAAACCCCAACCCAACAACTCATTCATTTCATCAACAACCATCAACATGATCAAACATTTATTCACACTTATCTCCTTTCTGTCCCTCATAGGTATCTCAGCGGCACAAACACCCGTCCTGGTCAAAGACATCAACCCGGGAAGCGCTGATGGCCTTCAAAACGGGAAAGACAGCCTGGTGGCTGTTGGCAACGTGGTGTTCTTTGCGGCTGATGACGGAATCAGCGGCAAAGAGCTCTGGCGGAGCGACGGCACAGAAGCTGGCACTTACTTAGTGAAAGACATACAGCCAGGCAGTGTGGGCAGCGGCCCAACCAGGATCATATCTTTTGGCGACAAAATCCTATTTTTTGCCAACGATGGCATACATGGCGACGAGCTATGGGTCAGTGACGGCACGGAAGCGGGGACGATGCTGGTGAAGGATATAAACCCCGGGGCAGAACATGCCATTCGCCGCAGCTCCTCCAAGTTTCGCGACCAAATTGTCATGAACGGCATGTTGTTCTTTTCAGCTGACTACGGCACTTCATTTGGGCAATTGTGGCGCAGCGACGGCACGGAACAGGGCACCGAGTTTGTCAGCAACGTATGCCCGACCTGCATTGCGAATATTAAAAGGGCAGGCCAGTTCACGGTGTTGAACGATATTCTCTACTTCGTCGGGATCAAGAACCTTTGGCGCAGCGATGGCACCACAGCCGGCACATACATTGTTGTTGAAGAGACGGATGCGAACTGGCCGGTAGAAATTTCCGACCTGTCAGCTGTAAATGGGAAACTTTATTTTGCCGGTGGCAGTGACGCATCTTACCTCGACCTTTGGGAAAGCGACGGCACCAAACAAGGCACAAAGCAGTTGGTCGAGCTCAGCGGCCAACCTGGCAGTCCCACGAAGTTTACATTTTTTGACGGTCACCTGTACTTTTTTTATGGCTCAAAGTTGTGGCGCACAGACGGCACACAGGCTGGCACCGTTCAGGCTTCCGATCTTCAGGTTGACGGCCCGTTAAGGTACAGCACCCTCTACCCTTGGAAAGGGGAATTATACTTTAGGGCGATCCTGCCGGGAAGCCAGGGCTATATCTACAAAACGGCTGGGGGCATCAACAACGAGGAGCAGGTATTTGAACAGAACCTCCAATTTGCCTCTTTCAATCAGCCGATTTATTATGCCTCTACGGATGAATACCTGTTTTATGACGGCGTTATCGCAAGCCCTGCTGCTGGCTCAATAGGCCGCGTCAACCACACAGGCACCGTAAAAGAAATGTTCCCAATCGGTAACCAGACCGATTTCCTGTTTGTTGCCGGCAACAATCTTTTTTTTCGGGCGCGGACAAGTGCAGGGTTTGAGCTCTGGAAACTCTCCCTCGGCGCCAGCGCCGCTACCGACATCCAAAACGGCCTTGACCTGAAAATATACCCGACCCTGTCACCCGACGGGGTGTTCCAGCTCCAGTACAGCGGCGCCGAAACCTCCGATTTCGAGGTACGCGTATTTGACGCGCTCGGAAGGCAGGTGTTTCAAGGCGCACAGGCGCCCAACACGCCGCTCAGGCTTTCCAACCTGCCAGCAGGCAATTATGTAGTCCGCGTCAGCGCAGCAAACGGCCAGTCGGCCATTCAAAAAGTGGTCATCAACCCATAATCATCCTATACCTCACGCCGCTTGGTTTTGTGCATACCGATCTTTGTAATCAATTGAATATCAATTGAATCAATCATAGTCAATCACAAAAATCAGGCGAATCACAGTAAAACTTCGCAACCATGAAACGAACCTCCACCGCCGCATTCTTAGCCACCGTTTTGGCCATTTTTTTCAACACCGGCCTTTCTGCCCAAGACACGGTACATGTCGTGGCAAAGGGCATGTACGCCAACGGCCAGGTCGTGCTGCGCTGGGCGCCGGCCGACATCCCTTCCTGGCGCTACGGCAATGCCAACGGCTACACCGTGGCCCGCAAAACGCTGCGCAGCAACGACACCTTGCTGCCCTCAGCGGCATTCGAGGCGTCGCACCTGCTCTTGTCCGCCTCCCTGCTGGCATTGCCCGAAGGCCAATGGGAGGCCATGGCCGACACCAACGACCTGGCCGGCGTGGCCGCCGGGGCCATCTATGGCGACAGCCTCGACCTGCTGCCGGCAGAAGGCGGCGGCATCCTGCAGGTGTACAACAAGTATAGGGAATTGGAGAGCCGGTTCGGGTTCAGCCTCTTCGCCGCCGACCAGGACCTCCAGATTGCCCAAAACATGGGCCTTGCCCTCATCGACACTGCCGTGCAGGCCAACAAAGACTATGTGTATTTCATCACCGCCCTGGGCACGGCTGCCACTTCGGGGGGATTTGCGATGGTCAACACCGACAGCGCTGCCGTGGCAAGGCCCCCCGGCAAGCCAACGGCCATACCTTCCGACAAGAAAGTACTGCTGCAATGGGACAGGGATGCGGCACAGTTCAGCAGCTTCGCTGTGGAGCGCGCGGGCGGGGGCGTCGACGATTTCGTCCGGCTGAACGTCAGCCCCCTGGTGTTCGCCAGCACCACAGGCCTGCCCGACGAGCTGATGTCCTTCACCGACTCATTGGTCGATAATAGCACACAGTACACCTACCGTGTTCGGGGCCTCACGCCCTTTGGCATGTGGAGCGAGCCTTCCGATACCGTCCAGGTCAGCGGAAAGCCCGCCGCGCTGTCGCTGCTGATGTCCATACAATCGGTGGAAGAGTTGAGCGAGGGCGTGATGACGGTCACCTGGGAGTTCCCTGCCGCTCAAGAAGGTCAGGTGCTGGGCTTCGACGTGTATCGTTCCGACAAGGTCAACGGGAAATTTTTGAAGGTCAACACAGTATCCCTGGGCGTCTCCTTGCGGGCTTTCGAAGATACCGACCCGCTCCCGGCCAATTATTATATCGTGAAGACCAGCGACGCGAACGGGTACGAATACCAAACCTTTCCGTACCTGGGGCAGCCCAGCGACGACACCCCGCCTTCCCAACCGCTGATACTGGCCGGGGAAAGCAGCCCGGACGGCACCGTGACCCTGTCCTGGGCAAAGAACCCCGATGCCGACGTCCTCGGATACCGCGTGTTCATGTCGAGCGTGCAAAATGGCGATTACGCGCAGATAACGTCCACCTGGGTGAACGACACCGTTTACCGCTATCAGGTGCCGACCAATACTTTGACCGAGGAGGTGTATTTTGGCGTGAAAGCCCTTGATTTCCGGGAAAACCAGTCCGTCATGTCTGCGCCTTTTTTGGTGATGCGCCCCGACAACATCGCCCCTGCCGCGCCGGTGATCAAAAAAGCCGTGTCCGGTACCGCCGGCGTTTATTTCGAATGGGACCTGAGCCCCAGCGCAGACGTGGTTTCCTACAAGTTGGAAAGGAAGGAAGTTGACCGCCGGAGCTGGCTCTCTGTGCTCAGTTTTGATACCAGTGCCGTCTTGTTGTCCTATACCGATTCCAGCGCGTCGCTCAGGTCAAGGTACGAATACCGCCTGATCGCCACCGACGACGCCGAGCTCCAGACAAGCTCCAACATCGTGAAGGCGAGGCCCGTGGATACCGGCTTGCGCCACGACATCCAGAATTTTGTCGGCCAGCTGATCGCCACGCCCAAGTCCATCATCCTGGAATGGGACTATACCGACGATGCCGATCTGATCGGGTTCGAGATATTCAGGGCCATCCAGGACAGCAACCGGCAGCGCTCTTATGCGTACCTGAAGATACCGCCGGGCCAGGCTGGCGCCGCCAGCGGCTCGTCGGCGACCCTGACCGGCAACCAGTGGCATTGCGTCTATACCGATTCCGACCTCAACTTTTCCCTGAAGCAGTTGAATTCCTTCATCGTGCTGCCCAACCCCAACGCCAACCCCAACGCCTCGGTGCCCACGCCAGGGGCGCCGCCCGCAGGGCAGAACCACAGCACCGTGACCATATCGAACCCCAACAACTTGTCGGGCCAGCAGGTAAAGAAGCCTACCGTGCTCTACTATTGGGTGATGGCAAAATATGCCGATGGCGGGTATTCTCCGGTGAAGGGGGCATTGGGCGTCGCGTTTCAGTGAGTGGCCTCCCATTATCCCATTATCTAATTAATGCGAATAATGGGTTAAAAAGCAGAGGTAAAAAAGGTTAGGATAGTCATATT
>CAZULM010000108.1:0-6858 GCA_964621185.1 uncultured Saprospiraceae bacterium | reverse complement strand
CCTTTCGTTTTGGTTTTTTGTTATATTGGGCCGCTAAACTTAATGAGCATGAACACCACACTGCCGCCAACCCGCCGCAAAAGCAAACACACGAAGGCTCGAAGCGGCGGGTATGCGGCAGTGCAACCGTTAGGTGCAATCAAAACGCCAAATCAAATATGTCACCGAAGGAAATATCGAAAGAAGTTTTTTATTCTCACAATGTTCTAAGAAACTCGCTGGCAAGTGCTATCGGAGAAGAGAGCAATTGGTTTGAAGACAATGAGAATAATTTACTAGGTGCCATCCTTCTAGACAAGGTTGATAAAGATTGGGGCTATGTAATACTTGCACTGGACAGCGATGGAGGATACAGAGCTATCGAAGTCAATACCTCCCTTGAATCAGAAGAACACGCAGAACACGAGCTGATTATGAAAATGGTTGAGCTTGGGACTCAAGGTGAAGTCAAAGAAGAATTATATAGGCAAAAAGTAAGCGAATTGAATGTTTCAGTAACTGACATCAATGAAGAAATAAAAAAATACTTCAAAAAGTATCCAGAAAAGCTATATGATCTAAGTTCGCGAAAATTTGAAGAATTAGTAGCTAGCATTCTTCAAGATTTTGGTTTCAGAGTAGAGTTAACTAAATCTACTCGGGATGGAGGTAGTGATATTATAGCTAGTATCAAAAACGCAATTACAAGTTTTTTACTTTTAGTAGAATGTAAAAAATACTCACAAGACAACAAGGTAGGCGTAGGAATCATAAGAGAGGTTGCTGGTGTACATACTTTAAGGCAGCCTTCAAAGAGTATAATTGTTACGACTAGTTTTTTTACAAATGATGCGATTAAGGAGGCTCAGCTTTTCAAAGAGCAGCTTGAATTAAAAGATTATAACGCTTTAAAAGGGTGGTTAAATCAATACTAATTGCACCTAACTATGGCTTCCCTGCCAACCGCTCGCTAAACGCAGCGGTATGGCAAGGAAGCAACCGTTAGTGCCAACAATAGAAAATAAAACGCGACCCAACATAAAGAAAAAGAGGCAGCGGCTGGCACCGCTACCTCTCGACCGACTCGCCAGAGTCCCCGGTATCACCGAAATGGCCGGGTAAAACAAACAGAGTAGGGTTTAATAAAAAGTTAGCAAAGGTATGAAAAACCGAAGTAACACCATTTACCACCATTTAATTATGGCATTTTTGTTGTTTTTTTCTCAAAAAGCAGCGGCACAGAGCAACCAGTGGACAACCTCGGTCACGGTAGGCGGAACGCCCCAACTGGCCGACTGGGTGTACGATGTCATCACGACCACAGAAAAAAACTACTTTGCCGTCGGCTTCGCCAAAGAAAACGAGGCCAATCCGGCAGCCCGACCCGACGTTCCGGCATTTTGCCTGCTCTCCCCCAGCGGTCGGTTGATCGGCGACGGCGTGATCGAACTGCCCCACCCACAAGACCCGGCCAAAATTGCCCAAGGCCGGCTGTACAACGTCGTTGAAGCGCCCGATGCCTATTTTGCGGTAGGGTGCAACGAGTGCTTTGGCAGTTCCTCCAAGGGCATACTTGTCAAAGTGGACAAATCCACGCTGTCCAGCCAAAACTGGCTCTTGTTGCCGAGCCAAGCCACCAGCGCCCGGCTCAACGATATCAGTTATGTGGACAACAATGGCGACCGCTTCGTGCTGGTCAGTGGATGGGCACTGGATGGGAGCCGGAAAAAATGGGTGGCGGCCTATAACCTGGACGGAACCTTGCGGAACACCAACGGTGCGCCGCACGAGTTGGTGAGCGCAGAGTCGGGCGAGGTCGGGGCAATGGCTCAGGAGGTAACTGCTGACGGCAAAGTACGGATTTATACTGCCGCTTCCCTGCCCCGGAGCACAAGCTCCGATCCCAACCTGCCTATGAGGCGGGTAGACACCGACGTACAGATCAATACCATCACATACGATGCGGGCAACGCAACCCCCTTCACGGAAGCCGCGCCTTTGTCGGTAAGCTCCATCTCTTCAAGGGCTTACAGCGCCCCTGGCACAAATGGCCCTTTAACCCTGGAGCCGGACAATATTTTTTACAACTTCCCGCCCAGGTTTTCCAACAGCAAGTACGACAAATACCCCTACGGGCCGAAGTACCTGGGCACACCCTTCGAGCGGGACTTCCCCAACTGCAACGAAACAAGCCCTGTACCGGGCCTTTTATACGTCGAGGACTGGTCCGACGGTTCTGACGACCTTCCCCAGAGCATGGTAAAATCCGGGAACAGGCTGGTGGTTTCCGCCCTGCTCAACAGGCTCATCATGTGGGGGCGCGGCAGTACAGGCACCAACCTTTTCCTGGGCAACGACGATATTTCGAACAACCAGCCCCCGATTTCTGGCTTGTCCTGCACGGATGGGGGGCCTTGTTTCCATTATGAATCACAAGGTTACTATTGGGGGGAAGCGTACCTGTTGTTCTTTGACCTGGATGGCAATGGAGCCCCCTCGGCACTGGGCAAGGCCACATACCTGGGCACCATGACTGGCGGGGACTTTATTCCCAAGGTGGTACAGACCTCCGATGGCGGGTTTGCGGTTTCCGGCACCGTGACTGGCTGTCCCGACGGGCTGGCTCCGGTGGAAGGGGCAGAGCACATGATGATCATGAAAACGGATGCCAACGGCGACCTGATCTGGCGAGAGCACTACAACGGCCCCAGCGAAGGCGCCTGTGGATTTGCCATCACCGAATCGCCCGATGGCGGCCTCATCGTGGCGGGAAACACCGAAGGCGGAGGGGAAGAGGATTACTGTTTCATCAAGGTCGGCTCGGACTGCGCCTACGATGGGGCGACCGTCCTGCCCAACACGCCCGGCACGATCGACTACGTGCTGGCAGGGGATGAAACATGGGAAACCGATCGGCTTGTAAGCGCTCGTGTCATTGTTCCTGCGGGGAAAAAACTTGTCATCAAAGGAGCCTCCGCATCGGCCAGGATCACCGTCCGGTTCGCAGACAGCAAGGAGGCGTTTGACTTCAACAACCGCGTTCCGCTTGGCATCACGGTACAGAGAGGTGGCTTTTTGTCTGTAAATAACGCTGTTTTACGCGGTTATGACTGCAACGGCACCGAAAAGATGTGGGACGGCATCAATGCGGAAGGCGACCCGGCCCTGGCCCAGACCAACACAAACCAGGGCTTTGTCAATATCGTTGGCAGCGACATCATAAACGCCCGGCAGGGAATAGCTGCCACAGCAGTATGGTGCAGCACGACTACACAGAACGATGCCTACGCCGGCACGGGCAGCGTATCCTCCACGCAGACTTCTACGCTCGAACATGGCGGCCCATTCGGCGGCGGGCGTATCTTTGGCATCAATTCCAACTGGATCGACAACAAGCGCAGCGCCATATTCATGCAATACCCGCACAACTGGAACACAAGCCGGTTCATCAACTGTGACTTTCTGAGCAACGACCCGCTGGCCGATCCAAGTGAGATGCTGGCAACCAACCCTTACAACTTCGACGACAACGAGCCCCGGGGTACTTCCATACACGTCTCCATCTGGAGCACGCGGGTGCAGTTTTCGAGCTGCGATTTTACGGGCAGCACCAGTATCGTGCCTGATTTCCGGCCATTTGGCATAGCGGGCGACGACCCCAAGATCGTGGCATCGGGCGGCACCATGACTGGCCTGAAAGTGGGCATCGAGTGCCGAAGCCCGCTCGGCAGCGCATTAGGCTCCGTCAACGCCTCGGGGATACAATTCACCAACGTGGTGCAGGGCATCAACCTGCGCAACTCCACGGCCGATATCGTGCAGTCTTGCCAGTTTAATGCCATTCCCGCCCCAAATACCTTCCAGGGCCTCAGCCCGGCGGGCATATTCGGCGAGGGCAACAAAGGCGCGCTGATCCGCTTCAACAAGTTCTTGGGCGCCGACGCTTCCAAGCCTTCCTGGGGCATCGTGGAGCGCAATACCCTCTCACAAGGCTGTGAGATCAGGGAGAACGAGTTCAGTGCCTCGCGCATCGGCAACCAGTTCGAGGGCAACAACGCCCAGCTCACCGCTGCCTGCAACGACTATACCGCCATGGGGTTCAGCGGCTGGTCGGCACTTCCCGTCGGCGCAACGGGGGTGCTGCCCAATCAGGGGAGCCCATTGTTGAACCAACAAAAAGCTGACAACGAGTTTTTCGATTTTTGCGACGGCAGTTCCGACCTGCATATCTACGCAGAGTTTGCCTTCAACTATTTTGACAAAACAGGCAACCCGCACCCTGCGGACGAGGATTGTGTGAGCGATATTGTGAATTTTGACCTGGCATCCGATCCAACTCTGTTAAATTGCTATGTCCCCGACCCGCCCTGCCCCAACCCGCCCTGCGACCGACTGGCGCAGTACTACGCCTCGCCCGGCACTGTCCGCGACCGGAACATAGCCATACGGGGGCTGATCCATACTGGTCAGGACGCGGATGGGCTTGACTTGGATGCCCGTTACGAGGATGTGCTCAGCCTGCTCCAGGCCCGCAACCAGCCCGAAGACCGCATCCTTCGGACAGGTACTTTGGCTGCGCTGGGCCGCTATGCAGAGGCACAAGCCGTGAACAACACCCTCACAGTTGCAGATAGTGAGAGCAGCACCTATCGCGCCTATATGAACAACATATTGGCAGCGGGAACAGGGATAGATGCCCTGCCAGAGCAGCATTACCAGAACGCATTGGCCTCGCTGAACACAGAGAATGTATCAGCCCACCTGATGGCGCAGCAACTCCTACACTTTCGGGAAGGCATTTACACGCCATTGGTTGCGCTCGATCCGGAGGTCGGGGCGCAAGAGCGGGCTATGCCGCCCAAGCAGTCAGTTGCTCTGGCCGCCCCAAGTGCCGTGCTTGTTGCCCCCAACCCTTTCCATGGCCAGGTCACCTTTGACCTGAGCGGCACGGAGGCTGCCCGGTTGGTCGTTACCGACCTGATGGGCCGTACCCTTCTAACACAATCCGTACTGGGTATGGATCGCTATGTTTGGCACGCCAACGGCTTCGCCGATGGTGCGTACTGTTATCAGATATGGTCACAGGAGCGCCTGCTGCAAAGCGGCAAACTGCTCAAAACAAAAGGCCAATAGTTTTTTCACCTTTCCCCTTCCGTTGTTGCAACAGCGGAAGGGGGATTTTTATACCATTGATTATGAGGCACTTATTTCTCCTAATCGGAGTAGTTCTGTCATCAATACTTTGGGCACAGCCTGCCTATTTAAATATTCAGTTTGATTATGACAACAGACATGAAGCAGCTATGCGTAGCAGTATTGAAACTGATAGTTTTTATTATTTTCCGATAAAAGGGGGTTCCCAATATTTTGCTATTGCTGATTCCTCTTTTGTACTGCAAATAAATAAATTTGACCAATCAATATACTACAAAAATTTGGGACTTTTTGAAGGATATTCAGTGATAAATATACTGAATAAAGGAGGAGAAGATTTGCTAATTCAAGGGAGTAAATATAATGACAAAAAAGAATATAATAACGTTGATAATACTATTTATTTTTCAGTTCTTAAAAAAGACTCTTTATCGGTTGAGGAACTGAGAGAGTACGAACACCCAGATTACGTTGATATATTCTATCGCCCCATACCCACTTCTGACGGCGGTTTTTTCTCTACGGGCTGGTCTTTCCGTACAGATCAGACAGGCCGTCAATCCCTCATCTTCTTCAAGTGCGACAGCAACCTCAACCAAAAATACTTCAAGTTGTACCCGCCAAATCCAACAGAGAACTATTTTGCGGCTGGAGCCGTAGAAACACCGGACAAGCATATCCTTTTGGTCGGCAACCGTCGTGATCAGGCCATTTACGACAATGCCGTTATCTGTAAGTTGGATGCTGCCGGAAATGTCGTATTTTGGAAAGAAATACCGCATGTCGGCGATACCACCAATTTGTATTTTATAGATATTATAGCAAAAGGTGATGGAACTTACCTGCTGGTTGGAAATTGGATATTCAACCCTCAGGTAGGTCCCGGGTACGAACAATTCTGGATCGTGAATATAGATGAAAATGGCAATATTTTATGGCAAAAAAGGCATCGTTTTGAGTTTTACGCAGGTTGGCAAACCATAACGCCGAGTTTAGACGGCAACTTTTATGCATGTGGTGTGGCCACTACCTACGACAACAACTTCCCCACAGGGTTCCGGCAATACGCCGTCATCAGCAAACTCACCCCCAACGGCGACCTGCTTTGGCACCGGAAATACCTCTCCTCACCCGAAGGCAAGTACTACGACCAGTTCTTCAATGTACTGGCCACCTCCGACGGTGGCATCCTGTGCAACGGCACCACCTGGGGAAACGACACCACCCGCCAGAACGCCTGGATCGTCAAACTTGACGGCAACGGCTGCCTGAGCCAGTCCCAACCCGGCTGCCTGAGCGACACCGAAGAGCCCATCGTGCTGCCCGTTGGGCAAAACTCCTGGGTCACGCTATCGCCCAACCCTACGGGCGGCATGGTACACATAACAGCCAAAGACGAACACCGCATCGAACACCTTCGGGTGTACGATGCAGCAGGACGCTTGGTGGATGAACGGCAGGTAGGGCATGAAAGGGAGGTTTTATGTGATTTAAGCGTTCAAAAAGCAGGGGTGTATGTATTTTCTGTTCTAGTGGATGGGATGTGGAATGTACGGCAGGTGATCAAGCAGTGATAATAAATATGGCACTAACTCTGCACTCCTGTACATGCCTCCTATGCGTCGGCACGGTCAGGAGTGCCCCCGTTCGATGAAACTAAAATCAATAAAATATGCGAATAATGGGTTAAAAAGCAGAGGTAAAAAAGGTTAGGATAGTCATATT
>CAZULM010000107.1:0-7779 GCA_964621185.1 uncultured Saprospiraceae bacterium | reverse complement strand
GCAGCAGCAAAAAAAAATTGAAAAAAACTCACTACTTGATCACAGTTCATCTGTGAATCAAATCTGCGTGAAATCTGCGTGAAATAAAACGTTGAGTAGTATGAGAATTAATGCACCACGTCCTCAATTACGTAATTCGTTTGCCCAGACCCCATGTCGTAAATGAACATAGCCCTCCTTTCATTGCCGGTGTTGCTCAGCGTGACTGTTTGCCCTGGGGAGGTTTGTGCGACGGCAATAACCTGGTTGTTGGCATCAAATACCCTGATGGTAACGGAAAGTGCCGAAGAATAATGGTCTGCCGTGTACTCGATTATTACATCCAGAATTATTATGTTTTCTGGCTTGTCGTTAAACATGCAGGGTACAGCTGAAAATGCATCGACCATGCCAAAGCTGAGCGCAAAGAACAAAAGTAGTTGTTTCATAATAGATACGTTTGTGGTGAAAAATGTGCGCGCTGGCTAAGTGAAAATCGCCAGCGTTGCTACAAAGGTCTATTAGGATACAATAAAAAAACATAACATATTCGGGGCGCTTTTTGACGGGCTGTTTTTTGCCGCCTAAGGCGGTCATTGAACAATTTATTGCCCTGAAATGACCAAGCCCTGCTCGGCCTCGGAGATGCTACAAATGTTAGGCCTCTCCGAGGCCCTTTCACGCTTGGGCATTCCTCGTATCCAGAAATATTCGCTGCAAACGCTCGGCGGTACCGAGGTCGGGCGGCGCTTGGTTCTCGTTTTAGTTCCTTGAACTAAGCGCTGATCACGCCCACCGGAAAAAAATCCTTCCGACTACCAAGATTTCCGACCAAGCTTTTACATTTGCAGCTAATTATAACAAGTCTAAATAAAATTAGTCAATGAGAATCCTCACTACAATCTGGTTTTCAATAGTTTACATACTCCATGTCACAGCCCAGACTTCAAGCCCGGCAGATTCCTTGAGCCCGGTGGAGATGCCGACCGTCACCGTGATCGCCAAAAAAGACCGCCTGTTGAGCGACGTGCCGGGCTCGGCAGCCTACATCCGCCCAATAGAAATGAAGCGCATGACCCCGTTGACGGGCAACGAAGTTTTCCGGAAAATCGCGGGTGTGAACGTGGTGGATGAAGAGGGCCTGGGCATGAGGGCCAACATCGGCGTCCGGGGCCTCGACCCCGACCGCAGCGCCAACGTGCTGGTGCTGGAAGACGGCATCCCCGTGCAACTGAACCCCTACGGCGAGCCCGAACTGTACTATACCCCCTCCATCGACCGCATGTCGGCGGTGGAGCTGCTAAAGGGCAGCGGACAGATCATGTTCGGCCCGCGCACCATTGGCGGCGTGGTCAACTACATCACGGCTGACCCGCCCGCTACACCGGAAACTTCCGTGACGCTGCGCGGCGGCTCCGGCGGCTTTCTGGGCCTGCAGTTGGGCTATGGGACGAGCTTCGGGAACGCCGGCATGAGGGTGCATTACCTGCACAAAAGGGCTGACAAGATCGGCGTGACCGGCTTCGAGGTGCACGACCTCAACGCCAAATTCCGGCTGCTGCTCAGCGAAAAATCCAGCATCGGCATCAAATTGCAGGTATATGACGAACTGTCGAACGCCACCTACATCGGCCTGACGCAGCCCATGTTCGACCGCAAGGAGCACTACCCCGTGATGGCGCCCGACGACCAGCTCCACGTGCGGCGCTATGCCCTGGGCGCCACGCACAAGTACCTGATTTCCAACAACCTGAAACTGATCTCGACCGGCTACCTCTATACCACCGACCGCAACTGGCGGCGCCAGGCATTTTCCAGCAGCCCGACGGCCAGCAAGCAGACGGGCGTGGTTTGGGGCGACCCATCCATCGACAAGGGCGCGATATTCATGCAGGAAGAATCGCTGAGTCGCAACCGCAGCTTTACAGTTGGCGGCGCGGAAACCCATTTGGTCTGGGACTACCACCTGGGCGGCGCCAAAAGCCAGTTGGACGCGGGCGCGCGCCTGCTCCGGGAAACTGCGACAGAGCACGAAATACTGGGCAACAGCCCCGATTCACGCTCTGGCGCCCTGGTGAAATACGAACAGCGCCCGGGTCATGCCTTGAGCGGTTTCGTCCAGAACAAATTCGGCCTCGGCCAGCGCCTGTCGCTCACTGCCGGCCTGCGCATGGAATACTACCAATTTGAGCGCGGGCTGTACCTCTACAAAGCCTCGGCGACCAGCTACCGCGACACGGCCATTGTGGCGGCCACGGAGGTGTCGGCGCTCATCCCTGGACTGGGGGCCAACTACACCCTGGGCAAAAACGTGGCCTTGTTCGCGGGCCTGCACAAGGGCTTTGCGCCCCCGGCCATCAAGAATTCCGTTTCGACGGCAGGCGAAGTATTCCCGCTCGATGCGCAGGAAAGCTGGAACTACGAACTGGGGACTCGCCTCACTTTTGCCAACGGCATTGAAGGCGAAGCCACTTTGTTCATGCTCGATTTCGACAAACAGGTGATCCCGGTGTCGGAGTCCTCCGGCGGCAGCGGCAGCGGCTTTGCCAATGCGGGGAAAACCCTGCACCAGGGCGCCGAGGCCAGCCTTAGAATCGATTTCGGCAAGCTCTTGCGCATGAAATACCACTTCTACTACCAGGGCAGCGGCACCTATTCCAAGGCGACATACGCCGCCGACCGTTTTCTGGGCGCCGACCGGACCAACGTGCGCGGCAACACGCTGCCCTACGCCCCAAGGTGGATGAGCTCCCATACCCTCGGGCTTGTCACGCCCTGGCACCTGGATGTGCAGTTCAGCGGTAGCTATGTTTCTGAGCAGTTTACCAATGAAATGAACACGGTGCCAGCCGCCGCAGATGGCCGCAGCGGCCAGATCCCTGCCTATTTTGTGGCAGATGCCGCCCTGCGCTTAGGCGTTCCCAAGTGGAAATCAACCTTTTTCTGCACGGTGAAAAACTTAGGCGACGCGCGGTACATCGCCTCGCGGCGGCCACAGGGGATCAAGGTCGGGGTGCCGAGGTTGGTGGTTGTTGGGGTAGAAGGTTTGTTTTGAGGGACGATGCTGGAAAGCGCTGCTCACATCGCAGCAGCCAAGCTGGCAGCAAACGCTCGGCTTAGGCGCCTGCCAGAAAGTTTCTCACGACGACACAACGGCACGACGGTTTGGCCAGCGGTTGGAACAAAAGCCAAACTAAGGCACCCGTAGTGTCGTTGTGTTGTGAGAAACAAAAAACGCCAATATAGCCACAAAAACATCCTCTCTTTGGCAGGTACAGATAGTGGCAATTTCTTATACCGAGTAGCGCCAAGCAAAGGGAGCAATCACCTCATTGCTTCACCCACTTTCCTCGCCCCAATATATTCCCGCCCGTTTTTACCTCAAAAAAATACACCCCTGCGGCCAGCGCGCTAGTTTCTAAGCGATACTCCCGGAGCCGAGGCGGGATAACTGCCTCCATCGCCAGCGCGCCCGTAGCCGCATAGAGCCGGATAAGGCCGGAATGGCTCAAACCGTCGTCTGGCAAGACAAGCTTTGCCGCTTCATTTCCCGGGTTGGGCAATATTTTCAGCATGGTGTAAACCAGCGGATGCCACCACTGGCCAATCGTGTCGCATATACCGCGAGAGTCTTTATACAGGCGGAAATAAGGCAAGTTGGGCAGCGTATTGCTGTTGTACACCGGGAGTTTGATGCCGTGCTGCACCACTTTGCAGGAGCTGCCCGCCGAATCGGGGTATGCAATATAGTGCAGGTATCGCGAAGATGTATTTGGCACGCAGAGGTAGATACGGCCGTCGGGCGCAAGTTGTGGGGTAAAGAAACGGGGCCTTCTGCCGTCTTCGCCGACAAAACCGTCGTAACCGGCTACGACCGTTTCCGAAGCAAAAATATCTGGCGCGTAGAGGTCGTATTGGAAAATAGTGTCCCAGTTGGAGGCGTACAGGTATTTTGAATTTGGGGAGATCGCTACACCGCCAGGGCCGTCGTCCTTGAAATCATATTTCCTGAAATTGGACAGCGCACCGCTGCACCGGTCAAAATTGTAGAGGTACATACTGGAGTGCGGATGGCTGGTGGTGCCCCACCAACTGTAGCGGGCATACCAGTTGCCGTCGGGCGAAAAAACCGTGTGATCCACGCCATGCGGGATGGAATCGCCGATGACCTGGGTGCCATAAACCATCGGGATGCCATCATTTACCAGTATTTTAAAGTATTTATTGGAGTTCCGTTTTAATAGGGTCAGCCACCAGTCACGCCCGTTGGCGTGCCTTACGGCCGTAAATGCACCATGTGTGCTGATGGTATCATGGTCTATCAAAACAACTTTTTTTTCAAGTACTTTTTGTTCATTGTCAGAGATGGTAAATCTGGCATAAAAAATAGGATCTAACTTTATGTCGATATCTGGTGTAAATGTTTCCAAAGCTCCCGTCAATAATAAATAGTCATTCCCACCAGAAGGTAATATGATCATTCCCTGAGGGACTGGTAATCCCCAGGGAAAAACATTAGTAGGATGTATGTTATTGCCGTTATTTATGATGTTAAAGTTTTTGTCATAGATATTCGCACTATTCGACATGCAAACCAAGTTACCGGCAGTATCCGACAGTGAACTGGTCACCAGATCAAGCGCAATTCTTTTATCGATATATTCAATGGAAACCGGATCGGTGTTAAAGTTCAGGCGCACCATGGCACGGGTACTGTCAGGTGCAGGATTAGCCCCCAATATCCAGCTATAATCTTCTTTTTGAGCATGACAATATGCAGCCATCAACAGAAAAATGTTGATCAGTATAATGATCCGAAACATGGGAGCAAAAGAAAATAGCCTATAACCGACAGTGTTGCCGGCTACAGGCTGGTGGAGAGATTTATTTGATGACCGTAAATTTTTTAACCGAAATTTTTTCTTCGGTGCCATGACAATCAATCATATACAAGCCGGAAGGGCATGTGGAAAGATCGACAGTGCACTCGGTTACGCCGGGGGCTACATCCTGGCTAACCCGCAAAATGCCTTGTGTGTCGAAAATCCTCAACACGAGCCCATCCGCGCTCTGGCTGCCGAATTTCACCCTCAGGCGATCCGTTGCCGGAACCGGGAAAATGTCAAAAATCTCTGGTTTCAATAGTCGTTGTGGCACGTTATGCTCCGACCGTTCGCCAATGGTCAGGCAGTTGTCATTTCCCCAATCCGGTCGTTGGTAATAACTTTGAAGGCTGCGCGCTTTGTACACGGCCCGTCCACCGCTGAGCGGGCATTGCGAGGCGATGCCATTGATGATAGCCCGGCATTCGCTGTCAAAATTCCAGTTTTGGGACAAATAAGCCTGTAAAATAAGCGCATTGACCGCCCGCTCGTTTTCATGAAAAATTTCATTGCCGGGCAGGTTGTGGTTGCTCGTCTGGAGGTCGGCAATACGGACGTTGCGCTCGATTGCTAAAAGTGCGTCGTATTCGGTTAACTGGGCATTTATCGGCTCCAACTGGGCCAGCAAATCGTTGCGCTCAGCCAGCAAGAGTTCATAAGCGGAAGAACCGTACGTTTCAGTGCTCATATTCGATTCCACTGTCTCCAACATTTCGCTGAGCTGGTTAAAAGAATCAAGCGCCGTTTGATAACCTGAACCGAAATTCGCTGGCACGGCATAAATATCATTTAAGGCCTGCGCAAAAACCCGATACTGGCCAATCGCGCCAGAAGCCGCTTCGGTATAAAAACTGGAAACAGCTTCATTGTAATTGATCAGGCTAGGTTCTCGCAGCAATTTGTCATATAGTTGGCGCTGCGATTCCCACTTCATGGCGGCCAGCGATGGTTCGGAATTGCCCTCAAGCGCCCAAGTGTCATTTTCAGAAATAAAGCCGGGAGAATCGGCATAAAAACCGCAAACAAAAGAGGGCGTTGGGGGTAGGTTTATATCGATCACGCATTGTTCCCGCTCCCCTTCTTGGAAAACGAACCAGTTTTCCTTGTCCGTAAGGGTGCCGCCCACCACTTCAATTTTGTTATACATATCCGGTAGAAGCGCTGGATCAACATAAAACCTGGAGCCAAATACCAGGCTGATATTACCCTCATACATAGCATCCCAAACTTTGCCGGGGTCGCTAAATGCCCAAGTATTGCCATTGTGCGTTTGTACACCCATGCCAGGCACCTGGTAAAGGTAAAGGCGTGTAAGGTGGTGCTTAAAATCGGTATTGGCGATATCAGAAGTATTTGGGCCGAGGTAGGTAACGCCGAACGTAGATTTGTCCGGACGGTTGCAACAGAGAATGGACGATTCGCTCATGTCAAGCCTGATGGCGTCGTGCAGGGAATAATCCTGGCCGACGGTTATCCCATTGATGGTGTTGTCAACAATCCTGCAATCGAGGGTATTAGCAGCCAAAATCCCGAAATCGACGAGCCCTGAGCTGCCGCTGTGAATGTTGTTCTTCCAAACATAAGTGCTGATTGGAACGTTTGAAACGAGGACAGCTCCTGCCATCTGATTTATTCCGCCCAGTGTCACATCATTATCAAAAATAGTCGCGCTACCGGACAAGCCGTTATAATCGCTGAGCTCAATGCCATACACGGAGGCAGTGCCCGAAGTAGCTCCCAAGCCGAGGGTGACACTGGGGTTCCTGCTTATTGATATCCTGCCGCTGCTGTGAATATGATGCACCCTGATACAAGAACCGAAATGGGAGCCTACATTAAAATTGTTTTCAACCCTGATATCGATTGGGTCCACATTGGGATTTGGTTTAATGTTAAAGTTGTCAACATCGATGCTGGTTTCCAGGGTTTTAAACGGCCCATTGGATTCTGCTGCAAACTGGCCGGAGCAATTAGAGGCTAGGATGCCCCTTTCCAAAAACTGGAAGCTGCAACCATTGACCCGGGTATCCCGGGAAGAGCTCACATCGACACCGATGGTCCCATCATGAAACAAATATCCGAAGTTGGAACCGTTGATAACGCAGGTCCTGATATGTGTATTCCTTCCGCCTGTCACATAAACGGCAGTCTGTAACCTGTTGAAATAATTCGTTTCAACCGCAGAGCCACCAAACGACATGTTCGAGCACCCGGACAAGTATATGCCATACCTGGCTTTTGTGCCCGGAACGGGAACTTGCCCCAAAAAAGGCGGCAATAAGTTTCCGATACTTTGAAATGTATTTTGAAACAAAGCAGGCATGCCTCCAGAAAAATTAATGCAATAAATACCCGTCCAGTTGTCAGTGAAAGTATTTGAAGTTAAATTTACGACCGAACTGGGGAGGGGGCGAATGGCATATTGGGCATCTTTTACTGTGCATCCCACCATGTCAAGTGTACCCAAGATCGCCAAATGCTTCCACATGGTTGTACAGCCGTGCAGGGTAGAGCCGTTAAAACCGACTCTGGTGTTTGCAGAAACAATAAGCTCCGAACCTGATTCCATCTGAAAATCGACGTTGGTAAACTGGTAGCCGCTTGCAAAAGGCACATCGAGGAATAAATAGCCTTTTACCCTTATACAGCCACCAGTTTTAGGCAGGGTTATACCGGAAGTGGACAAATTAGGCTTTCCAACCTCACTTCCTACAATTGTCGCACAATTGCAGCCTTCAACTTGGGCTCGGACTAAATATCCTGTAAAAAGAAAAGCAATCAAAATAAAATTGGAGGCTATCTTTCTACCATTGTAGAAAGTAAGCAATTTGATGCTTGATGCTTGATGCTTGATGCTTGATACTTGATGCTTGATGCTTGATGCTTGATGCTTGATGCTTGATGCTTGATGCTTGAT
>CAZULM010000106.1:0-7874 GCA_964621185.1 uncultured Saprospiraceae bacterium | reverse complement strand
TCAGCATTCTCTTGTTTATGGCCGGAACCATACTGTGGCTTAATCGCCGAAAAACGCCTTTATTCCCCTAATTTTCATATACTCCAACTTTAATTGCGCCTATGAGTAAGGCAACGGCATTCAAATCCCGGGTGTGGCTGGTCGCCTTGTTGCTTCCTGCCTGCACCACCCTCCAGGAAATCCAAAACAAACAATTCTCCCCCCTGCTGGAAGCGGCCAAGCGGGAATCCGCCGCTTTTGCCAGCAAAAAACTTTCCGCCGAGATCGCCCGCGCCCTGGGTTTTACCCCCTTACAGGCCCTCTCGCGGGGCGATCGAAGCCTCTCGGGCGATCAGCGACGGGATGCCGCCACTGCCGAGCAGCTGTTCCTGAACCACGGCTACGGCGGCGCATCGGCAAATGCGCGGGCCGTTCGTTCCGCAAGCGAAATGAACGCGGTAATCCGCCATTATGAGGTACTTACCGAAGCGGATATCGCCGCCATCGAGCAAGCCTTCCAGCCCGCGCTCGACCGTATCCAGCAGGAAATCGACCATCCCCGACCCCCGGGTTCCATTCCCGTTTATCCCGGCGAAAAACGCGCCATCGCCTTCCAGGGCTATTGCCTGGATAAAGGCATCGCCGCCCCGAGAACGCAGGAGGGCTTCCATCTGCTTCCCACTTCCGAACTCCTGCCCGCCGATGCCAGACCCTATTACGACGGGCTGCTGCAATACGGCCAGCGCACCCATCGCCATAACGAGGTACAGGGGCTCATCTGGCGGCTGGTGCATGGGGTCAACCCGGAGCACGAGCCTGGCCCCCTTTCTTTGCATGAAAAACAGGTGCTCGATGAGGCCGTTCCCGGCGGCTCCGCCTCCTTTTACCAGTACCTGAGAAATAAATACCAGCAGAGCCAGACCAGCCTCAACGCCCTGTATCAAAAGCAGGCGCGGGAACTCGTTCAGGATGTCGTCAACCGCCATGTCAACCCGGTTTTCGCCGGTACCGGTGTCGAAGTCAGCCTCTACCGGCGCGATTTAAACGGCCCCGCCGAAGTCGGCGATTACCTGAATCGCCTCGCCATGCTGCCCGTCAGCGGCGTGGCGGAGCGTGGCACCGAATACACCCTGCTGACCGGCCAGGTCGCCGCCCGCTCCGTCAGCACGATGGATGTGCGGGCCATGTCCATCGAAATCGTCAATAGCTCTGACCAGGTCTATTACTACCAGCCGCTTGATTATATCGCGATTTCTACTCTGGAGACCCAGCCGGTGGGGCATTTTCCAAGAGACCCAGGGGAAGAGGATGATCCTCGCTTGATAACATCGGTCGAGAATGTCTTGCAGTTTCTGGAAGAAAACGAACAAACGCTTGAATATATAGGGTATGCTTTAGATGCCTTTTTGATTATCGCTGGCCCGGGTGGAATCGCTATCCGGGTTGGTATTGGTGCGGCTGCTAAATATATTGCAAAGCATCCTGGAAAGCTGAAAGAATTGCGCGACGCTTTTTTCAAAACGAAAGGTAAAAAGTGGGAGGGAGAGGTTGTTCCTAACCCTAGTAAGGGCAAATGGGTTGATAATTCAGGAAAGATACTTTGGCCACCCAAAAATGGATTTGCTGGAACACCCAAATCCACAAAGTTGAAACCAGGAACAAAAATTGATAGGTATGGGGGTGAAGACGGCGTTTTTACTGCACCTTCGGGCACTCCATATACTCAACGATCTTTAGCACCCGGGTCTAACTTGAAACCATTGACAGAATACGAGGTTGTCAAGCCAATTGATGCATTAAGTGGTAAAACTGCTCCTTGGTTTGGAGAGGCAGGCGGCGGCACTCAGTATCAATTCAATAAAACCATTCGTGATTTACTAGAAGAAGGGTTCATCAAACGGATTCCATAATGGATTTAAAGTTGTTATTTCAAAAACTTGTAGAAACAAGGATACGAAAGGATTTCTACTCCCTTTCGGGAGGACTGCCCAATGAGGCTTATTGTATTAATAAGACCCAAGATGGATGGGAAGTATATTACAGTGAAAGAGGGTTAAAATCTAATCTTAAATTATTTAAAGAGGAAAGTGCCGCTTGCGAATACTTTTATAGGCAAATTACATCAGATTTTGTGGTGATGAATAACTTAGAACCATGAATTGGACTTCCTCAACACGTCACTTGGGGCAATGAGAGAAAAAATGACATGGAGAAATTCGATCCTTTTACCGAGAATTGGCATAAATGGCCGGAACCGGTCGTTCGGTTTTTCTTCTCACAAGCAGAGGCGAAACTTAAACAGACAATTGAAGCCGGTCGGAAAATAACTGACCGTGCTGACAGCTTGCTGGGAACCACTGTGGCCTTTTTTCTAATCCTGCTGGGCTATTGGGTAAAATCTATAGTTGAAAAGGCCGCTTTTTCCTTTCTGATTTTTATTGCCGGATTTGCCTCATTGGTCATGTTTGGGGTCATCGTTTTGTTGATGCGATTACTGTTCCCTCGAAAGGTAATGCCTATCGGCAGAGACCCCAGAGAATTGGTAAATGATGATTTTCTCGTCCAAGGATATGAGGATACCCAGTTGACCATCGCCATTATCTTGCGGGAATGCCAATCTTACCAGGAGTGCATTGAATTCAATGAAAACGATAACAATCAGCGGCTGCGCCTTTTGAAAATTGCTCTTTACTCCCTCATCCTGATTCTGCCCGTATTAGGACTTAGCGCTGTTCTTTATCATTGGCTGGGGGCCTGGGCGATGGAATGGTCTTATCATCGCTTTCGTTGATCGGCTGTTTAGGCGGTAGTGGCGGCGGTTGTGGTGGTGCTTTGGGTGGCTTTGACGACGGGTTTTTATCTTTTGCCATAACTGCTTGAAGTTGAGAGTTAGGGATAAAAATAGGCAAAAAAGGAATCTGGCGACTCACTTCCTGCTGATGAACCTCTCCCATACCCAGCCCTCGGTGCCCACATATGAAATCTTGCACCACCGACCACTTTCCCCGTTCATCTGATCCAGACCGTTGGTGTAGCCCAAAAGATGAACAAATGAGCCGTTAGGGATGCTTTTGAGGATTTCCCCCTCCTGCGAGGGCTTGTCTTATAAATTGAGATTGATGTCCTCTTTCGTTTTTACGAAGCCGTAGCCTTTGGCCGGTTCCATAGCAGAATCCGAAGCGGCGGCTAGCTAAGACAGGATTGCGACACTCCGGAATCTCAATTGTCGGCCTGTTCAGCATTCTTCTAAATCATCGTCAGCCCAAAGCCGGCCTTCAACAATTGAATTGCACCGTTTCATTATCTTTCAAATTCAAATTAATCTAGAAAAATGCTGCTCTTTTGCTCCCGCTACCTACCCACCCGCTTTTTTCTACCCTTGGTATTGTTTACACTAGTCTGTGCCAGAGTGGAAGGGCAGCCTAATTGCTGCGAGTCAGCATATGAGGCAGCGCGCAATACCGTAAACTGGCGGTTTTGGACAAGCAAAGACCGGCAATGTGCCCAGGCAACTGCCGTACAGGCGCAAGACGGGGGCGATTGGCGCACTATGGCCAAATGTTGGTTAGTGTTGGCCTACGAAGCTGTTGAAAACCAACGTTTCGATACGGCCTTTGCCTACCTGAACTTGTTTCAGCAGTACGTACCGGAAACGGACCCGGCACTGACGCTTTTGCACGGTAATGCACAGGGCTTGCTTGGCTACCTGTACGACCAGATGGGGTACCAGAAAACTTCGGTGTACCATTACCGCCGGGCTATCGATATTTATGAGAAACACGGTGGCGCTGCGGCAGCATTGATTTCGGAGCAGTCCAACCTGGTCAAGATATTGGCCCAACGTGGAAAATATCAGGAAGCACTGGCCTTGGGGCGCGCTGCGTTTGGCCGCGCACAAGGATTTATTGGTAGCCGGGCCGGAGAGATGTTTGGATTGGCTGCGAATAACCTGGGGTACGCCCACCAACTGCACATGCTCCATTACCGGCTCGATATGCGCCCGGATTCTATGCAGCTGGTCGGAAAGCGCGCCCTTGAGTTTTATTCGGAAAACCTGGACCTGGCCGAACGATTGCCCGAAGCGCCCCAGCTGTATGCGATAACACTGCTGAACATTGCCGGCACCTATTTGGGATTGGAACAGGTTGATTCCGCCCGAATTTACCTGGAAAAATACCTCGCAGAACTACCTTTTTCTCCGCTTCATGCGTATTATTATTCGATTAGTGCCGTAGTATATGCCAAGACTGGGAGTTTCGATCAAGCCTTACAGGAAATTACTGCAGCTTCCCGTATGATCGAACTGGGCGTTTTAATGCCCGATTCACTGGGGCCAGTCAATATACCTATGCCCGTATCTGGCAATTGGACGCCAAGGGGCCAGCTATGGATGAACATTCTGCAAAACAAAGGCGTAATTCTATACTTGTACTATCAGAAACATCCTGACCAGGTGGATATGTTGCAAAAAAGCCTGGTCGCTTTTGAACAGGCAATAGAAATCTTCAACCGCCTGCAAATTGATTTGTTTGAAGACAGCGCCATGTCTGACATGCGGGCACGCCTTTTTTCCGCTTACGGTTCTGCCGCCCTGGCGGCAGCGCGAATGTACGCTGCAACCCCGGTTTCGGACCGGATAGGCCGTGATCAGTACTGGGGTAAGGCATTCCGATATTCGGAGCAATCGAGAAACGGGCGACTTCAACAGGGCGTTCTGAACGCTTTCGAGGGCGCTTGCAATGAAACCAATAGCGAAACCCCCTATTGCCGGGATAAGGTGTTCCGCGACAAGCTGGCCGATGCGCGCCGGCGAAATCAGGCGAAGGCCGAACAAGATATTCTGGAAGAATACCGTCAGTTTCAAAAAGCCTTGGAGACCAGCGCCAGTTTTTCAGACCGGCAGTTCTTTGCTGTGCGGTATGGCAATTGGACTACTGATGTTCAGTATCTTCAGGATAGTCTGCTTACGCCCGATGCGCTCTTTATTGAATACGTTTGGTCGAACCCGCAACCCTTCGCACTTTGGTCGACGCGTACACAAAAAGGCCTGGTTTTTCTTGACATTAAAGACCCTGCACAGTTTTGGGCGACGGTAGAGCGGTTCAAACAAACCTGGCTGCGTGAAGATAACGGCTCCATCGATTTGGCCTTGGGACAACAGCTGTACGATGCCTTGTTGCGACCGGTATTTGCCGGTTTGCCGGATAGCAAACCCTTGAGCCGGCTGGTTATCGTAGCCGACAATGTTTTGCATGCCATCCCTTTTGATGTGTTACCAATACCAAAAACGCTGGCAGGGAACAGCGCCCGGAATGCCGACATCCCTTATGCCCTGTACAAATTCACCGTCAGCTACCAGTATTCGGCTTCCCTTTGGACCTTGCAGCAGAAGCAAGTCGCCGGACGCGGGAAGGGTATGGCCGCCGTCGGGGCCTATGTGAATATTGCGGACGCCACATTGTGTTCAAACGATGTGCTGAATTATCTGGGAAAATTCACTACGGAGCGCCTTCCGAAAATTACTCAGAGGCTTGGCGCTTCCCCGGCGCGGGTTTTTTCGAAAGCCACAGAAGACCTTTTTTATCAGCATTCGGCCACTTTTGATTTGTTGCATATGACTATGCACGGTTGCCTGAGCGATGACCCTGACGAGTCTTACCTGTCATTTTATCCGTCGGTTGCACAAGGGTTCGACGGGCGGCTGACGGCTTCCGAGTTTTATGCTTTGCCCCAACCGTTGCGCGCGCGCTTGGCAGTGTTTGCCAGTTGCAGCACAGCAGCCCAAGGCGGCGATCTGGAATCCGGGATGAAAGGCGAAGGTATTCTGGGTTTGCACCGGGCGGTGAGTTATGCCGGTTGTTTGAATGTAGTGGCGACGCTGAATGCCGTAGTGGACAAATATGCGGCCGTCTTGCTGCAAGATTTTTATACCAATTTGCTCCTCAAAAAAATGCCGTCCGATGCGGCGCTTGCCGAAGCGAAACGCCAGTATTTAAGAAACGGGGAAAACTTCCCGCATCCCAAATACTGGGCAAATTTTATATGCATTGGACCGGCTGCCCAGTATTAGAGCATGTTGGGAAGAGCGGCAAGTTGCTATTCATTTAAACATGGGGCAGCGCGTAGTGGCCACTGGTTGGGTAGGATTTTTTGATCCCGCACCCAGTTCCGTGCTTTTTTCAATTGATCGTTTTCCAAATAGGCGGCAAGCAGCATTTTTTTGTGGGCCGGCCGCATGACGCCTTTTGCTTTTTCCAGGTACCAAACCGCCTCTGAGGCGTTCTGTTCATTAAGCAGGCACATGGTGCCGAGGATATAGTATTCTACCCGATTGAGGCTTTGGGGCGCAGTTTCGGCTTGTTGCCGGAGGATACGGATTACTTCTGAATCATTTTTTGCGCTCAGGTAATCCTGCCAGGTTTTCTTAACGGATGGAACATTACCCGCAGCCTTCAAAGCATCGGTTTCCTCCTGTGTGAAGTTGTTGTACCAGCGTTTGCGTTCTTCGGGCGTCAGCATGCAGCCATTTATATCGGCGAGTTGGTAACCTTGCTTTATCAGCGCGGAGTCCACCCGGTTCCAATGGATTTCCATTTGTTCGTTTTGTTGTTGCAATTCGCGTTTGATGCCGGCGATTTCAGCGTCTTGTACGGCGTTGTACTTTTCAAGATTTTGAATGGCGGACAGGGAGTCCTGCAGGGCCAGGTGGCTTTCGATGCGCGCGATCTTTTTTTGTAATTCGACTTGTTGGTAAAACAAAAAACCGGTCAGTAGCAACAGCACGGTGGCGGCGATTGCCTGCCAGGTGGTCCAACGGTTTTGTTGGCCAGGCACGGTGTTAGGTGTGGGGGCTGTTTCCGGGGTGCGGTAGGCATCAAAAAAGCCTTCCGCCTCGAGTTCTGTTTTTATTTGTTTTTGAAAACTGCGCATCTGACCAACCCGAAGGATGAGTTCCCGGGCGGCTTTATGAGCCTCAAAAGCGTCGTTCAACGCTTTGTCTTCCGCCAGTTGGCGTTCAAACGCGTCCCGTTCTTCTGCAGACAACTTGTCTTCAAGATAGGCCTCAAACTTTTCGGTTGTGTTTGCATTCATGGCATGCAGGCGTTGATTTTTGGTGAAAACTAGGCATCCGGACGATTCAGGCAACTTTTCAAATAGTTCATACAGCGGTGTTTTTTCACCCGAACAAATTTGGAGGAGATGCCGAGCGTTTCGGCCACCTCATCATGGTTTTTGTCTTCGGAAATGGTCATTAACAGGACTTGTTGACAATCGGGCTGGAGTGCGTGAAAACAAGCCAAGGCGATCTCCTCTTGAAAAGCCTGCAAATCGTCTTCTTCAGTAAACGGCAGGTCGTTGGTTATAGGGGGAGAGGTGGGGGGCCAATAGATTATTAAATCTTTTTGCCGCCAAAATTCCAAACATTTAAACCAGATAATTCCCTTCAAAAAGGCATTGGGGGCATACTCGCGTTTTATTTTACCGGTAAGCAGTTTGTCTTGAAAACATTCAATTGCTGAAACAAAGACGATGTCTTTTTCTTCGAACGATACGTTGCGACCTAGGCGGTAAAAGGTGTAATCGAAACCATCCTTGTACAGTTTTTTCCACGATGCAGCATCCCATTTTAGGAGATCGTCCCATTGTTGAGCATAATGATTGGGCATAGGGCTCAGTGTTTGTTTTGTCAGGGAATTGGGCGAATGAGCCGTCGAGTTCAAAACTAAATAAGAAACTGCAATAGCGTTTGAGAAATTTTTTACGCCAGGGGGGCAGCCGCTGCCCACTGGCGTTTTTCTTTTATTGACAACATCGGCCGGCAGGTTATCAGCTCGGGGGCAGTTGTGTAAAAGGATATTTTTCCATCTAGCGGATACGAAATTTTCACAGCTGAT
>CAZULM010000105.1:0-7975 GCA_964621185.1 uncultured Saprospiraceae bacterium | reverse complement strand
GTACCTCTGTGCAACTCTGTGGTGAATAATCCTCTGCGCAACTCTGCGGTGAATAACCCTCTGTGCAACTCGGTGGTGAATCCAAGCCACAAAATTAAAAAGACTTCCGGCTTTCGCCCTCAATGTTTGCGGTTCGCAGTTCCTTTGCAGCATCAAACCATAATGCAACAACGATGAAGATAGTCTTCATGGGCACCCCCGATTTTGCCGTGCCTTCCCTAAAAATACTCATAGACAACGGTTACAAGGTGTTGGCCGTCGTGACTGCGCCCGACAAACCGGGCGGGCGGAAAGGCATGTTGCAGTCGGCAGTCAAGACATTCGCGCTGGCGCATGGGCTCAACGTCCTGCAACCGGTCAAGCTGAAAGACCCCGAATTTCTTGCCACCCTAAAATCATTGAACGCCGACCTGCACGTCGTGGTGGCCTTTCGGATGTTGCCGGAAGCGGTTTGGGCCATGCCGCCGCTCGGCACCATGAACGTGCACGGCTCCCTGCTGCCCAAATACCGCGGCGCGGCGCCCATCAACTGGGCCATCATCCGCGGCGAGCAGGAAACTGGGGTCAGCACCTTCTTGCTCCAGCATGAAATTGACACGGGCGACCTCTTGTTTCAGGAAAAAACGCCCATCGGGGAAAACGAAACAGCCGGTGAGGTGTACAACAGGCTCATGGAAATGGGCGCAAGGCTGCTGCTGCGCTCTGTCAAGGCGCTGGAAACGGGCAGCGCACAGCCCATCCCGCAAGCCGACATTGAAGCCACCCACGCGCCCAAAATCCACACCGACACCTGCCAGATCAACTTCGCGCAAAGCACCGCAGCCGTGCACAACTTTATCCGGGGCCTGAGCCCCTACCCCGGCGCCTGGACGATGCTCGACGGCAAGCTCCTGAAAATATTGCGCACGGAAAAAGAAACCGCAGCGGCTGTGCCAGAAAAAGCGGGCGAGTTTGTCGCCGAAGGCAACAAAGCCCTGAAAATCAGCACCCTGGATGGATACGTCAGGGTATTGGAACTTCAATTAGAGGGAAAGCGCAGGATGAGCGCCCAGGAGTTCCTGAACGGGCGGCACCTGGGTTAGTCTATCTGAAACAGCTGTATCTCGCTGATCGCAACGGGGCCTTTTGCCGCTAGTATCGTCAGCCGCAGCTTTTGTGCCGTTTGCGCGGGAAAAACCAGAATCTTGCGCGGGCCGATGGTGGTAGTGCGGGCCACTTCTTTCCAAGCGCCCTGCGCCCATACTTCCATGCTGAAGCTTTTTACGCTTTGGCCGTACCTTTCCACTTTTTCGATGACTTTCAAACAGTTGAAGGTGGTTTCCGCCCACAGTTCAAGCTCGATTACCCCGATGTTTTGCCCGTTTTTCCCTGGAAATGTGTAAGCCGTTTCGCGGAGCCCATCCGTCATGGCACGGTTCGGTATGGGCCGGAAGGCGGAACTGACGTTACATTCTTTTTTATAGGCCAAGTTTTCGGCAAAGGCTATGCGCAGTTTTTCCCCGAATGCCTGCAGGCTGATGGAGTCGTTGGCATGAATCCGGCCGCGCCGGTCGGGCGGCACGTTAAGGATCAGATTGGCGCCCCGGCCAACGGATTGGAGGTAAATGTCAAAAAGCTGTTCGGGCGTTTTTACTTTTTCGTCTTCCTCGGCGTGGTAGAACCAGCCCGGCCGGATGCTGACGTCACATTCTGCCGGTATCCAGGCATTGCCGTTTTCCTGACCGGTTTGCAAGGTGCTGGCGGGCGGCCCGGTGGCGCCGCGGCCAAACCCGGCGGTGTCCAGCATGCCCCAGTTTGTTTCGTTCACGGTGCCCTGTTCGTTGCCCGCCCAGCGGCAGCCGGGCCCTATGTCGCTGAAAATGACCGCGTTGGGCTGGTATTTTTTCACTAATTTCTCAAATCGGGGAAAATCGTACGCCTGTTTTTTGCCGTTGGGGCCTTCGCCGTTGGCGCCGTCCCACCATACTTCAAAAAGTTCGCCGTAACCCGTCAGCAACTCGGTCAGGGTATAGGCATACACGTCATTGTATTCCGGGGTGCCGTATTGGGGGTGGTTGCGGTCCCAGGGGCTGAGATAGACCCCGAATTTCAGGCCGTGCCGGCGGCAGGCATCCGAAAGCTCCCGCAGCAGGTCCCCTTTCCCGTCGCGCCACTTGCTTTCCCGAACGGTGTGGGTGGAGTATCGCGATGGCCAGAGGCAGAACCCGTCGTGGTGTTTGGCGGTGATGACCACGCCCTTCGCCCCTGCCGATTTGGCCACACGGCACCATTGGTCGCAGTCGAGCTCGGCGGGGTTGAAAATCGCTTCGGTTTCCGTGCCGTGCCCCCATTCTAAGTTGGTGAAGGTGTTGGGGCCAAAGTGAAAAAAAAGGTAAAATTCCGTTTCGTGCCAGGCGAGCTGCGCGGCGCTGGGCTTGGGTGCTTCATCGGTTTGACCTACAATCGGCCAAAAAGGGGCTGCGACAAGCAATCCGAGGAAAATGAACCTGAAAAGTTTAAACATAAATGCCAAATTTGCGCGACAAAGTACAGCATGCCCCCGACTCAAACACATCCATTGCATGAATATCCTCGTTACCGGCGGCGCCGGGTTTATTGGTTCCCACACGGTCGTCTCACTCGCCGAAGCCGGGTTCAACCCCATAATCGTCGATGATTTTTCAAATTCAGAAAAATCGGTGATGCTGGGCTTGAAGCAAATTCTGGGTAGGGAGCTGCCCTGCCATGTCATCGATTGCAACAATTACCTGGAATTGCGCAAGGTATTTCACGACGAAAAAATCGAAGGGGTCATCCACTTTGCCGCCTTCAAAGCCGTCGGCGAGTCGATGAAAGCGCCATTGGCCTATTACCGCAACAACATCGGCTCCATGCTCACCTTGCTCGACGTGATGCTGGCAGAAGGGGTAAAAAACTTGATTTTTTCTTCCTCCTGCACCGTGTATGGCGAACCCGACGCGCTCCCCGTAACAGAAGAAACGCCCGTCAAGCCCGCCGCCTCAGTGTATGGCAACACCAAGCGCATCGGGGAAGAAATATTGCGCGACGTGGCGGCGGCCAACCCGATTAAGGGCATTTCCCTGCGCTATTTCAACCCGATCGGGGCGCACCCTTCTGCGGCCATCGGCGAACTGCCGCTGGGCATTCCCAACAACTTAGTGCCCTTTATTACCCAAACAGCCATCGGAAAACGCGCATCGCTCACCGTGTTCGGCGACGACTACCCTACCCCCGACGGCAGCTGTATCCGCGACTTTATCCACGTGGTTGATCTGGCGGAGGCCCACGTGGCAGCGCTCAAATACCTGATAGGCAGTACCGAAAGTTCGCTGTACGAGGTGTTCAACATCGGCACCGGGCAGGGGCACAGCGTGCTGGAGCTCATCAAAACTTTTGAAGCGGTGACGGGCAAGCCGCTGAATTACGCGATAGGGCCCCGGCGTGAAGGCGACGTGACTGCCGTGTGGGGCGACGTGCAAAAGGCCAACAGGGAGCTTGGCTGGAAGGCCAGGCTTGTACTTCGAGAAGGGCTGGAAGATGCGTGGCGCTGGGAGCAACGGCTCGCGGAGAAGCGTTCTTAGGGAGTTTATTCACCACAGCGTTATTTTCACCGCAGAGGTTTTTTCACCACAGAGTTGCGCAGAGTTTCACAGAGGTTGCACAAAGGTTTTTTCACCATGAATCCTCTGCGAAACTCTGTGGTGAAAATAACTCTGCGAAACCTCTGTGAAACTCTGTGAAACTCTGTGGTGATAATAACGCTGTGGTGATAAATATATCTACATCAAACTAATGCGAAGAGCCGACAACATAAAACGCCTGCAAACAGAAACATTCGACCTCTGCATCATCGGCGGTGGGGCCAGCGGAGCGGGCTGCGCGCTGGATGCGGCCCTGCGCGGCCTCAAAGTAGCGCTCATCGACCGCTCGGACTTCGCGGCAGAAACTTCCAGCAAAAGCACGAAGCTGGTGCACGGCGGCGTCCGCTACCTGGAGCAGGCATTCAAAAAGTTAGACTTGGGCCAATTGCGGCAGGTGCGGCACGGGCTGGAAGAGCGGCATATCGTGCTGAACAACGCACCGCATCTGGCCCATCCCTTAGGCTTGATAACGCCGGTTTTCAGCTGGTGGGAAGGCTTGTACTTCTACCTGGGCCTGAGGCTGTACGACCTGTTCGCCGCCCGTGCCGACAACCTGCCCAAAAGCCGCTGGCTGTCCAAAAGGGAGGTGCTGGCGCAGATGCCCGGCATTTCGAAAAAAATCCACAGCGCGGTACTGTATTACGATGGCCAACTCGACGACGCACGGTACTGCCTGGCACTGGTTCAGTCAGCATCGGAAGCTGGCGCCGTAGTGGCAAATTATGTGGAATTGACTGGTTTCCAGAAAGATGCATCAGGGCGTATTATAGCAGCGAATGCCCAAGACCGTAACGAGGGCAATCCCGCTGCTGCTTTTTCCATCCGTGCCAAACAGTTCCTGAACTGCACCGGCCCTTTTTCTGACAATGTGCGCAGCATGGCCAACCTGGAAGCCGCACCGCGAATCAACCCTTCAAAAGGGGTGCACCTCGTGCTGCCCTTGCGCTATTTTGCCAGCGAACACGCCATGCTGATCCCCAAAACCCCCGATGGCCGGGTGGTGTTTGCCATCCCGTTTGAGGGCAGCCTATTGCTTGGCACCACCGACGAGCCATTCCCCGACCTGGCACAAGAACCCGTCATAGAATCGGACGAGGTGGGTTTCCTGCTCGAAACCTTGCAGCGCTATGTGGACGAAAAAATCGACAGGAGTGATGTGCGCGCCGGTTTTGGGGGCGTTCGGCCCTTGGTCGCCTCGCGGAAGAAGGAGATGAAAGACGGGGTGCCCACCAAAACCCTGCTGCGCGACCACGAAGTTGAGCTTGACCCGCAAAGCCGGCTCGCCAGCCTGATGGGCGGCAAATGGACCACCTACCGGCTCATGGCCCGCGACGCGGTCGATTTCGTTTGCCGGCAACTGGGCATTGACCAACCCTGTATCACAGAAAACCATGCACTGGCGGGTGCTGAGGGCTTCGAAAAAGATTTATGGAAAAAAATTGCGGCTTCTTATGCACTGGATGCGGCTATTTCGCAACATTTGGCCTCGAAATACGGGACGCGGGCGGAAATGGTGGCCGGCCTGGCGGCTGCCCAGCCCGAATGGAGGGAGCGATTACTGCCAAATTACCCATTTATCAAAGCCGAGGTGGCCTTTGCAGCGAAGTTTGAAATGGCAGTAGCGGTACGCGACTTTTTGGCCCGGCGCATTCGGCTGGAATTTGTCGATTGGGAAGCTGCCAAGGCAGCAGCGCCAGAGGTGGGCAGGCTCATGGGAGCGGAACTGGGCTGGTCGGGGCAGGAGCGGGAAGCGAAAGTTACCGCTTATGTCGAACTGATAAACGCTTTTCAAAAATCTTCTGTTTAACCTATTAACTTACTGATTATGAACGCATTCATCGCAGAGTTGGTTGGCACCGCTCTGCTCATACTCCTTGGCAACGGCGTTGTCGGCGGCGTGGTGCTGCGCGGCACCAAGAACGAAAATTCCGGCTGGATCGTCATCACCATCGGCTGGGGCCTGGCGGTCACCTTCGCCGTGTATGTGGCAGGGAGCCTGAGCGGTGCGCACCTGAACCCTGCCGTCACCCTCGCCCTCGCGGCCACCGAACAATGGTCGGAAACGTTCACGCCTGGCGCTGTCCCCATTTACATCGCGGGGCAGATCCTGGGTGCCATTATAGGGGGCAACCTGGTGTACCTGCATTATTTGCCACATTGGGCGGGCACCGAAGACCCCGGCGCCAAGCTTGCTGTGTTTTGCACGGCGCCTGCCATCCGCGACACAAAAAGCAACCTGATCAGTGAGTTCATCGGCACCTTCGTGCTGCTCTTTGGGCTCTGTGCCCTGGGCGCCAACAGCTTTGCCGAAGGGCTGAACCCCTTGGTCGTGGGCGGGCTGGTGTTGTCCATCGGTTTGTCGCTGGGCGGCACCACAGGGTATGCCATCAACCCGGCGCGCGACCTGGGCCCACGGATTTCCCACTACCTGTTGCCCATCCCCGGCAAAGGCAGTTCTGACTGGGATTATGCCTGGATTCCGGTGATCGGGCCGATAGCCGGGGGTGTCAGCGGCGCCCTCGTTTACCAGATGTTATTTTAAACAAACACAGAACATGCAGTATATCCTAGCCATCGACCAGGGAACCACCTCCACCCGTTGCATTGTTTTCGACAAACAGGGCAACAATATAGCCGTCGCGCAAGAAGAGATCACCCAGTACTTCCCAAAGCCCGGCTGGGTGGAGCACAACCCGGTCGAAATCTGGGAATCGGTATTGTCCACCATGCAACAGGTGATAAGCAAGGTGGGGGCCAAGAGCATCGCGGGCATCGGCATCACCAACCAGCGGGAAACGACCGTCGTGTGGGACAAGCGCAGCGGAAAGCCTGTATATAATGCCATCGTGTGGCAGAGCCGGCAAACGGCAGATATCTGTGAAGCCTTGAAAGCCAAAGGTTTAGACCCCGAGGTGCGCTTCAAAACAGGGCTGCTCATCGATGCCTATTTTTCCGGCACCAAAATAAAATGGATACTCGACAACGTACCGGGCGCACAAGCCGAGGCATTCGCGGGCAACCTGCTGTTCGGCACCATCGACACCTGGCTGCTCTGGAACCTGACCGAAAACCGCGTGCACGCCACCGACTACACCAACGCCTCCCGCACCATGCTCTACAACATCCGGGAATGCAATTGGGACAAAGAACTGCTCACTGCCTTCGACATACCAGAGGTTATGCTGCCCAAGGTGATGGATTCTTCCACGGTTTATGGCGATGTAAAAAAAGAAATCATGGGCATCGAAGCCATCCCCGTGGCTGGCATCGCGGGCGACCAGCAGGCGGCCCTGTTCGGCCAGGGCTGCTTCAGCCCAGGCATGGCCAAAAACACCTACGGCACCGGCTGTTTTATGCTGATGAACACAGGCACGGAAGCCGTGGCATCTCAAAACGGACTGCTGACGACCATAGCCTGGGGCTTGAACGGCAAGGTTGAATACGCTCTGGAAGGCTCCATCTTCGTCGCCGGCTCTGCCGTGAAATGGATGCGCGACACGGTGGAGCTGATCTCGGACGTTTCAGAGACGGAGCCAATGGCACAAAGCCTTCCATCCTCGGAAGGGGTATATTTTGTGCCGGCATTTGTCGGGCTTGGCACCCCGTATTGGGACTCGGAAGTGCGCGGCGCTATTTTTGGCCTCACACGCGGGAGCAGCCGCAGCCACCTCATCCGCGCGACTTTAGAAAGCGTGGCCTACCAGACCAAAGACGTGCTCTCCGTGATGGAAAAAGATTCGGGCATCAAGCTGAAAGCGCTGCGCGTCGATGGCGGCATGGTGGCCAACAATTTCCTCATGCAGTTCCAAAGCGACCTGCTGCGTGTAAATGTGGAGCGGCCCATGGTGCAGGAAACCACGGCGCTCGGCGCGGCCTACCTCGCCGGCCTGGCCGTCGGGTACTGGAAAGACAGGAACGATATTGCCGGCAACTGGCAACTCGATCAAGCCTTCAGCCCTGAAATGGCGGAGCGCGAGACTGAATCGGTTTATAAGGGGTGGTTGAAGGCGGTGGAGGCGGCACGGGTGTTTAAATTGTAGTCGCGCTACCGACGTAAAATATCCAACGTCCAACACGGAATGTCGAATGTCCAAGTGCCGTGCGCACTCCTGGTCCGCTCGAGAAAGCCAGAAAAAGAAATGACTAAGCGTTGGGAGCACTTGGACATTCGACATTCCGTGTTGGGCATTCGACATTCCGCGTTGGACATTCGACATTCCGCGTTGGGCGTTGGGCATTCCGTGTTGGGCGTTGGATATTGCCGCACTGCGCCGTTTTGCGGCCATAAATGGCCTTTTTCGGGCGACATAAATGTCGCGCTACCGAAGCACCTT
>CAZULM010000104.1:0-8373 GCA_964621185.1 uncultured Saprospiraceae bacterium | reverse complement strand
TGCGAGGGCATGACGGATTCCGTCATGCCCTTTGCGCTTCATTGACCACCAGAGCGTTAAGTATAGTGCTTCAATGAATGTTTGCTGACTTGAATTGAAGGGTTGCTTTATCCCGGTTTTTTTTGTAAATTGCCGAAAAAAAATTTGACAAAAGTCATCTAAAACAAAAATCAGGGCTACTTTTGCTCAATTTTAATCCACAGTACTCATGAAAGGTGGACAATTCTCCCGGCCCTTAAAAGGGTACGTAGTTTGCTCTCCTTACAGTAATTTTCAAGATTTTCTCAACCGAATGTGAGCATCGAGCCCCGAAGATGGCTTCGAATGCTTGTTGCTGTTTGAACAATACTCTAATCGTTTTTTTCCTGTTTCAATTAATTTCATGAAAATGAGCAGATTTTACCCGCAGTCCGGCAATTTTGGACAAATATCTCAGTCACTTGTCAAGCTATCCCTTATCCTAGGCTTGATTCTGTCAACAACAATTTCCAACAATCTTTTTGGGCAGTCGTCAACCTCCATAGCCGGCGGGATTGAAACCGCTGGAGGACTAGAATGGAAAAGCCAGGTTGCAATCCAGCAAATCATCCAGCAAGAGCTGGTTTTGACGAACAATGAGCTTGCCGGCCCGAATGTGACGGACTGGAGCACAGCGATGTTGGAAGCATACCGCAGTTTGTTGACATATACACAGGCTGAAATGCAGGTCAACCATGATATGCCTTCCGTGATGGACAAAGCTTTTTTGCAGATGCAGACAGAAACTGTCCCTAATCAGTCGTTCAGGGCAATGGTTTTGGACGACATGCAGGCAAAAAAGGTTGAGCTCATTCAAAAATTGACAAACCAGTAAACCTGGTTTTTGAAATAAAATTTAATCACTTTTCTCATAAAAGGTTATGATTCAAAGAATTACACTCTCGAACGGTTTTAAGCCGTCAAGCTTGTTTGTTCTTTTGGCTATCACATTTATCAGCTTTTTTGCTGGAAATCTGAGCGCTCAAAACGTTACAGTCAACCCTGGCGCAGGCTCTTACCCTACCTTAAAAGATGCCTTTGATGCGATCAACGCAGGCACCCACACGGGCGCGGTTTTCATCAATGTCGTTGGCAATACCACGGAAACTGCCTCTGCTGTCCTCAATGCGAGCGGTACGGGCGCTGCCAGCTATTCTTCGATCACCATGTCGCCCAATGGCGGCGCAGCGAGGACCATTTCTGGCGCCATCGTTGGTATCTTGGTCGACCTGAACGGTGCCGACAACGTCACCATCGATGGGTTGAACACAGGCGGCAACTCGCTGACGATATCGAACACCGCAACAGGCGCTGCCAACACCATCCGTTTCATCAATGACGCCAGCAATAACACCATCACAAACTGCCGTTTGGAGGGTTCTGCCAGCACGCTGCAGAATGGCGTTGTGTTTTTCAGCACTGGTACAGTGACGGGCAATGATTTCAACAACATCAACAATTGCGAGATCACAGGCGCAGGTGGAAACCTTCCCATCAACGGCATTTTTTCATTGGGCACCAGTGCTGTTATCGACAACAGCAACAACACCATCAATGCCAACAAGATTTTTGACTTTTTCAACGCGGCATCAACGTCAATCGGTATTCACCTGAATGCTACCAATACGGCGAATTCGGCCTGGACCATTACCAATAACAAGCTGTACCAAACGGACACACGGCTTTATACCACAGCCAATACCCATCAAGGCATATTTGTCGGTTCGGGTGTAGCTTACACCATTTCGGGCAACACCATCGGTTTTGCCAATGCGAATGGGACGGGCACGTACAATATGGTAGGCAACAGTGTAGCGCTGACCGGTTTCCCCGGCTCTTATGCCACGTCTGGCACCGCCAATGCTACCCGTTTTATTGCCATTTCTTGCGCATTCACGGCAGGCGGTACGGTTTCAGAAATCCAGAACAACACCATTGCCGGTTTTGCATTGTACACGTCGAGCGGCGCAACAACTACAAACGGTATCCTTTGCGGCATCAACCTCACATCGGGCAACGCCAACATCGGCACTACCATGGGCAACACCATCGGCTCAACGACGGGCAACAGCTCTATCTACACAGCCTGTACGACTACGGGCGGTGCGGTAGTAGGGATTTACGCGTCTTCCGTCAACACCGTTGTGATTCAAAACAATACTATCGGCGCCATCAATGCAATGGGCACAACCGCTTCCATTTCTGGCGGCATCACGGGCATCAATACAGCGGGTACTTTGGGCACTTTTACCATTACCGGCAATACCATAGGCAACTCCACCAACCCAAACCTCCGCATGGGCAACCTGACGGAGGCGGGGATGCTTTCCAATACTGGCTCAACTTTTAGCGTCGCCACAGGCACAGGTACATTCAACGGCATTTTGAATGCTGCGACGGGCGCCCAAATTATTGGCACAGTAGCAGCACCGAATATCATTCAAAATGCATCATTGAATTCAAGTGCTACCGGCGCTTCCTTCAAAGGCATTTCTGTAACCAGTGGCTTGTACACGGCTACGGGCAATACCATCAGGAACCTGACTTCAGCTTCAACCAATGTTACTGTGGCAACTGCTGGTTTGGCCGGCATAGGTATCCAACATACCAGCAGCACCACTGGAGGGACTTCCCTCATTACCCAAAACATTATCCACAACCTGGAGCTTTCCAATACCACCACCAGCGGCACGAACGTCGCGGGCATCGCCATGGCTAATACCGTTGTGGACGTTACTAGGAACCAAATCTGGGACTTGAAAAACGCCAGTACCTCAACGACGCTGACCACTCCAGGCTCGGCTTCCGGCGTGTTCATCCGCAGTGGGACTACGGGTGGAAACCAGAATATCATCAACAACATGATTACCCTGGGAACCGGCCAAACCACCAATACTGCCTTCATCGGCATTTGGGCCAACCACGGCTCCAGCCCTAACCCGAACGACAACATTTATTTCAATACGATCAGGATTGAAGGCACAGCCACCTCAGGGAACATCTCGAGCTTCGGGTTCCACAGGGGGAACTTTGCCACATCCCCCGTCAACCTGGTAAATGTCGATATTCGCAACAACGTGTTCGACAATGCACGGACCGGCGGAACGGGCAAGCACTATGCCATTGGCAACCTTTTCAATGCCATCGCCAGCGCAACTGGTTGGCCGGCCAACGCCTCCAATTACAATATCTTGAATTCTGCGGATCCGAACACCGTTGGCTTCTGGACATCAGACCAAACCTTTGCCGGTTGGCAGACTGCCTCGGCAAGCGACGCCAACTCGATTTCTGGCGCACCGCTTACCTATGTCAATCCAGCTGTAGGCAATTTGCACATAATGTTTCCCCCAGCATCTCCTGTTGAAGGGGCCGGTGTCGATATACCGGCTGTTACTGTCGATTTTGACGGCCAGACCCGCAGCACTTTGTCTCCCGTGGATATCGGGGCTGATGCCGGTAATTTCTCGAATGCGCCAACCATCTCCTTGACCCCACTGCAAAACACCTGCACCACAGGGGCTCGGATGCTTTCTGCAACCATCACGGACCCCGATGGGGTGCCTACTATGGGCATCGGCCTGCCAGTTTTGTACTGGCGCATCAATGGCGGGGCCTATATGGCCGCTACTGCTACTTTTGGTGGTGGCAGCACCTACAACTTCACTTTCGGCGCGGGCGCTGTCATTGGCGACGCGGTATTTTACTACATTGCAGCACAGGACAACTTGGGCAATGTGGGCACTTCGCCTTCTTTCGGTTCGGGAGGATATTCCTCCAACCCGCCTGCCGCCTCTATTCCGCCTACGACACCATATACCTACAGCCTCAACAACACCCTGTCTGGCACCTATACGGTAGGTGCAGGGGGCAACTTCGCCACGCTCACCGCCGCAGTCGCAGCTTACAATGTGAGCTGCCTCGGCGGGCCAGTCGTATTTAGTTTGACGGACGGCACCTACCCAAGCGAAACATTCCCCATTAACATCAATTCTAACCCAGAAGCTTCAGCTGTAAATACCCTGACCATAAAACCTACGGGCGTTACCAGCATCACGGGGTCTTCAACGACGGCAATGATTCAATTGAATGGTGCCGATTATGTCACGATTAATGGCAGCAGCAGCAATACCGTCAACTCGGTTTGCCCTGTTTCCGCCGCAACCCGTGACCTGACGATCACGAATACCAGCGCAACGACAAGCTCGGCTGTAATTTGGCTGGCGACAACTTCAGGTGGCAATTCGGTGACCAACTGTACGGTTCAAAACTGCGTTCTTGTTGGCAATGCACCTACAACAACTTTGGTGGGGCTGGGTTCTGGAGGCCCAACCATTGGTACTGGCGGCACCAGCAACAACAACATCAGCTTTGTCAACAACGATATCCGTGCTTGTCAGTTCGGCATTTATTCCTCTGGTGCAAGTGCGGCGGTAAAGAACCAAAACCTTACCGCTAACCAAAACCTGATCAACACCTCAGCGCCAAACAATGTCGGTTTGTGCGGCATCTATTCGGCTTTCACCAACAACATCACGGTTTCGGGCAACACGGTCAGTGGCATGGCGAATGCCTCTTCCTCTGATATTGTCGGCATAAACATGGGTATGGCAGCCTTGAGCGGTATTGCCACCACCACCACAGGCATAGCCGATGGCGTCTCTAATGTGACAATAACCAACAACATCGTGGGCTCTGTAGTCCAGTCTGGCACATTCGCCGCAGCAGGCATTGCACTGGGAAATACCATTTCTGGAACTTCCCTGATCGCCAACAACATGGTTTATGGCGTAGCGGCTAATGGCACGGCCTCTGATTTCGGCGGCGGTTTGGTGCTCGGCGGCGGCACTGCACAGGTAAATGTTTACCATAATACTATTGTTATGCAAGGCACGGTTCAGGGAACGACCGGCGCTTCATCTATTTCGACTTGTATCGGCGTGACAACATCTGCCGCCCCGCCGCTGAATATCAGGAACAACATATTTACCAATATCCAGGCAGGCAATACCGGAGCTACTTTCCGCATCGCAGCCATTGCCCTGGGATATGCCTCCCCATATACGGCCTTGGTATCCAACTACAACGACTTGTTTTCAGGCGGATCAGGCCCAGGCACTTATACCTTAGGTGTCACTGGAGGCTTGTTGGGCACAAACAGGTTGACCCTTGCAGACTGGCAAACGGAAACGGCACAAGATGCCAACTCTTTGAACTTTGCACCTGTATTTGTTTCGGCAACCGATAACCACCTTGTTGCGGGCGACCCTATCAATGCGCCATTGCTTTGCGGCGGAACTTCCGTTCCGGTAACCAATGACATTGACTGCCAACCGCGCAGCAACACTACGCCGACTATTGGCGCCGACAACATTCCAAACGGCATTAACGCTGCTGTAGCTACAACAGAAACCTCTGGCACCACAAATAATGATGGCATTATTTGTGTAGGGGCATCTGCTACCCTGACTGCCAGCGGCGGCGGCACGTATTCCTGGAGCACAGGCGCCACAACGGCTGCCATTTCGGTTTCGCCTGCAATGACAACCACTTACACGGTAACTGTCACCGTTGGCACATGCTCAACCGCGATTTCAACCACGATTACAGTTAACCCGCTTCCCGCAGCTTCAATTGCTGTTGCGGAGACCTCCGGCATCACCAACAACGATGGTATAATCTGCGCAGGCGCTTCAGCTACACTCACAGGTTCCGGCGGCGGCACCTATGCCTGGAGCACAGGCGCCACTACGGCTGCCATTACTGTTACCCCTGCAGGAACCACAACCTACACTGTTACCGTGACATTGAATGGATGTACCGCTACGGCAACTACTACCATAACGGTGAATCCTGCTCCGACCGTATCGATCTCCGTTACAGAGACATCGGGCACAACCAACAACGATGGCATCATCTGCACAGGTGCATCTGCAACCTTGACGGCCACTGGCGGCGGCACATACAGCTGGAACACGGGCGCGACGACAGCTGCGATCACCGTCACGCCTGCCTCAACAACTACCTACACAGTGACCGTGACAAGTGCAGCTGGCTGTACAGCCTCAAGCACCCGGACTATTACGGTAAACCCGCTGCCAACTGCGTCCATTACCGTGGCCGAAACTTCCGGCAACACGAACAACGACGGCATCATCTGCACAGGCGCATCCGCAACTTTGACAGGGAACGGCGGCACGAGCTATGTATGGAGCACAGGAGCTTCCACCACCTCCATTTCGGTTTCGCCCACATCGCCCACGACGTACACCGTAACGGTAACGAATGCCAACGGCTGTACCGCTACTGCATCGACCACAATTACGGTAAATCCGGCGATCACCTACACCCAGGTAATCACCAACCCGACTTCTTGTTCGGCCACAAACGGCTCCATAACGCTTACCATGACCGGTGGGACGGCTCCGTTTACCTTTAACTGGTCAACGACCAACGGCTGCGGCTTGACGGCGGGCGCCCAAAACCAGACGAACCTGTGTGTCGGCAATTATTTCGTCACTATTACCAGTGCCAATGGTTGCACCCTGACAGGCTCGTTCTTCCTGGACGGCCCTCCCCCAGGTTGTTTCAGCTGCCCAACGATTTCCATGCTCGCCGCATCGCCAAACCCCGTGTGCGCTTCACAAAACGTGACACTTAACGCTACTGGCCTGGCAGGGATGGGTGTAACTTATGGTATCGAATTCAAATACTTTTTAGCCCCAACGGGCACACCTTATACGGGCGGCACCTCCATTGCGGTCGTGCCAAACGGCAGCCTTGGCGGCGGCGGGACATCTGCTACCACTACTACGACATTTGCTACTGCGAACACTTATTACGTCTATGCAATCCTGTCTCCGGCGCCTTCTGATCCAACCTGCCGTCCATCAGCCACGACAACTTTGGTGGTGAACGCCCTTCCTATTGCGGCAACTACAGTTGCTGAAACTTCTGGATTGGCCAACAACGACGGCATCATCTGCGCAGGGGCTTCTGCTACCATAACAGCATCCGGAGGGGGCACATACAGCTGGAGCACTGGTGCAAGCACCGCCGCTATCACGGTGACGCCGGCCGGTACCACTACTTATACTGTCACCGTAACGAGCGCCGCAGGTTGCACAGCTACAGCTACCAGAACCATTACGGTCAACCCATTGCCAACGCCGGCGATTACGGTAACCGAAACATCTGGCACGGCCAACAATGACGGCACCATCTGCGCTGGGGCATCCGCAACGCTGACCGCATCGGGTGGCGGCACCTACTCCTGGAACACCGGAGCTACCACAGCAGCCATCACCGTTACGCCAGCAATTACCACTACCTATACGGTGACCGTAACAAATGCCAACGGATGTACGGCAACGGCTACTTCAACAATCACAGTGAATCCGCTCCCAAGCCCTGCGATTGCCGTAGCAGAAACGTCTGGAACCACCAACAACGACGGTATCATTTGTGCAGGTGCCACCGCAACGCTGACCGCAAGCGGCGGTACCACTTATGTTTGGAGCACCGGAGCATCAACGGCAGCCATAAACGTAACACCAGCAACAACAACCACTTACACGGTCACTGTCACCAATGCCAACAACTGTTCGGCCACGGCGAGCACGACTATCACGGTGAACCCGCAGCCAACCGCAGCGATTGCCGTTACAGAGACATCCGGCACGACGAACAACGACGGCATCATCTGCGCGGGCGCATCTGCGACGCTGACGGCTTCCGGCGGCACGACATACGTTTGGAGCACTGGTGCGAGCACGGCTGCCATCACGGTGACGCCCGCAGCAACCACGACTTATACAGTTACCGTTACCAATGCCAGTAACTGTTCTGCCACTGCCAGCAGGACGATAATGGTGAACCCACTCCCGGCTTCATTTACAGTGACGGGCGGCGGCTCTGTTTGCTCGACCGATATTTCCGGCGTGCCCGTGGGCCTGAGCGGCTCTGAATCTGGCGTCAACTACCAATTGTTTCGGAACGGCAGCCCATCCGGCGTGCCTGTTGCCGGTACCGGCGCCGCTATCTCGTTCGGCCCGCAGTTGGCAGGCAATTACACAGTGGTGGCGACCAACCCTTCCACGGGCTGCACCGCTGCGATGACGGGCACTGTCACCGTGGCCTCCTTCAACTGTAATGTCCTTATCAGCGACCCCTGCGTGTGCAAGAACAACGCCACCAACCTGACCAATGGCCAGTTCGACGAGACGATCAAAGTGAACGCACCCGGAACCCAGAACTGGACGGTTGTCAATGCCACCGGCCTCTACCGCACGACGAGCCTTGCGCCGCCGAACAACCCGATCCCGATCACCAACGGCTTCATGCTGACGAACCTCGGCC
>CAZULM010000103.1:0-8535 GCA_964621185.1 uncultured Saprospiraceae bacterium | reverse complement strand
CTGGTCAGACGACTTTGAGTCGTCAGACCAGGTGGCTGGGCACTGTGGTGTGCTTACTGGTCAGACGACTTTGAGTCGTCAGACCAGGTGGCTGGGCACTGTGGTGTGCTTCAGGTGGCCGGGCTTCGTGTTGTGCCTAATAATAATGCGCGGAACATGTTCGGCGGCATCGCCCAATTTTGATGATTTTGCCCCTTCAGGGCAGCTATTTGTTAACAACAATCAGTTTTTCAAAACCAACTCAATGAAGCAAAGCCTACTCCTGCTCCTGCCCTTGTTTTCCCTCAGCCTTTCGGCCCAAACCAAGATAACGTCCTCCACCTTCGGCGCCATCGAAGCCCGAAGCATCGGCCCGGCGCTGATGGGCGGGCGCACCACCGCCATAGACGCCGTGGTCAGCAATCCAAAAACCATCTACATCGGCACGGCTGGCGGCGGGGTTTGGAAATCGACCACGGCGGGCATGACCTTCGAGCCGGTTTTCGACAAACACCCCCAAAGCATCGGCTGCCTGGCCATCGACCAGAACAAGCCGGAAACCATCTGGGTCGGCACCGGCGAATCCAACATGCGCAACAGCGTCGCCGTTGGTCTGGGCCTCTACAAAAGCACCGACGCCGGGCGCAACTGGACCCGCGTCGGCCTCGAGAACTCCGAACATATCTCCAAAATCGTGCTGCACCCCAGTAACTCCAACATCATCTACGTCGCCGTGCCCGGAAAACTGTGGAGCGACAGCCCCGACCGCGGCCTGTACAAAAGCTCCGACGGCGGCAAAAACTGGGAGAAAATCCTCTACACCGACGAAAAAACGGGCTGCGCCGACATCATCATGGATCCCCGCAACCCCGACGTGCTCCTGGCATCCATGTGGCAATTCCGCCGCACCCCATATTCCTTCACTTCCGGCGGCCCCGGCAGCGCCCTCTATAAAAGTACCGATGGCGGCAAAAACTGGCGCAAACTCGACAGCAAAAACGGACTGCCCGGCGGTGAAATCGGCCGTATCGCGCTCGCGCTCGCACCCAGCGCGCCCGACAACATGCTGGCCATCGTGGAAAGCGAAAAAACCAGCCTGCTGATCTCTGCCGATGGCGGTGAAAGCTGGAAATACCAGAGCGCTAATTCCAATGTGACCGCCCGGCCATTTTATTTCAGCACCATCGTCGTGGACCCCAAAGACCCGAAACGGGTCTATCGCCCCGCCTTTTCGTTTTCCTACAGCAACGACGGCGGCTACTCTTTCAGCGAAGCCTCCAACGCCGGCGGCTGGGTGCACTCCGACCACCATGCGCTGTGGATCAACCCTAATTCCACCAACCACATGTACCTCGGCACCGACGGCGGCGTGTATATGAGCCTCGACCAGGGCGTTACCTGGTCGCACCTCAACAACATCCCGATTTCACAGTTCTACCACGTGCAGGTGGACAAACAGTCGCCTTACAATGTATATGGCGGCCTGCAAGACAATGGCTCCTGGCGCGGCCCTTCCCAGAGCGCCGGCGGCATAGAGAACCGCGATTGGGAAAGCGTCGGCGGCGGCGACGGTTTTTGGGTGCAGCCCGATGAAGAAGACCCCAACATCATCTTCAGCGAAAGCCAGGGCGGCATGGTGAGCCGAACCAACCTCCGCACCAACCAGGGGCAGATGGTACAGCCCCAAAAACTGAAAGGAGACGACAAATACCGCTGGAACTGGAATACCCCCATTGTGAAAGGCGAGAAAAACCCCAAGACCCTGTACATGGGCGCCCAATACCTGTTCAGGTCCGACGACCGCGGCAACAGCTGGCAGCGCATATCGCCCGACCTGACAACCAACGACCCCGTAAAGCAAAAACAGGCCGAAAGCGGTGGCGTCACCGTGGACAATACTTCCGCAGAAAACCACTGCACCATCTTCAGCATCGGCACTTCGCCGCTGGATGAAAACCTGATCTACGTCGGCACCGACGACGGCAACATCCAGGTGACCCGCGACGGCGGAAAAAACTGGGAGCTCATTTCCAAAAACCTACCTGGCATACCACCAGGCACCTGGGTGAGCCGCGTCACGGCCAGCCGCTTCGACCGCAACACCGCCTACGCCACCTTCGACAACCACGGGTACGGCGACATGAAAACCTACGCCGCCAAAACCAGCGACGGCGGCAAAAGCTGGCAACTGATCAGCAACGACAAGGTGCTGCAAGGCTACGCCCACGTCATCGTGGAAGACCTGGAAAACCGCGACCTGCTGTTCCTCGGCACCGAATTCGGCCTGTACATCAGCCTCGACGGCGGCGCGAACTGGGTGCTGTACAAATCCAATGTGCCGGAATACGTGGCCGTGCGCGACATCGTGATCCAGCCCCAAACCAACGACCTCGTGTTGGCCACCCACGGCCGCGGCATCTTCATCATCGACGATATTTCGCCCCTGCGCCGCCTCAGTCCGGAGATACTGCAAAAAGACTTAGCCGCACTGCCCACGCGCCCGGTAGCCGTCACCAGCGGCCACTACGGCCAGGGCTTCCCCAACACCGATTCCTACGCCGGCCCCAACGCCACCGAGATGGCCGTGGTGCAGTACTACCTCAAAGACCGGCTCAACACGGGCGATGCCACCGTGGAAATATACGACCCCGCCGGCAAGCTCGTGGCCACACTGCCCGGCACCAAGCGCAAAGGCATCAACTTCGTGCGCTGGGACATGCGCTCCGCCCCGCCCAAAGCCGCCCAGGGCGTGCTGGTGCAAGGGGAATTTGGCGTGTACGCCGGATTTGTCGGCCAATTGGTAGAACCCGGCACCTACACCGTAGTAGTGAAAGCCGGCGAATACTACGATAAAAGCACCCTCACCCTGCTGCCCGACCCACTTCAGCCCGAACTCGACTACGCCAAGCGCCGCGAAACCTCCGACAAAGTATTCAAAATGGTGGAAGAACTCGGCCTGCTGGAAGCCCAAATCCGCACCCTCAAAGACAGCACCGACCAGCGCATCAAGGTCGCCAAGGACAAAAAGCTGCTGGCAAGCCTCAGTGCCTTCAGCAAAGAGCTCGAAGCATTCCGCAAAACCATCACCGAAACCATCGAATCAAAAGGCATCACGGGCGAGCAGCAGCTGCGCGCGCGCATCGGCCGGCAGTATATGTTTGGCGAGATGAGCGACAATATGGCCACCAAATCGGTGCAGGATGGTACGCCCGTTTTGCAGGAAGAATTGAAGGCAGCCCAGGCGAAGGGGGTGGAGATGATGGAAAAGGGGATTGGGAGGGTGAACAAGGGCTTGGCGAAGGAGGGGTTAAGGGGGCTGAAGGTGTTGGGGGAGGAGGAGTGGAGGAGGATGGTGGAGGGGGGGAGGAAAGGGGGTGGATCGTAGGGCTACATCGCAAGTCAACCCAATAAAAATTAGGCAATTACAAATTATTTTACTCCGCCCGTTTTTGTAGCTCTTCAGTTATACTTAAGATACTGTCATTAATCTGTGCACGTATGCGAACTATCTCCTCAAAGGACAAAGCACCGATACGTTCCTTACGTTGTAGATTCACCCAATGATTACTAATATTAATAACATCGCGATACAAGAGTTGAAAATCCTTTTGGGTAGTTTCTTTAAGCATCCCCAATGCATTTTCGGTTGATCCATTGGCAATGAGATTCTGAATTCTATTAATTAACTCATTTCCTATTTCGATTGTCAGGGGGGGGGGCGAAAACTGTGTACCATTGTAGTGTGGCTCAAATTGAGCCGGATGAACTTCACTTTCCTGGCTGGAGTTATGAATAGAATTATGAGCTTGCAACGAAGTAAATTCCAATACTTTTTCTGATAATTCCCGTTTGAATTCAGGTATTTTGAGTAAATCATCCAGTTGTGCCTCTAAAAAATGTTGTTTTTCAGCTAATGGCAATGCACTTGCAAGTTTTTCAAAGACATCTCCAGATAACCAATGCCTTACCCATTCGGTAGAAGTTCTGGCAAAAGTGTCCGGAAATTTTCCCTTGGATGTCTCATTGGCAATAACGACAAGAAAATATTGAATGGCTGCCTCAAGCATAGTTGATAAACGTTTATTATAATGGAAATATGTTTAGGAGCGGGTTGAACAGACGGGACATTGCGGGTCACATGGTATAGCCACAGGGTACCAATGCAGTTTCTGATAATCTTGCTGGTTGCTAACCCTGATTGGATCCTCGCCATCGAGATAAAATCCAGTGGAATAGAGCAGTATTGGCGATTCTTCCAGAGTGGTTCTATACAAAGCTGGCAGGCGGCCAACGGAAAGAAAATCGAGGCAGAACCGGGCGAGCATATATGTGTACGGCAGTAGGTCGATATTGAGCGATTGTTCTGGTACGCTGGCTGGTGCTCCCCCCCCCAGTACACTATGCCCAGAGCGTTCAAAGTGCATTCTATCGTGGTGAAAGCTAAACGCTCCGGCACCGAGGCAATGGTAACAAGGCGCATTCAGAACCGCCGGATCGGTTCTGAATAAATAACCAAATGAAGCTAAATTATTCGATTTGGCCAGAATTAATGGCTTGCCAAGCTTGAAGGCATACTCATTCAGCACGAAAAAATTGGAACGCTGATTCGTCAAACCCACGATCAAGTCGGCCTGCTTGAAGGTCGCTTCTAAAATTGTTGAACCTTCCTCGATCTCAATATTAAAAACGTGAACCATGGCAGCACGGTTTTTTTGCCAGATTGCCTCACGTAAAACGTGCGTTTTACGGCGGCCAATTTCAGCGAGACTGCCTGTTGTGCGATGTAACTCGCTGCGAGAAATTCGGCCGGGGTCGATCAGGATGAAGTTGTCGACACCAGCTCGGCATAGTTCCAGCGCCAACGAAGAGCCAAAGGTGCCGCAGCCGACTATTAATACTTTTTTTCCGCCCAGTATCTTGGAGGTAATGCAAAAAGCAGGCAATTCTATTGGCTGATGTTCCGGTTCAAGCAGCTCTACCGAACAAGGCGTGATTGTATCTCCATGCTTGTAGAAGGCATAGTATTCATCCGAATCTGAGCTGCTATCGATCAAGATACCAAGGTAATGCTTCAGCTCAGTACCTTGGCGTTGTAGGAAATCTTCCTCGATAACCTTTAGCACAGTTTCCTCGGGCTTTTCTTGATCCTTAAGAGTTAAAAAATAGGATACAATCGGCACGCCATTAGGGACCGTATCGATGGGATACTGTAGGTCGACGTAAATCACTTCCTCCTCAGGCCACACGAATGCCACTCCTTGATGGATACGTTGGTTGTCAAGTTGGGCGATTCTGGACTTTAACAAGTTGACTTGCATGATTATACGGTTTATAATTAGGTTGCAGAATCGGATAGGTTTTCTATTGTCGAATCGGGCTGTGGGATGGTTTCCATCAAGATGCCATTCAAGCCGCTCTCCACGTATTCAGCCTCCAAATCCGCCGAGGTAGCCTGAGATTTATTTAGAAGTTCCAGATGCCTGAATTCCAGTAGAGCATCGAATCTAAGGGGTAAGCAAAATGATGCGTTGGAATGAATCATTCTATCGTATAGGAAAATACTGCTATGCCAAGTAATTTTCTGTGTATCGGACAAAATATTCAATGCAAATCGTATGAATTCCGGATTGTTAGTTAACGAATAACACACCTTGCAAATCGAGATAAAACGAATGATCTCCTTTATCTCGTTTCTATGCTTCAAATACGTCAGGGCGGAGGGAATCCGTTGGTAGTCTTCCTTCATAGCCTTCAATTTTTTCGAAGCAATAAATTTGACCACGTCATTCATCATCGCTTCTGGGTTGTTAGGTTGGGTCCGGGCGGCCAACACTTTTAATTGGACAACCGGATCGAATTTGCGTAGGTAATTATTACAATGTTTATGAGTATAAAGCTCGCCATTCTCATCCAAATCGATCCAGTCCATTCCAGCTCGCCCCGAAAGCTCTCGGAGGGGCTTTTCCAAGAAGCGTTCATCCTCGTAAAGTGCATACCCTGTCAGGAAGGATTGAAGAGATTTATAATGAGCATTCCATGTCAAGCTCCAATCAGTTTTCCCATCGCGATCACGATAGCGGCTTTTTTTGATATTGACGTATTTAGAACGGAGAACCTTTAACAAAATGTAAGCAGCCTGTTGATTAAATACCTCTTTTTCTTTGCCAGGAAAAATTATAGGAGCATATTTTTCGGACAACAACCGTCGGTAATGCAGTGCTGAAAACCGCTGGTTTTCGCGATCGACTACCTTCATGTTCTTATCTACACGGAGCCAATCTAGATAACCGCCACCTGAGAGTTCTAACATTAAAGTTCCAAAAAAGGTCGGCATAGGATGTAGGGAATATATACCCATGGTTATCTGAATCAACCTAGAGTAGTACATACGTATCTCAAGTGTTTCTTGTTGTTCAAGATAATCAAATTTCCGACCATTAAATCGCTTCTCTTGGTAGATATGTCTGATTTCGTTGATCAGTAGTCGGCAAATCAGCCGAATGTTGAGCGCCGCGGTAGGCGTAGCCTGGAGGGAGCCTGTTGCTTTGCCTGACTTAGAACGGTTGGCTTTCGCTACTCCCGAATCAAATTGCGATAAATTTGCGATCTTCTCTGCGTGGAGCTTCAGTTTAAGAAAATACTCGCCCGTTCCCTCTAAGTAGTTGCGTACGATTTCCTGAACGCCGGTTTTTTTGAATAAACTAACGAGTAGAAGCTCGCGGAGTTGTATCGACTCGCCTTCCAGTTCCTCCGCAACAAGACAAGCTGTCGTGTAAGCACCATCATAATCACCATAGCGGATGCGATCCTGAAGCAGATTTACTTGGCGTCGGTATTGTTTTTTCTCCTCTTCCGTCAACGGCGATTGAGCCGAGTCTGGCAGGATAGTCGGATGTTTCGGCAAGGCGATTTCGTTATCAACGTCGCGCTCGAAATCGTCATGGTCTATAGCCTCGTATTCGGCTGTTGCTTCGATGGCGTCGAGATCAAGATCCTGGTCTATCGGCTTGAGGTTTATGACGGCCTCATGGTTCTCCCAATCCGGTGCTATCCATTGATCATCCTGATGGTAAAGAAGGCTGTATATTGTGCTCAGAACCTTAGCGGTTTGCCGTTTGAATTCTTCTGGTGCAATTTGTTCCGTATTGCTTTTTCGTTTTTCAATATGGTAGCTCCCCTTGACGACGCGCAGGTCGTTTTTGAGTTCCTCGGTAGCGGAAATTTCAATCAGTATGGACAATACGTCGAGAATACCCTGCCCCTCTTTTTCAAGTAGCAAGTTATCGAGGCGAGCAGAAAGTTCCGAAAGTTGCATAACAGGACGACTCTATAGGTTAAGAGGATTGCTTTTTACTGCTTTGCTTGTTATTTGATGCACCATTTCCCGAATTGTTGATTGATTTCAGCAATTCATCACTAAACGCGTTCATTTCTTCTATGTATTTTTTATAATCGTCGTCAGACCAAGAACCTTGACTCTGTTTTAAGGCTGCTCTTCTTCGCAAAGCCCATGCCTTGATCACGTTTTCAACCTCCGAGCTTCTGGTCTGTTGAATCTGCATGTAAGTTTGAAACTTAATAAGGTTATCCTGTTCATCCATCATTATCTGGGTATTGGCATCGTAGGCAGACTTTGCCTTAAGCCGGACAGATTCAGCTTCCAATAGGTCGTCGTACGGACTGCTTGGACTGATCATCTTGACAAGTATTGGTGAGGTTTCGATGAGCATAAATAAAATAACGATCAGCCAGTGCATCCACCACATAGTCGAGAAAGGAACGCCAGTGAGCTCGCCGAGGGCTTCGATTTGGGTGACGAAATTATCAGTATATGCAATGTGGATAGCGGAGTCTCCCTCGATAATATCGGGCCGCATAGCTCGATCGAGAGAATCCTTCATTTTCTGGATCTTGGCTCCTTCGGATCTAAGCCCTTCGGTCACACTATTCATTTCCTGCCGCCAGGTCTTGAGGTAATTTTGCTGGCTATTCTGCGCGTTAGTGAATGCCTTTTGGGCGTTCTTCAATTCTGATTTCATTTCGCGCAGTAACTGATTTTTATTACTAAGGTCTACGACACTAGTACCGGCCGGCCTTTTAACTCCGATTGAATCCAGTTGATAAACCGGAGGGTTTTTTTCCAGCAACTCGATTTCCACTTCAAGCTGCGCAATACGTGGTCGATTATCCTTCTCTTTTTGCTCCTTATTCTGCTGACTGGCCAGCGTACTTGCTTTCAGGGCTTCGTATTCAAAATCTTTTACCGGCTCACCAGCGCCTATGGTCGCCATACTATCAACCTGCAGACGCACCTCTTCCTCTCGACGGTTGACTTCGTCTTTGCCGAAAACGCGATTGCGTCGAGTTTTAAAATCCTCCTGGCTACGCAACTGAAGGTCTTCGATCGTCTGGGTAAGGCGAGCGGCAAAAAGCCTAACTTCCAGTGGTTTCACTACTATAATAGAAATGAAAATTGCCAAAACAATCCGGGGTGCCGCAATTTTAACCCGCATTATTCATGGTCGCTCTGTTTTTTCCCCTCCTTCCGGGATTTCG
>CAZULM010000102.1:0-8818 GCA_964621185.1 uncultured Saprospiraceae bacterium | reverse complement strand
CGGAATTTGGAATTTTTGCTTAACTGATTGATTGTCATACCACAACAACACTAATATATCATCTGGGCCAATCGATTTATTTTGAATATAGACAATCCCCCCTAGGTTCGGAAGATTAGAAGAAAGTTGTGACATTGCTAATTCATAGTCACCATTGCATAGGCTTATATTTTTTATAATAAAAACCTGAATATTACTGGTTGAGTAATTGCTTGCAGATATGCAAGCATTAATTGCCTCGCCTAAGACAATTTGAGATCCATTAATTTCAATAAGGTAGTTAGAATAATCTGTTACATAATTATTGAGATTTTTGGCAGAAGTGTTTTGTCTCAAAATTACTGAATCCAAGACCATAGGGTTATTAATGCTTGAATTAATTATATTTAATTTAACGAAATCTTGGGCTAGGAGCCAAGAATCTACAACTTCATCTGTTGGCACACAACAATTTCCATTTCTTATGGCATCCAAAGTAACAAGCAGAAATTTAATTGCTGAGATTTCAGCATTTGCATACCTTGAAAATAAATTATTATCCTCAAGGTATGTCAAGCTAATGTTGTTTTTCAGCCCTAATTTAACCGCTGCAAGTTTAGCCATATCTAAACATTGGTAAACGCCCGTATCCGGCAGCACCAAATCCACCCAAAACCTCGTATACACCCCCGTCCTATCCGTCTGCTTCCCAAACAACAAATAATACGGGCTCAAAGCCTGCACCTCTTGTATCTTCTGCGCAAAAGGTTCCGGATAGCCGCCCGTAGTATGCTCCTGGTGCAGGTAAAAACCGAAATCATACACCTTGAACTGCCCGGCAAAGCCCGTGGTGTCAAAGATCGCGCACAGCTTGGCGGCGGCGGCTTGCAGCTCGGCCTGGTAGGGGTCGGTGTTGAAGCCGGAGGCATCTTCGAGGCGCACGTAGCACTGGGCGCTGCTGTGCTGCGCAAAGTACGAAGAAATCAGGAAAAGGACGAAGAGAAGGGGCTTTTTCATAAGGAATGTGATAATTTGATAATGAGGTAATGTGATAATGGGGGCGCGCGCTTGGGCTGGTGTAGCTGGTTTCACGTTTGGCCATGGTGGAATATGCGGCCTCAGGGTTTTGGCTTTAGCTTGACGATGCCGCTGAAGGTCTTTTGATCCAGGCCCGGCAGCCGGTAAGTGAAGCGGACGGGGTAGGTGTAAGGGCCGCTTTGGAAGCTGTTGTCCAAGCCCATGAGCATGTCGTAGAAGAAGTCATTATATCCTTGAACCGGGTAGTATTTGTCAAAGATAGCCCACTCAAGGCAGTCCTTCAGGTTGTTGCAGTCCCCATATTTCACCTCAAACTGAGCCTTAAGCGCAGCGTGATTGGCGGCGAGGTAATCCCCGGACTTTCCACTTGCTTCCTGGAATTTGTCAAAGATCACTTTTGGCGTAAAGTGCCGGATCTTTTGTTCGACATTGGCATAGCTGGAGGGCAATCCGCTCGTAAAATGGTCTTTGGTGACAACAAGCCCGGAAGGTGGGAAAGGCGTCACGGCCACGGTGTTGTTGGGGAATGGCATGGATTGGCCATAGCCCAGCAGGGGCAATACGCCGTAATATGGATAAAAAACACGCTTTGCCATGCCCAAAATCCAGGTTCCGGCCACGCTGTTGCCTTCTACGCCGTAAGCCATTGTCACGAGGGGATCGCCAAAGGATCCGCCCTGTATTTCATAGCCGTCGAATGGCTCTATTTCAGTGGCCGTGCTGAAATCTGGGTTGACATCCGAAAGTGGCACATCGTCTGGAGTGCCGTTGGGAATCTTGACAGGCTTGTTCATCGTGGTTTCCAGGGCAGCAACCTTTTCCATAAAGGTGTTGTACTGGCTTACCCGGAAGTAGGCTGAATAAATGACCTTCTCACTGGGCGGCGCGCCGGACGACGACCCGCCGGACGGTGGGTTATTGTCGTCGCTGCCGTAGTTGTAGGTGGTGGCCAACATATTGGTGCCTATGGGCTGTGTAGGTGGGAGGGTACATCCGGTGCAAGTGCAAGGGGCATTCCCGGCCACGCCGTTGCCGTAATTGGCATCGGGCCTGGGGAAGTCGAGCACCTGCATTTCATATATCGATTCATTGGCCAGAAAGGCCAGCGGCAGGTCAAACTCGATTTTTTTCTCCCAAAAATCCGAGGCATCTACTTCCAAGGGTATGGCGATACAGCCCGCGCCGGGGCCCCGGAACCTGACGTAAGTGTCGTACTCGTCGCTTTTGAAGAACAGTTCGGGCTGCCCGCGGCGCATCTGGATATAGCCCCTGCCGCTGGTAAGCTCCGCTTTGTAAAAATTGTACTGCCCGTCCAGCGGGTAACTGCCGGCCACGTTGCTTGCCGGGATTTGGCTCATTCCTGGCCCCGTGATGAAGTTGACGATGCGCTCTTCATTGTCGATCGTTATCCCGCTGCTGTCCACATGTACCTTTATGATCAAGGTAAAAGTATCTTTTCCGGGCAGGAAGTACCCGGTGTTGAGCACTAGCGAGCGGCGGTCGGTTGACCATTGTTGTTGCAGCGGGATTTGCAACTGGTTACGCCACAACAGCTTCACGGAATCCAGGCTGATGTTGTACACGATATTCCCGCCGTTCAAGGATTCAAATTGGAATGGGGCGCCTACCGGGAAGTTGAACTTAACATTCGGGTTGACGAGTACCGGAACCCCGGTCGCATTGTTGGTCGGTGAAGTGGACAGTATGATCGGAACTTCTTTGAAAGGGTCGTCCACGCCTTGGATGGCACATTGCTCGCCCAGCTCAAACTGAAAATTCCCGACCCCTTTGACCAGCCCGTTCAGGATATTGTATTGGAAGGCAGCGGCGCCCCTTGCCCAGAAAGGGTTGGGGAGCTTGGCCTCAAGTGCGGTGGCTACTTTCAAGTACAACAAACTGTATTCTTTCCGCTTGCCAAATATCTTGACCTTTATGCCCATCTGCCCTTCTATCGCGGCATACACCTGCCCTTCGGCATACCAGCCATTGACTCCGATGGCCGAGCTTTGCCCATCGCAAACAGCACCGGCGCCATAGTCCAACACAGATACATCAAATCCCATGTGAATGGTAAAGCCTCCAGAGAATATCATGTACCTGAAGTCTTTTTTCCCGAAATTAAGGTCAACCCCAAAACAGAATCCCTTTCCGGTTGATACCGCTGATTTTCTCGGTACTTGCAATCCTGTGAAAGCGGCAATGTCAGCTGGGAGGTTAGGGATAGGCTCTACATTTTGGCCTATTTGAAGATATGCTTCTGACCTCCCCAGTTCCCCGAACCCTGGCACCGTCAGCACCATGCCGGCTTTCGGGCCATTTGGGGAGCCTATTTTGATATACCAATCGTTATTAGGCGCGAAATGCAGCAGCGCGGCGCAAACTTTTTTGTTGTCACCCGCACCTATCAACACACCGGCCACATCGGCATAGACATCGAAGGTGCCGTCGAAAACGCGAGTTTGAAAGTTCAAGGTAATGCTCAAATTCGCACTGATGGCAGCGTTGTTGCTCGGCACCTCATTTGGCAAATAAGTGGGCAATCCGGCCAGGTTTAGGTCGTCCATGAACTTGGCGTTGCCGTAAATCCATATCCTGTCCAGGCCGCCGCTTGTATTGAAGAGCATTTCAAAAGTAGCGTTCGCGTTGAAGGCCCGTTCCGAAGAGGCCAGCGAAATGGCCACCGTGATTTTCAGCCCGAGGCCGGCCGTGTCGCTTGGCGTGTACACAATGCCGGACAGCGATGCGCCCAATTGCGCGGGGATGCCGCTCCCGGCACATGCGGGCAGTGCCTGGCTGCTGTTGTCAGGCCGGTTCATGTGGTAATAGACGCCGCCACCCAGGCCCCTGAGGTCAACCGGCCCCATTGGCACCACTGTACAGACAAGGGCATCGAGGAAGAAGTATTTGAACCCGTTAACCCTTCCGAATTGGCCAACAACTTGCACCTCGGCGTCCACGCATTCGAAACGCGCGTCAAGGCCTCCCCGGAACCCGGTGCCGTAAACTGTATCCCCTTCGAAGAAATGCGCAAAACCCCTGATATAGGGTACGCCCGTAAATCCTCCCTGTATGTCGATGCTTTTGACGTTAAATGATTTATATATCCAGCGTTGCCTCCCACCGTTCGTAACGAGCTCACCGGTTACCCGGAAGCCTCCAGTTGCCTTTATTTTTGTCGTATCATCCGATATCCCGACAAAGGCGTTGAAATCAAGTGCGGGGTCGCCATTCGAGGTTTCAACCATTCGGATGTTGTTGAACGAGAGCTCGAAGCCGGCGAGCTTTGCGCCAATAGAAGTTGGGAAGCCCCAATGCCCCGGGCTGAAATAGGGCGCTTCATTGGACACTTCAACATCCTGGAAGGAAATGACAGGGATATTCATGGGAATGTTTGCCGAAAGGTTGCCCGTGATCGCCGCTGTCCCATTCAATTGAGCAACGGCGTGAAACGATCCATCATAAGTCAACCGGATCGAAGAACTGGCAATCGTCACTGTTGCGGCTTTCCAAATATCGACGGCATAAGCTTGGTTGCTGGGCTGGGTTATGGCAAACTGCAAGCCGTTGTCTGGCTGGATGATTGCATAATAGCTGAAACAATCGGCCGGATCCAGTGTGCCGCTGTTGTTGCTTTGGTTCCTGAATATCGGCACGTGAACTTTCCCGGAAAATTCGGCCTTGCTGATGTTGTTCATCAATACAACCAGCTCAACGTTTTCGATGGAAATAGCCCAGCCGCCGGCATTGCCTTTGTTGAGGCTAAGGATATTTTGGGCGCTCACGGAGCAACTGAAGCCCATGTCGTCTATCAGCAGGTCATGGAGGCCAATGTTGACCTGACTGGTGTCGTTGGCAAATTTTTTGGGGAAAGTCACCTGAATGTCCCGGGCGTAAAAGCCTTTCCACAGGGGCTTGAACCCATTTGCGTTTGCAAAAGGAGTGTTGTAGCCTTGGGGCGGGGCGCCGCTGGGCGATACGGTTTCGCTCATATCTAAGGTGATGCCAGATATCAGCCATTTTACGTCCTCCGCGCCCGTTACGACGAATGGATCAATGGAGAACGAGACCATTATTTCGCTGAAATTGGGGGCATAGGTCACAAAATGGCCGTTCACGCGGGCCGGCTCTGGCAGCACCTGCTCGGTTGCAGGGTTGTAGGGTTTCACGACGCTTCGGCAGATTTCGACATCTGCCGCTACGCCGAGCCCGGCGTAGCCGTCACAGTTCATGGTGACGAATGTTTGGGGGCCGGCTATTAGTTTTAAACGCGCAACATTGTTCAGCCGAACGTTGACATCAGTTGCCAATTGGATTTTTAAAGAATCGAACTCCAGCCCAAAAGGCGTGAAATTTACGTCTTGTGCTTCGAAAACAAGCCGTTGTCCGGTACTCGGCAGTTCAAGCACCACATAGGCGTCCAGGGTTGCCGGTTGTCCAACCAGGAAATTGATGTTGTCCAGGAAAACGCGGTAGGTTCGCCCGTCGGTGCCAATGTTGGCCACTTCTATCGGCATCAAGGTTGGGTTGGCAGGCGTGAGCAGTTGCTGCCTCGCTTTGCTAATAGCGTCCATGTAATAAGCCCGGTGCACGCCGTGTACCATCCTAAACCCTTGGAGGTACTCAAAGGCGATGTCTTTTGACCGGACATTCATGGACTGGGCAATCAAAAGCCTGCCGATCTCGCCGCTAAAATCATTGGCTGCCAACAGATTGCCAGGCTGTTGAGTTGTGGCCAACCCCGACTTGGAATAAACGGGGTTTCTGTCCGCAACTGCAATATACTGATCCTTTTCAAGCTCCAAAGCACCAACACCGTTGCCGTATTGACTCAGATACTCCAATTGGACCGCAATCTTCACTTGGTCTTTGAGCCAGGTAAGGAAATACCCCGGCTCGTTGACAAACCTGTCAATTTGTGCCTGCGGCTGTTGGCTAATCCTGTTCAAAATCAATTGTTTCAGGTCTTGAAGCCCTGATCCTAAGAATTCGGCGACAATGGCCTTTATGTGTACAAAGACATATTCTTTTTGGTCGCAGACATAAAGGTCAATATGTTTACCCTCCAACTGCTTCATTTCTGGCTTGCGCTGGCTTGAAGGGAAATGAGCAGCCAACGGTTCTGGTTTTTTGTTGAAATTCAGGTGCATCCCAGGTGCAAAATATTCATTGTTGGCGCCGAATAAGAAACTTGGGTTTATATTGAGCGTCGAGACCAATCCTGTCATTTGGGTTCTGATGCCATTGCAAATCCCCTTCTGTGCGTCAATACTGTCTTGGGCCTGGTTGCTTAAACTGTTCAATATGCCTTGAAGAAGCCCAACTATAGAATCTTGAATGTTATGGACAAATTCCAAACCTGCCTGTGTAGATGAATTGTTGTTTGTCGGATCCATCCAGGAATATGGGTTTATATTTGGGTTGCATGAATTGCCGAGCGAATCAATACCGTTCGCACCACATCCCTGGGGATTGAACATAGTTCCTGTAATTGCATGGAAACCATCTACATCAAACCCATTCGGGTCGTATTGGCCGGTGCTGTCGTAGGGGAAGCCTGCTTGATACCCAGGATAGGGGGGCTGTTTGACGTAAGTCCGATTGGGGCCGAAACCGTTTTCATCCCAGGGCAACCCGGTCACATTGTGGATGCCATTGGCGTCAAATCCGGGCGTAGATGGGGGCGGCACACATATCTCGCCGCCGAATGAAATAGGGCCTGGATCAAGGTCAGGATAGTTGCCAGGGCTGTCTGAAGTGCCCGAGATAACACCTTGGCATACTTGATGGCTGGAGTTGATCCGTATGCTCGACCATTCGACGCTTACCAAGGTTCCCTCGCCAAATGGCAAAGGGGCAGTCCCGGTTCCGGCCCAAAAGCCACCATCAACAGGGATAAGCGTGGTTATTTCTATTGGAAAACCTCCGCTGTATATGGTCGTTACATTGGCTGAGCTTTGCAAAAGCGAAGTGCAGGGCACAGTACTGTAAGAATAAGCCGCACCGCATGTAAATGGTGGCAAGGTAGGCGAGTCAGCCAAAGGGATTGTCCCCTTCACCCATTCAGACTTGATCTCGCTGCCATCAAGCCAAAAACAAACTTTGCAAACCTCCACCTCCAGTTGGGCGCTGGCCGGTTGCAGCCCTTCTATTTTAATTGAATTGCCCTTTTTCACGCCTATTTCGTTCCAATTCCCGTCAACCGAGCTGGAGCGGTAACGGACAATATATTGGAGATCATTGGCAGAAGCAGGCTTCCCCTCCCAAACAACATAGATATTGTTGTCGCCCTTTTCAACGACCCTCACGTTTTGGGGAGGGCTGCAATCGGGTTCCGCAAGCAGGATTTTTTTGTAATCTATTGGTGAAATTCGTTGGCCAAACTCAACTGAAGCAAATCCTGAAATATCCACACTAAGTTGTTGACCTTTGCCAAAAACAGGCATTAAAATAGCTATAAATGATAGGTAGAGCGCTTTTTGCATTGGTTGGGTGTTGAATCGTTATGGAGTAATATGGTTAATTTAGCAAGCCTATTGTTTTACAAATAAAACAGCCCTGTTCCCGGTGGGATAGAGGAACAAAATACTATAGATGCCTGGCCTAAGGTTTTTTGTTGGCAGCGTGAGGCTGTTGCTCCCGGCTTGGAGGCTGAATTCACTTTCAGATGCCAATGTTCCATCCGAGCCAATTATTTGAACAGTACCGGACAATTGCTGAGGGGCGTTTATCTGGATGCTCACAGTATTATTGGCGGGGTTGGGAAACGGCAGGGAAAAGGCCATACCCTCAACTTGTGTCGGTTGTGGGTCACTTGTAGTGCTTGAATTGGGGGTACACTGCCCTGGGATTTGTTGGAAAGTACCTGAACCGCCCCATTCAATATTAATCCCACCGGAAGAGCGAAAATTGTTGATATACAAGGTATAATAGTCGCCAGCTGTCATATCCAGGGCGCTCAAAAAGTTGTCAAATTCGCCTGGGCAGCCGCCTGTTTGGAAGGCAGTCACGGCACTTTCGCGCAAGCCGGTGGCACCGGTACAATTTTGAAGTTTTGAGATATCATCGCCTATTGTTGGGCCGGCAGCCATACATCTTACCACTTCATAATTGCTGAAGTCATTCAAACTGGTTGTGCGGCAAAGCACAAAGTCAATGTCATTGGTTTCAGCAAATGGTGTAATCGAAAAGGTCAAAGTGCCCGTTGAGGCAGCCTGCCATTTTATCCATAGCGAATTGGTCTCAAACGATTCGGCGCGAAAACAGTGTCCTGGGCTTGCTTCTAATATGCTGCCAAAACCGCTTATCTCTTGGAAATGGAGGGGCGATTTGTCGCACAAAATGAGCGCAGTGTTGCAATCGGCGAAATTATGTTGCCCGCTTGCCGGGCATAAGGCGATAAAAAAGACCAACAGGTTGATAAAGCTGTGAATAGGTGCTTTCATTTAAGGAGCGTTGAATTATGACAATAAAATACTAGGCCGTCACGGCGCATTATGCCGAAATGGAGATAAGAATATTTGGTTGGCATGATGATGCAGCGAACGCAACCCAATGCCAGCAGGCAAATCTGAAAAAAACAGTAAGGGTAAAACTGGAAAAAGGAGTAAGTAAAATCGTCTCCTACGAAGCAGTTTTCAGGATTAGGGGTTGCACATTGCGTGGGAACCCTCGTTATACAGATTCAAATGTATTGCCAATAATACGTTAATGCAAATCTTGTTTTAAAATTTAACAAATTTAATTTTATGTAACTATCCAGCCGCCTTCGGCGGCAGTGAGATGTCGAGGATTGAATTGATAG
>CAZULM010000101.1:0-10628 GCA_964621185.1 uncultured Saprospiraceae bacterium | reverse complement strand
ATCAATTCAATCCTCGACATCTCACTGCCGCCGAAGGCGGCTGGATAGTTACTTTGATTTTAATACCACAGAATTATTTTTTTCACCGCAGCGTTTTTTTTCACCGCAGCGTTTTTTTTCACCGCAGAGGTACGCAGAGTTACGCAGAGGTTTTCACAGAGTATGACTTCGCGGCTTCGCTGCTTTATTTGATTATTGAAATATTTTACACGAAAAAAAACGCTGTTGAAACGCTGCGCAACGCTGTGGCAAAAAAAAACGCTGCGGTGAAAAAACAGCTCAAGGGTTTCTATACCTCACACCCCACCTCCAGAAAGCCCAGAGCGCAGGCCACTTCGGCCACGTTCCAACTGCTGTGCCGCTGCAATATTTTAGGCTCATGCAAAATACGTTCCGCAATGACCTGCGTGGTTGTTTTCTGGCTGGTTTCCTTTACCGCCCAGTTCAAATGGTTCACGTGGACGTTCAGTTGCGCCCAGCAGCAAGGCGCCATGAACACTACTGACAGAATTTTAAAACCATAAATATAACCGATAATTTCAGGGTATCCCCTATTGCAACAAACAAAATGCAACGTACTTTTGGTGTCTAAAAAACCGCCAATAAAGTTAGGCTATCTGTTCATTATCCTGCACCTAAAGACATTATCCTTCCGTTGCAGTTTTTAATCCTGTAGCTATTCCGGTACACCTCACGCCGCTTGGTTTTGTGCATGCCGGTCTTTGTAATCAATTGAACATCAGTTGAATCAATCATGCTCAATCACAAAAATCAGGCGAATCATGGTATAATTTCATGCACTGGTCCCCTGAAAGTATCCTTCCAGAGCTCCTCTTCTGGTCAAGGCTTTATCATTTATGTTTTTCACCATTCCAAATTTTATTACCAATGAGAATTTCTTTAAAAACGATTTCAGCTATCTCAACCCTGGCGCTCGTCGCAACCCAAGGCTTCGCCCAGCCCATTGAAAACACTTACGTGTGGACCAACGCCAGCCACTCCGCCTGGAAAGTAGTGCCCGCCAGCTATTCCGGCTATGTGATCGCCGGCACCAAGTTCTTCTCCTCGCCCAACACCGACGTATTTATGACAGGTTTCGACGAGTTTGGCACCGCCGAATGGACGCGCACCCACGCCTCCGGGTTTACCAGCTTGCAGACATTTTGGAAAAGCTTTACAAGTTCAAGCAACAACGACGGCTACTTCGTGGTATGCGCAGGCAACCAGGGCGGCAACAAGGCTTATGCCCTTACCGTGAACGGCTACGGCATGAAGTTCTGGGACAGGGCTTCTACACTGGGATTCGGCATCCAGTTTGGCGGGGTATGTCAAGCCAACAATGGCGGCTACATCGGCACAGGAGGCACAAATACAGGCAACTTTGCCGCCGTCAAATTCGACATTTACGGGGATATACTATGGACGATGCAACTGCCGGTCAGCGGCTTCGGCTGGAGCGTTGCGCCGGCTGTCGGCGGCGGGTACATCCTGGCTGGCGGCATCAGGGCCGCCAGGATCGACAACATGGGCAACTTTGAGTGGTCCACCAACATCAACTTGCCGGCCTCGCCCAGCGGCCCATACACCTATGGGGAGTTTGAAGAAATCACACCCTTGCCCGACGGGTCGGGCTTTATCGTCACGGGTTCGTGCTTCAGCAACAGCCACTCGGGCATCTATACCGCCCGGCTGAACTACAACGGTAGCGTTGTCTGGGCCAAAGTGAACGACGCCGTCAACACATCCGGTGCAGGCACCCCCGTTTGCTGGGTCAACAACGCCATCATCGACGGCTGGGGCACCCAGATCATGACCTCCTGGCGGCGCGGGCCTGTGTCTGCCGGCGGCACGATGTTCTACCAGCGCATGGACTTTGGGGGCAACAACATCGGCGGCATCACCAGCATGGGCAATACCATTACTGTGCGGGAGGCATTTATGACCAAAGCCCACCAAAAATATGTGGTGGGCGGCACACGCGGCAACACCATGGCAGCTTATTCGTATATCAACGCTTCCTTGTCGGCAGGAGGGAATACCGACGACCGCACAGAGCCATTCTTAGACGCCGACCCGCTGGCAAGGCTACAGACAAACTGGTTCAATGCCCAGCCCGTCTTTGAGGCGCCTCCGGGAAGCCGCGTGTTCGAGTCCGAATTCCAGGTGTTCCCCAACCCCAGCAGCGGCCAGCTGCAGGTCGGCGGCGCGCTTGAGCCGGGCGCTGTCCTGCGCGTGGTGGATGCGACGGGGAAAATCGTGCTGCAGCGCCGGGTGCAGGAGGGTGAAGCGCTGATCCCGCTCGACCTGAGCAAACTTGCCAAGGGCATGTACAACGTGGAGATGGCCGGCGCAAACGGCATCAGCAGCAAAAAGGTGGTGCTGGATTAGTAGATAGCACCACCAATGCAAACATCGGAGAGCGCAGTTCAGAGGAGGCTGCGCTTTTCGTTTTTTAGGCGCCAGGCTCAACCCTCCGCCCCAGCCCGCCAACGCTTCATCCCATAATTCACAGAAACCATAACCGCCAAACCTATCAGGTAAGAAGCGACGAACATCAGCGTTTCGTAATCGCCTTTTTGGATTGCCTCCTTCTTGGCCGTAAGGCCCCAAAGGTTGGCGATGCCTTTTTTGACGAAAAAACGGGACACGAGCATGGAGGCAGAAAGCCCGGCAAGGTAACCTACCGAGAGGTTGAGGGCTTCGTTGGCGAGGAACTTTAAAAATTTGGACACAGCTTAGGAGTGATGAGAGATGAGTGATGAGAGATGAGTGGGTTTGGCAAAGGTCGTTTTTTGGGATTAAAAATGCGGGTTTTGATTGAAATAGCTTGTTTTGTTCGAACTTGCTTTCTGTTCCCCCAAAAACTGTCCTATCTTTAAACCTTCGAATAACATCAATTCCATCCTTTTCAAAAGCATCTTTTTTATGACTAACACAAAAGCAAGCCCAATTTCAATTGTAGCATTTCTCCTCTTTTCTATGTTTCTAGCCGTTTATTCCTGTAAAAAGGACGACAAGCTTGATTGCAGCACCATCACGGGCAGCACCTTCAGCAGCAATTCCGGCAAAATGCAGGCAATCCTGGCCAACAAATGCGGCCTGCCCAATTGCCATGCGATTTTTGGCAGCGGATCGGACCAATGGACCTACTACGCCGAATACGACAGCATCACACCGCATTTCAACAAGATTTACGAGGCTGCCGTCGTGAAGAAAACCATGCCGCAAGCCGGCGCCACGCCGCTGAGCCAGGCAGAGCTGGATGTTTTCCAATGCTGGAAGGAAGCTGGTTTCCCTAAGTGATAAGCACCACTGGTTGGAGGCACACATTTTTCTAATACCAAGCAATTGTTCAATTCAAACAAGCAAAACATGACAAAAAATCTGTTTTTGGTTAACGCCCTGCTGACCTTGCCTTTCGGCATTATCGCGCTGGCAATACCAGGCGAGATATTTTCCAGCTTTGGCGTCACACTGGATACCGGTGGGCAACTAATCGCACGCGGGTACGCGGCGACGCTGGTCGGGTACGGCCTTGTATTCTGGCTTTTACGGGCAAATACGCATCCTGAAGTAATCAGGCCGCTGCTGATTGCCTCCGCCGCTTTCAACGCCATTGAAACGGTTATCCAAAGTGCCGCAGCCTTTAATGGCACCGTGCCACCTGTTATCTGGAGCACCATCATTCCCCATTTTATTCTGACTGTCATCAGTGCGTACCTGCTGCTGAACAAGCGCTGAGCTTTTGTTGGCCAACGTTTTCCAACCTACGCAACAACCATGCACCGATATTTTCTACTGGCCTTCCTGGCCGCAGCCCTGGCTTTCAACCTTAGCGCCCAGCAACAAAACATCTCCAACGGCAATGTTTTCGAAGGAGAACCTTTTATCGCTGTAAACCCGGCCAACCCGCAACAAATCGCCGTGGCATGGATGGGGTTTGTGCCGGGCAACAACCTGCGCCTGAGCATAAAGGTGCGCTCCAGCTTCGATGGCGGCACATCCTGGAAGCCCATCGTGGTGATGCCACATATCCAACCCAGCTACAAATCGGCCGATCCTTCCATGGCATTTGACAACAACGGACACCTGTACCTGAGCTATATCGACTATTCGGAAAACCCCTACCTGGGAGGGGTCTACCTCTTCAAATCGACCAACGGCGGGCTCAGCTGGGGCAGCCCCGTGCAGATGATCGACATCGCAGCCGACGGCGGCAAATACCCCATCGACCGGCCCTGGTTGAGCATCAGCGAAACGGGCCAGCAACTGTACCTGACCACCAAGCCCGCGCCCTGGATCCCCGCGCCCAACCGCCCCTATTTCACCCAATCGGCCGATGGCGGCCAAACCTGGAGCCCATGGCGCTACCTCGACGGCCCCGGCAACCTCGTGGGCAATTTCATCCAGGCGCCCATGGCTGCCCCGGCTGCTTCGGGCAACCGTTTCTTTGCCGCCTACCCCAGCTACGTGCCGGGCCAGAACCTCCTGCCACAATACATCCTGGCAAGCTCCACGGATGCGGGCGCTACCTTTCAGTACAAAAGCATATTGGCCGCCACCAGCAACGGGGTGGCGAACGATTCGGCAAAACTCGCGTACAAATTGCTGGTCGATCCCAGCGACCCGCAGCACCTGGTGTTCGCTTACCCCTACCAACCCGCCGGCGATTTCGACATCATGATGACCGAAACCTACAACGGCGGCAATACCTGGACAACGCCCCAGCGCGTGAACGACGACCCGCTGGGCAACGGCAAGATGCAAGACCTCGTTTGGGCCGATTTCGACGAGGACGGCGCCCTGGTCGTCGCCTGGCGCGACCGGCGCAACGCCCCCGGCACGGGCTATGCCACCGCTTCCGAGTTCTATGCCGCCCACCGCCCGAAAGGCGCGCCCAGCTTCAAACCCAATTTCAAGCTGAGCGACGGCCCGGTAGCCTACCACAACATCCTGGCCCAGAGCGGCAACGACTTTATGGGCATCGAGCTGAGCCGCGACACCATCAGCGCCGTTTGGGGCAATACCCGGGATGGATCGCTGGATATTTGGTTCGTGCGCGTGGCTGCCATGAGCGGGCAAGCGTCGGCCGTCGCCCAACTGGAAGGGCAAGATGCATTGACCATTTACCCCGTTCCTTCTGCCGGGGTGTTTACGGTGGCCATGAACACCCAGGAACCCATCCATGCCCTTTATGTATTCGACGCACAGGGCCGGGAAGCATTGCGCGTCTTTCCGGATTCCCCGACAGCTTCCATCGACCTTTCCCGGTTTCCCGCCGGTCGTTACCTCATCCGCATTGAAAGCAAGACCCAGGTCTATTCCCGGATACTGTTGCGCTGAACTCACCAACTGCATCAATTTATGCACAAAAAGCGAACCTTCCACTGCCTGCTGTTCTCGCTGCTCCTTTGTGCCCAATGGGCTTGCAAGAGCAATTTCGACGGCTTCAAAACCATCAACGGCGCAGAGCTTTACTGCAAAACGATGGGCAAAGGCTCGCCCCTGCTGTTTGTGCACGGCGGCCCGGGGCTAAACCACGCATATTTCCTGCCCTATGTGAAGCCGCTGGCCAAAAAGCACAAGCTGATTTTTTACGACCAGCGCTCCTCCGGCAAATCGGCCATCCCGGCGGATTACCAGGATTTGACATTTGAAAAATTTGTGGAAGACATAGAGGGCGTTCGGGAAGCCTTCAAGCTCGAAAAGGTCAACCTGCTGGCCCATTCTTTCGGGGCCAAGCTCGCCGTGAACTACGCCCTGAAATATCCCGATCACTTGCAATCCCTGATCTTTGTAAACCCGGTTGCCCTCAGCCACGAATTTGACAGCTTGACGGAAGTAGTGCAAAAGCAAAGGATGACCCCGGCTTTCAACGTGGCGCGCATGGCGATACTGAAGTCGGATGCGTTTAAAAACGGCGACAAAACGGCCTACGAAGCCCTGTTCAAGCTCGGGTTCCAAATTTCGTTTTACGACACCACCAAAACCAGGCTGCTGAACCTCGCCCTGCAGGACAGTTTCCTGCAAGCCCAAAAGTCGCTGCAATACGGCCTGAGCATCGACATCAACAATTACGACCGGGACTATTACCCCATGCTAAAAGACCTGCATGTGCCGGTGTTGATCGTGCACGGCGACGCAGACCTGGTCCAGAAGGAAGCCGCTTTTCGATTAAAAAGCAGTTTTGAAAATGCGGAGCTCCAGGTTATTGCGCCGGCTGGGCATTTCCCGTTTGTGGAAAAGCAGGAGGCGTTTATCAAAATTGTGCGCGGTTTTATGGAACGAAAAGGGAAGAAAGGGCCATAAATGCCACCTGATTCAGCCCCCCAATGCCCACAGCCGCCGTACCTTCGCCGGCCACCATGACGTCCGAGCAGCAACAGCAACATTTTCAAAAACTGATCGACCTGCTCCGGCAGGAAAAAGAAGCCGACCACCGCGCCTTCCTGCAACTGGTGCGGGAAAATCCGCTGTCGGCAAGGGTGGAACAGGGCTACACCTGGTACCCGCTCAATGTGGTCAATACCGGCTTCGCGCTCGGCGACAAAGCATTCGTCGTCGTGGAGCGCACAAGCCACCTGAACGAACCCCACCAGCTTCGCGCAGGGCAGGCTGTGAGCCTGTTCACCCAGGCGCCGCACAGCGAGCAGCCCGAAAAACAAGGCGTGATTAACTACGTGGAGCGCAACCGCATGAAGATCATCCTCAATGCCCGCGACGTGCCAGACTGGCTCCAGGCCGGACAACTCGGCGTCGACATGCTTTTCGACGACCGCAGTTACCGCGAAATGGAACGGGCGCTGGAAACGGTGATGAAAGCGCGGGGCGACCGGCTGGCGGAACTGCGGGGGGCCTTGTGCCCTACCCTGTCCCCCAAAAAGGCAGGTTCGCCGCGCAATACCGCAACCGAAACCGGCGATGAAACCATAGCCCCACACCTGAACGATTCCCAGCGCGAAGCCGTGCGGCACATCCTCCACAACCGCGATGTGGCCATCATACACGGTCCGCCCGGCACGGGAAAAACGACCACCCTGGTGGCCGCCATCAAAGCATTGAGCAAAACAGAAAGCACCGTGCTCGTAACGGCGCCCAGCAATACTGCCGCCGACCTGCTCACCGAACGCCTGGCCGAGCAGGGCCTCAACGTGGTGCGCATCGGCAACATCAGCCGGGTGGACGACAGCGTACTGCAACACACCGTGGACGCGCTGCTGGCAGCCCACCCCGAAGCCAAAAACATCAAAAAGGTAAAGATCGAAGCGGCGGAATACCGGCGGCAGGCGCGGCGCTTCAAGCGCAGTTTCAGGGCCGAAGACCGGCAGGAGCGCGTCCACCTCAAAGACCAGGCAAAAGACCTGGATGCCTGGGCAAGGATGCTCGAAGACCGCATCGTGGAAGAAATACTCAGCGGCGCCCAGGCCATCACCTGCACGCTCGTGGGCGCGGCGCACCCCCTGCTCGACAAGCGGCATTTCCCCACCTGCGTGATCGACGAGGCGGCGCAGGCCCTGGAGCCCGCCTGCTGGATACCCATCGCCAAGTGCAGCCGCGTGGTGCTGGCCGGCGACCCCTTCCAGTTGCCGCCCACCGTGAAAGACCTGGAGGCCGCGCGGCAGGGGCTGTCCGTCACCCTGATTGAGCGCTGCCTGGAGGCCCTGCCAGATCAGGTAAGCCTGCTCACGGTGCAATACCGCATGCACCAGGCCATCATGGGTTTTTCCAACCAATACTTTTACAACGGCGCCCTACAGGCCCACATCAGCGTGGCCGCGCACACCCTGCCCAACCTCCCCATCCCGGAAAGCAGCGTCACCTTTATCGATACCGCCGGCTGCGGCTTTGAGGAGCGCTTACAGGAAAGTCCGGCAGCGCTGCACCGCAACCTGAGCCGCTTCAACCCCGAAGAAGCCTTGCTGGTCCGTGAGCACCTGATGCAGTTGCTGCAACAATATGCGTACCTGGAAACGCCGGGCCTGCCGGCCATGGAATTGCTGCCCAGCATTGGCGTGCTCTCCCCCTACCGCGAGCAAGTGAACCAGCTGGAAGAAATGTTCCGCGACGACCCCGTGCTGGCGCCCCTGCTCAGCGCGGGCAAGGCCGCCATCAGCACCATCGACGGCTTCCAGGGCCAGGAGCGCGACCTGATCTACATCAGCCTGGTGCGCTCCAACGACAAGCACGAGATCGGTTTCCTGCAGGACTACCGCCGCATGAACGTGGCCATGACCCGCGCACGCATGATGCTGGTGGTGATCGGCGATTCGGCCACCATCGGGCAGAACAGGTTTTATCAGGCGTTTTTGGATTATTGCGGGGAGAAGGGGGCGTATCGGACGGGGTGGGAGTTTATGCGGTGAGGGGGGGTCAGGGGGGGGGACAAAGCATTAGCCGGATTTCCGAACGATCAAAATCTGTTGGTCCGTAAATTCCATCCAGGCATAATCGTACACGAGGTGATACCATTTGCCTTGTTTGTTTTTGTAGATGCCTGTCATGTATTCCCACCTGAATTTGGCGCGTGTGAGCACTGCACGGTCGAACATCTCCTTTTTGCTTTCCCCCATGAGGGTGGCCAATATTTCCCGGTTGCGGTGGAGATAGCCGTCTATTTCCTTTACCTCGTTGCGGGTGTCGCGTCGCTTTGCGAAGTTGAACGCGTTTTTACAGTTTGAACCGCAAAATTTTTTGTCAGTACGCCCGTGAAGGGTCTTTCCGCATTGTAGACATTCGTTTTTCATTTGGCTGGATTTTTAGTGTGTATTCAAAGTTAAGCGTTTGTCATCAGATAAGCAACCGTTTAGGATCAATTATTATCGCAATTAATTGGTTGTCATGTTTTTAAAGTGTAAAAAAGTCGTTTTTTTTGTAGCAAATTTTTTAAACAGCGGTCTATGCGCTTACTCATTGCTCCACTTCAGTACGACAATTTGAGCCGAATATCCGTCCGACTCCAAGAGTTTGACGGCAGCCTGCCGATCAAAATGAAACAGATTAAAGGCAGCCGCTGGGCTCCGGAACTCAATTGCTGGCACATACCATACACCACTGAGGCCTGGGACAGCCTTAAGTCCTTATTTAAGGAGTTTGAAATAGTGAAAGCGGAAGAAGCCACCAGTATGTATAAAACTCCAAAGCCTCTATACGACCAAAAAAGGCAACTTTTGGAAGAACCCAAGGTCCCACGCGCTCCTTTGCCCAATGGAAAGGGTACGGCCATTACGCCGCACGATGACATTGCCTACCCGAACCATGCAATTTCCGTCAACTTATTTCCTTTGGACAAGGCGCTGCTTTGCCTGTATGTGCCCCCAGAGCTGGTGCCTGAGCACCTTCCGGTGGTCAAAAGCATGCACGGTCGCCGTTGGGAGCCTCAATGGAAGGTTTGGACAGTGCCCTACACCAAACTCACGCTTCGGTTTTTACAGAAGTATTTCGATGCGCGGGTTTTGCAATGGGCATTTACGCCATCGGAAGATATTCCAGAGCGGATGGATACGCCCATGCCGGAGCGGAAGATGCAACCGACCGTGGTTCCTGCTCGGTATGAAGCTGCGGTGATTGCGCTTGAACAGGTGCTTACGCTAAAACGGTACAGTTGGCGGACGATCAAAAGCTACAAAAACTGTTTTCGGCAGTTTATCAAGCACTATGATAGCATCAAGCCCAGCCAAATTACCCGAAAGCAAATCAATGATTACCTGACGATGCTCATCAAGGAACGCAATATCAGTGTGTCGCATCAAGGCCAAGTGATGAGCGCAGTTAAAATGTTTTACGGTTCAGTTATTGCGCAGGAAGATAAAATTAAGGGACTTTTCCAGCCCAAAAAGCCACAAAAACTCCCAAAAGTACTCACGGAAGAAGAAGTGAGTGCGCTGTTGCGCTCGGTGGACAATCTCAAACACCGCTGCATGCTCATGCTTATCTATTCTGGTGGCCTTCGCTTGGGTGAGGTCATCGCCTTGCGTTTGCCAGACCTCCAACCCGAAAAGGAGCGGCTGTTCATTCGTTCTGGAAAAGGAAATAAAGACCGCTGCACCCTACTTTCGGCAAAAGCATGGGAACATCTGAAGCAGTACATTGAGTTATACAAGCCTGTAGAGTGGGTCTTTGAAGGCTCCAATGGTGGACAATACAGCGAACGCAGCGTACAGGAAATTTTCACCCATGCCAAACAGCGCTCCAGGATCAACCTCGAAGCCACGGTACACACGCTGCGCCATTCCTTCGCCACCCACCTCCTTGAAAAAGGGGTGGACCTGCGTTACATCCAGGAATTATTGGGGCATGCCAGTTCAAAAACTACTGAAATTTACACCCATATCACCAAGAAAGGTTGGGGAAAGATCAAAAGTCCGTTGGATAGTTTGAGTATCTGAGGCACAGGCAAAAATAAATTTGGAGAGGAGGTTGGAAATTAGATGGCGGCATTTTACATTTGCCCAAGAGAAATCAATTTGAAAAAATTATGTCCGCCACCAAAATACCCAGATAAATGATGCCCCCTGACTGCTCTTTGCGAGTGTTCAGGGGGCATTTTAAATTGGCTACTTACCCGCAACGGACGACTAAGTAAATATTTGAAATTCACTTAGTCGTCCGTTGCGGGTAATCCGTAAGTT
>CAZULM010000100.1:0-11754 GCA_964621185.1 uncultured Saprospiraceae bacterium | reverse complement strand
GGGTGACGACCTACGACCTGGTGCTGATATCGAAGCACATCCTGGGCATCGAGCCGCTGGGCAGCCCTTTCAAGATGATCGCCGCGGACGCGAACAAGTCCAACTCGGTCACGACGTTCGACATCGTAGAACTGCGCAAGCTCATCTTGGGCATTTATCAGGAGCTGCCGGGTAACACCTCCTGGCGCTTCGTGGACAAAGCGTATGTGTTCCCCAACCCAGCCAACCCGTTCCAGGCACAGTTCCCGGAGAACATCTCTGTGGCACAGGCAATGACACACCAGTTTGCTGAAGATTTCGTGGGCGTGAAGGTCGGCGACGTGAACAACACGGCGGTGGCCAACAGCCTGATGGTATCGGACGACCGCACGGCGGGCACGCTGCTGTTCGACCTGAGCGACCGCACGGTAACGGCTGGCGAGGAGTTCGAGGTGACGTTCAAGGCATCCGAGCGCACGCAGGGCTTCCAGATGACCTTGAACCTGAACGGTTTGGAAGTGTCGGGCCTGGAGGAAACCGAGAACGTGAACGCCACGAACTTTGGCGTGCACAGCAACGCGCTTACGGTCTCTATCGACGATGCCGACGCGTTCAGCGTCAAGTTCCGCGCCCAGAAACCGGGCAAGCTGAGCGAGATGCTGGGCGTTTCCAGCCGCATAACCAAAGCCGAGGCGTACGCCATGACAAATGAGCGCTTAGACGTTGCACTGCGTTTCGACGGCAAGACGGTGGCCGGCATCGGCTTCGAGCTGTACCAGAACCAGCCGAACCCGTTCGTGAACAAGACCTTCGTGGGCTTCCACCTGCCAGAGGCGGCCACGGCCACGCTGTCTGTTTACGACGAGACGGGCCGCTTGGTGTTCACGCAGAAGGGCGACTATGCCAAGGGCTACAACGCGATTTCTTTGGACAGGGCATTGCTGAACACGACCGGCATCTTGTACTACACCTTGGAAACAGCGACGGACGCAGCGACTATGAAGATGATCCAGAGCAAGTAACGCCAAGTTCCAGCTTGGCGGCACGTGTACGTAACGTCAACCTTCGGTTGGCAAATAGCCGCGCCAACTGAAAGTTGGCGGCACGTAAAGGGGCATGACGCTTGGTGTCATGCCCCTTCTTTGTACCTTGGAATTTTTGCCTGAAATCCTCGATTTTACCATAGAAAACCCAATATTTGCCGCAGCACAATTTTCAACTGCAACAAGTAAAGAAATGGAGCACACAGAGAAACCCATTCCCCCAAGCGCCGAACAGAACAAGCAAAACCACGCCTGGTGGTCCACATTGTCCGATGCCTGGAAACAAGCATTCAACGAGACCATGCTCATGCGCTCCGATACCAGCGCCCCCGACGATGAGAGCCTCCACAGGATATGCCAGGCCCAAGTGCTCCGCTTCGCCGGCCCCACAGCACCTTACCCCAATATGTCGGTCAGCCTGGATGACTTGTCGGGCCTTTCCGGCTTCGGAAACTTGACGATCCTGGTCGTGTCGCACCAAAAAATTTCAAGCCTGAAGGAAATATCCCACCTGAAGCAGCTTAAGTCTTTGTTTGTCTTCAACAACCGAATCAGCTCCCTGGAGGGTATCGAAGGCATGACAAACCTGACCGAACTGTATTTTCACGCCAACCAGGTAACTTCTTTGGAACCCCTGCGGAACATGACACAGTTGCAGACGATCGCATGCAACCACAACAAAATCAATTCCTTGGAAGGGGTTGGCACACAGCACAAAAAAAACCTGAAAACGTTCACCTGCCTGCCAAACGAGCAGCTGCCCGACGAAGAGGTGATCAGGATGGAGCGCGAAGTGGGCATTCGCTGCCTCAGGGGTTGAATTCCCCTCCCAACGATGCTTCCAATTCCCGGATAATAGACCGCGCGGCCTCGCTGTCGATCAAGCGAAGGCGCTTTATCATGGCTGCTTTTGTAGCGGGGTCGTGTTCCTTTTGTCGGCGCTCCAGCTCAAAATCAAAACCTGCTTCCCCAAAAATAACATCGGATGCCGCGCTGCGGATGCCGTCGATTACCATGTGGACGCGGCACACGCTTCCATCGTGCCGTACGCTGTGCGGCAGGTTGAAATTCGCATACCAGCACTGCCCAGCCTCCATCTTCAGGTTGCAACCATCTACTTTGAATTGAACCATTTCGTCGGTCACAATCGGGACATGAAGCCGAAAGATGCCGAATTCATAGCCCGCACCCATGTCGCGGTGCTCATGGATAACACTGCCGGGCTCGAGCGCGAGCAGGCGGACGGCCTCTTTCTCAAAGGGCAGCGAAGCCAGGATTTCCCTAAAATACGGACAATCCTCCAACAGCGCGGTGTCTTCAAAAGCATTGCTCGAGCTTGTAAAAATATCCGCAGCATTGCCGCTCGGCGAGCGCAGGGAAATGCCCGACCAATGCCCGTCGTAATCCCTGTTGTTGAAATGCCCCGTCCATTGCCGGGCCTCACAAACAGCCAGATCGGCTTGTAAGCGGGCAATGTCGAATTGGAAGGGGAGCTTGAAGAAACGGTTGTCCATTTATACCAGGATTTGGGTAGATTTGATGCTGAGACAGCAGATAGGGCGCTATCCTTAATGCAAAAATACAAATTCGAAGAAGAATGGGCTATGCTTCGAGCAGCTGCATCCTGAACCCCGGCTCATCATACATATCGTATTGAAAAACAGCCTTTTTATGGGCCATTTTTGATTGCAGGCAGTCGTGCAGCATCAGCGGAAGGGTCAGCTGGCTTTCTTCCTTCTTCAGGGTTTCGGTGCCGAAAACCTGAATCTCAGTGATCAGGGAAAGTATGGGAAATCGGCTAAACCACTGTGGATCAAGTGATACCTCCGTGGGCGGGAAGCACCCGTTTTCAGGGATAAAGTTGGAGAGTGCGCGGTCGAGGCTGAAAACCTTTTCCAGGAGCAGGTGGTCTGGCTCCTTTGAGGCTCCATGCTGAAACTTATTGTCCATATAGCACCTTGGGTCGAGCAGACTCGGCCAAACATCGATGCGCTCCGGGATCAGGATGCCGCCAGGCAACAGTTGTGGTGCCAGGTGCATGGTAATGGCGACTTGAGGCTCTTTTTTCAAGCCGTGCTGCATGGTTTCGGAAACGAGCACATGGATCGGGTGTGCAGGGTTGGTTTGAAATTGGGTGGCATCAACCACGGCAAGTTCGTGCACAAAAGCTTGGAGCTGCAAGGCGCTGACCGTTTTTTGCAGCATTTCGGCGCTTTCGGGCTGTATTTCCAAAAAAGTGAACCGTATTTCCGCAGGGGAGAACAATTGCGTCATGGGCAGCGCTAGGCTGGCAAATGGGCCTGTGCCGGCGTAGAGCACATGGATACGGGTATCTGGGAATTGTTGCTGTGCGGCCCGTATGCCCTGGTAAAGCCCGCGGACAAATTTTCTTGTCCGCAGAAGGTCGTTCAGGCAGGTAGCTGCCCAGTAGGCGCCGATGCTCTTCCCGGAAGGCAGCATCAAATTTTGACGGTGCGCGGCATTGTTTTCGTCGAGTGCGGTAATGTCGCGCAACAGGTTGAAAAAGCGGTCTGTCGCTTGTTTTTGCAGGAGAAAATCGATGTCGGGTGCCAGCAAACAGGCGGTCAATTCGGCGAGTGCTTCACGATAAGCTGCACGGCTGCTCATATCCAAATCTGATCAAACATGCCGCAGGCCCTTTGCAGCCGAAGTTTCAGCCCAAACCAACTGCCCGTCATGGGCGCGAACATGGCAACAGCTTTCAATTTTCCCATCAATTACGGTTGTTTTGATCGAAACAAAGCTTGATTTGGTAAAATAGCCCGAACCGCCCAGGTCGTGACCCCCATTGAGGGAAGGCAACAACATATCTATAAGCTCGGCAGGCGTATGGGCCATCAGCGCCTGGCTGGCCATAGAAATGGCTTCCACTTGAAAGGCTGTCAGCGTTTTGACCCGGTGCCATTGGTTGGCGCCATCGCGGTGGAAGACGGGCACCAGCAGGTCGAGGCCATCGGGCATGGCCTGCTCGGCATAGACCGGGAAAAAGCACCAGGATTCATTTTCCCCAAAGAAATAGGCGGTGTCGTTTTGCCGATGGTAATGGTGTTGTTCAAAATAGTATTCAGCGCTTTTATAAGCATGGTTGAAGCTGTCGGCTGCGAACAAGGACCTTGAGCGCCGCCGGCAAGCAAAGGCCGTGCTCAATTGCCGCAGCCATTGTTGCGCCTGGCTACCTTGGGCAAGGGAGGGGAAAGCCGTCAAAGCAGCGGGAGAAAACAGGCCCAGACTAATGGAGCCTAATGCGACATTGCGGATAAAAACACCTCTTTTCATGATATATTAAAAGCAGAATTCACAAATGTTGATGATGCCAGGGGATACACTAATTTCTGGAAGGATAAACCCCCGCAAGGCATATTACAAAATTGATGCCGAGCACAGGCTGCATCAGGCTGAAAGGCGCGTTGGAGCCGGTACTCTGGATGGTCAAAGTGCCCGCGGCAAGCGTTCCGTTGGCAGTGCCGGGGGCGGCATACAAATTAGGCCCGACGCTGCAAGGCACATTGCCCGCTGCTTCATCGGTGGTAGCGCCACCCGAGTCGGCGCCAAAGCGCACGGTGGCGCTGTGGTTGTGCGCGGGCATGGTGGCGGTCAACAAGGTAGCTGTTTCGGCGCCAAAGCTTTGCCCCAACAACACGGGGGACAGCCCAGGCCCCTGCCCCACGCCAATGGGCACCCTGCTCCTGAGGTCGGGTAGGGCAAAAGTGGTTTGGCCATTGCCGCCAAAAGTAGTGCCAAGCAAGGAAAAAAGCGCTGTATTTTGAGCGATTGGCAATATCTGGCCGTGACAAAACGCCCAAAACCTTGGCGCAAAATTGCCGGCGAACATCGAAATCTGAGCTAGTGTACCTTCCATAGTTGCAGGTTTTTACAAAAAGGCTTAATTCTGGCTTGGGTAAACGCCTTGTAAGGCAATGATGAACGTAACGGCCAGGTAAGGCTGGCGGATGTTGAATGGCTGCGAGCCACCGGTGTTATTTACCGTAGCTGTGACACCGCCCATAGCCCCGGCAGCTTGTGCGCCAGGGCTGAAATGGTTGATGCCTCCCGTGGCGAAAATCGCGCCGTCGGCCTCGTCGTTGTTCCCGGCATTGGAGGTGCTGGCTACGGAAACTGTGCCGTTATGGGTGTGTGCGGGCAGGTTGGCGACGGTGAGGGTGGCCGTTTGCGCGCCCGTCCTTTCGCCCAGCGTCCTGGGGCTGAGCCCGGGGCCTTGCCCAACGCCGATAGGGCTGCGGTTCCTGAAGTCAGGCAAAGCGAAATTGGTTTGGCCATTGCCGCCAAAAGTAGTGCCGATCAAAGAAAAGAGCGCCTGGTTTTGGTTGATGGGCAACAATTGCCCTTCGCATTTGGCCCAGCCTTGCGGGGCAAAATTCGCGGCAAACATGGTGATGACAGCAAGTGCAGGTTCCATAATGAAATTCAGATCGCTTGTTTGAAGAATGTGCGAAAAAAGTGCATAGGGCGCTTAGTTTTGGGTTGGGAATATGCCAACAACGCAAATCAGGAAGTTAAGCCCCAACATAGGCATCCCCAAGCTTACAGGGCTCGCTCCCCCTGTATTTTGAACAGTAGTGCTGACCCCGCCCATGCTGCTGTTCCCAGGGGCGGCGGCATAGTAGGACGAATTGGTGTTGGCCGGGGCGTTGCCGTTGGGGCTGTTGGTGGTGGCATTGCCCGTGCTTGCTCGGATTACAGCCGTTGCTGTATGGGAATGTGCGGGCATCTGGTTTGTCGTTATCGTTTGGCTTTCGGCACCGCCTTGCTCACCAAGGCTAAAATTGGAAAGCCCAGAGCCAGGGCCTGTGGCTACCGGGATACGCCCCCTGAAATCGGGCAGCCCGAACGTCGTTTGGCCATCGCCGCCGTAAGTGGTGCCGATCAGGGCAAAAAGGGCGTCCCATTGGCTGATCGCGAGCAATTGCCCCTCGCAACGCATCCAGTTCACAGGCGCAAAGTTGCCGGCAAACAGCGTTATCTGTGCCATAAAAAAACCTTCCATGATGCAGGATGTATCGAAATTAATTGAAATTATTGATTTCAGCTCTTGGGAAAACTGTGCAATTGTACAAACTTTTCCAATATAAAAATCGGGATGCTTTAATTTTCCATAATTTGGAACCATCTTTGCGTTGTTTTTCTTTGTACCTTTAATCCCCTACTCATGAAAAGATGGCTTTCCTTTGGGAGACACTCTCCTTTTCAGATTCCATTTTTTCCTGCTTTCAGCCAAATATCATCCGGTATTTGCGCTTTTTGTATTTTAATATCAATGGAATTCCAATGGTAAAACATTTACTGCTTCTCGTTTTTTCTTTGATGGCTTTTTCCGTCAATGCACAGTACACAGAAACTTTCAGTACGCCGAACAAGGGGTACCTGATCAACCAGGTCAATGATTTCACCGGCGTTGACTGGACGCTTTCGCCCTGGACTACCGACCCGACCGATGCCATGGGCCGGGGCGATGACGATTATTTCCAGACAACTGCCGCCGGGAAACTCGAATCCATCGACATAGACATGGAGGTTTGCTGGACAAGCCCCCAATTGACGGTAACGGCAACAGGCAATATTTCAATTTGGGCTGATATCGTCTGGACGGGTTTAGACAACAACCAAACCAATCCGCTTGAATATATCAATGTTGAATATCAAATCAATGGCGGTGCGTGGGTACGTCACCCCAATATCATTGGCGCCAACGGAGATCCCGCTTATACGGTGCGGTACACAAATGCTATGGGGAACAACAACGGCTCTGCCACCATGGCGGATTTTACAGGTTTTAGTTCCATTGCAGTTGTGGCAGGAAATACGGTGAAGGTTCGTATTTGTGTCAGCGACAACTCCAACAACGAACTTGTCACCATCGACAATGTCAATGTGACTGGGGTGAATAGCGGATGCGCCCAGCCGGTGCTGACCACAACGCAAAAAAACATTGTCTGCAACGGCGCCAATTCTGGCTCTATCGACCTGAGCGTCAGCGGCGGCATGGCGCCTTATACCTATTCCTGGACCACAGGCGCGACAACACAGGATGTCATGGGTTTGGCTGTTGGAACTTATACCGTAACCGTTACGGACAACGCCTCCTGTACCCAAACTGCAAGCGCGACCATTACAAATTCGCCCATCGTCCAAAGCGCCTTTACCTTCCCTGCCTCTTGCGGGCAGCCCAATGGCGCCATCGACCTGAGCGTCAGTGGCGGCAACCCGGGGTACACCTATGCCTGGACGGGCGGCGCCACCACGCAAGACCGCAGCGGGCTCGCGCCAGGCACTTACACGGTCACCATTTCCGATAGCTCCATGCCGCCGTGTACCTCATCTGCCTCGTATGTAGTGGGCAATACCCCGGATGGCCCTTACCTCGAAAACTTCAGCGTACCCAACAAAGGTTACCTGATGAATATGGTGAATGACCTTGCCGGCCCAACCTGGACGCTTAGCCCCTGGGGAGCAGGTCGTGAAAATGACGACTATTTTCAAACTACCCCTGCCGGAAAATTGGAATCCATAGACCTCGATGAGGAAGTCTGCTGGATCAGCCCCACCATCAATGTCAATGGCACTGGCAACGTCGCCATCTGGGCCGACTTGACCTGGGTCGGATTCGACAACAACCAAATCAACCCCCAAGAGTATATCAACGTAGAATATCAGATCAATGGCGGCGCCTGGGTGCGGCACCCGAACATTATTGGCGCCAATGGCGACCCGGCTTTTACGGTTCGATATACCAATGCAATGGGCGACAACAACGGCTCCGCGACACAGGCCAATTTTACAGGCTTTTCTTCAATTGCGGTCACTGCTGGCAATACGTTAAAAGTCCGCATTTGTGTCAGCGACAACTCCAACAATGAAGTAGTCACTATTGATAACGTAAACGTGACCGGCGTACCCCTTTCCCTTTGCTTCCCGCCCGTGCTTACCCGTACGATCACCCATGTTACCTGCAACGGTGGCAACAACGGCGCCATCGACCTGAGTGTTTCCAGCGGCACACCGCCCTATACTTATGCCTGGTCGAATGGGGCAACAACCCAAGATATTATGGGCTTGACGGCTGGCACTTATACCGTAACCGTTACCGATATGTTTGGGCTAACGGCAACCAGTTCGGCAACCGTCACACAGCCTTCCGCCATTGTACTGAGCACCACACAGGTAAACGTGCTGTGCAACGGTGGCGCGACTGGTTCCATTACCCTGACTGTATCGGGCGGCACGCCAGGCTACACCTTCGCCTGGTCGAACATGGCCACTACGCAAAACATTATGGGCCTGGCGGTCGGCACCTACACCGTTACCGTGACAGATGCCAACGCTTGCACGAAAACCGTTTCAGCCACCATCACCCAGCCTCCGGTATTGACGGCAAGCGCGACATCCACCCCGTCTTGCGGTGCTGGCAGCACGGGTACTGTGGACCTGACCGTTTCAGGGGGCACCCCTGGCTACACATATTCATGGTCCAATGGCGCTACTACCCAAGACCTTTCCGGACTTGGAGCAGGCACATACACCGTTACTGTCACAGATGCGAACAGTTGCACCAAGACCGCCAGCGTTACAGTTGTCGCCTCCCCTGCTATTATGCTTAGCACCACGCAAGTCAATGTTCAATGCAACGGCAATGCCACGGGCTCTATCGACTTGACTGTTTCTGGCGGCACGCCTGGCTATACCTATGCCTGGTCAAACGGTGCTACTACCCAAGACCTTTCAAACTTGGCAGCAGCTACTTATACTGTAACAGTGACGGACGCTGCTTTATGCACGATGACGGCCTCTGTCACCATTACACAGCCGCCGGCCATTGTGCTCAGCACCACTCAAGTCAATGTGCTGTGCAACGGCAATGCCACGGGCTCTATTGACCTGACCGTTTCTGGCGGCGCACCTGGCTTCACCTACGCTTGGTCAAATCTGGCCACGACCCAAGATTTGTCTGGGCTTGTTGCCGGCGCCTATACTGTCACGGTGACAGATGCCAATTCCTGCACCAAGACTACATCAGTAACCATCACCCAACCAAGCGCAATTGTGCTGAGCACCACCCAAGTCAATGTGTTGTGCAATGGGGCTGCTACCGGTTCCATCGACTTGACGGTTTCAGGGGGCGTGCCAGCCTACACTTACGCATGGTCAAATATGGCCACCACACAGGATTTAAGCGGCCTTGTTGCCGGCACCTACACGGTAACCGTAACAGATGCCAACGCTTGCACAAAGACTATATCTGCCACGATCACACAGCCTAGCATGCTCCTCTTGAGTACCACGCAGGTGAACGTATTGTGCAATGGCTTTACCACAGGCTCCATCGACTTGACGGTAAGCGGAGGTGTCCCTGCCTATACTTACCTTTGGTCAAACGGCGCTACTACCCAAGACATCTCCAACCTTGCTGCGGGCACCTATACAGTTGTGGTGACAGACGCAAATTCCTGCACAAAGAGCACATCAGCCACCATTACCCAGCCGACGATGATCGCGCTGAGCACCACCCAAGTGAATGTGCTCTGCAACGGCAACGCAACAGGCTCGATCAACCTGAGCGTCTCTGGCGGCACACCTGGTTACACCTTCGCCTGGTCAAACCTGGCCACCACGCAAAACATTTCCGGCTTGGTTGCCGGCACCTACACCGTTACCGTCACAGATGCAAATAGCTGTACCAAAACGATCTCGGCAACGATCACGCAGCCTGCAGCATTGACCCTCAGCACCACACAAGTGAACGTACTGTGCAACGGCGCCGCGACAGGCTCCATAACCCTGACCGTGACCGGCGGGGTGACACCATACACTTATCTCTGGTCAAGTGGCCAAACAACCCAAAACATCTCGGGGCTTGTTGCTGGCACCTATACTGTCACGGTAACAGACGCTAATAGCTGCACCAAGTCAATTTCTGCCACCATAACCCAACCCACCGCCATTGTATTGAGCACCTCGTCAACACCCGCATGTGCGGGTGTCAACAACGGCACCGTGACCCTCACCGTCAACGGCGGAGTGCCGGGCTATACCTACTCCTGGACAAACGGCGCCACTACCCAAAACCTTTCGGGCCTTGGTGCAGGCACCTACACCGTAACCGTCACCGATGCCAACGGTTGTACCAAAACAGCATCTGCCACGGTAGCCCAATCTACGCTCATCATGTTGAGCACAACAGTAAAACCAACTTGTTCTGGTCAGAGTGTGGGCATGATCACGCTTACAGTAAGCGGCGGCACTCCTGGCTATACTTATTCCTGGACGAACGGCGCCACAACCCAAAATATCATGAACTTGGCGGTTGGCACCTACACGGTAACAGTTACGGATGCCATCGGTTGCACTGCCACAACTTCCGCGACCGTCACTGCCAACCCGACCCCGACCGTCAACGCAGTGGCCAACCAGGCCGTTTGTGCCGGCACGATGACTACTGCGGTAAATTTCACGGGCACCCCCGCTGGCGCGGTGTTCAACTGGACGAACAACAACACCAGCATCGGCCTCGCGGCGGCGGGCACAGGCAACATAGCTGCCTTTACGGGCATCAATGCCACCAACGCGCCTGTAGTAGCTACTATTACCGTAACGCCGAGCTTTACATCAGGCGGCACTACCTGCACCGGTGCGCCAATAACCTTCACCATCACGGTCAACCCCGTGCCACAAGCTTTTGCGGTAACCGGCGGCGGCCAGGTCTGCACGACGGATATTTCCGGTGTGCCCGTTGGCTTGAGCGGCTCGCAGACCAATGTCAGCTATCAACTCCGGCTGAACGGCAACCCAGTAGGCGCGCCGGTCGCCGGCACAGGTGCTGCCATCAGCTTTGGCCCTCAGCTCGCTGGCACCTACACCGTCATTGCAACACATACTCAAGGCGGCTGCACTGCTGTGATGACGGGCTCTGTCTCCGTCACGACGTTCAACTGCACAGTGGCCATCGCAGACCCCTGTGTCTGCAAGAACAACGCCACCACGCTGACCAACGGCCAGTTCGACGAGACGATCAAGGTGAACGCGCCCGGCACCCAGGTCTGGACGGTTGTCAATGCCACCGGCCTGTACCTTTCGACAAGCCCGGCGCCGCCGAATGCTCCCCAACCGATCACCAACGGCTTCACGCTGACGAACCTGGGCCCTGCGATGAACATGTTCGAGCTCAAGGGCATCCACGTTGACGCGCTGGGCTACAGCGTGACCGTCAGCAACAGCCAGGGCACCTTCCTGACCATCGGCAACAGCTGCGCGTACCCGAACCCCTCGATCACCTCCGACCTGAGCCCGAACTTCTGCCTGTTCAGCCCGGCGTTCAACCTTGTCGGGGACCCCGGCGACGCGAACATCACGAGCCAGGCGTTCACGATCAACGGTGTCCCGGCCACGCAGTTCAACCCCAGCCAGCTGGGCGTGGGCAACCACACGATCGTCTATACCGTGAACGGCGGCGTCCCCAAGGCCTTCGGGCCGAACGACCCCGGCTGCATCCAGAGCGTATCGACGGTGGCGCACATCGTCGCGACGCCGGCCACGCTGAACTGCAACGACCTGGTGAACATCTCGCTGCCGGCGAGCTGCACGGGCGAGGTCAAGCCGGACGACGTGCTGGAGGGCAGCTACGGCTGCTTCGACGACTACATGGTGGAGCTTGACCGCACCGCGCCGTTCGGCAACGGCCCCTGGACGACGGCGCTGC
>CAZULM010000099.1:0-11867 GCA_964621185.1 uncultured Saprospiraceae bacterium | reverse complement strand
AACTCTGCGCAACTCTGTGGTGAAAAAACCTCTGCGTTACCTCTGTGGAACTCTGCGCAACTCTGTGGTGAAAAAACCTCTGCGTTACCTCTGTGGAACTCTGCGCAACTCTGTGGTGAAAAAACCTCTGCGTTACCTCTGTGGAACTCTGCGCAACTCTGTGGTGAAAAAACCTCTGCGCAACGCTGTGGTGAATAAAAACCTTCGTGGTGAAAACACCTCCGTGAAACGCTGTTGGAATTATGCAACAAACCCACGAAGCACTTCAATCGCCCTGCCGATCATCTCTCCCGTCACATCCAAATGCGTCACAAAACGGATGGTGCTGGGCCCAAATGCCGAGGCTTTGACGCCGTTTTTCAGCAGATAGTCAAGAAATTGGGCGGTGTTAGCAGGAGGGTTAAGGTCGAAGATCACGATATTGGTCTGTACGGGCCTGATGTTTGAGACGTAGGGCAGTTCAGCCAGCGTCGCGGCAAGCCGTCGCGCATGGGCATGGTCGTCGCGCAGGCGTTCCACGTGGTTGTCGAGGGCGTAAATGCCTGCGGCGGCCAGATAACCTGCCTGGCGCATGCCACCGCCCATCACCTTGCGCACGCGTCGGGCAGCGGCCACAAAATCCTGCTTGCCGATGAGCAAAGAGCCCACCGGCGCGCCCAGTCCTTTGCTCAGGCATATCGAGATGCTGTCGAAAGCCGCGCCGATTTGCTGTGGCGATTCGCCTGTTTCCACCAGGGCGTTGAATATCCTGGCCCCGTCGAGGTGCAGGGCCATTTTGTGCTTGGCGCATACCTGCTTGATCGCCAAGATGTTTTCTATCGGGTAAATGCTGCCGCCGCCTTTGTTGCAGGTGTTTTCCAGTACGACCAAGGTGCTGCGCGGCAGCCAGTCGTATTCCGGTTTGATGGCCTTTTCGACTATTTCGGCGCTGACAATGCCGTTTTCTCCCTGGAGCAGGTTGACCCCTATGCCGGAATTGAACGCATAGCCCGCCACTTCGTACTGATAGATATGGCTCATCTCGTCGCAAATCACCTCGTCGAGGGGCCGGGTATGCACTTTGAGGGCGATCTGGTTGGTCATGGTGCCGCTGGGACAGAAGAGGGCCGCTTCGTGGCCGAAGAGGGCGGCGGCCTTCGCTTCCAAGGCATTTACGGTGGGGTCTTCGCGGAACACGTCGTCGCCTACCTCGGCGGCCATCATGGCCTTCAGCATGGCTGGGCTGGGCTTGGTAACGGTGTCGGACAGCAGGTTTATCAAAAGGAGACAGTTTTATACTATGATTCGCCTGATTTTTGTGATTAAGTATGATTGATTCAACTGATCTTCAATTGATTACAAAGATCGGTATGCACAAAACCAAGCGGCGTGAGGTATAGTTATGGCGCTTCGGGCGTGGTATCATGCCAAAAAAACGCATGGAAAGGCACAAAGTTAGGGCGCAGGCGGGCAGGATTGCGAAGTTTTTTAACAAAAAACAATATTTTGCCATACAAAGTAACGGGAGAATCATACATTTGGCGATCTGGTTTTGCGTGAAGGTCATTTTTCCCATTCAACAACTGAACAGCAAGGACATGGATACACCCCTTTCGCCAACATTGCTCCAGGAAGTGGAGGCAGCTTTTGAGCAGATATCCGCCTTACCCCTCACCATTTTTGTGAGCCGGCCGGATGGCAGTGTAATATTTGCAAATCAAAGAGCCTTGGAATTCTTCAACATTAAGGGGGATTTAAGGGAGTTTGATATTTCAAATTGCTATGAAGACCCCAGCGAGAGGGAGTACATTCTTGAAAACCTCCATAAAGCAGAAAAGGGAACCTGGGTTGAAAAACTCCATGCCAAGCTTAATATCAATGGCCAGCACCACTGGGTCCGTTTTTCCTCCAAACCTTTTTTTGACGAGCAGGATGCCCTACAAGCAATGCTCAATCTGACCGACAGCCTTTCAGAGTCTGAATGGTTTGGAGACTTTATCGCCGACATGAAAGCCGGTTTCTTTGAAGTAGATAGGCATTTGAAGGTGACGAGCTGTAACCATGCCGTAGGTGATATTCTTGGGTTTGACAATCACCTGGATATTTTGGGGCGTTCGGTAATAGATTTCCTATGGGACGAAGGAGCCTCTCCGGCACTATTAAAAGATATTTTGGAAAAACGGCATTTGCGCGATGTCCAGATTAAACTGAGGCGCTTGGACGATGCCATGGTAATAGCGAAACTGACCTGCAGCACTACTAGCTGGGAACATGGAAGAATATCAAGGGTGAAAGGGGTGATAAGGGACATTACTTTCGAAACTCTCCAGGACGACTTGCCAGTTGGGCTATTTCTGATCACCAAGACCTCCAAAGGGGAATTGTATTCCCGAGTGAATGCAACCTTTGCAAAAATACACGGCTTTGAATCTGTAAGCGATATTATTGGGAAACCGGCCAATATTGAAAACATAAACGAATCAACTTATGATGCTTATAGAGCTGAGCTGGATAAAGCGGCTTCGAACAACCAGCCATTGATGGACTATTATATGGAGATTCAACAGAAAAATGGCGATAAAAAGAATGTTGTTGTGAACGTCCATCATGTGGAGGGGGGCAATGGAAATATCAGGGTAGGTGCCGTATATGACCTGACCGACCACGTCGGGAAACAGCGTCACGAGCTTGAAACAAATTTTGGAGCCATACTGCATACCTACATCGCAACTGTTGACGGCTTGAGAAAAACCCTTTACGCGCTCATCAAAGCACACGGCAGCAATTTTATGCGGGAAGGCGAACGCCAAATAAACCGTGATTTGGCGCAAATTGAAATGAAAAGCCACCAAAAACAATTAGAGGCCCATGTTAAAAGGCTTGCATTGCTGATTGAAGAAAGGGGCATCAAGAAAGAACCACTAATGGCTTTGCGCAAACATTTCAAAGACTTGTCGGATGGGCCGCCCGAAGAGGAAGACCGCCAGGTGGACGATCAGGATGTGGCCATCTGGGGACGCAGGAAACTCGTTGAAATGCGCCGTCAAATCGAAACGCTCAAGCAGTTCTCGCTCCCTAAAGAGTTGTTAAGGAATATGAGCAATGAAGTGAACAACTTAATGATGATCAGCACATTAAGCGCATTGTCCATTTCGGTTTCAGAGCTGAACTCACGCATTTACGACTTCAAGTACCTCCGTAATTTTTTGCTTCGCGGTGATAAGGGGAAGGAGGAATTCAAAACACAAAATATTATACCAATTTTGTCGGAAGCTTCCAGATACCTGGAAGAATTTGCCGCCTCTGGAAAGGTTTTGATTCACCGCCACTTCAATTTGAGGGAGGAGTATTTTGTGCATTGCCATGCCAATTCGCTCAACAGGGCATTTTACAACCTGATACACAACGCTATCAAGTACAGTTGGACAAAAGGCTTGCAGTCGCAGCCTTGGGTAAACATAAAGGTGGAAAAAAGACAGAACAAGGTAGAAGTAACATTCGAAAATTGGGGGGTTCCGATTCGAAAAGAAGAAATTGAGAGTGGCGTAATATTCCAATTTGGCAAACGCGGGAGGGAATCGGATGACAAAGGTAGGGCTGGGACAGGGATTGGCCTCCACGACACACTCAATATCGTAAAAAACCACGGAGGGTTGATCACTCTCACCTCAGAGCCCACAGCAGGGAACCCTCCAACCGCATACAACCATCCCTTTATCACAAAAATAACCATCACTTTACCCCTTGCACAACAATGATTAAACTACTTTGGATCGACGACAACCTTGACCACGACCTCGCTGAGTTCCGAATGGCTTTGCGCATGAACGGAGAGCTCGCACCTGACTTTGCCCGAAATGCCAGCGAAGCCTACGACCGACTCCTGAGGAAACCTTATGATGTTGTGATCGTTGACTTGCGCATGCCCCCAGGCCCCGATGACATGTGGAACAAGGAATACGACGCTGGGGAGCGAAAATTTGGCTATATCTTGCTAAAGAATATCTTTGAAAATATTTCAAACCGGTTTGCGCACCTTAAAAAAACAAAATTCGGAGTGTTCAGCATTGAACTGTGGGAAGAAAACCCAGGACTGAAGGAATATCCAATAAGCCTAAAAAAGGACAACTTCAAAATGAAGACTGAAACATTCGACGAAAATGATTTCATTGACTTTATTTTGAAAGTGTACAAATCTTAAAACGCCCCCTTAAAAAATCAAACAATATGGCGCTAAAATATTCTGCATTTCATGTTTTCTTTTGCTATATCATTTTATATCCAAGCACCCTGATAAGGCTAGAAGGTCCGTATTTAAATGACGAATGGCAATCCTCTGCAATCAGCATAGCCATTACTTATCTGGTGTTTGTCATGGGGATACCAGCCCTTATTTTCCAAACATTCATTCCAGATGGGTTAAGGCACGTATATAACGAACGCTTTGAAAAGGGATGGGGCCATTTCAGTTTCCTTATCATTTTGATCCTTTTTCTATTTGTAATCAGCAACCCAAGCGTAAACAAAGTCCTTGAAAACGAACATTTGGACGGCATTGGGGCGCTTGCTATCCTGTTGATTGTCATAACCATACTGGTAAATGGAGGGATGTACTTCAGAGGGAAATTTGATTCGATGAAAAATGTCGAAAAAAACCTCTCTGAAAGGATCGTAACGAATGCCCTTCACAATATAAAAAACAACACAAAAAAGGAAGGGAGGGATTTGGAAGATTTGGCTATCCTAGGAAAGGAGATTTCGCCCGGGACAAAAAAGGAAATATTTTTAAAAGAATGCGAACGGCTCGTGGAGGAACTCCTTGACTTTGAAAAGCGCGACACACGCTTGATCGGGGAGATACTCCGGCACATCGTGTGCGCAAGCATCGACCTCGAAAAAGGCAAATTCAGCAGGCTGAATGTGGAAAAAGTGATGGAAATCCTGACGCTCGCTAATGATAAAGCCTTTAGAAACGGGGGCGAAAATTACTCATACTTGCGCGTCGAAATTAGCGATTGTATAAAAAATATTGCCATAAAAGCTATGGTTGACAATGATACAACCGTTGTGGAAGTGGCATTGGACAAGCTGTCCTTGATTGAGGCGCCTTCAATTATTTTATACACGTTGGGGCACGAGGCGCTGCTTCACAAACACGCCCAAACATCCATAGCAGTAGCCACAACACTGCGCAACAGGGTGATCGAAAGTATGGAGGAAAACGCCCCTCCCCTGAAAGACAAACACTTATTCGATTCCTGGCTCGGCCTCGTCGCAAAAATCCAAGCGATCAGCGAATCATCGAAGGAATTTGCGATGCGAGAAATAGCCCTAGTTGACATGCCCGACCAAACCATGAAAACATTGGTCAAAAATGCCTCAAGGCACTTTTCGCAACAAGCAGACTTTGTCGCTGTGGACGCGGTGAACAGATTGGGTCTGCTAATATCCGAGAAACAGATGACATAAGCATATTCCCCCCCTACTTCTTCTTCTTCCCCTGCTGCTGTTTCAGCTTCTCCGCCTGCAAGCGCTGCTGTTCTTTCATCGTCTCTTCAAACTTCTGCCGCCAGCCGCCCTGCTTTTTGGGCTTGTTGCGGTTGGCTTCCAGCTCTTGCATGATCTTTTCCTTGTCGATCACGTATTCTTTGGTAACCACCGTTTGCAGGATGTTGAGGATGTTGCTGAAACAGAGGTAGAGCGTGAGGCCTGAAGCGAATGAGTTGAAGAAGAACATGAAGAACACCGGCATGGTGTACTGCATGTACTTCATCACCTTCATCTGGTCGCTCTGCATGCTGGTCGCGTCCATCTGTTTCATGGAATACCAGGTGTACCACAGTGTGGTCACCACCCAGATGATGGTGAACAGGCTCAGGTGGCTGCCCGCGCCAAAGGGCAGCTCGAAGGGCAGCTGCATGATGCTGTCGAAGCTCGAAAGGTCGGTGGCCCAAAGGAAGCTGTGCTGCCGGAACTCTATGGCAGCCGGGAAGAAACGGTACAGGGAAAACCAGATCGGCATCTGCAGCAGGATGGGCAAGCAGCCGCCGAGGGGGTTGACCCGGAACTCGCTGTAAAGCTTCATGGTCTCCATGCTCATGGCCTGTTGGTCGTCGCCAAATTTTTTCTTCAGCTCGTCGAGCCGGGGCTTCAGGGCAGCCATCTTCGACTGGCTCAGCACCATGCGGTAGGTCAGGGGATACAACAAGAGCTTCACCAGCAGGGTCAGCATCAGGATAACGATGCCCTTGCTGCTGAACAGCATCGACAGCAAATCTAAGATGGGATGTATCACCCAGCGGTTTATGGCGCCGAAGATGCTCGCGCCGAATGGGATGATGTCTTGCAGCGAGTGCCCCTCCGCTTTCAGCCGCTCGAACTCGTTGGGGCCTGTGTAGATGGTCATATTGGCCGCCCCGTTGTTCAGGGTTACCAGGGCAGAGGTTTTCAAGAGCTTCAAGTCTGCCTCCGCAGGGCCGAACACCTTCGTTTCGCCGACAAAATCAGCGAATGAGAAGTCCCGGGCGAGGATCGCCGTGTTGAAAAACTGGTTGCTGTGCGCAAACCATTTCACCTGTTTGTCGCCCAGGCTTTTCACGTCGTCTTCCCGGCAGTTGCAATAATCGGTCGATTTGTCGGCCACCTTGTAGTACACCGACGACATGGTGCGTTCGTAGGTCTGGTTGCGCTCCAGCTTGTCGAGGTAGTTGTGCCAGACAAAGCGCAGCTGGTTTTGCGACAGGATTTGGTTCAAACCATTGCCGCCAATTTTGTAGTCTAATTTATAGTTGTCGGGCGCAAGGGTGTACGACTGTTCGAAATAGCGCCCGTTCCCGGCATCGGCCTGAAATACAAGGGTGTTGCCGTTTTTGACCATGTTGAAATACAGGTCGCCGGTAAATACCTTTCCGTTCACCGTCCCGTTCACGGGCAATTCATAGCCGAACACGTTTTTTTCGTCTTCCAGCAGGCGCAGCGGGGAGTGCAAGTCTTTTCCTGCGGTATCGGTGTTGATCTTTTCAAAATTCTTGACCAGCACCTCTATGATGCGGCCGCCCTTGCTGCTGAAGGTTATGCGCACCAAGTCGTTCTCCAGCACTTCTTTTTGTTCGGCGCCCGTGGAAGCGGCTGCAAAAGCCCCGTATTGTGCCACGGCAACCGCATTTTGCGCTTCGGCGCTTGGCGCGGCTGGAACTGGCTGATCGGCAACAGGGGCTTGACTTGCAGGCTGTTGCGCTTGGGTTGCCTGGGTGTCGGACTGAGTAGCTGTGTTTTGAGCATCCGGAGCTTTCGGCGGCGGCGCGGAGGTTTGCATCCACAGGTACAAGAGCAAGAAGATCAGCCCCATGCCGATCATCGTGGTAAATTTGTTCTGATTCTCTTCCATTATCTTTATGCCTGAAAACCAAGTGTTTGGGTTTCCTCACTTGAAAAGGCGCGCAAAAGTATGTCAAAACCCAGCGTAATCATAAGATTGGTAGAAGATTCTGCCTCAACGCTCGACCAACGGCTTTTAGCGGCCTACCTGGCCACGCAGTATTGGGTTGGCTGGCCGGGTGAAATAGGCAGTTTTGTGCGCATCGGCGAGACGGATTCTCCCTTTATTCATTTTTTACTGCAGGAGAATATCGAAAACTTCGCCATCATCACGGCCAGCAACCCTTTCTCGCAATTGTTGGGCGAAAAGGAAAACGAGGCCCGAAACGCAGCTCTGAACGAGAATTTGGTGGCCTGCACTACCCTACTGTTCCCGGCCAGGAACATCAGTCCTGACGGCGCGTGGCCGGTAGAGCACGGGTTTTGCGCGGCTGGGATCCCGGAAGAAATGGCGATGGGACTGGGAAAGAAATATGGTCAAAATGCGGTGGTTTGGTGGCAAAACACCTTATGAAGATAATTGATTGACGAATGGCGAGTAGTTCGACAATCGAAAATCATGTACTCGCCATTCGTCAATCTTTTTCCTGGTCAAAAAGCAGTGGTTGGAAGAAATCTAGTCAAAAACACCATCCCCCATGCTTCAGCACCGCATCCGCAACCATCCGGCGCTTTTCCTTCACGTTCACCGGCGGGTACTTCACAAAGCGCTTCAGGCCCATCAGGAAAGTCTTCTGCAGGTCGCCCTCTGCAAATGAGGCGATGGCATCAGTAGCGTTTTTGGCCATACGGGCGGTGGCATCGTGCAGGTACACTTGCAGCATCGCATCGTAAATTTCCTGCGTCTGTGGCTTTTCCGACATGGTGGCGAGCTTTTTCACACGCAGCAGCATGGATTCGGCAGCGAACAGGTCGATAAGCATGTCAGCGCAGTTCATCAGGAGCTCTTGCTCTTCTTTCAGGTTCAGCTTGCCGTCCATCTGCATCTTAGCGGCGCCGCCGGCCGTCATCAGGATGATCTTCTTGAAATCGGAGATGGCTTTGGTCTCTTCGGCGTAAACGCCCTCCAGTTTTTCGAAGGAGGGCATGGAAGCCAGTTCCTTTTGCACGGCCCAGGCCGGGCCCACGATGTCCAGTTCGCCTTTCAGGGCACGCTTGAAGAGCTGATCGACCATGAGCAGGCGGTTGATCTCGTTGGTACCCTCATAGATGCGGTTGATCCGGCTGTCGCGGTAGGCGCGGGCGGCGGGATATTCCTCGCTGAAGCCGATGCCGCCGTGGATCTGCACGTTTTCGTCCACGCAGTAATCGGTCACTTCAGAGCCCAGCACTTTCAAGATGGAGCATTCGATGGCGAATTCTTCGGCAGCTTCCAGTGTAGCCTGTCCGAAAGGCTTGCCGGCTTCAGATTCGGCGGCTTTTTTGTCCTGCATCAGTTGGGAGCAGCGGTACGTGGCGCTCTCGGTGGCGAAATTGCGGATGGCCATCTCGGCGAGCTTGTATTTGATGGCCCCGAAATTGCCAATGGGCTGGCCAAATTGATGACGCTCGTTGGCATAGGTGGCGGCCATTTTCAGCACTACTTTGTTGCCTCCCATGCACATCACGCCTAACTTGAAACGGCCTATGTTCAGGGCGTTGAAGGCGATCAGGTGGCCTTTGCCGACCTGACCCAGCACGTTTTCAGAAGGTACTTGCACGTTTTCAAAAAAGACCTGGCGCGTGGAGGAACCTTTAATGCCGAGCTTGTCTTCCTCGTTGCCGAGGGTGATGCCGGGCGATTTCGCGTCAACGACAAATCCGGTAAACTTTTCGCCCCCTACTTTGGCGAACACGATGAATATGTCGGCAAAGCCCGCGTTAGATATCCACATCTTTTGGCCGCTCACAACATAATGGGATCCGTCGGCGCTCAGGTCGGCGCGGGTTTTTGCGTTGAGCGCATCAGAGCCGGAGCCCGGCTCGGTGAGGCAGTAGGCTGCCTTCAGGTCGCCCGTGATAAGCCCCGGCAAGAACTGCTGCTTCTGGGCTTCCGTGCCGAAGTACAGGATGGGCAACATGCCGATGCCTGTGTGGGCAGCGAATGGGACGCTGAAAGAGCCCAGTGAGCCGAAAACATCGGCGATGACGGTATTGGTGTTGGTGTCGAGCTCCATGCCCCCGTATTCGGTGGGCATGTGCGCGCCGAGCAAGCCCAGCTCCCCCATTTTTTTGAGGAGCGAAGGGGTAAGCCCTGGCTCCTGTTTTTCGATCTTTTCCCGGTTCGGGTCGATCTCGTTCTTGAGAAAGTCCTCGGCCATTTGTTTGACCATCAACTGCTCTTCGTTGAACTCCTCGGGGATGAACACATCTTCGGGGCGGCTTTCACGAATGAGGAATTGGCCGCCGGTCAGGACATCGGTATTGGCAATTGCTGCAGACATAATGTTGTAGGATATTGATTGAATTTTGAATTAGCGAATTTTCGCTACAAATATAGGAGAAGTTTTTGAAATGCGGAAATTTGGGGCGAAATTTATGGGAAAAGTGGTTTTTCAGGTGCTGGAAACGGTAATGGGAGGCGTCGTGCATCAGGATGGCAGCCCCAATTGCCCCGTATGCCCCCTTGTCATTCTCATAAGAATCCATGCACAAGACACAAAAACCCGCCAACCAAGCACTCAAGCCCGGTTGGCAGGTTCCCGGTGCTTATCAAAAAGCACCTGTTTCCATATATTGTACAGTAGCGGCAAGCCGGGCTGTCATCCCGAACGGAGTGAGGGAACACGGCGCAGTTTCCTCACTCCGTTCGGGATGACAGCCTTTCGGTTTCATTGTACAATATGCGGACAGAAAAAATGGCTACTCCTTCACCACCCGTGCCGAGTACACCTTCCCTGCTTCCATGATCTTCAGGAAGTACACGCCCGCCGGCGCGCTGGAGATATCGATGCTCGTGCCGGGGTTTTCCCGCGTCAGCACTAAGCGGCCCATGTTGTCGTGCACCTGCACGGCATCGGCCTGTACGTTGCGGAGCTGGATTTCGCCCGTGGTGGGGTTGGGGAAAAGCTGGATACCCGTCTCTTCGATGTTGGTGACGGCGCTGAGGGCGGTTTTGGTCACTTCGAGGCAGAATTTGCCTTGAAAAATTGGGAAGTTTGCATTAGGGATTCCATCCACCATCAGGCGGTAGTTTACACCAGCCTGGGTTGCGACCTCAAGTCTGAAATTAAAAATGTCATTAGAAAAGTTTTCATCATCATTGCATTCAATCGGAGTTAAGTTGCCGCAATCCCCGGAATAAACTGCTGCGCCTGCGTCATGGAGGTAATTGTCATTGGGCGCACACTCCACGGAGCGGATGCGGTAAGTGTGGCCGGTGCCCGTGAAGCTGTACCAGATGGTATGGTTTACTTCCGGGGTGAAAAAGCACTCATATCCATTGTCCGGGTCGCCGACAGCATCATAGCCCGTATTGTCGTACTGGGTAGAGACGACCGGCGTGTTGAGGGCACCGGTGAAGAGGTTGTTGATGTCGGTCGCGCCGGCGCAGGCATCGTCGGGGCTATTCACTTTGATAGAACCCGAGGCGGATACGCTGCATCCGTGGCCCGAGCCAGCAGTATAGGTGTATGTGAGGATATGCGTGCCAACACCAGCCACTGCCGGGTCGAAGTTGCCCCCCGACACCCCGGGGCCTGAATATACGCCGCCCGCAGGCATGCCGCCGCTGAGTGTCAGCGGGCCGGCATCTAAGGAGATGTTGGCAGGTGGCGTGTAGGTCACCGTAGGCGGAGCTATTACGTTGATGGTCGAGGTTGCAGTTTGGCCGTTTGAGGATGTATAGGTAACCGTATAGTTGCCAATGCCACCGGCCACGGTTGGGTTGAAGCTGAAGGTTTCCCCGTCGGCGTTGTCGGTCACGCCGGGGCCGCTGTAGCTGCCGCCGGTGGGTGATGCGCCGCCCAGGTCGTCAGTTACCATGCCGGAACACACGGCGCCTATATTGGAAAAGACGGGCTGGCCGATTTGGAGCTCGGAGATTTTTCCAACAGCTGAACCAGAAGGCTCTACTACTTCTGCAATGTACATATCAATGCCATCAAAAGCTACGTGCCTTGATCCTGAAAGACCTGAAACTACCGTTTCTGGGGTTGGGTTCGGTTGGGTAATGTCTATCCTGCTAACCCTACCGGACTCCGCGACATAAATATAATTACCATTAAGCGTCATGCCAGCAGGCAGGAAAAATCCTGTAGCAAATGTTGTCACTGCGACTGGACTCTCACTTAAATCAATCTTTGTTATTTTATCATTCGAATATTCACTTACATAGAGGTTCGTTCCTTTCAACACAAGTCCGATTGGTTCGGAAAGACTAGAGGTAAGCAACTCAGGCACAGGGTTCGGCACACTGATATCCATTTTATAAACATCCTTGGGAGAGCAAGCCACATAAAGAATGTCCCCACTTAAATAGTGTTGTTGTGGTATGACAATCAATCAGTTAAGCAAAAATTCCAAATTCCGGC
>CAZULM010000098.1:0-13423 GCA_964621185.1 uncultured Saprospiraceae bacterium | reverse complement strand
AATCAATTGAAGATCAGTTGAATCAATCATGCTCAATCACAAAAATCAGGCGAATCATAGTATAACTCATCACTCATATCTCATCACTTCTTCTTACTCCACTCCATGATACTCTTCTCGTTCATGCGCGGGTAATCGGCGTTGCCTTCTTTGTTGGCGAGTTCGGTGCTTTTCTCCGCTACAGCGATGGCATCCTTGTAGCGACCCAATTCACCAAGTATATTGGCTTTCAAACGCAGGATCCAGAACTTGTCGCCGCCTTTTTCCAGGGCTTTGTCCACCCAAACAAGGGCTTGGTTCATATCCTTCTTCTCTTCGTAATAGTAGCGCGCCGAAGCGTAGAAATCGTTGGCAGCCGGGCCGTTCATGGTCGTTTTGATGGCAGCCATGACCTTGCCATCGGTGTCAACGCTGATGGGGATCAGCACTTTGGTGTTTTCCCACGACAGTTCGAGGTTGGCGCCCGTGTTGGTCAGGTTGTTGAAATTGAGGGTAAATGTTTCCACCTGGTCGCGCAAGGGCAGGGCGGTGGCCGTGAACCTGGCGGCTACCTCGTCTTCCTTGAAATCGGCAGCGGCGGGGGCGCCCCAAATGCTGATGTCTTTGTAAAAAATGATCGTCCAGTCTTTGTCGCCTGGAATGGTGTACAGGGCATAAGTGCCTTTTTTGATCGCAACACCGCCAACGCTGGCATCGTCGCTGAAGGTCACTTTGGTGCTGGCGTTCGCGCCTGTGCGCCAAAGCTCGCCCATGGGTACCAGGTCGCCGAAAATTTTTCGGCCTTTGGCGCTCGGGCGGGAGTATTCCACATCGACTTTGATCAAGCCGACATCTTGGGTGATCTTGCAGCCAGGGCTTGGCGCAGGTGTTTTGATTTGAGCATTGGCCGTTGCAAAGAAGGCCAGGAGAAGGGCGGACAATAAGAAAACTTTCTTCATGTTATCGTTGATGGTTGTGAATTTTAGTGCTGAAACACGCTTTTTCATAAATGGTTTGACCATTTGCCAAGGTAATGCCCCAATGGGGAAAATTGCCCAATGATCTGCCTTATTTTTGCCAAAATTTCTACAAATGCTGCACTTCTCCTGTCTTCCGTTCCCGGAACTGACAAATTATCAATTGTATGAAATCCTCGCATTGCGCCTGGAAGTGTTCTGTGTGGAACAAAACTGCCCATATCAGGACTGCGACGGGAAAGACCTGGAAAGCTGGCACTTGATGGGCCGCGACGATGCCGGCAGATTGGTTTGTTACACCCGATTGCTGCCAAAGGGTTTGGCATACCCGGAATACCCGTCTATCGGTCGGGTGGTGACTTCCCCATCTGTCCGGGGCAGCGGGGCCGGAAAGTTGTTGATGGAAAAAAGCATTGAGACCTGCCTGCAACTTTTTGGCAACCAATCCATTAAAATAGGCGCCCAAACCTACCTCCTAAAATTTTACGAAGGCTTCGGCTTTCAATCCACCGGCGAAGCATACCTCGAAGACGGTATCCCGCACACATCAATGATCAGACATGCGTGAACTTGCTATTTCGGATATTCATGGCTGCAACAAGACCTTTGAGGCACTGCTGGATCAAATTGCGTTTTCCCAATCGGATGTTTTGTACCTCCTCGGCGATTATGTGGACAGAGGTCCCGACTCCAAGGGGGTTATTGACCGGATATGGGCACTGCAAAGGGCAGGGTATCGCATAGAATGCCTGAAAGGCAACCACGAAGAACTGGTGCTCCGCGCTGCCGCCGGGAATTTTACCTACCTTGAAAAATGGCTTAAAACGGATGGCAAGGACACCATCGACAGCTTTGGGGTACAGACTTGCGCCGAAATACCCCGACAATACCTCGACTGGATGGAAAACCTGCCCTATTTCATGGAAGTCGACCACTATTTATTGGTACATGCCGGCCTCGACTTTAGCCTGGAAGACCCCCTTTCCGACACCTCCGAAATGTGCTGGCTGCGGCATTGGCATCCCGGCATCCGCTACGAATGGCTCCGAAACCGCATCATTGTACACGGGCATACACCCATAACCCGCGAGGCGCTGGAAATGCAGCACAAGAACCTTCAGGCACTCCAATACCTGGATATTGATACGGGCTGCGTGTACGGCGACCCCAGGCTATGGCGGGAAGAAGGGCTTGGGAACCTCTGCGCTTTTGATATGACGAACCAGCAGTTGTTTTTTCAGGAGCTGATAGACTGATTCAATGGCAACAATAAGCAGGTTTGAATGCCTTCACGAATCGAGCAAGATATCCACATCGCCGGCAACTTCCAGTCCCGCGCTGCGTCCGGCACCCTCAAAAATGCGCTTGCCGCGTTCCAGCAACTCCACCTGCAAAACGGCTTGCAAGCTTTCCTGAATTTTCCCGGTCATTTCCCCGCCAATCGGCGAATGTAACGCTGTACCAGGCGCTTGCCTTGCTAAAATCCGCAATTCAGTTTTGGGGTTTTTGAAGCGCAGTTCAACTTGTTCATCATTGATCTTCAGTATTTTCTTCGCACCCGTATAGGTAGCGAATTTGAACAGCTTTCCATCGAGCCAAAATCCGCTGATAAAACCGATAAAATGTCCTTTCAGCCAGGGTATATGCGCCGCAGATGCCATCAAAGAAGCCCGGTCGTGGGTATCGAAGTGGTTGCTCTGCATCCAGACATAAGCGCGTGGGAATGAGCGGCCCCAGTCCTTTTCAATATAGCCTTTGCCGCCGTTAAAATCTGCAAAGCTGCTGCCCGTTGTCGAACCAGCGATTTTTAATTGCCCTTCAAGCTGATGGTGCAGACTTACAACACCGTGGTTGCATTCCATGAACGGCACAAAGGAGTACCAGCCCATAATGCCCGGCGCGCCCAGCATTTTTGGCCAGGGCTGGGTATCCCGGAAGTTTATTTCCCCGGAAATACCCGGCAAATCAAGGCGAATCTTTTCTCCCGAAAAAAAATTGTTTCCCACAAACACTTCAAAACTGCGCGCCGATGGCCGGAATTCGCCTGCCTCAAATCGATGGTATTCTGCTGTACAAGCCTTGCCATCCATCACCTGGATAAAACTGTGCTGCTTTCCGTCTTCTCCCATGGAAATGCCCGGGATAACAGCCAAGGCATGGCGTTCATCGGCCGAAACCAGCTTGAAATACCAGCCTTCAAAATAGCGGCATTTGCGGCCCCAACCCTGGTATTCATCGGGGTGCCAGACAGAACGGAGGCGATGGAGCATTTTTTTTAATTTGATAATTTGATAATTGGGTAATTTGATAATGTAGGCACACTGCTGGTGGTCTTTTTGCCTCGTCCCAATTGCGCTGGATGGTAGTCAAAGCTTGTCTGCCCTTGCCCGCAGCAGGTGGTCGGCCAGCACCAGCGCAGTCATGGCTTCCACGATGGGCACCGCGCGCGGCACCACACAGGGGTCGTGGCGGCCCTTGCCTTTGACCGTCACCTTTTCCCCGGCTGTGTTGGTGCTTTCCTGGTCGCGCATGATGGTGGCCACGGGCTTGAAAGCCACGCGGAAATAGATGTCCATACCGTTGGAAATGCCCCCCTGGATACCCCCGGAATGATTGGTGGCGGTACGGATGCCTTGCTGGCCTTCCTGTGGCAAAAATTGATCGTTATGCTCGGAGCCCAGCATTTTCACGCCTTCAAAGCCAGAGCCGTACTCAAAGCCCTTAGCTGCATTGATGCTGAGCATGGCTTTGCCCAGATCGGCTTGAAGCTTGTCGAATACCGGCTGGCCCAGGCCTGGCGGGCAGCCTGTTACCACTGCGGAAACTACCCCGCCCACCGTGTCGCCCGCCTTGCGCACTTTTTGGATAAGGTTGATCATTTTTATGGCCATGACCGGCTCCGGGCAACGGATATCGTTGGTCTCGGTCGCGCTCAGATCGAGCTGTTGATAGTTTTCCTGGAGCGCAAGTTGGCCGACCTGGCTAACATAGCCTTGTATTGCAATGCCTTGCGTTTTCAGGAAAAGTTTGGCCAATGCGCCTGCAGCTACCCTGGCGGCCGTTTCCCGCGCACTGCTGCGCCCGCCCCCGCGATGATCGCGGTGGCCATATTTGGCTTCCCAGGTATAGTCGGCATGGCTGGGACGAAAGGCGGTGGCTAAGTGGTCGTAATCGCGGCTGCGCTGGTCTTCGTTCGGGATCAAAAAAGCAATGGGCGTACCCGTTGTTTTCCCTTCAAACACCCCACTCAATACTTGCACGGTGTCGCTTTCCTTGCGCTGGGTGACGATGCTGCTCTGCCCGGGGCGGCGGCGATCAAGCTCGTGTTGGATAAACGCGAGATCAAAGTCAAGGCCCGCCGGGCAGCCATCAACGATACAGCCAATGGCCGGTCCATGGGATTCGCCGAAGGTGGTGATGCGAAAAAGGGTGCCGAATGTGTTGGACAAGATTTATGCTTTATTGCGATAGGATGAGGCGACCGATTTTGGTTTGCCCTTTTTCCGAACGCCATTCAATGGTGTAAATGCCTGGCGGAAAAGTACTCAAATCCAGCCTTTCATTGTCTGAAAAATCCCGCTTTGAGCGAATTTCCATGCCTACGCCGTTAAAAACACGCAATAGGCCAGGAAGTTTTTCACCCGTCTGGACTTGAACGATCCCAGTGCTCGGACTGGGCGAAACCCGCAGCCAAGATTCGGCATCCTGAACAGGATGCTTTGTGCCCACATGCAAAGCCACCGTGGTCACAGTGGTATTGGTAACGATGGGCGCATTGAAGTCGAAATAAATACGGGCGGTGTTGCTGATCTTCTGGCCCAGGGCCAGGCCTGTTTTGGGGCGAATGCGGTACTTGACAAAGCCGTGGCTCTCCGGCTCGTTAAAGCCGCTCGGGGGCAGGTGGATGTCGGCAAAATAGAACTCGACAATACCCCTCCCTTTCAAGGAAGTGGCACAGGTGTGCGAACTTGCCAACACCTCAAACGTGCTGACGTCGAGCCGCTCAAAGTCCAGGGTGTCGGTGATGCGCACAAATTCGGCGGGATAAGTGCCGGTGTTTTGGAAACGGACGGTATAGGTGAGCGCATCTCCGACCTGTATCTGTTCCGGGGAGATGTTGGCATGGTCGCAGCGCTTGTCGTTGGGGTCGTAGGAGCCGACCACGGTTTCGGACAAGAAGGAAATGTTGCTCGGGAGGTAGGCATCCGGTTGGGCAGCAGTGATATCGGCATAAGCCTCCGCCTTGCTGCCCAATGGCGTATTAGCCGGCACCTTTACGTTGATGATAATTTTCCCCTCAAAAGATGCCGGGATAAGCGATAAGTCCCAGATGAGGGTATCGCCGCTTAAATTATTGAAAGCTGGAAAAGCGCTTTGGAACTCCAGGCCTTGCTTTGCAATGAACCGGATGCTGCCACCTGTATTGGCCGTGCCGACGTTGCCATAGCTTAGGCAAATATTGGCATTGAAGCCCGGGCGGAATACCGTTTGGCTGGTCAGGTCAATTTGGCAATCGACAATATTGGGTGGGAAGTACAAGCCGAAATCCTTTCCTGTCGCTGAGCCTCCCACTAAGTAGAATTCTGGGTTTGCCTGCACCCAAGGTGCTGGTTTCTGCACCCGGAGTGTATCGTTGTCGAGCAAGGCAGGCAAATGGTAGTCTCCTGTTGCGCTTGTAGTGGCGAAGGAACTTGTGCCTGCTTGGATGAAGGCGCCGGGGTACGGTGATTCGCCCATGTCTTGCTGGCCGTTGTTGTTGTCGTCGCGCCATAGTTTGCCGCTAAATTGTGCCAGCATGATGGAAGCGAGCGGGCGCCGCCAAAGGGGCGTGGGTTCCGCACCATAGTCAAGGATAATGTCGCCATTGTGCAGCAGCACTTGTTCGCCGAAAAACTGCGGCGAAGGCAAATTCCCCGCAATATCATACCATTCGTCCACAAGACCCTGGCTCAGGAATATGCCGTTGTACGCTAAAACAACAAGGTAGTTGCCATCAGAAACCAAGTATTGTGCCCCTATCGGGAAGCCAAAGTCGCTTAACAAGTTATTGCTTATCTTTGAAAAAGTAAGGCCATTGTTGCTAGAAACCATGATGTTGCTCGGATCGTAGGCAAACAGGTGTGCCCCATCAGAATAAAGAACAGGGGAATTGCCAAACTGTGCAAGAGGCCCTAAGCCGGCGCCCACCGACTGCCAACTGATGCCGCCATTGGAGGAGCGAAAAAGCCCGGTGCTGCCACGCCATTCAAACAACATGCCTGCATGTGCCACTAAGCCAGTGGGGTTCTCCGCCACTCCCCCCGTAGGAGCCCAAGTCAGCCCGTTGTCTGTTGTTTCATAGATAATGGCAGGGCCTGCGCTCCAACCATTATCGCTTTCAAGGCGATAGAAATGGCTCCCGGCATCGAGAAAAACCTGAGATTTGCCAGAAGGGAATTGAACACCCAAAGATTGCCAATGGCGCATGTCTCCAACTGACCGGTACAGCTTTCGGTCGTAATCAATGGCGAAGTAACTGCCTTTGTAGGCGTAAACAGGGTATTGGATATAATTTGCATCGATGATCGGCTGGAACCAGGTCTGCCCGTTATCCTCAGAAAAATAGCTGTATAGCGAAAGGTAATCGCCGACTTTGGCGATCCGCCCGTAAAAACTACTGAAATCTTCAAAGGCAAGGCCCGTGCTTTGGAACTCCCAAAAATTGCCGCCGTCTGGCGAGCGCGCGATGCCGACATTCCCACAAGCCAGCACCGTGTTGCCTTTCCGGGCAATGGCGCTTATGGGTTGCTTGTCAAGCAAAGGAGAGAACACCGACCAAGTATTGCCGCCGTCCACAGAAGTCAGCAGACTATTGCCCGAAGGTGTGTATGTATGCACGAACCACTGATTTCCAACAAGTCTTATTTGATATGCGCTACCAGCAGCAAGCACTTGAGCCCAGTCCGCCCCCTTATTGACGGAGCGCTGCACACCTGTGGCAGTGCTCAGCATCAGCGTATCGCCGTGGATGGCCAGCCCTTGGGCTCGGAAGCCCTCATGCACGAGCGCCCAGGAGTTGCCTTCGTCGGTCGAAAGTAGCAGGGAGTCTTTTACCGCCAACCAAACCTCATTCCCTTGAGCCATCATCTGCAGGGTGTTGGGGTAATACAATTGCCCTGCATCGAACACCGTGGTAAGCGCCCCGGGGTTAGCCCTGTTGTATCGATAAACGGCATTGTGGGTTTCGTACAGTATGTAGTTGTCTGTCACTTCAAGGCCATCAGGGTAGGCATTGCCCCCCTGGGTCTGGTTTGTCAGCAAAACCCAAGCTTGCCCGTTGTCGCTGCTTCGATACAGGCCCACGTCTTTGGAAATGGCGTACAGCTCATTTCCGGCAGCCTTGACAACGGATGAATAGGAACCGAACGGCAAGGTCTGGGACCAGTTAAGCCCGTCATTGCCAGAGTGGTAGCAGCCCGATTCGGTAACGGCGACCCAATCATTTCCTATGCTGATAACATTGTAAACGGTTTCATTGCCAGGGCCAGGCATTTCGTTCCATTGTGCCGACAAGGAAAGGGAACATGAGAGCATCAAACAAAGCAAAGCGGGGCGGCGGAAGTAGCAGTTGTGTATCATTGTCAAAGGAGTTTTTTAAGAAAAAATCAAGGTGTAAGCGTTTGCAATATTCCAATATTTTTTTCAAATTCAGGCATTTTTTTGGCTGCATAATCGCTATAAAACCATTGGATTAACGCCGACACGACAATTGTGAAATTTTTTATTCTGCTGTCCTTTTTTCCCGTACTTTCGTAAGCGAATTTTTTTCAAGAACTACTTTTCCCGTTATGCAAAAAACTAACCTTCTTCTGCGCACCCTTTTCTTTTTGGCGATTTTTCCCACATTCCTGTTGGCACAGTGGTCCAAGACCAACGGGCTGCCAGGCGGCAACTGCGGCGGCTTTTTGAATTTTGGCGACACCATTGTTGCCAACTTTGGCGACGAGCTTTATTTTTCATCCAATCACGGGCAAACTTGGGTCCTCATGCCCAATGCCAACAGCATAAACCTGCTTACCGCCGACACAGACGGGCAGCGCATATTAGGCGCACGCTACGATCCAGTTATCGGCACTCGGCTGACCATTTCCGACGATTTTGGCCAAACTTGGCAGGCAATCGCTTCCGCTGATACCATGCTGTTCTACGAAGCGTTCCTGGCTTTCGGCTATGTTTATGGCAGCGACTATCACGGGCTTTACCGCAGCAACGACGAAGGCGCCACTTGGGAATACGTCAGCCACCAGCAGATCACGGATATCCAATTCGACGGAACCCGGATAACCGGTTCGCGCTACCCCAATATCGTCCAATCAACCGATGGAGGCCTCACTTGGAGCGTGCTGTTGTCCTATTCTGGCGGGGTCATTGATATGCTCCAACATGAGGAGCATATTTTCGCGTTTATGCAAAATGCCAGCCACGGCTGTTATGCCTCCAGCGACTACGGCCAGACCTGGAAGCATTACACAGGCACGGGGTTCGACCAAGTTTATTCATTTGTTTGGCACAATGGGAATATTTTTGCCCTTAAAGGGAGCAGTGTCAGGAAATCGGCCAATCTGGGGCAGACCTGGGTAGGCGTTCCAATGCCCCCCACGGCAACTTTTCCGGCATTTCAAGGCGTTTCGGCAGGCAGTGCTATTATGATGGGAGGACTCCATTATGAGTCGGGAGGCATCCTGCGAAGCACCGACAACGGCGCCACCTGGTTCCCCGCAGATTTTGGCATCAACGCATCCAGCGGGAAGTTGCGCATCGTGGACAACAAGCTGTACGCAGCGGGCAACAGCGGACTGTATCAATTGGGCCCAGACGGAATAAATTGGAGCAAGCAACAGTTGAACTTCCCACCCTCACAAATCAGCAGCTACGGCATCAGCGATTTCGCAAAATCAGGCGACAATCTGTTGTTTAGCAATGGGAACAACCCCTGGGTTTCCCTAGACGGCGGCACCAGTTGGACAGAGTCGTTTTATGTCAATTCCCCTTTCTCTGCCTCCGTCAGTTATTTTGAACCCGTTGGCGACAATATTTTTGCCTGGGGTGGTAACAGTGATTTCAGTTACCACTATATTTCCTCAAACAATGGCCTAACCTTCCAGTTGGCCCAACCCACTTCCGGGCAAACCTCGTTCACAATCAGGCGGCTTTGTGTGGACCAGGGCAAGGCGTATGCCCTGTCCTACAACAAAATTTATCGATCCGACGACGCTGGAGAACATTGGGAGCTGCACGTTGACTCCGTCCCGATCGATTCCATCAGCTCGTTCGGTCTCGCAGACTTGTTCATGGCAGTCAGCGGAAACGTCATTGTGTTAAGCTCCAATTATTACCCAACCAAAAGTATATTCAGCAACGATGGCGGCCAAACCTGGGCCGTGCACAACAGCAACACATCCCCATTACCTTGGCGCGACGCCCCGATAGGCCAAATGCTCCGCATCGGAAACTATTTGATCCTTGCGACCAAAGGAGGCGTTTACCTCTCGCAAAACAATGGAACGGATTGGTCGGCTTGGAATGAAGGCCTGGCGCAACTGTACCTAAAGGACTTAATCGCTTTTGATGGAGACCTTTGGGCAAGCAGCCGCGAAGGCGGCATCTGGAAACGCTCCCTCGCCGAACTTAACCTGAAACCCGTGTCGGGAATAGTGTTCTTCGACCAAAACGGCAACACAATTCAGGACTCGGGCGAGCCCAGCATAGGCAATGTAGTCGTGCAATCCATCAGCACCAACAGCTACACCAATACCCAGGCAGATGGGACCTTCAGCCTGCTGTCGAATTTAAGCCAGGAACAATTGAAAGTACACCCCTACAAACCTTACTGGATCGCCTCGCCAGCCAGCCAAACGGTATCGGTGCCAAGTGCTGGCGCCGACTTTGCCCTGAGCCTCAATCCGGCAGCCAAAGACCTCTCCGTCGATCTGACCAATGTTGCCGTGCTGCGCCCGGGGTTTGAAACGAATTACCTGCTCCGATGGCGCAACAATGTGCCGCTGCCAGCCACCGGCGTGACGGTTGCCCTGCAATACCCTTCTGACTTGTTGGAGCTGACCAGCGCTATACCTGCACCTACAAGCCAAACAGGAACTGGGACAATAAGCTGGCACCTGGGCGACTTGCCGGCTGCGGCATCTGGCTATATGCTGCTGCAATTCAAGGTGCCCGTTACCGACTCCATCGGCACGCTAATCTGCACCGATGTCAATATTTCTCCAAACGCTGGAGATTTGAGCCCTTCCGACAATTCTCAAACGCTGTGCAACACCGTGGTTGGTTCCTTCGACCCTAACGACAAACAAGTAGAACCTGCCGATGTCATTACGACGGCCCAAATTGAAAACAACGAGGCCCTTACCTACACCGTCCGGTTCCAAAACACCGGCAACTTCCCGGCAACTTTCGTGCGGATCGCCGATACCCTGGCAGGCAATTTTGAACCGGCAAGCTTCCAACTCCTGTCGTCATCGCATCCTTGCAGCTGGACCCTGCGCGGGCAAGGTGTACTGGAATTTTTCTTCAACAACATCCAGTTGCCGCCCAGCTCGCTCGACGAGCCAGGCAGCCATGGTTTTGTCAAATACAGCGTGCAAGCCAGGAACAACCTGCCCATCGGCACGACATTGACCAACACTGCCCACATTTACTTCGACTACAACGCTCCGGTGATAACCAACACAACGACAACCCAAATAGGTTTGGTAAATGTCAACAGCCCCGCCACTGGCAGCTCCTCGCTGCGGCTGATCCCCAACCCGGCCAGCCATTGGGTATTTGCTGAAACACAAGCACAAGCCGGGGAGCTGATATTGCTAGATGGCACAGGCCGTGTGGTATTGCGAAAGATCACAGAAGATCCGAACCCTTCATTCTCCGTAGATGGGCTGCCGAATGGGCTTTACAAGGTTGTTTTCAGGACTGAAAAAACCATTCAGCACGGGCAGCTTGCTGTATTCCGTTGAAACATATACAATGGTTCGCCTGATGTTTGTGATTGAGTATGACTGATTCAACTGATTACAAATATCGGCATGCAAAACCAAGCGGGGTGAGGTATAACTATCACCCATTTGGTAGCAATATCCCATGCCAGCAAAGCCGTCGAAACAGGATATTGCCTATTTGCCCCCTGCCTATTTGCCCCTTGCCCCTTGCCAACTTGCCTCATTCCTCCCCCAAAAACGGATACCTGTAATCCGTCGCCGGCACCATGTTTTCCTTCATCGTGCGCGGAGAAAGCCAGCGCTGCATGTTCAGGATAGAACCGGCTTTGTCGTTGGTGCCAGAGGCGCGGCCGCCGCCGAACGGCTGTTGGCCCACCACGGCGCCCGTGGGCTTGTCGTTGATGTAGTAGTTGCCGGCCGCATGGCGGAGCTTGTCGTTTGCCAAAACGATGGCGGCCCGGTCGGTGGCAAATATGGATCCGGTGAGGGCATAAGGCGAGGTCGTGTTCACCGTGTCCAAAATTTGGGCGTACTTCTTGTCGTCATACACATACACGGAAAGCACAGGGCCAAAAATCTCCTCGCACATCGTGACGTAGTGCGGGTCAGACACTTCCAGCACCGTCGGTTCGATGAAGTAGCCTTTGGACTTGTCGAAATTGCCGCCGGCGACCACGGTCACTTTGTCCGACTTTTTGGCATCGGCAATGTATTTGGCGATCTTGTCGAACGATTTTTCATCGATCACGGCGTTGATGAAATTGCGGAAATCCTCGGTGCTGCCCATCTTCATGCTTTTCAGGTCGGTCACTAAGTACTCCTTCACTTTTTTCCACATGCTCTTGGGGATGTAGGCGCGGGAGGCTGCCGAGCATTTCTGCCCCTGGAACTCGAAAGCACCGCGCGACAAACCGACCGCCACGGCCTTGGGGTCGGCGGAGGCATGGGCAACCACAAAGTCCTTGCCTCCCGTTTCGCCCACGATGCGCGGGTACGATTTGTAATTTTTGATGTTCTCGCCGATGCTTTTCCAGATATGTTGGAACACGCCTGTGCTGCCCGTGAAGTGGATGCCCGCAAAATCGGGGTGCTTGAATATCACATCGCCCGTGGTCGGGCCGTCCACATATACCAGGTTGATGACGCCGGGCGGCATGCCCGCTTCTTCCAGTATTTCCATGAGCAGCGAAGCCGAATAGATTTGCGCTTCTGCGGGTTTCCACACGCATACGTTGCCGAGCATGGCGGGCGCGGTGGGCAGGTTGCCCGCAATGGCGGTGAAGTTGAAGGGCGTGAGGGCGAACACAAAGCCTTCCAATGGCCGCCAGTCGGTTCGGTTCCAGATATTGCGGCTGCTGATAGGCTGCTGCTTGTAAATCTCCTGCATGAAATGCACGTTGAAGCGCCAGAAGTCGGCCAGTTCGGCAATGCAGTCGATTTCCGCCTGGTAGGCGTTTTTGCTTTGGCAGAGCATGGTGGCCGCCAGCATTTTGGCGCGGTATGGGCCTGTGATCATGTCGGCGGCGCGGAGGATGATGGCGGCGCGCTCCTGCCAGGGCATGGCTTCCCAGGCTGGTTTTGCGGCGAGCGCCGCATCGATGGCGGCTTTCACGTGCTCGGCATTTCCTTTGGAATAATGGCCCAGCACGTGCTGGCGCTCGTGTGGTGGGCGCATGGCGACCTGTTCATTGGTGCGCACATGTTTGCCGCCGATATACATGGGTACGTCTTTTTGCTTGGCTTTTGCTTCGGCGAGGGCTTTTTTCAGGGCTGCTTTTTCGGGCGATCCGGGGGCATAGTTTAGAATTGGCTCGTTGATCGGGTTAGGGACCGTAAAAATGGCGTCAGTCATTAATTTCTATTTTGTGGTGGAAAAATTGCAGTTGAATTGCTGCAAAGGTAATGAAGGCAGGTCAGTTCCATGCCAATGTCAACAGCAATTGGTAACAAGAACCGGTATTGGATGTTGCGGTTTTCAGGTAAATATTGGCAGTTTTTGGCAAAAAAGATGTTGTTTTCAGAAAAGCAAAGTACTTTTAGCCAATAGAGTGTCCCGTTCACCTCCAATTCATGCACCATGCGCTACCAGAGCTTCCTTCTCGCGGCTTTTTTCCTGATTTGTTTTTCCACGCCACATTTTTGCTGGGGCCAGGAACCTGCGCCCGACACAGGCGTGCCCATCATCGTAGAAAAGGCATCTCCACTCAGCATCTCCGGCAACCTGGAAATTTGCCCCGGCACGGAGACCATCTTGAAAGCTGAGGGAGAATTTGAAAGTTTTACCTGGAGCAAAGGCGGCGTGCAAGGGCGCTACCTGAAAGTTAAGGAACCGGGAAAGTATGAAGTCACGGCCAAGACAAAAGGCGGCTGCACGTTTACCACAACGGTGACGGTGCGGCTGCGGGAATGTCCCGTTTGATTTTTTAGTGATTGGTGATTGGATGATTGGTGATTGGTGCACGGCCTCCCTTTTCAGGC
>CAZULM010000097.1:0-13533 GCA_964621185.1 uncultured Saprospiraceae bacterium | reverse complement strand
TTAACCATCAAAACTAAAAAAATCAAGGCAAGTCAAACGTACGATTTTACGCAGACAAAAACGCGCAGATTTTACACAGAAAAATCTGCGTTGAATCTGCGCAACAAAATCTGTGTAAAATCTGCGCGAAAAATCCTGCGAAATTACGAAACGATTTCTCAACCAAGCCTAACCAAAAGTGCTGGAAAACAAATGCCAAACCTGAAAACCAATGCTGTGCAAACCGTCCACCGTCCACCGTCCACCGTCATGAAAATACTAATTATTGAAGACGAAAATGCCGCCACAAGGCGATTAGAAAAAATGGTGCTGGAAATAGCGCCGGAAACGCGCGTGCTCGACCGGCTCGACAGTGTCGAATCTTCTGTGTTGTGGCTGAACAACAACCCTCAGCCGGATCTTATTTTGTTGGATATTCACCTCGCAGACGGCTCCAGCTTCGAGATATTTCAGCATGTAAAAGTAACGGCGCCCATCATTTTCACCACCGCTTATGATGAGTACGCCTTGCAGGCATTCAAGGAGAACACGGTTGATTATTTACTCAAGCCTATAAAATACGGTGAGCTGCAGGCTGCTATCGAGAAATACAAACGCCTGCACCCGGAATCGCCGGCGCTTGATTATCAAAAATTATCGGATACATTGTTGCAAAAGGGCGGCACCACCTATCTGCGGCGGATGCTGATTCGGTTCAGCAACAGTTTCAAGCTGATCGACATGAGCGATGCAGCCTACTTTTTCAGCAAGGACAAAATCACCTTTTTGGTCAGCAAAAGCACCGGCAGACGCTTTCCCGTCGATTATCCGCTCGACAAGCTGGAGGGTATCCTCGACCCAGAAGTCTTTTTCCGCATCAACCGCCAGTTTGTGATCAACATCAATGCCATCAAGGAAATGCAGCCCTACTCCAAGAGCAGGGTAAAAGTACTGCTCGAACCGCCTGCAGATGGTGAAACGATCGTGAGCACGGAGCGGTCGTCGGTATTTAAGCAGTGGCTGGTGGGCACGGTGGATGACGGTGGACGGTAGACGGTGGACGGTTTACCCGCCGTAGCTTTAGGGCAGGAGGGTGGACGGTGGCGTATCTGCCTTTCTTTTCTCGTTGCCAAAATGCCAGCTTAAATACAACAATCTGGGCCTGTAATCGCCACCGACAGCTACGTTGAGATAATTGTCTGAACGAGGAGCCGGGTTGTTGGAAACAACTGTCTCGCTCGATGTGAACTCAATAGCCACGGGTACACTGATTTCAATTCCTATGCTTAAATGGCGCGTGAAGAAATAATTGGCGCCGCCAAATACCGAGACTTGGGGGATATTACTGTTTGAAACGCCTTCAGCAGTATATGCGTCAACGATCGTCCCGTTCTTGGTGTACTCATAGGAGGAGTGGGACTTAGAGTTGATGTACCGGTAGCCCAAATCGCCTCCACCATAAAGTCGGAACCGCTTTTTGGACGCTTGAACCTCAAATCCTATGTGGAGGAAAGCGCCCTTATTCCGACCATCAAAGCTATTCGCTAAGGTGATGGAATCGCCTATAAAATGCCGCCCTGATGTAGCAATATCCTCTCTGTAAAGCCCAATCATACCGCGAAGCGCCTGGTTTTTTTGCCAGTTTTTGATTTTAGGCGTTCCGATCTGCTGCTTATAGAGGATCGAACTGCCATAAAATCCGTGTAAGGGCATGGAAAAATCCAAAGCAAGCTCATGTTGGAAACCCGCTGCAGGAGCAAGTTTCTGGGCCGAAAGGGGTAGATGGTAAAAGATGCTGCAGGCAATGAGAACAATTGCCTGTTTCAAGTTGGAAAAGTAGTTCGTAGTCATATTCAGGTTGATTTGTTTGTAACAAAAGTATGAGGCGCTCCACAAACTTTGTGTTCCATCAATCAACCGTCTCGTTTTGACAAGCATTGGTTGCTGTATTGCCAGAATCCGGCAATACAGCACACCAGGCATGTCACAGAAATTTGCTTTTTACAGCCGGGCGCCCACTACACTTTCCCCCAACTCACCCCATCCTTCCCGTCTTTCACCTGAATACCCACAGCGGCCAGGCCATCCCTGATCTTATCGCTGGTAGCCCAATCCTTCTGGCTGCGGGCATGGTCGCGGATTTCGAGGATCAGGCCCATCAGACCGTCCAGGATGCCATCAGAAGCGGCTGTGTCAGCATCGTCTTTGAGGCCGAAAATATCGGCGAGGAAGGTGCTGAAGGTAACCTTCATTTTCTCCAATACCCAGGGCGCTACGGCATCAGCGGGCAGTTGGTTGTTGGATATTTTGTGCACGTAAGAGCCCATTTCATTCAAGGCTGCAATGGATCTTGCTGTGTTGAAATCATCGTCCATACCGTTGTATGCTTCTTCGATAAGCTCGAGAATGGCGCGGTCGTGCTCGTTTTCGGAGCCGTCGAAAGCGCGTGCGTCGGTGGGCATGTTTTGCAGGATGGTGTTGGTTTCCATCAGCTTTTTGTAGCCTTTTTCAGCGGCTTGCAATGCCTCGTCGCTGATGTCGAGGGTGCTGCGGTAATGGGCCATGAGCATGAAAAAGCGCACCACCATGGGAGAGTATGCTTTTGAAGTATGCGCGCTCGTCCCGGAAAAAAGCTCCTCGGGGGAAATGGTATTCCCGTCGGACTTCGACATTTTTTTGTTGTTGAGCAGCAGCATGTTGGTATGCATCCAGAACTTGGCCGGAGCGCAATTGCAGGCGCCGAAATTTTGCGCCACTTCATTCTCATGGTGCGGGAATTTCAGGTCGTTGCCGCCGCCGTGAATGTCGAAAGTTTTGCCCAAGTACTTGGTACTCATAGCGCTGCACTCCAAATGCCAGCCGGGGAAGCCTACGCTCCAGGGGCTTTTCCACACCATCAGGTCCTGTGGGCGGGCTTTCATCCAGATGGCAAAATCGGCGGGGTGGTCCTTTTCCTCCTGGCTTTTGAGTTCGCGGGTTTCGGTATAAAGGTCTTCGAGCACGCGCCCGCTTACGGAGCCATAGATGCCGGGGTGCTCGGCGGCAAATTTCGGCACGTTGAAATACACGGAACCGTTGCGCTCATATGCCAGCCCGCGCGCCAAAATATCCTGCACCATCTCGATCTGCTCGGGGATATGCCCGGTTGCACGCGGCTCTATGCTGGGCGGCAGGGTATTGAGTATCCGCATCATATCGTGGAAACCCAGGGTGTAGCGCTGGGCCACTTCCATCGGCTCCAACTGGGCCAGCTTCGAGCCTTTTGTCATGCGGTCTTCCCCGTCGTCGGTGAGGTGCCCCACGTCGGTGATGTTGCGCACGTAGCGCACTCTGTAGCCCAGGTGCAGAAAGTAGCGGTGGATGACGTCGAAGCTGACGTAGGTGCGGCAATTGCCTAAGTGGGCGTCATTATACACGGTTGGGCCGCATACGTACATGCCGATATGGCCTTTCACCAGCGGTTCAAATATTTCTTTCTTTCCCGTGAGGGTGTTGTAGATTTTCAGCGTTCGAGATTCGCTCATTTTATTGTTGTTCGTTGTTTGTTGTTCGTTGATAGTTGTTCGTTTGCGCTGTACCTGGCTCCTTACAGTCAACACAAAGTGGTTGTGAAAACAGTGATCGCATAATCTTTTGAAAATCAGATGTTTTTAATCACTCAAATCATACAAATCACTTTAATCAGCGTATACTTCGTCAGCCAAGCACTGGCATCCATTATCAAATTATCCCATTATCAAATTATCAAATTCAAGCCCCCGCTACCTCCTGCACCACCACGCTGGCCATGTGTAACCCGAACAACGCAGGGATATAGGAAGAGGTTCCGTAAAACGATTTTTTGAAGCGGCTGCCGTCAGAAAGCATCATGGTGGAGCGATCGACGAGCTCGGAGGAAAAGACTACTGTGACTCCCCTGCGCACTCCTTTTCGCTTCAAGCCCTTGCGCACCTGCTGGGCGAAAGGGCAGTTGAAAGTTTCCGCAATATCGGCCACTTGTACTTTTGAAGGGTCGATGCGGCCGCCGGCGCCCATGCTGCTGATTACCCGCACGCCTTTTTGCTTGCAATCCACGATGAGGTACTGCTTGGGCTGGATGGAGTCGATGCAGTCGAAAACATAGTCGAAATCCTTGCTGATCAGTTCTTTCACCGATTGGGGCGTGAGGAATTCCGAATGTACTTTTAGTTCCAACGCCGGGTTGATGTCGCGCATCCGCTCTGCCATAACTTCTGTTTTCAGTTTTCCGACGGTGCTGTGCATGGCGGGAAGTTGGCGGTTGGTGTTCGACACATCGACGGTGTCGCCATCCACGATGGTCATGTTGCCCACGCCGGCCCGAGCCAGGAATTCGGCGGCAAAGCTGCCTACCCCGCCCAAGCCTATGACTAAGACGTTGAGCCGGTGCAGCCGCTCCAATGCTTCGTTGCCGAGCAGGAGTTCGGTGCGTTGGAGCCAGGGCGGCGCCTGGGCTTGGCGGGAGGTGGCGGTATCGTTCAACAGTTTGCAGGTGTTTGGCTTACAACTCTTTGCGGAGGCGGGCCACCGGGATGTTCAGCTGCTCGCGGTATTTGGCCACGGTACGCCGCGCGATGTTGTAGCCTTTTTTCATCAGTATTGTTTTCAGCTTTTCGTCGGAAAGCGGTCGGCGCTTGTTCTCGTCGCCGATCACTTCGCTGAGTATCTTTTTCACTTCTAAGGTCGATACTTCTTCGCCGTCTTGCGTGCTCAGGCTCTCGGAGAAGAATTCTTTGAGGCGCTTGGTGCCGAACTCCGTCTGCACGTATTTGGAGTTGGCCACGCGGCTCACGGTGGAGATGTCGAGGTTGGTCACGTCAGCGATGTCTTTTAGGATCATCGGTTTTATCTTTTTTTGGTCACCGGTCAGGAAATACTCTTCTTGATGCTCCAAAATAGCGCCCATCGTGAGCATCATGGTTTGCTGTCGCTGCTTGATGGCATCGATGAACCATTTGGCGCTGTCTATCTTTGCCTTGATGAACAGCACGGCTTCCTTTTCCTGTTTGGTGGGCCTGCGCTGTGCGCGGCCATCGTGGAATGCCTTGAGCATGTCGCGGTAGTGGTCGTTGATGCGCAGGTCGGGGGCGTTGCGGGAGTTGAGGGTGAGCTCCAGTTCGCCGTCGCGGTTGCTGACCAAGAAGTCGGGCACCACGTAGTTGAGCGCCCGGTCGCCCTTGGAGGCGAAGCCGCTGGCGGGTTTGGGGTTGAGCTTCAGTATCTCGCTGACTGCGTCGCGAAGGTCTTCTTCTTCGATGTTGAGCTGGCGGCAGAGTTTCTGGTAGTGCTTTTTGGTGAACTCGTCGAAGTATTGGTCGATAAGCCGGATGGCGATTTGCAGGGTTATTTTTTCGTCGTTGGAAAGGTAGCCCTCATCTTGCCGGAGCTTGTGGTGGAGTTGTAGCAACAGGCACTCCTGCAGGTCGCGCGCGCCGGTACCGGGCGGGTCGAACTGCTGGATGCGCTTGAGCAGGCGCGTTATTTCTTTTTCGTGGGTGGAGATGTTCTGGCTGAAAAGCAGGTCATCGACCATCGCTGCGGGCTCGCGGCGCATGTAGCCGTCGTCGTCGATGGAGCCGATGATCTGCAGGGCGATGGCATGCTCGCGCTCGTCGTCGAGGTCGATCATGCCCAATTGTTGTTCCAGGTATTCGTGAAAGGTGTTTTCGAAAGCGAGGGGCATGCTCTTTTCCTCCTCGTCGCCGCCCCGGCTGTCGTCGCGGGTTTTGTAGGTAGAGGGGTCGTCTTCGATGAAGTCGATCATGTAGTCGTCGAGGTCAGGGCCGTCGTCTTCGTTCAGGCTCATGGTTTCTTCGTCGCCGTAGTCGTCGGTATCCTGGTCGAGGTCGTTGGTGTCGCTGCTGCCGTCGCCCTCGGTGTCGTTGTCGCCCGATTCGGCTTTTTTTTCCCGTTCGTGGTAGCTGAGGTCGGCATCTGAAAGGTCCATTTCCGACATGCCTTCATTGAGGTCGGCGATGTCGTCTCCTTCTTCCAGGGCGGGGTTTGCTTCCAATTCTTCCTGGATTCGCTGTTCGAGGGTGGCGGTCGGGATCTGCAGCAGTTTCATCAGTTGAATCTGCTGAGGCGAGAGTTTTTGCTGCAGTTTTAGGTTGAGCGATTGCTTCGGACCGTAAGGAGATGCCATTGTTGCTGGGGATTATACTCTGATTAAAGTGATTTGTATGATTTGAGTGATTGAAAACATCTGATTTTCAAATTATTATGCGATCACTATTTTCACAGCCACTTTGCGTTGACTATACTTGCGTTTTTTTATTTCATCAATTTCGGTTTTACAAATCGGCCATAGCAAACACGAGGCCAAATTTTATTTTTTTTGAAAACCGAATTTGAAAAATGATTTACTGTAGTTTATATTTTTGTTTAAATTTTTGACAATCAGTTTTTTGGAATGGGCTGAGTGCTTTTGGGGAATCGAAAGTTTTTTCAAAATAATTGGCAAGGATAGGGCAAAATAAGGAAATCCGTCGTTTTTTTTCTTGCCACTGGCTGACATTTTAATGGGTCTTCCGCGTATCGTTCAGGTTTTTAACGGCTTATGCGGATATTTGCGGCCACCGAAAACATACCATTGCCCCAAACTTTAACGTTTACCCAGTGCTTCGCCATCCTGGACATTGCCGGATGCCAAATCATCAGTTTCCCATCATTATGAAATATATTCGCATCGCGCCCATATTGTTTTTACTTTTCTTCACAGCTTTGGCAGCGCCCGCTTGCAGCAAAAAAAGCGGCTGCCCTGCCAATGAGAGCCTGAAGCCAAAAATGGACAAAAAAGGCGCTTTCAAAAAATCGAAAGGCAGCAATTCGGACTTGTTCCCAAAGAAGATGCGCAAGAAAATGTAGGGCCTTGTCATGCGCGAAACAAGTCATTTCCAAGGTTTCAAGGTGTTGGCTTGCTGCGCAGCCCTCCTTTTTTTTTCCTGCAACGCGCCCATCAACAGGGTGATGATCCGCACGGAAATGGGCGATATGTCTATCGATATTTTCCCACACCTGCCCAGCCCGGTGAACGCGGCAATTGAACAGTTGGCCCAGGCCAGCCAGGATTCGCTTTCGGTGGAAAAGGTGCTGCAAAACGGTTATATCCAGCTGAACTACGCAGTTGAGATGCCCAAAATAAAGGCGGGCCGCGATCGCCCGGCCATCAGTGGCGCCTTCGCGCTGTGCCGTGGGCGCTTTTTTATCGTGCAGGGCAGGGCGCAAACCGAAGACACGCTCGACAAGTGGGAGCAGGGCGCCGGCCAGAAAATACCCCGCGATTTTCGGGAGCTTTACAAGCGACACGGCGGCACCCTGCAATTGGAAGGAAAATGCCTGGTACTGGGCAAGCTGATCGATGGCACAGCTACCCTCAACCGCATCGCAGCCATTCCCAGCGATGCCGATGGCCGCCCGCTGCGGTCTGTAGCGCTGCGGCTGGAAGGCTTCAGGTAGGCCGCAGATTCGCCAATTCAAGACATCTATTGTGCATTGACCAGCAATTTCTGCCCAACAACAGATACCTTTGATTCCGCCTCCGCCCCCATTATCACATTATCACAATTATCACATTATCAAATTAATTCCCATGCGCATCCGTCCGGTACTTCAACTGCTCCTCTTAGCCTTTCCGTTCATCCTGGCAGCCCAGCCAAAAATCCAGCTCGTCAACTGGGCTTCCGGCTTCGACCGCCCAGTGGACATCGCGCATTGTGGCGACAGCCGCTTGTTTGTGGTGGAACAGGACGGCCTGATCGTGGTTGTTGACAGCTTAGGCGCCAAGATCGACACTTTCCTCAACATCGATCCTGTGGTCAATTCCGCCGCGAACGAACAGGGATTGTTGGGGCTCGCGTTTCACCCGAATTACAAATCAAACGGCTATTTCTTTGTCTATTACACCAAAAACAACGGCGGCGCTACCCAGGTGTCGCGCTTTTCCGTGAAGAGTGGCAACCCGAACGAGGCCGACCCCAACAGTGAGCTTTCCATTTTCACGACGCCACAGCCGTACAACAACCACAACGGCGGTTGTATCAAGTTTGGGCCCGACGGCTACCTGTACATCGGGCTGGGCGACGGCGGCTCAGGGGGCGACCCACAGGGATACGGCCAGCGGAAAAACACGTTCTTGGGCAAGATACTGCGCTTAGACGTCAACAACAGCAGTGTCGCCACTCCCTACGTTGTGCCGGCCGACAACCCGTTCGTGGGCCAAACAGCCTACTTCCCCGAAATTTGGTCTTTGGGCCTGCGCAACCCCTGGCGGTTCTCCTTCGACCGCCTTACGGGCGATATGTGGATCGGCGATGTAGGCCAGGTGACAAGGGAAGAGGTTGATTTTGAGCCTGCCGGCGTGGGTGGCCGCAATTACGGCTGGCGCTGCTATGAAGGCACCTTTCCGTTCAATACTGCTGGTTGTCAGCCGCAAAACACCTATGTAGGGCCCGTTTTCGATTATGACAACAACTCGCTGGGCTGCTCCATTACGGGCGGGTTCATCTATCGCGGCAGCAAATACCCCGACCTGTACGGGATTTACCTGTTTGCCGATTATTGCAGCGGCCGAATCTGGGGCACGAAGCAGAACAGCGACGGGACCTTCAGCACGCAGCAGCTGGCTAATTTGGGCGATTACGAGTTCAGCTCCTTTGGCGAAGACCGCGACGGCGAGCTGTATATCGCCCTGCTCTCATCAGGCAGGGTGCAGAAAATCACGGAATTGTGCTCTCCATTCCAGGTGTCGCTCGTAAATATGTACAGTCCGGTTTGCCAAAACTCATTGTCGGCGATTATCAGCCTGGCGCCCGTGAACGGCACCGGCACGGTTACCTACGCGTGGTCGAATGGGCAGAGCACCAATCAGATCGTTTACCTGAACCCTGGCTCCTACACGGTCACCGTTACCAATGGCAACGGCTGCTCCCGTGTCAGGTCCTATGAAATTGAAGCGCTGAACCCCAACCCGCCAACCCTGGCTATCAGCGACACCATATTGTGTCAAGGACAACATGCGGTGCTGACCGTCAATGGTCTCTTAATTCCAAGCCAGTTAAGCTGGTTCAAAGGCGTGACATTGCTTGAAAACATCACCGCAACCGAGCCCAATTACTCTTTCATGGTCACAGAACCCGGCATGTACGCTGTGCTTGTTACCGACTCCCTCTGCACTTTTGGGCTGGAGAACATCAACATACAGGTAGAAACAGCCGTAGAGCCGGAGGTCATGGTGTCGGGCGACACCTTGTTTTCAACACCACCCTGCACCGCTTGCCAATGGCTGTTGAACAACCAGCCCATCCCCGGCGCTACCAACCCATTTTATGTAGCAACAGAGAGCGGGATTTACGAATTGCAAGTCACTTCAGACCAGGGATGCACCTACCAGTCGTCTGGCGTTTCCATTATCATCAGTGGAACGGCATTGCCGGTTTCGGTGCGCAAATTCGTGCTTGCGCCAAACCCCAGCAATGGCCTGGTCATGTTGGAGATGGAATTGGATGCTGTTGAGGATTTTATCATCTCGCTCAGCGACACCAGCCAGCGCCAGCTGTTCATGCAAACGCACCATGCAGACAAACTAAACCTGCCCATCGACCTGAAGTCATTGCCCGCAGGCACTTATTTCCTCAATGTACAAACCAAATCCGGCAGCTTTGTCAGAAAAGTGGTGAAGCGATAAATCAGTTGCAGACTGGGATTATTGTCGAGTTTTTGACCTCGGTCATCACAATATGGCTCTGCACCTGGCCAATATTGTCGAGGTTGGCGAGTTTTTCCTTGATAAATAGCTGATACCCGTCGATATCTCGGGCAACTACTTTTAGCAAATAGTCATAAGCCCCGGCCACGTGATGGCACTCGATCACTTCAGGTAGCTCGGCTATTTGTTCCTCGAATTGCAGCAAATAGCCGCGGTTGTGCGCCTTCAGCGACACGTCGCAAAAGACCAGCATCGGCAGGCCAATTTTTTTGCGGTTGAGCAAGGCCGTATAATTTTCGATGTAGCCCTCGCGCTCCAAACGTTTTACACGTTCAAATACAGGGGTGGTAGTGAGGTTGAGCTGGGATGCCAGCTCTTTAGTGGTTTGTACTGAATCTTCTTGCAACAACTCAAGTATGGCGCAGTCGATTTTATCTAAATTGAGAGATTTTTTATCCATAACAGGGGATTGGAATCGGTAAATGTGAAGGAAATCAACAACAGGCCAAGTCTAAGGTTTAAATTCTGAAAATCATTAACAACCTGGCATATTTTTCCTTTGGACGCAAAAAGATAAGAAAAGTAGCAAAAAAAAAATCAAAGTCCAATTTGAAAAGCAGTACTTTTTAGGAGGCTGACCTATTGTATGCAAATCAAAAAAATCCACACCTGCACCGGCCACCGCGCCGCCATTTACGCCCTTGCGCCCGGGCGCGATGCCCGGCATTTCCTCACGGCAGGCGGCGATGGCTGGGTAGTGGAATGGAACCTCGACAACCCGGAGAACGGCAGGGTGATCGCCAGCACGGAAACACAAATATTCGCCCTGCACAGCTTCGCCGACCGCAGCCGCATATTGGCCGGCAACATGAACGGCGGCATACACTGGATACTGCGCGATCAACCGGAACAAACCCGCAACGTGCAGCAGCACCACAAAGGCGTGTATGATTTTGTAGAACACGGGAACGCCCTTTTCAGTGCCGGGGGCGATGGGCTGCTGACCCGCTGGGACAAGGCGGCAGCCAGAACCGTGGAGAGCTTCCAACTTTCCAACCAGGCTTTACGGGCCCTGGCCGTTTCGGAACCACGCCGCGAAATAGCCGTTGGCGCCAGCGACAACCATATCTATATCCTTGATGTTGAAACACTTGCATTAAAACACCAGGTAAAAAACGCCCATGAAAATTCCGTATTCAGTCTCGCTTTTTCGCCCGATGGCCGGCACTTGCTGAGCGGGGGCCGCGATGCGCGCATCAACGTTTGGGAAGTCGGCAGCTGGCAATCAGCCCCGGAAACACTCCGGGAAGCAGCCCATCTTTTTACGGTCAACCACATCACTTTTTCGCCCGACGGCAAGCTGTTTGCCAGCGCCAGCCGCGACAAAACCCTTAAAATTTGGGATGCCCGGTCTTATCAATTGCTAAAAGTGGTGGATACCCTTCGCTTAGGCGGGCATATCAATTCGGTGAACCGCTTGCTCTGGATGGGGGATCGCCTCGTTTCCGTGAGCGACGACCGGAGCGCGATGATTTGGGAGCTGCCCTTACTTCAACAATCGAAAATCATGTAATCGCCAATCGTCAATCAAAATACCACTTCCGCAGCACCTTTTCCGCCAGCTTCCCCTGCGGCGTATAGTCCCGCTCCGGATATCCCTCGTGCCCGTGCATGTTTGGAAACCATTTCCAAAGAAAGCTCCCCGCCCAACATTCCTCTAACTGAAAAGTGGCGAGCATGGCCTCCATGCAATTGGCCTGCGCCTGCTCGTTGATGTTCCGGCTTTTGATGCCTTGTTCCAGTTCCCAGTTGCGCCAGCCGCAGCTGTCAACGCTGAGGTAGCCCCACTCGGTGAACAAAACGGGCTTGCCCTGTGCCGCGCTGAATGCCCTCAAGCGCTTGCATATCGGCTTCCAGGCCGTTTTGAGCTCCTCCACGCTGGGCAGTTTGCTTTCCACCAAAGGGAAATAGCCGCTCAGCCCGATATAGTCCAGTTGGCCCCAGAACGGCACTCTTTCCCAGTCGTCCCAATTTGAAGAATAGGTCAGTTTCCCGTGATATGCGGCCTTTATTTTGGGTATCAGCGACGTCCAGAACTCTGGCCTCCGCTCGATGGCCTTGCCAAATTCCGTCCCCAAACAAAACATTTCTGCCCCCGCGGAATCGGCCAGGCTGGCGAAGCGCAGGATGTAGCGCTCGTAGCTGTTTTCCCACGATGCCCAGGCGCTGTCGCTTGGGAAGTCAAGGGCGCCCGTCCAGCCCTTGGGTATCCACACCTGCGGCTTGAGCATCACTTTTAGGCCCGCTTCATGCGCCAGACGGATGGTTTCGCGCACACCGACGGGCCTTTCCCCCCACCAATGGCCCTCGTTTTCGTTGAAACGCACATCTGGAACCCCCTGCCGGGTGAAAGCGTAGGGGATCACGGCGATCCAGTTGGCGCCGACGCTGTTGATGGCGGGCATGGGGTTTTCTGGGAATGGGCGGGGTGGGGCCACTAAGGTCAGGCCGTTGATTTTTCCGTGCTTGGCTTGTGAATGCACGAGCGCTTCACCGGTTTTTGTTTTTGAAAAAGCGATGGCAAGGAGGAGGAGGGCAGTAGAAAAAAGGATGTACTTCATAATATTTCGACCGGTTGCGACTACAGGCGAAAATAAGGGTTACTCAACAAAAGGGCAACCTCTAAGAAAATCAAGTGCGACAATACATCCATTTGTCCCAAATTCCCCCATCCTAATCGAATATTCCGACACGCGCAGTAGCTTAGCCTTTCCTTTGCGCACCAAAAACGCGCCGATCTTGGCCGAAAAGCATTCCAAATCAAATTTATGACTATGAAAAAATTGCTCTTTTTTGCAACGTTCCTCCTTTGCGCCGTATTTGCCCAAGCCCAAAACGCCGAAGAAATCGTCGCTAAGCACTTAGCCGCCACTGGCGCCGACAAATGGGCCGCCATCAACGCTGTGTCCATGGAAGCCACCATCGCCGCCGATGCCGCCGCCGGCATGACCATCGGCTGGAAAATGACCGCCGTCCGCGACAAAGCCGCCCGCATGGACGTATCTGTGATGGGCATGAGCCAGATAGTTGTTGTAGAAGGCGACAAAGGCTGGTCGACCAACCCATTTGCCGGCCAGAATGACCCTGAGCCACTCACCCCGGATGCCGTGGAATCCATGAAAGATATGCTGGATATCGACGGTACGCTGGTGGGCTACAAAGAAAAAGGCTATACGCTGGAATACGTGGGCACTGAAGACGTAGAAGGCGTCGAGGCCATCAAAATCAAGGTCAACAAAGGCAAAAAGACCGAATACTCCTTCTTCGATCCCCAAACATTCAACGAAATCAAACGCGTTGATGTGGAGGAAGTTGACGGCAAAGCCGTGGAAAGCGCCACTTTTTACTCCAATTTTAAAACGCAAGACGGCATCACCATGCCGTTTTCCATGCAACAAAACGGCGGCGGCATGGGCAACTCTACCATCACGCTCAGCAAGGTGACGTTCAACCCGACGGTGGACAGCAAGATTTTTGAAATGCCGAAGTGATTGATTTGATAATGGGGTAAATTGATAATGGGCGGCGGATACATTATTGCATCCATATCCGCGGTTTTGTGACCCTACTGGACAATATTGGTGACATAAGGCATCGGAGAGGCCAATCATTTGTAGAAACCTGTCGAGCCTGGCCAACACATAATTTGAAGGTATAGCACGATGCCCCGAGCCTGGTCTGACGACTCAAAGTCGTCTGACCAGTAAGTACCGAGCCTGGTCTGACGACTCAAAGTCGTCTGACCAGTAAGTACACCACAATGCCTACCT
>CAZULM010000096.1:0-14006 GCA_964621185.1 uncultured Saprospiraceae bacterium | reverse complement strand
ACACTTGGTTTAGATCGTTAACAGGGCAAAGGTCAGCCCAGCCTCCCGAACTGATTTCCCCCTCCCCCAATTTATATCAGGATTTTAGTCTGAAAATAACATTTACAGTCAACGCAAAGTGGCTGTAAAAATGGAATGTTTGTAATCTATTGATACTCAATTTTTCAGCATCCATCAATCCATCAAATCCCCCCAAATCTTGGTATATTATTTTCACCAGCGCATCTTTCCCACCTCGTTCCTCAAGTGCGCGCGCAAGGCTTCGGGCGAAACCACCTCTATGTCGAGGTGGTAAAAACCGAGAATAAAGTTGCTGAGCCCCAGGAACTGGCTGTTGACACGCGCCTGAAAATCATAGATATTGGGGTCTCTGGTGGGCTCGATGGCGCCTTTAGTGAGCGGGTAGCGCTCGGTGAGCTCGTTGTAGGCGCCCACGCTGAGCCGCAGGTGCACCATCACCTGGTCGTTGCCGACGATGCGGAAGGGGTCGGTCAGCATGATGTTGTGGTGCCCTTCGTGCTGCCAGGGCGCGTCGAGGATGCGGGCGCGGACAAAGCGCGAAATGCGGAAATGCCGCACCTTCCGTTTGTCGATGTCGAAGGCGTGGAGCATGTCTTCCGAAGGCGCGATGTGGAAAGCCTCCACTTGGCGGTCGCTCACCGTGCTGCTGTTGGAGGATCGGTAGCCTTCCAGCAGCACCTGTTTTTTCTCCGCCTGGGCCTGCAGCAGCAGATCAACTTTGCCGAGGTAGGGCTTGCGCAGGTAGGCATGGCCCAATTGCCGGAAATCGTAGAGGGAGGCGAGCTTTGCCTTCAGCTGTGCCTGGCGCTCGGTGGTGGTGGGTATTTGATCGATCGCCTGGTGGAGCAGCAACTGGTCTTCTTCGGAGAAATGGAGCAGGTCTTGCAGCTTTTTGAAAGGCTTGTCCACCACAAACCTGTACCGGCCCTTTGTGTCCCTTTCCAGCACAAAGCCCGCATTGGCCATGATCTCAAAATCACCGGAAATGGTGTCTTCGCTTGCGGTAAAACGGGCGGCAAGTTCTTTTTTGGTGTAGCGGCCTGGTTGCTCGGCAATGGCCCGGAGGAGCTTCAATATCCTGGCGCGTGTTCCGTATTCCTTGTCTTTCGGCATAAGGGGAAATTTGCAGGCAATATTACACCCAAAAACGGAATAACGCAATCCCCCCGCAACAAAATCCCAAGCCCTGTTTCATTTTTTTTCCTGAAATTGCCCCTTCACAGACCCCAAACCTAAAACGAAACAACCATGGCTGGAAAGAAAAAACTCCCCCCTTCAAAAAAAGCCACAAGCAGCCCCGCCCCGAAAAAGCCCGGCATCGACCCCATCACCCGCATCGAAACCCGGCTGGTGTCGCGCAAGCGGTGGATCATGCTGGGTATTTTCCTGCTCTCTACTGCTGTCAACACCGTTTATTTCCAACAGGCCAAGGACACGCCCTTGCAGTCGATGCACCGCTGGGAGAGCAGCGACATGGAGTTCTTCGACCAATCGGCCCGCTACATCGCCGCAGGCCACTGGCTTTGCGACACCGTGCTGCACCCCTACCACGAATGGCATAACGAGTTCGCCAAGCAGCACTTCGCCCAATACCCCGAAACCGCCGCACCATATTACGCCCGCAACCTGAACGCTGCGGGCATCGCCGACACCCTCGCCGCCCGGCGCGAGTACGTCAACGAGATGTTCCAAGGCAAGGTTTACCACCAGGAGCCGCTGTATGTTTACTTGGTTGCGCTTACTTACCGCCTGTTCGGGGCCGACCCATTTTGGGTCTATATCTGGCAATTGCTTTTGGCTGCTTACACCAACGTGCTGGTCTTCTCGGTCGGGCGGCGCTATTTCGGCTCGCTCACCGGCTTGCTGGCCGCGCTGGTGGTGATGGTTTCCGGCCCTGTCCTGGTGTTCGGCATGACCATCCTGCGCACCACCTTGACGGCCTTCCTGACCCTGCTGCTGGCCTTTTACTACCAGCGCCTGCTCGACCGCAACAGCCGCAACAACCAGTTGGTGTTCGGGGCGGTTTCGGGCATCGCCTTGTTGAGCCAATCGTATTTTTTGCTGTTTTTGCTGCCGGCCCTTGCCTGGTACGCCTGGCTGCACCGCCGCGACCTGAAATCCTGCGCCACGGGCATCGGGCTGGTGCTGGGCGCGCTGCTGATCGTGCTGGCGCCCCTGTTCGTCCGCAACCTGAGGGTGGGCGCGCCCATGGCTTCCATGGCAAGCAACGGGGCCATTACTTATATCTTCTTCAATTCCGGCAACGCCGCGCCCCTGGAGCCCAGCTATATGCACTTCCCGTCCACCGTGAAACTGATGCACGATTCCGGGGGCAAGCTGCTGCCTGCGGCCATCGCCTGCTTAGGTTCCTTTGAAAGCATGGGCAAGCTGCTGAAATTGTACGGCCAGAAGATAGACGGCCTGTTCATGTGGTTCGAGGTGCCCAACAACATGAGCTATTACATATACCGGGAATTTTCGCCGCTGCTGAAAGCCCTGCCGGCGCCTTACTGGCTGGTAGCCCCGCTGGGTATTTGCGGCCTTTTTTTCGCCTTTTGGCGCTACAGATGGAAGTTCCTGCCGCTATTCCTGATGGTCTTGGTGAGCGCGAGCCCCCTTTTCATCAGCAGCAGCTTAGCGCGGTACCGCAGCCCTTTTGTGATATTGATGACGCTGCTGGCGGCTTTTTTTGTGCTGGAAATGGCCAAGAGTTTGTTGACCGCACACTGGAAGCCCCTGCTGGCAGGCACCGCGCTGTTCGTCCTCGCCTGGTCTTATACCGACAACATCCGCGACAAGAAGTTTGTCCCGTTTTTTGCCAACGATATACTCCCTGCCTATATCCTGCACTACAAAGACCGGCTGATCGAGCTGGAACGGGAGCAAAAGCTGAACGAATACCTGGCGCTCACCACCGAGGTGGTGGAATACCTGCCCGACTATTTTTTCGAGATAAAAAGCGGGCATCGGGCCACCTATTCCAACGAGGCGCAATGCTGCCGCATGGTGGCCAACCTGATCAAGATGCACGCCGCCATCCTGGAAGCTACCGGCAACAAAACAGAAAGCGCCAAGTTCAACGAGCGCATCAATATCCTGAACGGCGTTGCCGATGATTTTGGCAAGCGGACCGGGAAAGGAATTTGATTAATGTGATAATTAAAAAAATGGAACTCTCCATCGTAATGCCCTGCCTCAACGAGGAACGCACGGTCGGTGTCTGCATCGAGAAGGCAATGGGTTTCCTGCGGGCTCATGGTGTGGCGGGTGAAGTGGTGATCGGCGACAACGGCTCCACCGACGGCAGCGTGCGCATCGCCGAAAGCTTGGGCGCGCGGGTGGCCGTGGCGACAAAAAAAGGCTATGGCTTTGCGCTGATGGCGGGCATAAAAGCTGCGGAGGGAAAGTACGTCATCATGGGCGACGCCGACGACAGCTACGACTTTTCGGCGCTGGGCGAGATGCTGGAAAAACTCCGCGCCGGCAACGACCTGGTGATGGGCAACCGCTTCAAAGGCGGCATAAGACCGGGCGCCATGCCGTTCCTGCACCGATATTTGGGCAACCCGGTGCTTTCAATGCTGGGCAGGCTTTTTTTCAACATCCCCGTGCGCGATTTCCACTGCGGCCTGCGCGGCTTCTCGAAAGCGGCCTACAACCGGCTCGACATGCAGACCGGCGGCATGGAGTTCGCCTCCGAACTGGTGGTGAAGGCTTCGCTGCAAAAATTCCGGATCGCCGAAGTGCCCGTGGTGCTGTACCCCGATGGCCGCGACCGCAAGCCCCACCTGCGCACCTGGGCCGACGGTTGGCGGCACCTGCGCTTCCTGCTGCTGCACAGTCCCGATTGGCTGTTCTTGTACCCGGGGCTGTTCCTGCTGCTTATCGGGGTCACCGGCGCGGCGATACTGAGCTTTGGCGATGTAAGGATAGAGCATATCAGGCTGGGCATCCACACCTTGTTGTATGCCTACCTGTTCATCATGGTGGGCTTTCATTTCCTGTCGTTCTTCGTGGTGTCGCGGTTATTTGGGATCGACACGCAGTTGTTCCCGCAGCCGAAGGCATACCACAGGGTGCGCAAGCTCGTCACCCTGGAAACGGGCTTAGTGGCAGGGTTTGGCCTCTTGCTGGTGGGCGTGTTTTTGTCTGCCGTCAACGTCTATTACTGGAAACAAACAGGTTTTGGAGATTTGGAACCCAACCACAACCTTCGCCTGCTGTTCCCGTCCATCACCTGCATCCTGATCGGGATAGAGATCGTGCTTGCCAGTTTCATCTTGAGTTTTATCAAAATCTCCATCCGGCAAGAAGAAGATTAGCGTATGAGCTCCGACATTTCAAAACCGGAAAAAAGCCGCTGGGAAAAATGGTGGATAGGGCTCCACCAGCGGGCATCGCACCAAACGCGGGTGCGGCACTTGGCCGGCATTTTCAGCGAAATAATCGGGTCGGGCAGCAAAGGGCCTGTCAGGTGCCTCGACGTGGGCTGCGGCGACATGCAAATCGCGGAATTGGTGGCAGCCTCCAAGCCCGACACCCGCTGGACTTGCCTCGACATCTACCCATTGCCCGAAGCGCTGCAATCGCAGGAAAGATACCAGAAATACCGCTCCTTCGACGGGCAGCATATCCCGGCGGAGGACTATTCTTTTGATTACGTGCTGCTCTGCGACGTGCTGCACCACAGCCTCGACCCGGCAGCCCTGCTGCGCGCGTGCGCCCGCGTGGGCAAGCAGGTGATCGTGAAAGACCATTACCAGTACGGTTTTTTTTCCAACCTGATGTTGAAATGGATGGACCGCTTCGGCAACCAGGCTTACGGGGTGCACATCCCGGGTCAATACTTCTCCGTGGATAGCTTTGAAGCCCTCTGCCGGGAATGTGGGCTACAAATCGTGCAGCAGCAGGTGGGGATTCAGTTGTACGGGCATTTGCCTGTATTGCGCTGGGTGTTGCGGAAGGAGTGGCAGTTTTGGGCGGTGTTGGAGAAGACGCAGTGAATCAGGCCGCTGCCTCAAAACTCAAATAAAAAACCGTCCCCTCCCCTTCCTTCGATTCAACCTCAATGTTGCCCCCGTGCGACTGCACAATATTGAGTGTAGCGGCAAGGCCCAGGCCCATACCGCTCGACTTGGAGGTGAAATACGGCTCGAACAAACGGTTCACAAATTCCGGGCTGATGCCGCAGCCGTTGTCGGCAATTGATACCTGCAGCTTTTGCGCATGGCGTTCGGTGCTGATCTGTAAAACGCCCCTTGATTCGTCCATCGCCTCCACGGCATTGACGATGATATTGGTCAGGGCAATTTGCATTTTTTCCACATCTACCAGGGCGATATCCGCATCGTCGGTATAATTGGTGACCAATGTTATTTTTTTGAGGGCAAGCCGGTCTTTGGCTTCTTCGAGCGTCAGTTGCAGCACTTCGCGCAAGGAGCAGGGCTTCAGGCGCAACGCCGCCGGCCTGGAGGAGTCGAGCAGTTGGGTCACCAGGTTATCGATCCGTTTGGCATTGCGCTTTATGATATCGAGGTAGTCCTTTAAGTCGTTGTCTTCCGGCAGCTCGGCGTTCATGCCTTCCAGGGCGAGGCCGATGTTGGTGAGCGGGTTGCGCACTTCGTGGGCCAGCATGAGCATGAGCCGGCGCGTGGCTTCCATTTTTTCGGAAAGCATGGTGGCGCGTTCTTCGCGGATTTTGGCGGTCAGGTCGTGCAATACCCCCTGGCAATAGCGCTTGCCGTAGCGGTCAGGCTGCATGGTGGCATACACGGCACAGATGCGGCGCTCATTGGTCTTGGTGCGCAGCTCTACCCTGGGTTCGGAAACCTCGCTGTGCTGGGCCAGTGCTTTTTGGATTTTTTCGCCTTCTTGCCTGTTGGCGTACAGGTCGGTGCTGTTCATCTGCAACAGTTCGTGCACCGCATAGCCGGTGAGGCTGACGGCAGCGTTGTTCACGCGCACCAGGCGTCCCGATTCGTCGGCAATGAAGATCATGTCTTGCGACTTTTCGAACACCGTGCGGAACCTGGCTTCGTTTTCTTTTACGGCTTTTATCATGGCAGCCTGCGCCAGGGAATAGCGGATGCTGCGTTCCAGGCTATCGGCGCTGAGGTTGCCTTTGAGCAGGTAGTCGAAGGCCCCGAGTTCGGTAGCGGCTTCGTCCACTTCCGGGTTGTTGACCCCCGTGAGCAGTATCATCGGCTCCTCGCACTGGGCTTTGATGGCTTCCCGGATCAGGGTAAGCCCTGTGTTGGCGCCTAAGTAATAGTCGATGATATAGACGTCGTGGGCGAAGTCCTTGATGCGGCTCAGGCCTGCCTGGTAGCTGGAGGCCCATTCCACCTCGAAATGGCTTCCGGGGATGTCGCGCAAGCTGTGCGAAGTCAGCAGAAAATCGTCTTCATCGTCGTCCACGACCAGTACGCGGATTCGTTTGTCCTTGCTCATGTCGGCATTATGTGTTGTCGGTGGGCAGCGATACTAGTTCGAACCAGAAGCTGTTGAGCTGGGCGATCGCTTTTACCAGGGCCTTGTAGGTCACCGGCTTGGTGATGAAACAATTCACGCCGAGGTTGTAGCTGCGCAGCACGTCTTCTTCCGCCTTGGAGGTGGAAAAGATAGAGATTGGGATTGATCTGAGGTTCTCGTCTTTTTTGATGACGTGGAGGGCTTCCCTGCCGTCCATGCGCGGCATGTTCAGGTCGAGCAGGATGAGGCCGGGCCTGGGGCTGCTCTCCGGATCGGAAAAGGCTCCCTGGTGGTTCAGGTATTCCAGGAGCTCTACCCCGTCTTTGACAAAGAAGAGTTCGTTCTTTATCTGGAGCTCTTCAAAAGCTTCCTTTGTCATAAGCCTGTCGTCTTCATCGTCGTCGGCGATCAGGATCACTAATTTTTTTTCGTTTTTCATAAAATGAATTTTTGCTTAAGAAAAAAGATGGCGCTGATGCACCAATCACGCAGGATGTGCCTCTTCGCCGGGTTGGCGCGTTGCCAGCACTATGTGGAAGGTGGCGCCGTTACCCGGTGAAGATTTTGCCCAGATGATGCCGCCGTGGTTTTGCGCCACTTTTTTACAAATCGCCAGCCCGATGCCTGTCCCTTCGTATTCCGAGCGGCCGTGCAGGCGTTTGAAAGGCGTGAAGATCGTTTCGGCGTAGCTGTTTTCGAAGCCAATACCGTTGTCTTCAATCTGGATGTGCACATAATCTTGCGTTGTGTCTAAGCTATATTCATTTTTTAGTGATTCTGACAGGAAATCATGGCTTATCTTGATTACGGAGGGCTGGTCAGGTTTGGCAAATTTCAGGGAGTTGGTCAGGATATTTAGAAACAGCTGGTGCATTTGGGTTGGAATGGCGTCTATGGTCGGCAACGGAGAATGAAGGATGACCGATGATTTATAGGCCATGCTCACCTCAAGGTCTGCGGTAACTTCTGAGAGTATCTCATCGAGGCTTGTGGGCTTGAAATAGTCTGTGTTTCTTTTGGTGCGGGACAGGGCCAGTAGGTTCTCGATCAATATCCGCATTCTGGCGGTGCCGTCTATGATGCGGTCAAGGTACAGTAGGCAATCCTGGTGCAAGCTATCGCCGCATTTGTCTTTCAGGCGCTCGCTGAAGGTGGTGATCTTGCGAAGCGGCTCCTGCAGGTCGTGTGATGCCACATACGCGAACTCTTCCATTTCTTTGTAGGATTTGGCAAGCTCTGCGTTCTTTGCTTCTAATGCTTTTTGGGTGTTTTTTATTTTGGTCACATTGGCTGTGGAGCCGACGGCGAACACCGGCTTGCCTTTTTCCCATTTTGTAAAAGTGGTGCGGGTGATGACGTGCAAGGATTTGCCGGTAAAAGTGTTCAGGGTAATTTCCAATGGCTCGGGCTGTGATTTGCCCTTGAGGTCTTTCAGGTCTTTCATCATGCCTTTGGCGAGCGATTTATATTCAGGCGCCAAATGTTTTAAATATTGCTCTATGGGCATCCATTGGCTGGTTCGAAGCGAAGGGGGGTATTCGAGCATTTCCCAAAAGCCATCCGACCATTTCACCTTGTTGTGCAGTATATCCCATTCCCATGCTCCGAAGGCAAAAGACTCTTCCGCGGCCCGTGCCACCACCTCCAATTCCAGGGCCCTGGCCTCCAGCATAACCTTTTCGGTGATGTCTTCCGACACACAAAAGTACTCCAAAGGCGTACCGTCTTCATGGTGTTTGAACACGGATATGGTGGTTTCCAGATAGACGACATTGCCTTCCTTAGCCCTGAGCTTCACTTTCAGCTTGATAGACTCGTTGCCTTTTATCTGTACGAGCTGCGGGCCAATCTCCATCAAGCGCTGGATATCGTCCTCTTCCATCATGTCCAGCAGGCCGCCCTCCATTTTGTGCAGGTCTTTCAAATCGAAGCCCAGGAACTCGGTCACTTTCCGGTTGGCGTAAAGCAGCTTGAAGTTGGATGCTTTGGTAATAAAGACCATGTAGGGCATATCCTGGCTGATTTTCCGGAACATACCCATGCCGATCTCAACCGGGCTGTACTCTGGCGACTGGAAGTAATCTTTTGAATACATGGCATATAGTTTCAAGGTTAGATGTTGTAGTACTTGATCTTGTTGTACAGGGTTTTCCTGTCGATGTTCAACAGCGCGGCGGCCTTGCTCTTGTTGAAGTTGGTTTGGCGCAAGGCGTTCAGGATCACTTCGCTTTCTGCTTCGATGGCCGCGCTTTTCAGGCTTCCGGGGCTTTTTGGCGGCGCGGCCTGCGTTGGCGCCTCAGCCGAGGGAATGGGCTGGGCTTGAGCCTGGTCGCTGATCTCCGCGAACAGCAGCTTTTCATGGTTGACGATCTCGAAAGGGAGGTGTTTGGCCTCAATGGCATCGCTGTTGCACAGAAGGGTTGCTCTTTTGAGCACGTTTTTCAGTTCCCTCAAATTCCCGTACCAAGGGTAGGCACAAAACAAATCGGCCACTTCCTGGGAAAAGCCTGCCACATTTTTACCCAATTCGGCATTTATCTGTTCCAGGAAGTAGGCGGCGAACATCATGATGTCGGGCCCGCGGTCGCGCAGGGGCGGCACTTCGATGCTGAACTCGTTGAAGCGGTGGTACAAGTCTTCCCGGAACTTCCCGCTGCGGCTGGCATCCCACAGCCTTTCGTTGCTGGCGATGATGATGCGCACGTCTATATCGATCTGCTTGCTGCCCCCAATGCGGCGCAATTGGCGTTCCTGCACGACCCGCAGCAGGGAAACTTGCACGTCGTAGGAGAGATTGGCCACTTCGTCGAGGAAGAGGGTGCCGCCGTTGGCGCGCTCGAAATGGCCGATCTTTTGTTCGAGGGCGCCGGTGAAAGCGCCTTTTTCGTGCCCGAACAGCTCGCTGCCCGCCAGCTGCGGAGAGATGGCCCCGCAGTCCATGGCAATGAAGGGCTGTTTCGCGCGGCTGCTCAGGCGGTGTATCTCTTTGGCCACCCCTTCCTTTCCCGAACCGCTTTCGCCGTAAATGATAACGCTGTAATTGGTCGGCGCAACTAACTGTATCTGCTTTTTCAGGTTTTGCGACACGGCGCTTTCCCCAAAAATATACCCGTTTTTGGGCTTGGCGCTGGGCAGGCGGGCAGCCTGGACCGGGGCGGGCGGGTCTTGATCGGGCAAGGTTTCCGGGTTTTCTGTCGCCGCAGGCGCTTCCAGGGCGCGCTGGATGGTGTGCAGGATTTCCTCCGGGAAAAGGGGTTTGGTAAGGTAGTCGAAGGCGCCCAGCTTCATGACATTGATGGCGACCTTGATATCGGAGTACCCGGTCATGATGATCACCGGTACGTTCGGGTATTTTTCCTTGATGCTGGCGAGCATCTGCGCGCCGTCTGTTTTGCCCAGGCGGAAATCGCTCAGAACCAGGTCGGGTTTGTAGCTGTCCAGCAGATCGAGCCCTTTTGCCGCGTCAGTGGCATATTCAACCTGGTATCCCTTTTTGGAAAGGTATCGGTTCAACAACAGGCAGATGTCGATTTCATCGTCGATAATGAGTACTTTTTGCATGGGTCGAAGTTGTTTTAAGGTACTTGTCGCCGCAATGCGGCAATGGGGATTTGGAGCAGTTCGCGGTACTTGGCTACCGTCCGGCGGGCCACAGGGTATCCTTTTGCGGCAAGCAGCGTGCAGATTTCGGTATCGTTCAGCGGCGCAGACTTGTCTTCTGCGGCGATTATCTCCACGAGGCAGTCCTGGATGTCCTGGTTGTTGAGCTCGCGCCCGTCCTTTGCGGTGAAGGTATGTACAAAAAGGTCTTTCAGGTTGATGTTGCCAAAGGGGGTCTGGGCATATTTGGCACTGGTAGCCCTGGAAACGGTGCTTATGTCCATGTCCACGTAGGCGGCCACGTCGCGCAGCACCATCGGCTTGAGCAATTTCGGGTCGCCGCTTAGGAAAAAATCGCGCTGCAGCACGGCGATGACCCGCATGACCCGCAACATGGTGTCGTCGCGCTGTCGGAGCGCCTCGATCAGCCAATTGGCGTCATGTATCTTCTTTTGGATGAACTGGACGGCTTTCTTGTCCTGGGTGCTTTTCAGCATCGCTACTGCATCGTCGGCGATTTTGAGCGTTTCGGCGCGGCCGTTTGCCAGGGTGACAAATATGTCGTCGCCATCTACTTCCACCACGTATTCGGGGATTATGGCGTCGGTGTTCAAAGCTGCTCCGTCAGACAGGCCGCGCAAGGGCTGCGGGTTAAGGCTGGTGATGTACTCCAGGGCATAGCCCAGGTCTTCATCGTCGATGCCGAGCTCTGTCTTGATGGCATCGTAGTCGTGGGCGGCCAGGGCCTCCATGTAATCGCTGACGAGCCGAATGGGAAGCTCCACCCTGAACCCCTGAGCCTGGTGGCGCTTCAGCTGCAGCAAAAGGCATTCTTGCAGGTTTCGGGCGCCGATGCCCGGAGGGTCCAGTTGTTGCACCTGTTGCAAGGCTGCCTGCATTTCTTCGGTGCTGAAAAAGCTGCTTTTGGAAAAAGAGATGTCGTCGGCGAGGGTGTCTAGGTCGGTTGTGAGGAATCCCGCATCGTCGAGGGAATCGACGATATAGGTGCAGAGGCTGCGCATCCTGTCGTCGATGGGCAAAAAGCCGCACTGTGATTTGAGCTCTTCCCGCACATCGGTTTGCTGCACCGCCGGCGCCTGGTATTGGTCCTCGGCTTCGTACCCGCGCTCGATTTTTGAATTGTAGTCGGGAATTTCGTCGTCGAGCCCTCGGAAGTCGAGGGGCTTTTCAGCCGAGTCTTCGTCGGCATTGCTCGGTGCGAACTCCTGGTCATCGGGCAAATCTATGGGCCCGGTTTCGGCGTTCAATTCCAGGAACGGGTTTTCGTCGAGCTCTTTTTGAAGGTAGCTTTCGAGCTCCAGCACATTGAGGTGCAGCAAGTTCAGGAATTGAATCTGCTGGGGCAAAATCTTGAGCGTTTGCGCCTGGGTTTGCTGCTGTGTGTTTGATTGGTGTTGCATGCGCTGTTTTTATTTATCTTTGCCGCCTTTTTAACAAGGACTTTCCATGCACTGGACCCGACAATCAAGTATTTATGTTTATCTGACAATTGGAACGCTCTTGTTTCTGGTTTTTTACACCTTTTTCCAGTTCTCGCAATTCAAGAAATTTACCAATTATGTAGAGCATACGTACAAGGTAATGAACACTACGGAGCGCGTCAAAGGGAGCATTTCCAAACTCATTGCGCTCAGGCGGGGCTTTATCATTGAACCAACGCCCGAAATAAAAGAACAGATATTGGCAGAAGGCAAAAACCTGGCTGCCTTGATCGATTCGACGGAGCTGCAAGTCACTGGCAACAAAGTTCAAAGCAACAACATAAGGCAAATCCGCGAATCCATCAAATTGTCTGAACTGCTGACAGAGAAGTGGTTCCCCCCCGATGCGGTCAGCATCCCTGTCGATACTATGAGGGCCGATATCCGAAGGGTCAGGCCGCATTTGGACAATGCCTTCGCAAAGCTCGAAAAGATGCGGGAAATCGAAAACAACTTTCTCAATGTCCGCTCCGCTTTGCAAAGCGATTCCGGGCGCACCATGCCGGTTCTGTTGCTGGTAACGGGGCTTATGGCCATCATCATGCTCGCCTACGCGTTCTACCTCATCAGCAAGGACCTGAAAGACCGCCTGGCCGCAAAACTCGTGCTGGAAAAGCATGTGCAGGACCTCCACCTCGCCAACGAGGAATTAGAGCGCTTCGCCTTCATCGCCTCCCACAACCTTAAAGAACCCCTGCGCAAAGCGCGCACCTTCATCAGCAGGGTTTTGGAGTCTTCGCCGCCCACAGACGGCACATCAACGGAACTGCAAAAAGTGGAGCTGTCGCTGGGCCGCCTGCAGGCCATGCTCGACGACCTGCTGGCCTACACCAGGTTGCTGCACCACCAAGAAAACAAGGAACTGGTTGACCTGAACAAGGTTGTCAAGGAGGTTTCCGAAGATTTTGAAGAAGCGATTGCCGAACACGGGCTGTGCATCAACGCTTCCCTTCTGCCAACCGTGAACGGGTACCCGCTGCAAGTGGCTTTGGTGTTCCGGCATCTGTTGTCCAACACCTTGAAATACCGGAAGCCGGGCACAAATCCTGTAGTGACGATCAGCACAAGATACGACGAAGGCGCGGCTGCCCAGGTGATCGTCTTTTCCGACAACGGGATCGGCTTCGACACGAAATACAAGCAAAAGATATTTGAAGTTTTTGGCCGCCTGCACTCCAAAGACGCTTACGAAGGCACCGGGATCGGGCTCGCCATCTGCCGCCGCGCCATGCACAACCATGATGGCCATATAGTCGCCGATTCAAAGCCGGGCATCGGCAGCACCTTCAGCCTGTACTTCCCATATTGAAGGCTGCCAACGCTAAATTGCTTCAGGTTGGCAGACAAGTACGATATACACCAATGTTTTTTGTTTCATGTCCAAAAGGGGATCAGAAGAATACGATCCCGGTCACGACCAAGTCGATGTCGAGGCTGCCCTTGGCGGCAACGTTCAGGTTGCCGATGCTCAAGGTGCTGTTGATCACGCTCATCTGAAGCTCGCCCTTGGCCTGCAGGTTGCCGTTCATGTCGGTTTTATAGGAGATGAAATGCAGCTCGTAGTTGCCCGTCTCCAAAAAGGCGAGGCTGAAGGCGCCGTTGGCTGCCACGACGGAGCTCGTCACGGCATTTTTGAACTGGATTTGCGAGGCGCCCTGTGGGAATTTTTCCATGTTTATGTCGTAAGCGCCTTTTCTGTAGGCATACGCGATGATCTTGTCGCTGCCCGACACCCCGTCGGTGCAATCGCCTGAAATGGTGCCGGTTTGGGTCTTGTCCACTACCCTGACGGCAGCTTGCAGCTCCGGGTCGGTGACAAACTTGAATTCCGTGCTGGACCCTGGCATGTAAACAATGGCTTTCCGCAGGTCCAGGTCAACCACCACGGGGGCGGTCTCGTTGTTCCTGGTGGTGAAGCTGCCCTTGACTTTGATGGCCATCTGGCTGCCGCCCTCCAGTTTGCGCTTTACGTTTTGGGCATCTTTCACGTAACAGCCGGGGCTTTCGCCGTTGGCATCCGTTTCGGTGTCGAGCACCAGCACCAGTTCGCTGTAGGACTTGGCGTCAATCTCCCCTTCGCCCAGCAGCTTGGTCTGGCCGCGCTGTAGGGCGAGCAGGTCGAAGGTGGTTTTCCCGTCGAAGCCCGACCAGGATTTCCCGTCGATCTTTATGTCTGCCACGGTGACGAACACCCCTTGTACCTTGGGGTCGTCGATGGGCGCGTCGGTGATTTCCACCCTGGCGCGGGCAGGTGTGTCTTCCAGCGGAGGCGTGATGGGGTCTTTCAGGCAGGATGTTGCGGTAAATATGGCGGCGGCACAAAAGAGTGCGGCTTTCAGGCTGATGATTGATCGGTGGTAACTATCCAGCCGCCTTCGGCGGCAGTGAGATGTCGAGGATTGAATTGATAGC
>CAZULM010000095.1:8335-14803 GCA_964621185.1 uncultured Saprospiraceae bacterium | reverse complement strand
CTTGCTGTTTCCGCAAAAGCCGTATCACGCCCTGGTGAAAGATGATAAACTCCAAACGGAGGCGTTCAATAATCCGCTCAATGATTCTATTCAGGCCCGGGATCTATTCCATGCGGAGGTAGGGAGCTTTCAGCAATTGCCTCCGTACTTAAAGCAGCTTTATTGGCTGCTTCTGCGCGAACAACCGGAGTTCGGGGCCTTCTTTCTTTATCTTGGGTACAGCGGGGCGGAGGAAAACCCAGCATCCATCATCCACCAGCATTTCCATGCGCTTGTTTGTAAACAGGTCGCGCTGGAGCGGATCATCCAGGAGCATCCAATCGAATTGGCGTATGCATTGGCGTTGATCCACTGCCAAAATCAGTATTCCATCACACCCGCCTGGGTATTGAAAAACTACCCTTCGGTGGAAAACATCCTGTTCCAATTGTGCGGAAAACCTTGCCTGACTGGTTGCGTCTATTGCAACCAGCGGCTGGATGCCCGGAAAGGCTTACAGCAGTTTTTTGGTTTTGATCAATACCGGGAATATGGCGGAATGCCTTTGCAGGAGATGGCCGTCCATGCTGCGCTCCAGCAAAAATCCTTACTGGCGGTATTTCCAACCGGCGGCGGGAAATCCATTACGTTTCAGGCGCCTGCTTTGATGGCGGGTAAAAATGTGAAGGGGCTTACGGTGGTCATTTCCCCGCTGCAATCGCTCATGAAGGACCAGGTGGACAATCTGGAAAAAAATGGAATCACACAAGCAGTTACCATCAACGGTCTGCTGGATCCGATTGAACGCAGTAAGTCCTTTGAAAGGGTAGAAGATGGTTCAGCCTCCCTGCTTTATATCTCGCCGGAATCTTTGCGTTCCAAAACCATTGAACGCCTGCTTTTGGGAAGGAATGTCGTCCGTTTTGTGATTGATGAAGCCCACTGTTTTCCCGCCGCGTTTGGTCTTTTGACCAAATACAACTTTCGTGAGCGATTAAGCCTGAAAACCAATCTCCTTCATCTTTGCGTGGTAAACAAGAGCCGCCCCTACCCAGCCCAAGCCTGGCATCCGAAGGATTCCTATCAAGATTCAAACAAGAAATCATATCTGTTAAGTCCTTGGATGGTTAGGGCGTAGCGCGTAGGGGCGCCCCTCGTGGTCGCCCCGGACATGTGGTCGCCGATAAATTGAGGTTTCAAGATTTGTGAGTGTCACATCGGAGCAGCCACATTGGTAAACGAGGAGACAGCTCCCCCTTCCTCAGAAATGCTAACTTGTTTACTTCTATCATCTGAAAAACTGTCCACGACTTCAAGCATCACACCGATGAATAAAAAATTATCGCGTATCGCGATACGCGATAATTTTGATTAAACATTTGAATATCAGTAACAAAATACTGTAAATTTGCGTATCGCGAATTCTGATAATTCATGAACAACAAGGCAATCCCTACCCTACGACCACAAGATCTGGTGGTCCTGCTAAAACTGCTCCTCGAGAAGGACGGCGCATGGAATCAAATTTCGCTGGCCAAATCCCTCTTTATCAGCCAGTCTGAAATAAGTGCATCCTTAAAAAGGTCTGCCTATGCCAGATTGTTGCAAAACAAGGGCAAAGAAGTAGCCAGACAGCCATTTATGGATCTATTGCAATATGGAGTTCCCTATATGTTCCCGCAGCAACCGGGGGTGGCCGTCCGGGGTATCCCAACAGCCCACAGTGCGGAACCGCTGGCACAGCTAATTAGCAGCAGTGAAAATTACGTCTGGCCATACGCCAAAGGCCACATGCGGGGGCAGAGTATTTTACCCCTTTACCCATCGGTAATCCAGGCGGTGGAATTGGATCCTTCATTGTACGAATGCCTCACCTTGATTGATGCGATACGCGTTGGGCGAGCCAGAGAAAAAAACTTAGCGTTGGAATTATTGAGAACGAAAATATGCTGAAGAATACAACCATCAACAGAATGGCAACCGTTAAGATTGCCAAGGCATTAGGCAAACTAAATCGCGAAGTTGTTTTCGTAGGCGGCGCCATGGTTAGCCTTTATATAGATGATCCGTCTGCTGAGGACATAAGGCCAACAAAAGATATTGACCTGACTTTCCAGATCACTACCATAAGCCAACTGGAAGCATTGCGCCAAGCTTTAATTGAGAAAGGATTTCATGAAGACACCGAATCCAATGTTATCTGTCGCTTTATCTTTGAAGACCTCCTGGTGGATGTAATGTCCACGCAGACCATAGGCTGGGCACCCAGCAATCGTTGGTTTGCAGCTGGTTACGATAAAGCAATCACGGTTCGTTTAGAGGATGTTGAGGTACAAATTCTTCCGCTCCCCTATTTTATGGCTTCAAAAATGGACGCTTTTTTTGACCGCGGTTTAAAGGATTTGTACGCCAGCCATGATTTGGAAGATATCGTGTTCCTATTCAATTATACAAACAAGCTGGTGGACCAGATTCTTAGGGCAGAGGAAGATGTAGTAAAAAACTACCTTGTTGCCAGCATCAAGACAATCAGAGAAAATGAACAAATTATGAATGCTCTGCCCGGTCATTTATACTTTGACGGTGTAGATGAGCGAGTGGAAATAATCATAGATAAAATGAATACAATCATTCATGGCCTTTAACGAATCTAACAGTGATTGTAACTTCCAGTTGGAAGAGGGGTTTGGGTATTGCCTGTATTGTGGCGAGCGGCAAGAGCAGGGAGGCTGACGAAGGAGACACCTCCTCCTGCGTCGGAGATGTCTCCTTGTTTAACCACATATTATACTTCATAAACAAACAACCCATTCGCTCTTCCTGAACCCCCATCATTCAACCGCAAACACAGCCGATGACCAGTATTACCTTGTACAAAAGGTTCCTTCCCCTCCTGATATAATTTCCAGGCAGTCATCAATCGGCCTGTTTTTGTATCCATGGCAATCTTCCATTTAAGGCCCTGGTGGTCAAAGGTGGCAAAATTGGATCTGTTCCCTTTGCCGCTGAGTCCATCCAATCGCTCAAAACCCGGATTGGACAGAAGGTGTGGAAGAACGAGGTTTTCCATAAGGGCGGAAAAATCGCTGAAGTGTGGTGTTGATTGTATTTTTGCCATAGCTTGCCAAATTGGGTACTGCAATAATACTCTTTTTTCAAAACAGGGCAACCTTGAGATTCGGGAGACTATGAATCAAGGCGGCCACGCGTATAGGTTCGGCTGGTAAAACCGGCATGATTAGCGGGCACAAGGCTTGCAGCCTTTGCGCCAGCGCGCCGATTCCAAGTATTTTCAAGCGTTCATCACCCAAAGAAATGCGGTGAAATATGAACTGGTGACCAATTATCGCAGCAAGCGCAATCTGGTAGATTTCGCCAATGGTTTTGCGGCAACGATTCGGAACAGGTTGAAAGTAGCACCCATTTCCGCTTTTCAGCAAGACAACGGCAGTATCAGATTGTTCCGGTACCAGAACAAGCACTTGATTACCCCGCTCCTGGAGGATTTGAGGCATACGGGCTTGTCTGGCGCCACTTGTGTGCTGACCAAAACCAATGATGAAGCGTTTCAGATTGCAGGTCTGCTTCGATTGCAGGGTATGCCCGTGCGTTTGATTCAGGGTACCGAAGATTTCCAATTGATCAATCTTCTGGAGATCCGGGGTTTCTTACATTATCTGAAGTTAGAGGATGCAACCACGGTCATTCACGAGGACATTTGGGAGATGGCCAAGAAAGCATTGAAGCAAAATTTCCCAGCCAGTTCGGTACTTGAAATGGTCTTTGGATTGATTGGAGCCTTTGAGTCCGTAAATGGCAAAAGAAGATACAAGTCTGATCTCCTGGAGTTTGTCCGGGAGTCCAAAATGGAAGATTTTTACAAAGCTACCGGAGAAACCATTTTTGTCTCCACCATCCATAAGGCCAAGGGGAAGGAGTTTGACAATATTTTTCTATTGCTGGAAGACTTTAATACCAATACGGATGAGTCCAGGCGGCAATTGTATGTTGCACTGACGCGGGCTAAAAAGAACCTAACGATCCATACCAATGTGTCCTGTTTCGACCATTTTCAAGTCGCAGACGTTGTTCATGTCGAGAAGCAGGATCAATATACTCCACCAGCAAGAATTGCCAGGTTGGTCGGATACAAGGACTTGTATTTAGGCTATTTCTCCTATGTTCAGCATCGAATTCAAAAGTTGACCAGTGGAGATGCACTGAAAATTCATGCAGCGGGATTATCAAACCAGAACAACGAATTGGTCTTGAAATTTTCTCACCACTTCCTCCAGGAGCTGGAGCGATACAAAAACCTTGGCTATGAACCGATTGAAGCAAAAGTTCATTTTATTGTTATCTGGAAGCATGCTCAGCGCGGGGAGGATACAAGAGTTGTATTGCCGGAGATAGTTTTTGGGAAGGTGGGCGTGTCTTAAATGGTGATACCTGGCAGTTGCTCTTAGAGCCTGCATTGAAAAATACCCTGTATTTTTGTAAAAAAACGGCCATGACCGAATTACCCAACCGCTTTACCAAAGCGCAATTATAATTGCTCAAAATGTTCTCCCGCGACATACCGGAAGCGCAATGGATGGATTTGCGCTGCCTGATCTTTCAGTATTTTATGCAAAAAGCAGTTGAAGCTGCCGATAAAGCCACTGAAGGCTGGGAACAAGAAGATTTTGACCGGCTGCTACATACCCACAACCGCACACCTTACAATTCCGCAAACTGATTAAATAGATAGTACACGGCGCCCACATTTCAAGAAGAATTGTAAAAATGTTTTATTTTTTATAAAATTCAATAGTTAATTTTAAAAATAAATTAAATACCCGTAATTTTATATCGTTATTCCCCCATATCACATTTTCACCAACACCACCATACCATGCAAAAGATCGCATTTCGCTATGGCCTGTGGATGTTTATTGGCTTTACAGGCTTTTTCCTGCTCATGCACGTCATCGGCTTGAGCGAAGAATCTTACCTCAGAATTTTCAACGGCGTCATCCACTTGGGTTTCCTTTGGGCTGCCCTGCGCGAGTGGTCGCAAAAGCACCACGGGGAGGCGAACGAGTACCCCAGCGGCGTGGTCGCCGGCATGTACACCTCCCTCGTCGGCATCATCCCTTTCACGGTTTTTATGGCCATTTTTTTGAGCTACAACCCGGGATTGATGGCTGCCATCCAGCAACAGTCGCCCATCGGGGAGTATTTCAACCCGGTTACTTCCAGCCTGTTCATTTTTGTGGAAGGTCTGGCCATCAGCCTGATCGCCTCGTACATCATTATCCGGATGCTTGAGTCGATGCACGAGCAGGCTTCACGATAGGCTGCCGCCTGCGAAACGGTGTACGGCTTGGCCGGCAACAATTAGGACGCAGACGCCGCGCGGAAGGTTTTTGGGCTCAAGAGACGGTTCGCTTTTTATTTAAAAAACATTTTGTTTTAAAATAAAAAGCGCCTTACCTTTATGGCCTAAACAGCCTACCAATGACCAAAGCGCGAAAACGCCCCCGCAAGAAAGACCAGGCGCACGATGCCATTTTCAAAACGTTTTTCAGCGATGCCATCATTGCCCGGAACTACCTGCTTCATTACACGCCTGACCACATCCACGGTCGGATTGATTTTTCGTCCTTTCGGAAAAGCGAAACTTCCTTCGTCAGTGGGCGCTTCGGCGTTTCGTTTTGTGACATTGTATATGAAACTAAGCTGGCAAACGGGCAACCTGCTCGGCTTCTGTTCCTTTTCGAGCACAAAAGCTACATGCCTTCCGTTCCCATCCACATGCAATTGCTCGATTACTTGTTGCAAATTTGGGAGGATGACCTAAAAAACAAGCGGACTTTGTCCGTTGTCATCCCCATTGTGGTGTATCATGGGGAACATGGTTGGGAACAAAAGCCGCTTTATGATTATTTCCCAAACCTGCCAGAAGACTGGCAGAAGTTTATTCCCAATTTCCATTATTGGCTCACCGACCTGAGCCAAACGCCCCAACAATTGATCCTTGAAAAACGGGAAAGCGAAACCCTCCGCAATTTGTTCTTAGCATTAAAACTGGCACGAAATGAGGCGTTGGTACGCGAAAACTGGAAAATTATCCTTACTTTTGGGGTGCGAATCCCCGAGGACGACCGATTGAAAATCCTTTTCCAATCGCTTACACTTTACCTTGTAAAACTTTTTGACATGCCACAGACTGAAATCAGAAACCTTAGCAAAGAATTGCCCGATGCCGAGAACAGCTGGGTAGATGCCATCCCTGAAATTTTTGGAGAAAAATGGAAGAAAGCTGGGATGCGGAAAGGCCTTATTGAAGGCCGGAAACTGGGCAGGAAGGAAGGTAGGGAGCAAGGGCTAATGGAAGGGCGACAGGAAGGACGACAGGAAGGACGACAGGAAGGACGACAGGAAGGGCGACAGGAAGGACGACAGGAAGGACGACAGGAAGGACGACAGGAAGGACGACAGGAAGGA
>CAZULM010000095.1:0-8235 GCA_964621185.1 uncultured Saprospiraceae bacterium | reverse complement strand
GGAAGGACGACAGGAAGGACGACAGGAAGGACGACAGGAAGGACGACAGGAAGGACGACAGGAAGGAATTAAAAAAGGGGTTGAATTGGAAAAAAGAAATTTCGTCATCAAGTCTATTCACAGGTTTCCAAATTGGAGCAATGAAGAAGTGGCATCTTTTGTGGGTGTTTCGGAAGAATATGTGGCCCAAATTAGGCAGGAAACAGGTCAATAGTATTTCACAATTAAGGAAATCAGCCCGCATAGGAGCCTGCAAGCAACAAAATATTTGAAAGAATCTCCCCCGCTGCTTCCGTACCTTTGCCCTAGCGAACCAAGCAATGTCCATCCTATCCACCAACATTTCCCAGGCCGCTGAAATACTCCGGCAAGGCGAACTCGTGGCCATCCCAACCGAGACGGTGTACGGCCTGGCCGGCAATATTTTCGACGAAGCAGCCATCCGGAAAATATTTGCGCTCAAAGGGCGGCCCCTGTTCAATCCGCTGATCGTCCACATAAAATCCACCGCGGAACTGCCGAGACTGGCGCGGGAAATACCCGAACCGGCCCGGCTGCTGGCCGATGCTTTTTGGCCCGGGCCTTTGACGATGGTGCTGAAAAAACAACCCGACGTGCCCGACCTGGTCACCGCCGGCAAGGATTCTGTCGCCATCCGCATCCCCGGGCACCCGGTGGCCCTGGCGCTCCTGGAACAGTTAGACTTCCCCTTGGCAGCACCCAGCGCCAACCCCTTTGGCTGCATCAGCCCTACCGCCGCTGCGCATGTGGAAAGCTATTTCAACCACAGTTTGAAAATGGTGCTGGATGGCGGCGAATGTGCCAAAGGCATCGAATCTACCATCGTCGGCTTTGAAAATGGCCAGCCTGTTTTGTACCGGATGGGGTCCATCGCCCTGGAGGAAATCGAGGCGGTGATCGGCAAAATTGCCGTGAAGAACAAAAAAGAACTGGCGCCGGATGCGCCGGGAATGTTGGCGCGGCATTACGCCCCGCGCACAAGCACTTTTCTGACCGCAGATCCCGCCGCTTTTATCCGGGATTTCCCCGGTCGAAAAATCGGCGTGCTGCTTTTTCAACACCGCTTCGACAATCCTGCCGTTTCGGCACAGGAAATCCTTTCGGAAGCCGGAAGCCTGCCAGAAGCCGCGGCCAACCTGTATGCAGCCATGCACCGCCTCGACAAGCTGGGCCTGGACATGATCGTGGCGGAGCGCTTCCCGGAGCAGGGTCTGGGCAATTCCATCAACGACCGGCTGGAGCGGGCTACGAAAAAGTGAGCGGCACTATTGTTAGCCCAACAAGGTCATTTTTAATCCAGGCAGGGCTTTTCCATCTGCAACAATGCTGCACATGTACACACCTGCTGCCAAATCGGGAAAAGACATATCCACGCTGCCTTTTCCACGCGCTTCCAACACCATTCGTTTCACTTCCTTCCCCTCCATATTGAAAATGCACAAAGTAGCTGCCAGTACTTTTGGGTCGAGCTCAAAATCAATGGTAGTATTCTGCTGAAAGGGGTTGGGGCGGTTGCCGATAAGCTGGCTTGTTGCAGCAACTGGGGCATTGGTTTTTTCCAGCACGGCGCCGGCACGATCACTGGCCATCTGGCTCAACACGCGCGCCAACCGATTGATGCGCTCCTCCAGCGCATTTATTTGCAGGTCTTTGCTTTCCATGTCTCGCTGCTGCTCCTGCATGCCCGCGATGAGCACAGGCACCAGTCCGCTGTAATTGACGGCTTTGAACTTGAATTCTTCCCGGTCATCAGCGGAATGCGGGGTGTGCTCGCCCTCCCCTTCCTTTTCGTTGTGGTTGCGGTCGGCGCTCACCTCTTGTATCAATTCAGGGAACACAGCTTCCAGGTCTTGTGCCATTAGGCCCAATTGCGGGCCTTCCGGCAGGTGCAGAAAATCGAACTCCTAGGATTTGAAGGAATAAGCAGACGGTTTCAGGCGTTTTATTTTGTCCAAAGCTCCTTGAATTGGGCGTGCATCCTGTTTAAGGCGGGCGTCAGAGGAAAGGTAACTTCCTGATGCGTAAGTATTGCCGTAAAACATGGCTGTCGTATCGTTTGCGTACTCCCAAACCTCCAGCCTCGATTTAGGGCCGGTGGTACCAATGCCCATGCCTGTGCTGGAAGAAATGCGGGCGATGCTCTTGCTGCCCGCAACATGGAGTCTGTTAGCCGGGGCTGTTGTGCCCAGCCCCAGGCGATGGCTGGAATTTGTTAAGTAAACATTGGTGCCGCTGGTGGTAAATTTTGCAAACGCAGAAACGGCGCAGAAGAGCAGAAGTGCCGCTAGAAGGGTGGTTTTCTCGCAAATGTTTTTGTTGCTAAGCATGTTTTCAAAATTTTGGGCGAATGAATTATTGGTGTTTTCAATGATTCATTGATGCTACCTGCCTGTGAACAGTTGCCGTGAAAAATTTAGCGGCGCTGGAGAGAAAAAAGCAAGGAGTGAACCTGAACCAGCCTGATATCTGTCACAACTGAAGTTTTTCGCCCTTTACACGCCTGCTTTGCCTATTCAAACCTGATCCCCTGCCATTCGCCCGCGCATCCTCCAGGCAGCGTCACCAAACCATCCCGGTCAAGTGTCAGCCGCGCACCAGGCTCCAGTATGATCTTGCTGTCTGGAGGCATCTGGGTTTCGCAGCTGATCCGCAATTCGGCGCCGGCCTTGACGCGGACGTTCAAAAACAGGCGCATGCTCAAATCCCATAACTCATCGCTGCTGACCACGCGCTCCGGGTTGTCGCGAGCGCCGGGGCCGTCGAAGCGCTCGGCACAATCGATGAACTGCCAGAAGCTGGCGTTGGTGGCCAGCACCCGGTGGATTTTCCCCACTTCATCGGGACATAGGTAGTCGCGGTTACCGCCTGAAGGGCTGCGCATCAGGCAGTGGAGGTATTTGTTGCCGGTATGCGAGAGGCCCATCAAATGGCCCACTTCATGGGCGATGCTGCGGCCAAACTCGTTGACCAGCCATATCGGCGGGTCGCCTGTGATGTTCTTGAACCACCAGAGTTTCAGCCAGGCATCGGGCAGGTGCACGCGCAGGGAGTGCGGGCTCAGATCGCCCGCGCTGCCGATCTCGCTGGCGCAGTGATTGCTCAGGTATTTGTGCTTTTCAAATTCGGTAACGGTCTTTTGCAGCACCATTTCCTCGTACAACTGGCCGTCGGTGCTGAAATAGATATTGATGGCTTTCGGGATGTCGGGGTTGGCAAAAATGGCTTTGTCCAGCGAATCTAAGTACCAGGCATCGCCGCCGGGGCAACCTGCAGGGCGCCGGTCGTTGCGGTTGTTCCAGCCCTTTTGGTCGCGGATATAGATCCTGTTGGGCTCAAAGCGGTATTTGGCATCCTCGCGGAAAGGCAGGCCCTGGCGGCAGTAGTCGTAATCCCGGTCGATCATCGCCCCGACGGCCTCGTTGAGCCTTTGGGTGAAAGCCTGAATAAATTCCTGATCCTCGGCGTTATCGGCTTTAAAATTGCCTTCACCGGCCTCGTTTTGCAGGAAAATATAGTTCAGGCGGATGGTGATGGGCGTGTAGCCCGGCGCGGGGAGGTGCAGGGCATTTTGGGTGAAATAGGGGGATGTGCGGTTGCAGGGGGCATCAGGTTGGGAGCTTGCTGAAATGAGGCGCAAATTGGATGCAGGGTGTAGGGTTGTTTGGCCGGATAGTGCAGGCAAGGCCAAAACTTGGGCAATAAAGAAGAGCAAAATCGTAGTTCGCATGTCCAAAGTTATACTATGATTCGCCTGATTTTTGTGATTGAGTATGATTGATTCAACTGATCTTCAATTGATTACAAAGATCGGCCTGCAAAAAACCAAGCGGCGTAAGGCATATACAAGTTCAGCCCTCGAACAAAACATCCATCGTCAATTCATTGTGGACGATCGTTTCTGACCAATTGTTGCGTTGCAGGCCTTTGCTAGTAATCATCGTGAGGTGCAAGGCTTTGCTGGTTCTGGTTTCCGCGCGGAAAACGCTGATTTTGTGCATCAACTGGTCCGCATAGCCCTTGCTGATGGCAAAAGGCGTTAGGGAGAATTTCATTTCGCACAGATTGATCACATGGTCGCGGCGGTCGATGACCAAATCTATTTGTGCGCCGTCTTGTTTTTGTTTGCTCCGCCACGAGGAAGTTTGGGTCAATATCCCCGCAATGCCCAAAGCTTGTTTGATCTGCTGGACATGGCAGAGGCAGATTTGTTCGAAGGCATAACCGCTCCAGGCTCTTTGGGAGGGGTTGTCAATCATGTTTATCCAGGTGTTTTCATCCACAGGGTTCGACTTTTCAATGAATTTCAGGTAAAAAAGCGTATAAAAGTCCACTAGTTGATAGAGACTCTCCCGTGTCTGTTTCTTGAAAGGGGAATATTTGACAATAAAGCCGCTTTTCTCCAATTCATCCAACAACTTGGAGCTAGCCCCACTGTCGGGCAATTGGGCTTGTTCCAATATTTCTGTCCTTGTCAACCCCATTGTCTTGGAGGCAATAGCCCGCACGATGGCAATATGCCGATCCGCATTTTTGAACAGGGCCCGGTATAGGTTGTCAAATTCTGTTCGGAGCAGACCATCCTTGGCAAAACAAATCCGCTCTATGTTTTGGGCAGCACTCTGACCGGCCTTCACAGCTTCCAGGTAAAATGGTATGCCCCCCATTGCCATGTAAAGCTGAAGTATCTGATAGCGGTCAATTGCGGGGTTGTTCAGTTGCAACAACGCTTCTGCTTCCTTCAGCTTGAAAGGTTCTACCTGTATTTTTTCTGTGACCCGGTTGTGCAACCCACCCCGGTGGTTTATAAGTGTGTTGATCATCCAGGAGGCAGCAGAGCCGCAAACAATTAGGATAATGTCGTCACGAGAGGCTGCCCAACTGTTCCAGAAATGTTCAAGTGATTGTACAAAATCCGACTTTTGATTGCCAAACCAAGGCAATTCATCCAAAAAAACGATCTTTTTCTGGGCTGTTGATTGCTCCAAATGATCGATCAGTTGCTGAAATGCAGCAAACCAATTGGTTGGCACAAGCGCCTGCTGCGCAGTTTTTGAGTAACGCCGCAAAGCCGTAGCAAAATTGAGCAATTGCTGTTGTTTGGCAACATTCGCCACCGCCGTGGCCTGAAATGCAAAGTCAGACCCGAACACATGCCGGATCAACATCGTCTTGCCAACCCGCCTTCTGCCATATACGGCGACAAACTCGGATCGATGGCTCGCTTTGATTTCCTGTAAGCGCTTTATTTCCTTTTCTCTGCCTATAAAATGCTGCATGTTAGTTATTTTTCGACGGTAACGATGCGTTTTTTCAACTTACCGCCAAAAATACAGGTATTATTTGACGGTAAGTATGTTTTTAATAGCACTTACCGCTAAAAATAAAAATATTTTTCGACGGTAAGTTGTTTTCCAATATACAGTCAACGCAAAGTGGTTGTAAAAAAAGTAATCGCATAATCATTTGAAAATCAAATATTTTTGATCACTCAAATCATACATATCACTTTAACCAGCGTACAATACCTGAAAGCTCAACTCTGCCGAAACCCAGCGCTGCAATACCTCCAGGTAGTCAGCCCCATTGACTACCTCAAAACCCATCGTTTTCAATTCGGCAAAATCCTGCTCCGTCGGCAGGGAAAAATAGCTGCCCGCCTGTGCATCCTGCCTTTGATAGGGCAGTTTGTCGGCAGTTTCCAGCGTTTTTACGGCGCGCGCAATCATGGCCGCGCCCAGCGGGTACAGGTTGGCCACATGCCAGAAAAGCGAGCGCCCGGGCTGCACCTTCAGCCGGGCGATGTCGATCACTTCGCCCGTGTCGATGGTGTTGTCGGGAATGTAATGCAAGGTGCAACCCACCGCGTTCTGCCCCGTCCTGAGCGCGTGCAAGGTGCCGAGTATCCCCTTGAAATCGGGCAAAATGGCAGAGTGCAGGTTCAGGATGCCTTTCTTTGGCAAGCCCAATATCTCCCCCTTAAAAATTTTCCCAAAGCGGATAGAGACAAACAGGTCGGGCTCGAACTGCAGCAATTCTTCCAAAAAGACGGGGTCGGTAACGCTGTGGCACACCTGCATGGGCGCACCCGAAAATTCCTCAACAAAGAACTCAAAGCCGGTTTCGATCTGGTTTTTTGCCAATATTTCCGGCAATTCAGCCAAAAATAACTGCTTTTCGAAACGCTCCAATTGCTGCAAATCGGCGGGTTTCCGGCCCGGGTCGCCCACGCCTACGGAGTAGTAAATCCGGAGCTGGTGCGCGGAGAGGCATTCCCGCAGCAGGTTGTAGGCGAGGTTGGCGTGGAGGTCTTTGTTGAGGAAGAGGGCGATGTTCATGTAACTATGTTATTTTTTCCAGCAAGCATCCAGCATTTCTGCCAACCGCGCAATGCCCTCTTTGTTGCGCTTAAACCCTCCGTCCTTTTCGGTTTCGGCGGCCACATTCGGGCATTCGTCGCCAAAGGCTTTCTTGATGCCGTTATTGAGGTTCATGGCAAATTTCATCCCGTTCAGGGAAATCATTTCCATGTCGCTGACCTTGTATATCACGAATTCCGGCGGGTTGTTCAAGGTCCTTTGTTCGCCTGTGTAAGCCAGGAACGCCATCACCGTGGGTGATTCATACAGCACTTCCATGATTTCCGTGCTTGCTTTGCTGCCGATGCTCAACTGGTTGGCCGATTTGAAAGGCAAGCATTTGAACCTGCGGTTGTTGAACGTGAATTCGGTGGTGTTTTTCCAGTCCATCCTTGGGAAATAAACATTTTTGTCGGATTCCACAGCAAAGCGCACATTTTTGTCGAAACCGATGAAATTGGGGTCGTCGAGCAGGAAAACGCCCTTCATTTCCTGTCCTTTCACCAACATCGTGCCCTCATGTTCCTGGCCGCCGGCTCTTAATGCCTTCTTATCGTCTTTGAAAGCCTCCACCCGCAGGCCGGCATCTGTTCTGAACTCCACCTCTGCCGCTCCTGCCACCTCTTCTTCCGAAAACTCCAGCACAAAATGGCTGCTGCTGCGCTTGCAGCGCTCCAGGTCGGCACGCTGCTCTTGGATGTCCTCCAGCAGGCGCTTGCCGTCTTTGGGGTCGTAGTCGTTGGCCACCACAGCGTTGGCCAAGGTTTCAGCCTGGTCGAAGTTTTCCAGCCAAAAGTGCATCAGGGCCAAATTGTACAGGCAAGCGTACTTGAGCTTCTTGCCGGCCTTGTCGGCTGCGTCGTAAGTGTCTTTTTGTTTGTCGAAAAAGTCGAACGCGGGCTGCGCCAGAATTCGCACCGAATCCAGCGGCCGGTCGGCGCGCATGGTAGCGAAGGCCGCCTTCGCATCCTGGTAGGCGCGCTGGAAGCCCTCGTAATCGGCGTGTTTTTTCGAGTCCAGCACTTGGATCTTGAAGGTTTCGTTCATCGTGGTAAAGCCGAAAATCTTGGCCAATTCCTGCTGCATCGTGCCCAAAGCCCTGTACATGGCATCCTGGTCTTGCTTCCCGACATCGCTGGAGGCGCCGTTCTTGATATAGTCGCCCGCCTCTTTATGGGTGTTGAACTGTCGGCTGTTGCAGGTTTGTACCAAATCGTTCCAGGTTTTCTGGTACAAGGCTTTTTCGGTCTTGTCCTGGACCTTGGCGCTCAGGCTGTGCAGGAATCTTGTTTCCACCCAATAGGTGGTGGTTTTCACTTCTTTACCGGCTTTGTCTTTGGTGGTAGTGGTGCTGCTCTTGATCTCTGCGTTGCCTTCGTAGTGGAAGTCGCTGATGGATACTTCGATGTTGAAGTCGCCGCCTTTATCGATTTTTTTGAAGCCCGGCACGACGGCATATTTCAGCACGCTTTTTTCGCTCATGCCGATGCGGGGCAAGTCGTTGGGCTTGGCGGAAAGGGTGGCGCTGTAATACTTGTACTCTGCGGGAAACGGCTTTTTGGGCATCCGCAGATACTGAATGGGGAGTTTCTGCCCGTCGAGGTCGATTTTTTGGGCTTGGGCGCAGGGGAAGAGGCAGGAGAGTGCCAGGGAAAGGACGTAGTAGTGTTTCATGCGAAAGTTGTTTGAAATGGTAAAAAATCGTTTGGTGCGTCAGTTTTGAAGGCTTAATGCTGATGCAGCAAAATACGTCGGCAACTTACGGTGTTTGCCACAATCGTACTGTGGGAGCTGCGATTTTTTTAGGCGACCTAATGTCAGGCGGAATCAAAAACATTAAAAAAAGTGGACAGGCTTG
>CAZULM010000094.1:0-14911 GCA_964621185.1 uncultured Saprospiraceae bacterium | reverse complement strand
CGCCGCCCGTGAGCGCCTTCGTGAGCTTTTCGCCGTCGGCGGTGTAGGTCATGGTGATGGCGTTGGCGCCTTGGGTGAAGGACTGGGGCAGGTTGAGGCAGTTGTAGGCCAGTGTGAAGCCCTTGTGGTTGTCCACCGTCATGTTGCCGTTGAGGTCGTACTGGTAGGCGGCGGCAGCCGCGGTATAGACGAAGCCTTTTGTGGCGCTGCCCGCATCGGCCATCTGGGTCAGGCGGTCGGGCCGCAAGGCATCGCCGTAGGTGTAGGTAAGCTGGTCGATGTTGCCGTAGCTGCCAGGGGAGAGCAGGCCGCGGCGGGTGTAGTTCTTGATGTTGCCGTTCTGGTCGTAAATTATGCCGCTCTCGGAGTAGTTGTTGGTGTTGACCCAGGCAGTGCCGTTGTGGGTGTAGTGGTTGGCAACAGTAAGGCGGTTGGCGTAGTCGTAGCTGAAGCGGTACTGCTGCTGCGTCAGGCAGGTGCCGTTGATATTGGTGCGCCACTGGATGGAGGCTATGTTGCCGTTGTACTGCGGGCTGGCACCGTTGGCCGTGCTCTCGTAGTCGAGCGACATGCTGAACAGGTCAACGAGGTTGTCGTTGCCGGCGAGGGCGCAGGAAGCGGGGTTGTTGATCGCCGTAAGCCAGCCGCGGATGTTGTAGGCGTAGTCGAGGGACTGCAAATAAGTGAAGCTGGAACTGAGCGTCACTGCCGAAACCCCGTCGTAGTTGCTGGCGTGGAGGCGCTTGTCCTGCAGGCGGCCCATCTCGTCGTACAGCGGTGCGGCGGTCACCGTCCAGTTGTTGCCGTTTATCTTGTGGCGGGTGAAGCGGGTGCGCCCGGCATCGTCGAACGTGTATTCTTCCTTGACGGTGTATGTTTTCAGGGTGCCGCCGGGAGGGGTAGCCGTGTGGTCGCGGCGGGTGTGGGTAGCGCGGTTGGCGAAGTCGTAAGCGGTGGAGCTGATGTCGGCACCGCCTAAGTGGTTCTGTTTGTTCACCTGGATCACGCTGTATTCTTTGTCATAGTAGGTACGGGTGGTCAGGAAAGTGCCGGGGGCACTGCCGTTATTGTTCAGGATGCCCGTGCGGGTGGCGGTGGGCTTGCCGCGCGTGCGCAGGAAGGCAACAGTTTCGTAAGGACTTTCTGCGGGGTTGGTGTACGATTCGTTGGCCGGCACGTTGCCGTCGTTGTTCAGGTCGTAGTCGTCGTAGTAGAACACCTTGTACACGTCGAGGTTGTTGTCGGTGGGGAAGCTGGTGCTGGTGTAGTAGTGGGGGGCGGTGGTGTTGGGGGTTTCGTACAGCGGGTTGCTCGTGCCTGGCACAGCGGCGCCTTTGTACTTGCCGGTCACGACGGGCCGGCTCAGGATGTCGTATCGGGTGAACACCTTGAAGCCGTTGGCATCGGTGCTCAGCACCGGGCGGTCGAGCTTGTCGTAGGCCGTGGTCGTGGTGCCGCCGGAGGGCACAGTCTTGGAAATCGCGCGGCCCCGGTCATCGTAGGTGTATTTGAATATCATGCTGGCGTAAATGCCGCTGCCCCAGCTCCAACTGTTGGGGCTGGACAGTTTTTTGGTCGTCTCGGGGGGCAGTACAGCGGCGATGCGGCCAAAATCGTCATAAATGGTGTAGGTGAGGGCCGTTTCTGTCGCATTCAGCTCCTGGGCTACCAGGATGGTATTGCCGAGCTTGTCGGTGTAGGTTGTTTTTTTGCGCTCGTTCTCGTCCAGTTCTTCAGTGGCGAGCAGGCTGTTGGCGGCGTAATAAGCGCTTGCCGTCTTGAAATCCTTTATGGTGTTGCCGGCATTGCCGAAATACTTGTATTCCAGGGTATGGCCCAACCCGATGCGCCAGGAAGCGCCCGGCGCGGATTGCTCCAGAACGCGGTTGGCGGGCGATAGTTCGAAACAAGTTTCGGCATAGCCATAGCCTCCGGCTCCATAGTTGTTTGCAAAAGTGCTCTGCTCTGTAGCGAAGCCTGTGCGGTAAGCGCCGCCGTTGCTGGCGATGGTATAGGGCAGGTACTGTTTTTGAGAGCGTCCGAACGCGTCGTACACCTGATAAGTGATGATGTCGTAGGCGCTGGGCGACTGCCCCACTTCGTTGGTCTGAATGGGCCTGCCCAGGCCGTCGATAAATTGGAAAACGCGGCGCACGTCCTTGCCCGAAAGCGCGTTTACCTGGGCGATGGTCGTGTTGCCTGCCATCAGCACCGTCCTGGCCTTGATGTTGTTGATGGCGCCGCCGCCGGGGCGGTAATTGTACTCGTAGGTCTGGGTGATGTTGCCGTCCTGGTCGCGCATAAGCTGGAGCCTTTGCGCGTTGTCGTACTCGAACTGGGCCGGCACGCTGTTCTCGTCTGAAATGGTCAACAGGTTCTTGCTGCGGTCGTCGAAGCTGAACGTGCGCATAAGGGCGTCGGCAGGGTATAGCCGGAGTTCGTCTATGAACTGCGACCAGTCGCCGGATGCGCTGAGCGTCCGCACTTCGATAGAGGTTCCTGTCACCACTTTTTCCGCGAATTTCCATTGCCCCCCGGTGGAGGTTGACACCAGGGCGCCATTGATGTAAATGGAGCCGTCGCGGTGCCAGCAAGAAACGACATAGCTGCCGTTTGGCACCGTTTTGCTGATCCAGCGGGCTTGGCTCAAGTTGAAGCCGGTGCGGCCGCTGTAATAGTTGCCTGCGCTGCTGCCGAAGCCTCCGCAGGCGCCAGAGAAAGTCCATCCGCCCATCGGGCTTAGGCAGCTTGGCGGGTCTTCAAAGCTGGTGAAGGCCACCTCGTTGCTTTCTGCGTTCACCACCTCGGCGATGGGCATGGTGCTGTTGTGCCCCCAGATATATTGGCGTTTGGCGGGGTCGTCGGCTTTTCGCCATTCCAGCACTTTGCCGGAGCTGTTAAAGTTTCCGATCTCTTTGGTCAGGTAATAGCGGGAATCGGAGATGAAATTCCCGGCGCTGATGCTCGAGTTGACAAAGCCCGAGGAGATGGGAGTCGTAAGGGCGAGCTGGTACATAAGGTTGGGGAATGTAGCATTGCCCCCGAAATTTTTGTATTTGATCAGTTGTCCCCCCGTAACATAGTCTATACCGTTCTTCTTCAGCATTTTGAGCACTTCTACGGGAGTTCCGATCACGTAATTGTCCACCAGGTTCTTCAGCGCCACCGAGGCCAGGTCGGTGACGGTGGTGGTATTGTATTCTGGCGGGTATTTTGTAATGGTGCTGTATTCCCAGCTGTCGCTGTTGACCACCATTGTTTTTGTCGGGAAATGGTGCCGGAACAAAGGGGTGTCGTATGTGTAGGTGGTATTGGTTTCCACATAGTTGCCGGAGCCATCGGAGTTTAACACCCGGTTTGTCGTTTTTTTCAGGTAAACGCTTTGGGAGATGATGTTGTACCATTCGATGGCATAAGGCTCTAATTGGCTTGAATTGGTCAGGATTGTGCCTGCTGGAACATTGTAACAAGGAAAATAATATGTGTAACAATTGTAACCGAAGGGGCCGGAACATGCCATATTAAATTCTTCTCCGGCTTCATTTGTTCCATCGCATTCAAAAGAAAATACATTATTTGACATGCAAGGATCAATTGCTTTTCTGGCAATTATCCCTGTAAATACATGCTTGTCGATTGTTTCATTAAACTCATATTCATATAAGGTTTGTCCAACTACTTGGCCTGTTGCACTAATTGTCTTTTCTTCTTTGGCACGACCATTTTTCCAAGAATAATCAACTGTTGGTGTATTAATAAAGACATCATAAAAGTTCGGCCCATTATTTGGGTTCCCGTCTTGAAAAACGTCATACGAGAAATATTTCTTCCCGTTTTCAGCATTTTGACCATCCCATGCCCACACCTCTTGATAAGCTACAGTTGCTCCTGCTGCATTGACAAGGTTCAGCAAACTTGATGATGTTAGATTGCTATATTGACAAATTCTGTACATACAACCTGAAAAGGTAAATATGGAATAGTCGCTGCTTTCATATCGTGGCGTTCTCCCTAAATACACTCCAGAAGAAGCATTGGCACAACCACCATTGTTGGCTTTGGTATATTTATAAGCTTTCACAATGTCCGGGGAGGTACTGGAGCCATCAGAGGCCGTCAATTGTTTCAGCCTTATGCCGCCGGTTGGCGCATTGGCGTAAAAAGTCGGGACGTTGCCAACGTGTTTTACGGTTACCGAGGCGCTTTCCGGCTGGGTGCCAAAAGGTGGTGGATAGCCAGATTCCGGCCCTTGAAAGACCTTTACCTGGAGCTCGTAATTGCCGGCCTTCATGTAGGCGTTGAAGTTCCCCGTCAACTGGACAGGGCTGGTCATTTGGGCGCAGCCGCCCCATTTCTGTTGCACGAATGGGTTGCCGGAGTCCGTGGTGCGCACCTGGGCGTAGGCGCCGAAACACCTGAAACCGTTCATCAGCACATTGTAGTTGATGTTTACCCACTGATCGTTGTCAACGTAGAAATTGACGGTCTGGGTCTGTTCCGAGCCGGAAAAGGTGAGCGAAGCAGCAGCAGTGAGGTTGGTCGGTACGTTGATCGTCTGACAAACGGCCACATCGTTGCCCTCAAAGGCGTATTCTACTGTGCCACCTGTCGGATAGGTCACTTTTTTCAAACTGCCGTAATAAGAAACCGTCCCGTCTGGGTCCCGGTTGGCCGGTACGAAACTGGGGAATTTGGACTGGATATGCAACAATTCGGTTTGCGACAAGGGCGCCGGGGTCATTTGCACGTTCGATTTGTTGTTGTAATATCCCCAATGGTCTTGCTTGTACGACAGCCTGGGCGGAAATGAAGTCCTTGAATAATACTCAAATGTTTGCGTGTTCAGCAGGGTCGCGTCCGAGGCATATTCTTTCAGGTCGTCTAAGTACATCCGAAAGGTAGATTCTGTTGCAGTGCTGGGCGTACTGCCGCTCGACTGTACGAAAGATTGCCCCAATTGGAAGTACTTGAGCAGGTAGTTGTCCTTTCCAAACAGCTTAATTTCGTTGATCCGGTATTTGTCGAGATTGACGGTCAAATCGCTCCTGCCCGAAACCGAAGTGAATTCTATTTTCCCTTCTGACGAGACAATGGAACTGAGGTGCTTGCCATTGTCGGTCTTTTTTGTCACAGGCCAAAAGGGTATTCAGCGTCTGTGCCAGCATAAAAGAGCTCCCTGTTTGATCCATCAAAATTGGCGCGTTCGATTTTATGCAGCCCGTCATCAGCCCAATAGATTTTCTGTTGGATGGTATCGACCAGCAAACGCACCGGGTAGTCAATGTCGTCCTTGACAATTGGGAATGCAGCGCCATCCGAGATTGACCCTACCCAAATCATGTTACTGTCCAAATCGGCAAAGAAATACATTCCCTGCGACGGATAAATGGCCAGCGATGAAGGATTGGCCAAACTGACTGCGCCAACCGCTTCTTTGGCGCTGCCGTCCATATTTGCCCGAAAAACACGTTTTTCTTCGTTGTCTATCCACCAAATCTTATTGTTGAACAAGTCAATTTCCATGTCTACCGGCTTGCTTGCGGCAGATGCCTGTATCAGGATAGGCGCCAGTTCGTCCAGCGCTGCGTTGCTGATATGGCCAGAGAGGCCATCGCACCAGAACAGCATATCGCTGGCGCCGTTGAGTACCAGGTCATAAGTGTTGAGCAAACCAGTTGTGAGTATAGGGGTAGTCGAGCCGTTGGGCGTATCGAGTGAAGTTTCTACAATGGCATTGGATTGCCTGTTCAGCACCAAAAGCTGTTTTTGGGCAGAAACGGATTGTAGCTGGAAGCACAGGAAAAGCCAGGCGAAGAGGAATCGGACTATGGGCATGGAGCGGGATTGTGCAAAGGGTTGAAAAAAGGAGCATGAATCGTCAAAAAATCACCGCACAAAGGTTTAGGCATTTTCTGGATCATTTCGCACATTTTTACACAATTTCGCACAATTTCGCACAGTAAGTGGGTGGTTTATTCAGGAGGCCAGCCCAACGCTTTCAGAATTTCATCCACCTGGGCAGGGAAAATACAGCCGCGCGGGACATTTATGCCCACCTTTTTAAGGCGGTTCCGCAGGGTATTGATGTGAATACCCATCATATCTGCAATGTCTTGCTTTGTTTTGATGGTGTTTGTTTTTGTGCTTTGGGAGAGCGGCGGTTTTTGCATGGATAGGGATATGTGTTGATTGATGGATAGCGGATTAGCATAGCCTGAGTTTCGGCTTATTAACAGTACAAATATAGGGAGGGATGTACAAGTTTTTTTATAACACTTTCTGCCTGAAATTCCACCAATGCGTACGCCAAATCGTCCACGCCCCTTAAACCTCCTCCAAATAATCAAGGTCCCGGTGAAACGTCTCCTTCATGCCCCAAAGGGCGATAAAGGCAATGGCCAGGCAGGCCGAGCCAACGATGTACCCGGCCGTGATCACACTGCCTGTTACGGCCGGATTTTTCAAATATTTGAATGATTCGTTGATGGGCACTTGCATGCCCCGGGCAAAATTTGGGACAGAGGTAGCCACGGTAGAGCGCAGGTTGGTGCCAAATTGCTCCGCCCCGATGGTGACGAATATGACCCAGAAGCCGACCGAGAAGCCGAGCAAAAAATGACAGGCGTAGAAATAGGCCGGGTCGGTAAAGGGGAGCGACAGGTAGGCGGCAACGGCAATGGTGTCAAGGATGAGGAACAAGGCCATTACCTTGATACGGCTTTGCAATAATTGGCTCAAAAAACCAGACGCCAGGTCGCCCAGAATCAGGCCAATATAACAAATGGCGATGGCATTTCCTGCGGTGATGCCCTCCAGCCCTTTGGCTTTGCCAAATTCCGGGGCAAAGAACACCAGCACCCCGACGACAAACCAGGTAGTGGTGCCGATAAAAATACAGCGCAAAAACCTGGAAAACCGGTCCCAGTTGGTGAATAGTGCCAGAAAATTGCCACGGCTGATGCCCGACTGCGCCTTCACTTGTTTGAAAATGCCCGATTCTGATACGGATACGCGAAGCAATAGGAGGAGTATGCCCAGGCCGCCGCCGATGAAATAGCAGGTGCGCCAGTGGAAATAATACTCGATTATCCAGGCAAGCAGCGCGCCGGAAAGCCCGACAGAGGCTACGATCATGGTGCCAAGCCCGCGCTTTGCCTTGGGCAGCACCTCGGCAACCAGGGTGATGCCGGCGCCCAGTTCACCGGCCAGGCCAATACCGGCCAACAACCTGTAAAAGGAATAATCTGCGTACCCCGTCGCAAAGCCGTTCAGGATGTTGGCCATGGAATACAAGGCGATGGAGAAATATAGCACCCGGACCCTGCCTTTTTTGTCGCCCAGCACACCCCATAAAATCCCGCCGATCAACATGCCGAACATTTGCCAGTTTTGGATGGTCAGTCCGTGATCGGTGAGCTGCTGCCCGCTAAAACCCAGGTCGGTCAAACTTTTCACCCGCACAAACCCGAAAAGCAACAGGTCGTAAATATCAACGAAATAGCCCAGTGCTGCAACAATTACAGCGGCATTCAAGAGTTTGGTTTCCGTTTCTTTGGACATGTTTGTATTCGCGTCGTTTCGTGAAAAGGTAGATATTGACTGTCAACACGTTGTCATGTCGAACGAAGTGAGACACCTGTATCATGGCAAACAGATACGGCGCGGCAAACCTAAATAATTTAAACCGGGATTTTTGTCATTGCAGGTTTATGACGATGGATTATTATTGACTGTTAGGGGCCATACTGCTGGACATTTTCGCCGGGCAGTGGCTGTCAACATGAGTCATCCCGCATTTTGACAGGCATTTCGAATAACAAATACCGTCATATCATTTGTAGGGCAAAATTGTAAAGACCTATTCGTCAGACCGCGAAAAGCGGCCAGACGATGGCCCTTGGTCTGACCGCTTTTCGCGGTCTGACCAATAAGTGTAAACAAAAGCTGTATTTTTCCACAATTTTTTTCTTTGAAAATTCGGGATGACCCATATTTTAAAGGGCGCAATAGGCTCAATTCGCCAACACCCTCTTTTTGTCGCGGGAAGGGCGCGGCGCGTCACTGGGGACCGTGGGTGCTTCCACTTTTGTCGGCTTGGTTCCTTCTATCCCCTGCCGGCGCACGTCTTCCGCAGTCTCAGGCCTGTTCTGGGCGTTTTGGAACCTGACTTCGAGCTTCAAAGAGCGCCCCATCGCTTTGACGGCAGGGCCCATCAGCATCTGCATCACCGAATCGGCCCGGAGCTTGGCTTTGTCCAAAACATGCTCGTTATCAATGGCCTCTTGCCGGAACTGCCGCCGCAGTTCGTTGAAATTGCTGTTCATTTCGGCGCCCGTGATGCCGGCGAGGAAGCCGACGTCCAACTTTTCTACCTTCGGATAAACTTCGTGGGAAAGGATGCTGGGCTGTGGCAGGGTGATATAGACCACGCCCTTGTTTGGGCTGAACGTGACGTCGAAATACTCGTCTAACTTGAAACCTGCCTTCACCACGCTGATGGCTTCCACCCGGATATCGGTTTCAGAAACGGCAAAGCCCAAAAATTTGTACTGCAGGGTCTTGTCGAGGCCCAGCCGGCTGCGCAGCTCGTAGGTGGCCAACTCTGCGATGCCTTTCCGCACTTTTTCTTTCAACATGCCGCGCGAGGCGCTGAAGTCCATGATCTCGGCTTTTTTGCGCAGGCGCTCTACCATCGGGTGCAGGCCCTCGTTGATGGCGATGCCGCAAGGCGTGTCCACATTTTTCCCTTTGGCGAACATTTTGCCGCCGTCGGCTTTGAGCAGCGTGGCCATGATCTGGGTGACAAAAAAGCAGGTGTACTTGCCCGCCACTTCGTTGAACAGTTGCACCGCCTGATTGGAATTGTCGTTGTACCAGTTCTCGTACATCGTGGCCGAAGTGTCCTTTAAGTTGACAAAATCGTTGTAATACAGCGTTTTGAGGTATTCGTGGTGCTGTTTGTACTCGGGCTCCAGCCGCCGTTTCAGGCTGTCGGGAAGGGCCATGCGGTTGGCTACGTGGTAGAGCAGGGAAATGTTGAAATTGTACACCAGTTCGCTGAACTCCTTGGGGTAGGCTTCCGGCTGCGACAGGATGCGCAGGGCGGTTTCCTCGTCGAGGTTGGGCGTGAAATCGCTTGGCACGTAGGTCAGCTTTACCTCTTTGGGGTCTTGAAAGAGGTTGGAAAGCGGTCCCCCGTCGCTGAAAAAGGCCTTGTACACCAAAATGACCGCGGTAGTGATCAAGACCAAGAGGATGATTTGTTTCCCCATCCCGCTACTGCCTGGAGGCGCTGGGTAAGGGTTTTCAGGTTGGTAGCTCATGATTTGACGGTTTACCCGCCGTAGCTTCAGCGAAGGCGGGTCGCTTAATTGTTTTATGGACTTTAATTCCCCACGTAGTTGTGCGGGGTCAATCCTTTCAACTCCTCTTTAACGTCGTCGCTTACATCCAATTGCTCTATAAATTCGTGCAGGTGCTCCCTGGTAATCGCTGCCCGGCCCCTTGTCAGGTCTTTTAGCGCTTCATAAGGCTGTGGGTATCCCTCGCGCCGCAAGATCACCTGGATGCCCTCGGCGATCACCATTTGGTTGTCTTCCAGGTCGTCGAACAGCTTGCCCTCGTTCAGGCTGAGCTTGCCCATGCCTTTCAGGATGGATTTGAAGGCAATGACGGTATGTCCCATCGGCACGCCGATGTTGCGCAGCACCGTAGAATCGGTGAGGTCGCGCTGGAGCCGGCTGATGGGCAGCTTCTCGGCTAAGTGCTGGAACAGGGCGTTGGCAAGGCCAAGGTTTCCTTCGGCGTTTTCAAAATCGATGGGGTTAACCTTGTGGGGCATGGCGGAGGAGCCTACTTCCCCGGCCACGGTCTGTTGGCGGAAATACTCCATGGAAATATAGGCCCACACGTCGCGGCAACAATCGATCAGGATGGTGTTGATGCGGCTGAGCGCCTGGCATTGGGCCGCGAAGCAATCGTAGTGCTCGATTTGGGTAGTGATGCGGGAGCGCTCCAAGCCCAGGAATTCCAGCACAAAATCGTCGCCGAACTGCTGCCAGTTGTAGTCGGGATAAGCGGCGTAATGGGCGTTGAAATTGCCCGTTGCGCCGCCGAATTTGGCGCGGTGGGGTATTGTGCGCAGCAGTTCCAACTGCACGTCGAGCCGCTCGACGAACACGGCAAATTCCTTGCCAAGCAGGGTAGGGGAGGCCGGTTGCCCATGTGTGCGCGCCAACATGGGCACGCGCGCCCACTCCTGGGCATAGTGTTCCAATTGGTCGCGTAGCCGTTTCAACAGCGGGTAATAGACCTCCGTGAGCGCGTTTTTGAACAGCAGCGGGGTTGCTGTGTTGTTGATGTCCTGGGAGGTGAGCCCAAAATGCACAAATTCCCGCAAGCCGCCCAGCCCCAGCTCGTCAAACCGCGCCTTCAAAAAATATTCCACCGCTTTCACATCGTGGTTGGTGGTCCGCTCTATGGATTTTACCTGTTCTGCATCCGCTATGTTGAATTGTTCGAAGATCGCGTTCAGGTCGTCAATCTTGTCATCTTCAAAAGATGCCAGCTGGGGCAAGCCGTATTGGCAAAGTGCTATAAAGTATTGTATCTCAACGAATACGCGGTAACGGATGAGGGCGTACTCGCTGAAATACGCACTCAGTTCCTTTGTCTTGCCGGCGTAGCGCCCGTCTATGGGGGAAATGGCTGTTAACATGCTGCTGCTGTTTATTCGCCGCGAATTTCGACAATTTTAAGCAGCGCCCTGCTACCTTTGCGGCTCTTTTTCAACATACAAGCTCTAATTATGAAACAATTGCTTTTTTGCCTTTGTACTGTCCTGATCGCCCTCGCCTGCAACAACTCAAAAAAACAGGTGGAAGCCCTTCAAAAAGAAACCGAAGAGATTCACGACGAAGCCATGAAAGACCTGGCGGAAATGAACCGGGTGGCCGCAGCAATCAAAGAATTTATGATCTCGGCTTCCATGACACCGGCCCAATCCGCAACCTACACGGAAACCCTGACCGCCATCGGCAACGCCGAAAACGAGATGATGGCCTGGATGGCGAACTACAAGGCGCCGACCGACAAGCCCGCGGCAGAAGCGCTGAAATATTTGGAAGAACAGAGGGCCCTGATAGAGCAAAACCATATCGCTATACTGGCCGCCACGGAACAGGGGAAAAAACTGTTGCCGGAGTGATTTGTGCTGTTGGCTGTTGGCTATCGGCCGTTGGCCTATTAAACACCAACGGCCAACAGCCTTGCATGGTTAAGAATGATAAACGAAACCAAACACCACCACAAAAACTTTGACCGATTTATGAAGTTGAACAAGCTTTTGCCCTTGCTTCCGGCCATCATATTTTTGGCCTGCAACACCCCCCGAAAAGCACAAACCGCAGCAGCCCAGACACCCGCTGCCCCACCTGCTTTCGTCACCTGGGACAAAAAGATGATCGACCTTGGCATGGTGAAAAAAGGCGAGAAGCGCGAGATGTTCTTCGAGTTCACCAACACTTCCGGGCAGGACATCAAGATCGACATCGTGGACGCCTGCGAGTGCACGAAAGTGGAATTCCCGCGCGGCGCCATTGCCCCCAAAGGCAAAGGCCGCCTCGACGTGGTGTTCGACAGCAAGGACAAGTCCGCCGACGAGACCATCGGCATCACCATCGTCTTTGAAAACACCGATGCCAACGGCAACCCCAGGATCGAATCGGTGGAATACAAGTTCAAGCTGCTTCAATAGCCCCATTATCACAATATCACATTATCGAATTATCACATTATGAACACCCGCTTGCTTTTTCTCCCCCTCTGTGCCGCACTGCAAATTCAAATCTCGGCCCAAATTACCGATCCCAAAGCGACCGAAGTGTGGCAGCCGGAGCCCAGGGTCGTAAGCCCCGGCGAAGGCAGCAAGGCTCCGTCCGACGCGATTGTCCTTTTTGACGGGAAAAACCTGGCCGAGTGGATGTCGCAAAAAGACAGCACCGAGGCAAAATGGGAACTTGGCGCCGACGGCAGCGTGACCGTAAAGCCCGGCACGGGCGACTTGCAGACCCGCCGCTCCTTCGGCGACTGCCAACTGCACCTGGAATTCCGAACGCCCGCAGTGCTGAAAGGAGAGGGCCAGGGGCGCGGCAACAGCGGTGTTTTCCTGCAAAACCGCTACGAAGTGCAGGTGCTCGACTGCTACCAGAACCGCACCTATTCCAACGGCCAAACAGCCTCCGTTTACAAACAGAGCATCCCCTTGGTGAACGCTTGCCGCAAGCCCGGCGAATGGCAAACCTATGATATCCTGTACACGGCGCCGCGTTTCAACAGCGACGGCATCCTGCTTGCCGCCGGGCGCGTCACGGTGATCCACAACGGGGTAGTGGTGCAGTTGAACACCGAGATCAAAGGGACTACGGAATACATCGGGCTGCCTAAGAACGTGGCGCACGGCAAAGCGCCCCTGCGCCTGCAGGATCACGGGGATTTGGTGAGCTACCGGAATATCTGGGTTAGGGAGTTATGATAAATAAAGCGCTTTGTTTCGCCTGAATGTCAAGCGCTGGACCAAGGGTTTCTCGCGTCGTGTCGTCGTGTCGTCGTGAGAAACATCCAAGCAAATTGCCCAAAACTTCCCTACTTTTGCCATGCTATGGCCGACCGTTTCCCCTTTTACAAACAACTTGATTCCGCTGACTGTGGCGCCACCTGCTTGCGGATGGTGGCCAAGCACTATGGCCGCCATTACACCCTGGAATACCTGCGCCAGCTTTCCTACCTCGACCGGGAAGGCGTGTCCCTGATGGGCATTTCCGATGCCGCCGAGAAGATCGGGCTGCGCACCCTGGGCGTAAAAGCGGGCTTCAAGCGCTTGGTGGAGGACATCCCACTGCCCTGCGTCGCCCACTGGAAACAAGACCATTTCGTGGTGGTTTATAAGGTAAAAGGCGGCAAAGTTTTCGTTGCAGACCCCAAAATAGGCAAGATCCAGCTCGACGAGCAAGACTTCCTGAACGGTTGGATCAGCGACGTCGTGAACACCGAGCCACAGGGAATCCTCTTGCTCCTGGAAACCACCCCTGATTTTTATGAGCGAGAGGGCGATAAAAACACCGACCGCACCGGCTTTGCCTTCCTTTGGCCCTATTTGCGGCAGCACCGGAGCCTCATCGTACAGATCGGGCTGGGCCTGTTGTTGGGCAGCTTGATCCAACTCGCCTTCCCCTTCCTGATGCAAGCCTTGGTGGACAAAGGCGTACATCTCAACGACCTGAACTTCGTTTATTTGATCCTTGCGGCCCAGGCCATGTTGTTTTTCAGCCAGGTAGCCGTGGAGTTTATCCGGGGCTGGATATTGCTGCACATCGGCACGAGGGTAAACATCAACTTAGTTTCTGATTTTCTCATAAAGCTGATGAAACTGCCCATGGCGTTTTTCGACTCCAAAATGACGGGCGACTTGCTGCAAAGGATCTACGACAACGAGCGGGTGGAGCGGTTCCTGACTTCTGCTTCCCTCACCACCTTGTTTTCCATTGTCAGCCTGATGGTGTTCGGTATGGTCTTGTTGTTTTATGATGTGGTTATTTTCGCGGTGTTTTTCTTTGGGGCGGTCTGTTATTTTGGCTGGGTCGGCTTCTTCCTGAACCGCCGCAGGAAATTGGACAACCGCCGCTTCGAGCAAATGGCCGAAAACCAGAACACCCTGATACAGTTGGTGAACGGCATGCAGGAAATCAAGCTGCACAACGCGCAGCGCCAAAAACGCTGGGCATGGGAGCGCATCCAGGCAAAGCTGTTCCGGGTGAACGTGGAGTACCTCGCTACCGACCAATTCCAGCGCGCCGGGGCGGCTTTTATCAACGAAGGCAAAAACATCCTGATCTCGGTGCTGGCCGCCAAAGCCGTTATTGACGGCCATATGACCCTAGGCATGATGCTGGCCGTGCAGTACATCATCGGCCACATGAACGCCCCCTTGGAATCCTTAGTGCAGTTCATCCTCCATGCCCAGGAGGCCAAGATCAGCCTGGAGCGCATGAGCGAGATAAATGCCCGCCGCGACGAAGAGTTTGACGAAGAATCGAAAGTGAACGTGCTGCCCTCCAACGGCGACCTGAGCCTGCAAAACCTCTCGTTCCGGTATGGCGGGCCGTACGACCCCTGGGTGCTTCAAAACATCAATTTGATCATCCCTGAAGGCAAAACAACCGCCATCGTGGGCACCTCTGGCAGCGGCAAGACAACCTTGCTCAAACTGCTGCTCAACTTTTATCCCCCCACGGAAGGCGCCCTCCGCATCGGCGACATCAGCCTGTCGAACCTCAACAACAAGCTCTGGCGCAACTACTGCGGCGTGGTGATGCAAGACGGCTATATCTTTTCCGATACCATCGCCAAGAACATCGCCCTTGGCGAAGAGAACATCGATCGTCGCCGGCTTCTGTACGCCGCAAAAGTGGCCAATATCCAGTCCTTCATCGAATCGCTGCCCTCTGGCTACAACACCAAGATCGGCCAGGAAGGCTCCGGCCTCAGTCAGGGACAGCGGCAGCGCCTGTTGATCGCCCGCGCCATCTACAAAGACCCCCAGTACATCTTTTTCGACGAGGCCACCAATGCCCTGGATGCCCACAACGAGCGCACCATCATGGAAAACCTCAACCTGGCATTCAAGCACAAAACCGTCGTCATCGTGGCGCACCGCCTCAGCACCGTGCGCAATGCCGACAATATCATCGTGCTGGAAAAAGGCGAGGTGCTGGAGCAGGGCACCCACCATGAACTGACAAACAGGAGAGGGGCGTACTACAATTTGGTGAAAGAACAGTTGGAACTCGGCAATTGAATAATGATGAATGATGAATGATGAATGATGAATGATGAATGATGAATGATGAATGAT
>CAZULM010000093.1:0-15235 GCA_964621185.1 uncultured Saprospiraceae bacterium | reverse complement strand
AAATATACCTCACGCCGCTTGGTTTTGTGCATGTCGATCTTTGTAATCAATTGAAAATCAGTTGAATCAATCATTCTCAATCACAAAAATCAGGCGAATCATAGTATAACATGCCCACGCGACGCAACGCCCTCAAATCCATGCTCGTCGGCGCCGCAGCCCTCAGCGCCGCGCCCTTCAATGCAGTTGCCGCACTGCCCAAAAAAGCGCCTGCGCGCAAAGGAAACATCCGACATGCCGTTTGCCGCTGGTGCTACGGGACTTTTTCACTTGACGAGCTCTGCCTCTTTGCCAAACAGGTGGGCATCAGCGCCATCGACCTCGTTGGCCCCAAAGAATGGGACGTTTTGAAAAAGCACGGGCTGGACTCCTCCATGTGCAACGGCGCCGAGCTGAACCTCGTGGACGGCTGGAACGACCCGAAATTCCATCCCCAGCTCATCAAGAACTATTCAGAAATGATCCCGATCGTGGCCAAAGCCGGGTATAAGAACCTGATCCTCTTCAGCGGCAACCGCCGGGGGATGGACGACGAGACTGGGCTGAAAAACTGCGTCGCCGGTTTGAAAAAAATCATTGGCCTGGCCGAACAGCACGGCGTGGTATTGCAGATCGAAGTGTTCAACTCCAAAGTGGATCATAAAGACTACATGGCCGACAACAGCCCCTGGACAATCGAGCTGTGCAAGCGCTTAGGCTCGGAAAACTTCAAGATTCTGTACGATATTTACCACATGCAGATCAACGAGGGCGACGTGATCCGCACCATCCGCGAGCACCACCAATGGTTCGGGCATTACCATACCGCCGGGGTGCCTGGCCGCAATGAGATCGACGAAAGCCAGGAGCTGTACTACCCGGCCATCATGCGCGCGATTGTGGAGACAGGATACAAGGGTTATGTAGCCCAGGAGTTTATCCCGCTTGCCAGAGACCCGCTTGGTTCGCTGGCAGCTTCAATCGATATTTGCGACGTTTAACTTCGCCGCCCCTCCGACATGCCAGGCTTGAGCTTTGACAATATTTTCCTGACCCAAACAGGGCTGCGCTTGATAGATGTAGGCATTTCAGCCCTGCGAAGCCAAGTGGGAGACAAGCTTTTTGACCGCTTCGTTCAGCAAGAACTCATTGAGGTTGAAGAATTTAGGACATTTTTCTTATCTCGGTAAGCTTTACCGGTAAAAAACAATCATAACAACATGCCAGAAAAATACGACGCCATCGTAGTAGGCTCCGGGATCGCCGGCGGATGGGCCGCAAAAGAACTCACCGAAAAAGGCCTTAAAGTGCTCATGCTGGAACGCGGAAAAGACGTGAAGCACGTCACCGATTACGATACCGCCAACAAAAAAATCTGGGAATTCCCGCACCGCGGCCGAATCACCGAGGAAATGAAGGCGACACATCCGGTGCAAAAGCGCGACTACCCTTATTCAGAATTCAAACCCGACTGGTGGGTCAACGACCTCGAATGCCCTTACACCGAGGTGAAGCGCTTCGACTGGTACCGTGGCTTCCACGTCGGTGGCAAATCCCTGATGTGGGGCCGGCAGAGCTACCGCTGGAGCCCGATGGACTTTGAGAGCAACGTCAAGGACGGGCATGGCATCGACTGGCCCATCCGCTACGAGGATATTGCGCCCTGGTACGACTATGTGGAGCAGTTTGCCGGCATTTCTGGTTCCTTGGAAGGTTTGCCGCAGCTTCCCGACGGAAAATTCCTGCCGCCCATGGAAATGAACGTGGTGGAAAAAGACATTGCCGCGCGGCTCAAAGCGAAATACGAGCACCGGCGTATGATCATTGGCCGTGTCGCAAACCTCACCCAGGAGCACAAGGGCCGCGCCACCTGCCAATACCGCAACCTCTGCAGCCGAGGCTGCCCGTTCGGCGCGTATTTCAGCACACAGTCGGCCACACTGCCCGCCGCAGTGGCTACCGGCAACCTCACCCTGCGCCCCTTCTCCATCGTCAACCAGATACTGTACGACAAGGACAAAAAACGCGCGAAAGGCGTATTGGTCATCGATGCCGAAACGTTGGAAAACATCGAGTACGAGGCAAAGGTGATCTTTGTTTGCGGCTCCACCCTCGGCTCCACTTTCCTGCTTTTGAACTCCATCGAAATGGGCGGCCTACCCGACGGCCTCGGCAACAGCAGCGGGCAATTGGGCAAAAACCTGATGGACCACCATTTCCGCTGCGGCGCCAGCGGCGAAGTGGAAGGCTTTGAAGACAAATACTACTTTGGCCGCCGCGCCAACGGCATTTACATCCCGCGCTATCGCAACCTTTTCGGCGACAAACGCGAGTACAGCCGCGGCTTCGGCTACCAGGGCGGGGCTAGCCGCCAGGATTGGCGGCGCGACGTGGCAGAACTGAGCATCGGGGCCGACCTCAAAGCCGAACTGAGCGAGCCAGGGAAATGGACCATTGGCTTGGGCGGTTTCGGCGAGATGCTGCCCTACGAGGAAAACAAAGTGACCATCGACAAAACCAAAAAAGACAAATGGGGCCAGTACGTGCTGGCCATCGACTGCGAGCTCAAGGAAAACGAGCACAAAATGCGCAAAGACATGATGAACGACGGCGCAGAGATGCTGGAGGCATGCGGTGTGAAAAACGTCAAGACTTACGACAACGGCAGTTTCCCCGGCATGGCCATACACGAAATGGGCACCGCCCGCATGGGCAAAGACCCCAAGACCTCGGTGCTGAACAAGTGGAACCAGATGCACGAAGTACCGAACGTGTTCGTGACCGATGGCTCTTGCATGACCTCTATCTCCGCCGTCAACCCATCACTGACCTTTATGGCGTTGACAGCCAGGGCGGCGGATTATGCGGTGTCGGAATTGAAAAAAGGGAATCTTTAATTTGATAATGTGATAATTTGGAAATTTGATAATAGAGTCCCATTGGCAAATCCCGGATAGTGTTACCCTATTCGATTTGCCACTCATGCACCCCCGCTGAAACTCCGTCCTGCAATTGCAGCTCCAAGCGCAGGGCTGTCGTTTTCACCGGCTCGAAGAGGCAGGGATAATATTTCATGATTTGCGTAAAGTTTCAAGTTCTTTCAAAATATCGATGCTGCTGTAGTCGGCAATGCAGCGCCGCACACTTTTTATGTTTTCAAATTCATGCGCTTGGTGCGTCGTGGTCAGGATGATGGCGGGTATGCCCGCATTGAAGGCTGTTTTTGCGCCCGTCGGGGAGTCTTCGAACACCAGGCAGTTGGCGTAGGAGACACCCAGCTTGTCGGCTACCGCGTAAAAGACTTCCGGGTCAGGCTTGCCTTTGGTCACGTCGTCTGCATGGGCGACCGCGGTAAAATAATGGCGGATGTTCAGGTTGTCGAGCACAAAATCAACGTTTGCCTTGGGGGCGGCGGTGCCGATGCCCATCAAAATACCAGCATTTAGAGCCGTCTCCAGGAGTTCGGGCAAGCCTTTCACAAGTTTCAATTCCGGAAGGAAAATTTCCCGGTAGCCGCTTTCCTTTTCAAATGAAATCTGTTCCCTTTCGGCCAAAGTGTATTTGCCGGGAAAAAGCCTCTCAATTATTTCTACGTTTTTCCCGTGGCAACGTTCCATGACCTGCTGTAGCGTAAGCTCAAGGCCGTACCTGGCCAAGGTTTTTTGCCATCCCCTGTGGTGGGTCATCATATTGTCCACCATCGTGCCGTCCATATCAAAAATGATCGCTTGTTGCATGTCTTTCTTTTTTGGGGCAAATTTCAACAGCCTGACCGAAAAGGTATTGTAAATTTATACTTTTGCCCTTGGGCGGGGGTTCCTGCTTCCAACCTGTTTTCAGGTTGATTTCCACATCCACACCTTAACAATTGTTATGAACCGTCGCGAACTCCTTCAACGCTCCGCCCTCCTCATAGGCGGCACCCTGCTGGGCGCCGACAGCCTGTTGGCCAAAAACATCGACTGGGAGGCCATGGAAGCGAAGCTTGGCGCCAAAGGCATCGGCATATTTACCAAACAGCAAATCCGCTTGATGAACGAGGTGGGCGAAACCATAATCCCCACCACCGACACCCCAGGCGCCAAAGCGGCCAAGGTCGGCCAATTCATCGCCGTCATGGTGAGCGATTGCTACGATGCCAAATACCAACAGAAATTTATGGAAGGGCTGGCCAAGCTCGACACCGATTGCAAGGCGCGATACGGCAAAACATTCCTGAAGTGCCCGAAAAACCTCCGCAACGACCATCTGGTCGAATTGGACGCCGAGCAAAAGGCATATTACAAGACCAAGAAAAAAGAAGACCCTGAGCACTATTTCCGTGTCATCAAGGACTTTGTGATCTGGGGTTATTTCACTTCCGAGATCGGCGCCACCCAAGCCATGCGCTTTGTCGAATATCCGGGTCGCTACGAAACCATTGACTACAAGAAAGGAGATAGGGCGTTCGGAGGATACTGATTGAGGGTTTTTGGTTTCAGGTTTCAGGTCGTTACCATGAAAAACTTTTTCAAATTTAACAAAATATTGTGTAAACCTGAAACCAAAAACCTGAAACCACTAAAAAATAAGCACAATGCAAAAACACCATACCCAGCTCCCTGCCTTCCTATCTGCGCTGCTTTTCACCTGCTTTGGCCAATTTTTGGCCCTTGCCCAACCCGTTCCAACGCCAGCCGAGCTGCGCATGAAAGGGTTCGAGTTGCGCAACGAACTGAAAAACAGCTCATTGCTGTCAGCAGTCAAAGCTGAAAACATAGGCCCCAGCATCTTTTCCTGCCGGGTGACCGATGTGGACGTGAACCCTGCCGACCCCACGGAAATGTACGTCGCGTACGCATCTGGGGGGCTTTGGCACAGCAAGAGCAACGGCACGCGGTTCAGCCCGGTTTTCGACCATGAAGCCAGCATGACCATTGGCGACATCGCGGTTAACTGGCGCAACAACATTGTCTGGGTAGGCACCGGAGAAGCCAACAGCAGCCGTTCGTCTTATGCCGGCACAGGCATGTACCGCAGCACCGATGGGGGCAAGACCTGGGAACAGCGCGGGCTGCTGGAGAGCCACCATATCGCACGGGTCATTTTGCACCCCAGCAATCCCGATGTTTTGTGGGTGGCCGTGCTGGGGCACCTCTATTCTCCCAATGAGGAACGCGGGATTTACACAACTACCGATGCCGGAAAAACCTGGAAGCGCAGCCTTTTTGTCAACGACAACAGCGGCGGCATCGACCTAGCGCTCGACCCAAACGACCCAAACGTGCTGTACGCCGCCACCTGGGAGCGCAGCCGCCGCGCTTGGGATTTCCAGGGCGCAGGAGAAGGCTCCGCGATTTGGAAAAGCAGCGACGGCGGCAATACCTGGACAAAATCAAGCACGGTGGACAGCGGCTTCCCAACAGGCAGCAAAATCGGCAGGATCGGCCTGACGGCGGGCAAGAAAGACGGCAAGACAGTGCTGTATGCCTGCCTTGACAACCAGAACCCAAAAACCAAAAAAGAAAGCACAAAGGAAGACGTGCTGACCAAAGACGATTTCCGGAACATCTCAAAAGCTGATTTCATGAAGCTTTCCGATGAGAAGCTGGGCAGTTTCCTGGAAGAATACGGTTTCCCGGAGAAATACAGCGCCAAAAAGGTCAAAAGCCTGGTCGAGAAAGACAAAATCAAGCCCATAGCCCTGGTAGAGTTCCTGGAAGATGCCAACAACAACCTCTTTGAAACAGACTTCATCGGCGCAGAGCTGTACCGCAGCGATGACGGCGGCTCAACCTGGCAACGAACCCACGACGAGCCAATAGAACAGATGCACTTCACTTACGGCTACTATTTTTCCAATGTGCGCTGCATGACCGAAGATGCCGACAAGGTTTATATGATCGGGTATCTGATCATCCGTTCCGACGACGGCGGAAAAACCTGGAAAAACATCAATGGCGACAACGTGCACGTTGACCACCATGCCCTCTGGCTCAACCCAGCACGCCCGGGCCACCTTGTCAACGGGAACGACGGCGGGCTAAACATCTCCTGGGACAACGGCGAATCATGGGTGAAGTGCAACAACCCTGCCGTCGGCCAGTTCTATGCCATCGCCGCCGACAAGGCAAAGCCTTACAATGTTTATGGCGGCGCACAAGACAATGGCGTATGGACAGGGCCATCCAACTACGAGGCCTCCGACGACTGGCAGCAGACGGGCCAATACCCCTACAAGTCCATCATGGGCGGCGACGGGATGCAAATACAGGTGGACACCCGCGACAACAACACCGTTTATACAGGCTTCCAGTTCGGCAACTATTTCCGGGTGAGCAAATCGGGCGGCAGGCCCGTCCCGATTTCCCCAAAGCACGACCTTGGCGAAAGGCCCTTGCGCTTCAATTGGCAAAGCCCAATCCACTTGAGCCGTCACCAGCAAGACGTGTTGTATTTCGGCGCCAATAAGCTGTACCGTTCCTTCAACCAAGGGAACGACTGGGAGGCAGTCTCCGGCGACCTGACCCGGGGAGGAAAGCCCGGCAACGTACCTTACGGCACACTGACGAGCATACACGAAAGCCCGCTCAAGTTTGGCCTGCTCTACGCCGGCTCCGACGACGGGCTCATCCACGTCACCCGCGACGGCGGCGAAACCTGGGCCAAAATCTCCGACAACCTGCCCCAAAACCTTTGGGTGTCGCGGGTGCAGGCCTCCGCACATGAGCGCTCCCGCGTGTACGCCAGCCTGAACGGTTACCGGTGGGACGATTTCAGCGCTTATCTGTATGCATCCGAAGATTATGGGCAAACCTGGCAAAAGATTGGCGGCAACCTGCCATCAGAGCCGATCAACGTAGTCATCGAAGATCCCAATAACCCGAACTTGCTGTATGTAGGCACCGACCACAGCCTCTATGTGTCCCTCGACCGCGGCACAAGTTTTCAAACCCTGGACAAAGGGTTCCCTGACGTGCCGGTGCATGATTTGGCAGTTCAGGACATTGCCAAGGAATTGGTGATCGGCACCCACGGAAGGTCGATGTTCAAGGCGAACATCGCTTTCTTGCAACAATTGGATGCCGACTTGCTGAACAAAACTGTTCATGTGTTTGACATTGCAAAAAGGCGGTACAACAAGAATTGGGGCAAAAAACAGCCCTATAAAGAGACCAAAGACCCGGTACAAGGAATCAATTATTACGTATCCTCCGCTGGGAAGGCAAAATGGAGCGTCAAAACAAAAGAGTCGGGCATCGACTTGAACGAAGGGGAGCTTAACTGTGTTAAGGGCTTGAACACTTTCGATTATTCGCTCGCCGTTCAAGACGCTTCGATAAAAAAATACAAAGAATCGCTGCAATCGGCACAAAAAGACAAGAAAAAAGCGTTTGAGCTGGAAAAAGCCGACAGCGGCAAGGTTTATCTAAGAAAAGGAGCATATACCTTTGTACTGGAAAAAGACGGAACTGCAGTAGAAACAGACCTGATCATCGAATAAGCCACGAAGTGCCTTTCCGTCATTATCTGCGTCTCAAGTAAAAACTAGATACTCTCACACCATTCTAAATCAAACTAAATTGATGAAAAATTTGAAAAACCTTTTTCTGGCGTCGCTCGTGCTGGCTGCGACCGCGCTGACCGGCTGCCTGCATATCATTGAAGAAGCCACTTTCCAGAGCAACGGCAGCGGCAACTATAAGATGACGTTCGACATGAGCGAGCTGAAAGGCATGATGGACATGATGAAAGGCATGGGCGGCGATATGGCTAGCCCTGAAACAGGCGATTCCACAGATATTTCTGACGGCGGGGACTTCACCCCGCCGCCGCCGCCGCCCGCCCCGGAAGAAGACCCAATGGGAGGCCTCAGCGAACAGTTCAGCGGCGTGACCAACCTGCTCAGCAAGGTGGACGGGATCAGCAATATCGTGGAGATCAAAGACACTGCGACTTTCAGCTTTGGATATTCTTTCGACTTTGCCAACATAACGGCCCTGAACCGCGCCCTGAAAATCGTGGGCAAAGACAAGTTTGAAAGCAAAAACGAAGAAACCTTCAAGTTCAATGGCAAAAACTTCGAGCGCCTGAACGTGGGCGACATGAGCGCAGAACTCAAAAACGCCATGAGCGGCGGCGAGGAAAGCGAGGAGGTAGAAGGCCAGGCCGATATGATGAAAATGTTCCTTGCCGACATGAGCTACAAGCAGATTTACCATTTCCCCGACCGCAAGGTGAAAAAATCGGACAACAAATGGGGCGACCTGAGCGACGATGGCCATACCCTGACCATCAAGCTCAAGCCTTTTGACGAGGAGCAGCAAAAGAAAAAGGCATCCGTGGCGGCCAAGGTTAAACTGAAATAAGCAAATTCAAACAATCAGTTTTGTCCAATATTTTTGAAAACAGCCTGGCATTTGCCCAAAGGCTCGATGGCCAGGATCCCCTTCGATCATACCGCGAGCAGTTTCTTTTCCCGCAACATGCCGGCGCTGATGTCCTCTATTTTTGCGGCAATTCACTGGGGCTGCAGCCCGCAAGTGTGCGCGACGCGCTTTTGGCAGAGCTAAACCAATGGGCTGAATACGGCGTGGAAGGGCATTTTCGGGGCGAAATGCCCTGGATGTACTACCACAAGTTCCTGACAGAACCCACCGCCCGCCTGGTAGGGGCGCTGCCACATGAGGTGGTCGTGATGAACACACTAACGGTGAACCTGCACCTGATGATGGTGTCGTTCTACCGCCCGAGAAGTTGGCGCTATAAAATTGTGATGGAGGCTGGCGCATTTCCCAGCGACCAGTATGCTATGGAAAGCCAGGTGCGCTGGCATGGCTTCGACCCAGCGGAGGCGATCGTTGAGGTGTCGCCACGGGCGGGCGAGGAGGTTTTGCAGACCAGAGACATCCTTGATGTGATTGAAAAAGAAGGTGATACCATCGCCACGGTGGTGTTCAGCGGCGTAAACTATTACACTGGTCAGTATTACGATTTGGAGGCTATTACCGCAGCCGCGCACAGTGTCGGTGCCTATGCCGGCTTCGATTTGGCACATGCTGCAGGAAACCTGCCCCTGAAGCTCCACGATTGGGGCGCGGATTTTGCCGTTTGGTGCAGCTACAAGTACCTCAATTCGGGCCCAGGCGGGCCTTCCGGGGCATTTGTGCACGAGCGCCACGCCAACAACAATGCATTGCCCCGATTTGCAGGCTGGTGGGGCCATGACGAGCGCGAGCGTTTCCAAATGCGCAAGGGCTTCAAGCCGATGTATGGCGCCGAAGGCTGGCAGCTCAGCAATGCACAAATCTTTTCAGACGCGGCCCACCTGGCAAGCCTGAAGTTATTTGATGCCGCTGGTATGGAGAACTTGCGCAAAAAAAGCTTGCAACTAACTGGCTTTCTTGAATTTGTGCTAAAAGAAACCAGTTCCAGCTCCAAACAGTTCCAAATCATCACCCCCTCAGCCCCAGAAGCTCGCGGCTGTCAACTGTCTTTGCTGACCGATGGACGAGGCCGCCCACTGTTCGATTTTTTGGCCGCAAACGGCGCCGTTGCCGATTGGCGCGAGCCAAATGTCATCAGGTTTGCCCCGGTACCCCTGTACAATTCCTTCGAGGATGTCTGGAAATTGGGGCAGCTCATCCGGCAATTTTCCGCCCAGAATAGCCAACCTTGACATTTTCAACGTTCAAATTCTTCGTAACATTGCGGCGTATTTTGATGTCACCTTCAATTTAGTTCAAGTCTCGACCATGAAAAAATTCATCCAAATTCTTATAATTTTTATCCCATTCGCCATTTTAGCCCAAGGCACCACCAAGCCCGTGAGGCCCTTGTTCGACAAAAAGACGGTAGGTGAGATCCGCATCAAAGTCGCCGCGAAAAACTGGTCTGATGCACTTGACTCCCTCCGCATCTACGGCGGTGGATTGTTGGACGCAAGCGTCAGCATCGATGGGGTCCAATATGAAAACGCCGGCATCCGGTTCCGTGGCGACAAATCTTACGCCACCGGTTTGAAGCGCAACCCGTTCACCATCAAGCTGAACCACCGCAACCCGGAGCAGAACCACCAGGGCTATGGGAGCGTGAAGCTCTCGGCTGCCGTGCGCGACCCGAGCATGGTGCGCGAAGTGCTGTTCCACGAGATCGCCGCCAAATACATGCCAAGCTCCCAGGCATGCTATACCAAACTGTTCGTCAACGATGAATATATCGGCGTGTTTGTGAACCTTGAAAACGTGGAAAAACACATGCTGGAGTCCAATTTCCCGATTGGAAAAACAGCATTGTTCAAAGCAGGCGTTGACTACAAGCCCGACAACCTTCCGAGCGATTGCAAGCAGAACATCTTTGGCTCCCTTGAATACGAAGACAACATCGAGTGCTACAAGGGCAATTTTGAAATGAGTTCTGCCAGCGGCTGGGCAGAGCTGCAGGAACTTACCCGCCTGTTGGCACAAGGGCCAAAAGAAGTGGAAAAGGTGCTGGATGTTGACCGTGCCCTCTGGATGCTCGCCCTCAACAATGTCATGGTAAACCTGAGCAGCTATTCCGGCAATTACAGCATCAATTACTTTTTATGCCGCGACGCGAACGGGCTCTTTCAGCCCCTCCACTGGGACCTGAACCTGGCCTTTGGAAGCTATAAGAACACGGGCAGCGGCAGCGACCTGGAGCTGAAAGAACTGATTGCGCTCGACCCCTTGCTCCATGCCGAAAACCCTTACAAGCCATTGGCCAGCAAGCTCCTGAGCGACAATTTGAACCGGAAAATATACCTGGCCCATATCCGGCAGATCAACGAAGAGAACTTCTTGAACGGCTGGTACGAAAAAAGGGCCCAGGAACTGCAAGGCATGATCGTCGTGCCCTTCAACGACGACAAGTATAAAACTTACAGCCTGGACGACTTTACCCGCAGCTTGAAAGAAACCATCGGCAAGAAGAGCAAAATCCCCGGGATAACGGAACTGATGGCAAAGCGCGCCAAGTTTTTGAAGGTCCACCCAGAACTGACGCCGCTGCCTTCCACGGTCAGCGAAGTCAAGGTGCTCGGGCGCGGAAAATTCGAAAACCAGGCACTTAACGCGTTCAACGTGACCGCCAGGGCCGACAGGTTCCCTAAGCGGATGCTGCTCTGCTACCGGTTCAGCGACAATGAGCCCTACACTGCCATCCACATGAGCGAAGACAATTCCAGCAAAATGCCCTCCGGCATGAAAGGCTACGCAGCTTTGGTTGAAGCCAAAAGCATGGATGCCGAGCTTCAATATTATATCATTGCGGAAAATGCTGGCACAGTTGGCTTTGCCCCTGCCGACTACACGCAGAACCCTTACAAAATCAAGCTGAGCGAACTGAACAAATAACCGAATATATTTGAGGAATTGCGCTGAAAAAGGGCATCTCCTTCCGCTCAACCTTACCGATTTATCAGAACAAAAACATGATCAAATTAACGCCGTTTTACCTGTTTGTCAGCTTTTTTATTTTTGGAGCATTCAAGGTTTCAGGCCAAGACTTTTACGGCGCCGGCACACAAGAGGTGCGCATAGAGCTGCCACATAAAAATTGGGAAATCAAGCTGGACTCCCTGAAAAAAGCCAATCCAGATGCCCGGGCTCTGGGCTCGGCGACGGTGAATAGCCAAAAGTTTGACAGCGTGGGCGTGCGGTTCAAAGGCAACAGTTCTTATTTTCGAACGCTAAAAGACACCTACAAAAAACTCCCTTTCAACGTCAAGCTCGATTACAAGGTCAAGACCCAGAAGCTTAAAGGAGAACAGACCACGGTCAAACTTTCCAACGCGTTTCTGGACCCAAGTTTCGTGCGCGAACCTTTGTCCTATGAAATCGTGCGCACTTACATGCCGGCCCCGCTTTGCAATTTCACCAGGCTATACGTCAACAACACCTATTATGGGGTGTATGTCAATTCCGAGTCCATTGACGAGAAGTTTATTAAAAAACATTTCGGCGCGGACAATGGTGTGCTGGTAAAATGCGACCCGGACAACTGGAAGCGCACCCGTAGCCAGTCGGGCTGCCCAAAAGGCGAGAACGCCTCCCTGGCATACCTCAACGACAACATCGGCTGCTACGACGCCTTTTATGAAATGGACGACCCCGCAGGCTGGAAGTTGCTGCTCAACCTCATCAAGGTGCTGAACAAAACACCGGAAAAGATTGAAACGGTGCTGGACGTTGACCAAACTCTCTGGATGCTTGCGCTCAACAACATAATGGTGAACCTCGACAGCTATAACGGCTCCCTGTCGCACAATTATTACCTTTGGTTCGACACCACGGGCGTTGCGCACCCCCTTATTTGGGACCTCAACATGTCGTTTGGCGGCTGGCGGCGCAATTTCAGCTTTGAGGAAATGAAAGATGAAGAGTTGATACAGTACCAACCCCTGGCAGAATTCGACAACCCAAAGCGACCCTTGATCTCCAAACTGCTCAAAGTGCCTTTGTACCGGAAAATTTACATTGCCCACTGCCGCACGATCACCAACGATTGGCTGACTAACGGCAAACTGCACACCCGCGCCAAAGAAATGAGCAAGGAAATAGATCCCTGGGTAAAGCTGGACTCATTGAAGTTGTACTCCTACGCCGAATTCCAAAATGGGCTCGACAAGCCTATGAAATCGGGTTCCGACAATGTGATCGGAATCCAGCAGCTGATGTCGAAACGCACGGAATACTTGTCGAAACACCCATTGCTCAACAAACCACAGCCCAAAATAGAGGCCGTGAAGCACAGCAAAGATGCAGGGAAAATAAAAGTCACCGCCAAACTTACCGATGCGACCAAAGGAGGCTGGCTATTCTACCGAAACCACAAATCCTTCGCCTTCAAGCGCACGCCCATGCTCGACGACGGCGCCAACGGCGATGCCGCAGCAGGCGACGGCATTTTCACGGCCACGATCGATGCCACCCTAATGAAGCAGTACTATATCGCAGCGGAAGGAGAAGAAGGGGCAAGCACGTTCCCGGAACGGGCATCGTTTGTTTACCTGACGGTGGAGTGATTATTCGCTCGTAAACCTAAACTCGATTTTAGGGAAGTTTTCCTGTGCCGTTTGCAGCACCCAGGCCGTTTCTGCCAGGAACACCGTGGCGCCCTCGCTATCGATGGCGATGTCGCGCTTTCGGCGGTCCAGAAACTCCTCCATTGCTTTCGGGTCATTGGAATGAACCCAACAGGCTTTGTACAAGTTGACTGGCTCGTAGCGGCATTTGGCGTTGTACTCGCTTTCCAAGCGGTGTTGTATCACCTCGAACTGCAGTTGGCCGACCGTGCCGATAATGCGCCGCCCATCGCTCTGTCGCGTGAACATTTGGGCCACTCCCTCGTCCATCAATTGGTCCAGGCCTTTGGCGAACTGCTTGGTCTTGAGCGGGTCGGCGTTCTCTACGTAACGAAACTGCTCCGGCGAAAATGACGGGATTCCCTTGAAATGCAAGGCCTCGCCCTCGGTGAGGGTGTCGCCGATCTTGAAATTGCCAGAGTCGTACAAGCCCACCACATCGCCCGGGTAAGCTTCTTCGAGCAAGGTCTTTTTGGAGGCCATGAACATGGTGGGCGCCGGAAATTTAAGGTCGCGGCCCAGACGGATGTGGCGGTAATTGGTGTTGCGCTCGAACTTGCCCGAGCATATCCGCAAAAAGGCAATACGGTCGCGGTGCTTGGGGTCCATGTTGGCAAAAATCTTGAACACAAAGCCCGTCATTTTTTCCTCTTCCGGGCGCACTATGCGTTCTTCGGCCAGGCGTGGCAGGGGCGTCGGCGCGATCTCGACAAAACAGTCGAGCATTTCTTTCACCCCGAAATTGTTGACCGCCGAGCCGAAAAACACCGGACAAACTTCGCCATTGCGGTAGTCATCCTTGTCAAACTCAGGATACACCGTTTCGATGATCTCTACCTCGCTGCGCAGGTCGCGGGCCGCGCTTTCGCCCACGTGCTTTTCCAGATCAGGGCTGGAAAGGTCCTTGAACACGATGATGTCGTCCTCTTCTTGCTTGCCGTGTGAATGGAACAGCACCAATTTTTTTTCATAAAGGTTATAAACGCCCTTGAACCGCTGCCCCATGCCGATGGGCCAGGAGAGCGGGCGCACCTTCACATCAAGTTTCTGCTCAATTTCATCGATGAGGTCGAACGCATCGCGGCCCTCCCGGTCTAATTTGTTGACAAAAAAGATGATGGGCGTGTCGCGCATACGGCAGACTTTGGTCAGCTTCTCGGTCTGTTTTTCCACGCCATTGGCCACATCCACCACGACGATGGCAGAGTCCACCGCCGTCAGAGTACGGTAAGTGTCTTCTGCAAAGTCTTCGTGGCCGGGGGTGTCGAGGATGTTGATCTGCAAGTCGCGGTATTCGAAGCCCATGACCGAAGTGCTGACAGAAATGCCCCTTTGGCGCTCGATCTCCATGAAATCGGAGACGGTGCTTTTTTTGATCTTGTTGCTTTTTACGGCGCCAGCGGTCTGGATGGCGCCCCCAAAGAGCAGGAGTTTTTCGGTTAGTGTCGTTTTGCCCGCATCTGGGTGGGCAACGATGGCAAAGGTGCGGCGGCGTTTAAGCTCGGAAAGGAAATTGGACAATTGAATTGTTGGTTGATAGTTGTTCGTTGTTCGTTTCCCTGCAATTTGGGGAAATGGGGCGCAAAAGTAATTGATTTTTTCACCATTGAGGGCACGGAGTTCCTCAGGGAGTTCACAGTGTTCTTTTTCACCACAGTGTTTTTTTCACCACAGAGTTCTTTTTCACCACAGAGTTGCGCAGAGTTGCGCAGAGGTAACGCAGAGGTTTTTTTTTTGAAAGGGTACACATTTTTGTGCCATTTCTTCTCAGGAATTGAGCTAAGTGTTTGTAATCAATGGTTTGCGCAGTTTTTTCACCACAGAGTTGCGCAGAGTTTCACAAAGGGTTTTTCACCACTAAAAAATGCGGCGAAGCCGCTTTTACTCTGTGGAACCTCTGTGAAACTCTGCGCAACTCTGTGGTAAAAAAAACTCTGTGGTCGGTACGAAAAAAATGTGTACCCTTTCAAAGTTTTTTTCTTACAAAATATTTCGACAAACAAATTAAGCGGCGAAGCCTTTCCCTGTGAATCCTCTGCGCAACGCTGTGGTAAAAAAAACTCTGCGTTACCTCTGTGCAACTCTGCGCAACTCTGTGGTGAAAAAACCTCTGCGCTACCTCTGCGCAACTCTGCGCAACGCTGTGGTGAAAAAACCTCTGCGTTACCTCTG
>CAZULM010000092.1:0-16842 GCA_964621185.1 uncultured Saprospiraceae bacterium | reverse complement strand
TCCGCACTCCGCACTCCGCACTCCGAATTCGATAATTGTCTCCTGCCTGTCACAATCTCTCATCATCATATTTAATGCCTGTGCTAACTTCGCCGGAAACAAATTCCGGTTAAATATGCACAAAACAATCCTTGCCTTCGCCTTTCAGCTTGCCTTCTGTGCGGGCCTTTTTTCCCAGCAGCAGTACTATTCGGTAAAGTTCCCCGACGACCGCACCGTGATCGGATGCGGCGCCAGCGCCGACACCAGCGACTGGCCTGTCATCACCTATTATTCCAACTGCAACTTCAACGTCGGGGTGAGCGTGAAAGACCAGGTGTTCAACTTGAACGCCACCGGGGGCTGCAAAAAGATTCTCCGCACTTGGAAATTAGTCTATTGGTGCGACTACGACCCGAACTGGCCGGGCCCCACCTACATCCCCAATCCTGGCAACACCGATGTGGGCCCGACTGTGATCGCGAATTCGCAGAACCACGGCTACCTGGAATATGCCCAGGTGATCAAGGTAGTGGACAACCAGGCGCCCATTTTCCTCAACTGCCCCGACGCGCCCGTCCTTTTTTGCGATTACACCAACAACGACCCCGCCCAATACGGCAGCCGCTGCGAAGGCCCGATCAACCTCAACGTAAAGGTGACCGATGTCTGCTCCAAATCGGACATCGTGCTGACCTACCTGCTGTACCTGGATTTGGACGGCAACGGCACGATGGAGACCGTCAGGAGCAGCAGCGCGCCCGGTGCCTGGCCCATAGAGAGCACCGTTTCGGCAGACACGCTTTCTGCCAAAATTAAGCTCCCAACGGGCGTTGGGCTTCCTTATGGCACCCACAAAGTAGAGTGGGTTGCCAAAGACAATTGCGGAAACCAGACTATTTGCAAATACGATTTTATCGTGAAAGACTGCAAAGCGCCCACGGTGGTCTGCATCAACGGCTTGAGCGTCAACATCATGCCCACGGGCATGATCACCTTCTGGGCCACCGATTTTGTGAAATCCGTAGAAGACAACTGCACCCCGAACGACTTGCTCAAAATCGCCATCCGCAAAGCCGGCACCGGCTCGGGCTTCCCGGCGTTCAACACATCGGTAACCTTCGATTGCAATGAAATTGGCCAGCAATTTGTCGAAATATGGGCTGAAGATGCCTGTGGCAACGCCGATTTCTGCCTGACGTACATAATTGTGCAGGACAACATCGGCGCCTGCACACCGCCTGGGCCGGTGTCGGGAAAAATCGCCACCGAGGCCCAAACGGCGCTCTCCAAGGTGAATGTGCTGCTGAAAAACAACCTGAAACCCACGGCCCCCAAATTCAACGCCAAAACCGATGCACAGGGCAATTATTGGTTCGCCGCCGCACCCGGCACCTGCAACTACTCGCTCATCCCGACGCTCGACACCCTGCCGCTGTTGGGCCTGAACACCATGGACGTGATGCTGACCGACTGGCATATCTCCGGGCAGCAGCTGTTGCCCTCGCCGTATAAGATCATCGCGGCGGATGTGAACCGCGACGGCTTGTTGAGCGCCAGCGACCTGAATGTCATGAACGACCTCATCGTCGGGGCAGCCAGCAATTTCCCGAACAACACAGCTTGGCGGTTTGTGCCGAGCAGCCACACTTTCCCCAACCCCGCCAACCCGCTGTCCGCCGGTTTCCCGGAGAAAATCAGCACTGTTTGCCCGGCGCCCTCCGGGCTGAACCACAATTTCGTCGCCATCAAAACCGGCGACGTTGATGCTTCCGCCAACCTGTCGAGCCTGGCAGCCTCCACCGACGACAGGGCCGATGGCGACGAAAAAATCGCCACCTTCAGCGTCGTAAACCGCCGCTTCGAAGCCGGCCAGGACGTGACGGCCACCATCATCGCGCCCGAGCTGAGCACGATGCTGGGCTTTCAGTTCACGGTGTTCGCCAACCAGGACTTGTTAGAGCTCCAATCGGTGGAATCGCACCTCACGCAGCGCGTGGCTGCCTACCCAGGGCAAAACAACGTGGCCCTAAGCTGGTACACGAAAGCCGGGGAAAGCACCGGCGCACGGGAGGTCCTTACCCTGCGCTTCAAAGCGCTGCAAAAAGGCACCTTGAAACAGTCGCTCCAATTCAGCTCAACGGTGACAAAAGCCGAAGCTTATGACCTCGACCGGAAGCCGACAGCGGTGGCCTTGCAGTTTGTAAACACAGCGCCAGCAGTTGATGCCAATTATGCCAAGCTGCTGCCCATAGTACCAAACCCCGCTACAGGCCCCGTGTTGGCACGGTTCTTCGTGCCGGAAAATGGCAACGTGAACCTCTCCCTTTCCGATGTGAACGGCGGGCAGGTTTCGGGCCACAGCGCTTATTTTGAAGCGGGATGGCACCATGTGGAGATGCCCGTTGAGCGCCAGGTTTCCGGCTTGTGTTTCCTGCGCTTGCAGACGGCCTCGGGCAGCGAGACACAGAAGGTAATGCTGCAGCGGTAAGTGATAGGGGGGAGTTTTTGCCCCATAACATTTCGGGTTTTAGCTGTGCCATCCCATCGTTTTGGGGTGGCACAGTTTTTTTACTGAGATTCTAATGATTTGCAAGATTTTTAGGATGGGAATAATTAACCCAAAAAACGTTAGCGTTTAACTAAATTTGTCCTTCAAGAAGTGACAAAAAGCTGATTGGCCGTTTATTATACTATGATTAAAGTGATTTTGAATGATTTGAGTGAAACAATAGTTTGATTCTAAATTGATTCTAGCATGCTTACATTCACGACCACTTTGCGTTTACTATAACCAGACCATTCAAATCAACTTTCTAAAAATAAAATTCAAACGATATGTTCAAAAAATCCCTCCTGGTGCTTGTGCTGATGCCTATAATGTTTGCCTGCACCAAAAACATCTTTACCGGCCGAAAGTCGCTGAACATCATACCCGTGCAGACCATCAACCAGATGAGCTTTGCGGAGTACAAATCGTACCTAGCCCAAAACAAGCCCATGACAGGTGGCAAAGAGCTGGAGCTCGTGCGCCGGGTGGGCAACGACATAAAATTGGCCACAGAGGTCTATTACAAGGCCAAAGGCAAACAAAGCGAGCTGAAAAACTTCGCCTGGGAGTTCAACGTGATAGACAACCCGACGGTCAACGCATTTTGCATGCCGGGCGGCAAGGTAGTCGTGTACACGGGCATATTGAAAGTTACCCAAAACGAAGACGCGCTGGCAGTGGTCATGGGCCACGAGATCGCCCACGCGCTGGCGCACCACGGCAACGAGCGCATGAGCCAGGGCCTGGTGGCGCAGCTGGGCCTCACCTCCCTCGACCTGGCGCTTTCGCAACAGCCCGCCGCCACCCGCAACCTCTTGATGGCGGCTGCCGGCGCCGGCACGCAACTGGGGGTCATGCTGCCCTTTAGCCGCAAGCACGAATCCGAAGCCGACGAAATCGGCCTTTACCTGATGGCCATGGCGGGCTACAACCCGAACGAAGCCGCGCCGTTCTGGGCCCGCATGAGCAGCTCCGGCGGTGGCCGCCCACCGGAATTCCTCAGCACCCACCCGGATCCAGCCAAGCGCAGTGCAAACCTCAAAGCGATGGTGCCGAAAGCGCAGGCGTATGCGCGGCGGTATCCGGTGCCGGGGAGTTCGAAGAATAGGAAGTGAGGTAATCAAGCAAAGTATACTATGATTCGTCTGATTTTTTTGATTGAGTATGATTGATTCAACTGATGTTCAATTGATTACAAAGATCGACATGCACCAAGCCAAGCGGCGTGAGGTATAACAAAAATCATGTTCGGGCTTTATCAGAACATTATATAGTCAACGCAAAGTGGTTGTGAAAATCGTGATCGCGTAATCATTTGAAAACCAGATGTATTTAATCACTCAAATCATCAAAATCACTTTAATCATAGTATATCTTTGGCGCTCCTGTTCGTTACTAAACTTCCCTTTCATGCCCGTTAAGTTGCCCATCCTGCTGGCCTTCTTCGCCATTGGCTTTCACGTAAGCGCCCAAACCACCCAACCCGCCCCCAGCACCCTTCCCGACAGCATCTTCAAGCCCCTGAAATGGCGCAACATCGGCCCCTTCCGCGGTGGGCGCTCCGGGGCCGTCTGCGGGGTAGTCAACGACATGTCCACCTACTACATGGGCACCACGGGCGGCGGCCTGTGGAAAACCGAGGACATGGGCCTCAGTTGGGCAAACATTTCCGACGGGTTCTTCAAAACTGGCTCAGTGGGCGCCGTGGCTGCGGCTCCAAGCGACCCAAACGTGGTGTACGTGGGCATGGGCGAGCACGCCGTGCGCGGCGTGATGACCCACCACGGCGACGGGGTGTACAAATCTACCGATGCCGGGAAAACCTGGAAGCACCTGGGGCTGGAAGCTACCCAGCACATCGCCCGCATCGTGATACACCCCAGCGACCCAAACACGGTGTTCGTGGCGGCCCAGGGCGCCCTCTACGGCAGCTCGCCGCAACGGGGGATATACAAATCAACCGATGGCGGCAACACCTGGAAAAACGTGCTTTTTGTAAACGACAAAACAGGCTGCGCCGAGCTCTCCATGGATGCCAAAAACCCCCGCATCCTCTATGCTGCGATGTGGGAGCATGGCCGCCTGCCCTGGAAGGTCATCAGCGGCGGGCCCGGCAGCGGCCTCTACAAATCGACCGACGGCGGCGAACACTGGGAACGCCTGACGGAAGGGCTGCCCAAAGAGATGGGCAAAATGTCGATCACTGTTTGCCCCTCCAATTCGGAGAAAGTGTACGCCCTCATCGAAAGCGATTCGGAGAAAGAAGCGGGCGGCTTGTTTGTATCCAACAATGCCGGTAAAAGCTGGTCGCGGGTCAGCAACGACCACCGCATAGTGCAGCGGGCCTGGTACTACATCGAACTGTTCCCCGACCCCTTGGACGACAATACCCTGTACGTGCTGAGCGCGCCCGCCCTGCGCTCCATCGACGGCGGCAAGACCTGGGAGGACTTCTCCGGCACCCACGGCGACTACCACGACCTGTGGATCAACCCCCATAACCCCAAAAACATGATCATCGCCGACGACGGGGGCGCTGCCGTCACCATGAACACAGGCAAAACCTGGAGCGCCCAGGACAAGGTGCCAACGGGGCAGATTTACCGCCTCAACGTGGACAACCGGTTCCCTTACCGCATTTACGGCGGGCAACAGGACTATGGCTCCATTTCCATCGCCAGCCGAGAATTGGGCGGGCGGCATATCAGCAGCAACAGTTGGACTTCCTCCGCCGGCGGCGAGAGCGCCTTCCTCGCTTTCGACCCCAACAACCCCCGCTACGTGCTGGGCGGCAGCTACCAGGGCACCATCGAAGTGCTCGACACCCGGGCAGGTGCCAGCACCAACATCATGGCCGCCCCCATCCAGTACCTCGGCTTGTCGGCCAAAGACCTCAAGTACCGCTACAACTGGAACGCGCCAATAATTTGGTCGCAGCACGAGCCAAACACCTACTACCACGCCGCGCAGTACCTGCTGAAAACCAACGATATGGGCAAAACCTGGACGCAGGCATCGCCCGACCTTACCCGGAACGACAAGGCAAAACAGGGCACGCCCGGCGGCCCCTACACCAATGAAGCCGTTGGGGCAGAGAACTACGGCACCATCAGCTATGTGCTGGAATCGCCCCTCGACCCGGGCGTGATCTGGGTGGGCACCGACGATGGACTGCTGCAACTGACAACAGATTACGGCGCGACCTGGAAAAACGTGACCCCGCCGGGTTTGCAGGAATGTCTGGTAAACGCCATCGAAGTATCGCCGCACGACAAAGCCACGGTCTATATCGCCACCACGCGCTACAAATTCAACGACCACAGGCCGGGGCTGTACAAGAGCAGCGATTATGGCAAAACCTGGACAAAAATCAACACCGGCATTCCCGACAATGCCTTTACCCGCGTGATTCGGGAAGACCAGCAGCGCAAGGGTTTGCTGTTTGCCGGCACCGAACTGGGCTTGTACATTTCCTGGAACGGCGGCGCAAACTGGTCGCCCTTCCAGCTCAATTTGCCCATCGCCCCCATCACCGACCTGCGCGTACACCAGGGCGATTTGATCGCAGCCACCTCCGGCCGCGCGATCTGGATTTTGGACGACCTCGGCCTGCTGGAGCAGTACAGCCCTGAAACCGCCGACTTTTTCCTCTACCAGCCTGAAAACGCCTACTTGGCCAATGGCCGCAGCAAGCTCGACAAGACCGACCTGGATTTCAACGGCATGAGCAGCCAAGGCGGCGTGAACCCCGCCAACGGCATCGTGATCTATTACAATTTGCCCGAAATAAAAGACGGCGAAATACTGACCCTGGAGGTAAGAGACGCCGAAGGAAGCTTGGTGCGGGCCTATAGCTCCCAAAAAGACAGCCTGTACAAAAGCTGGGAGGGCGGGCCTTCCGAAGAGCCCGTGCTGAGTACCCACAAAGGGCTAAACCGCTTTGTATGGGACATGCGCTACCCCTCGCTGCTGGGCGTCCCCGACTGCTATTTTGAGGCCAGCTACGCCGGGCACAAGGCCCCGCCGGGGAACTACGGTTTCTACCTGAACTACAAGGACAAACAGGCGTCGGTCTTTGCTGATATTCTACCCAACCCGCTGTACCCGACCACGAAAGCCGAGTACACCGAGTACCACCGCGTGATGTTCGCCATGGAAACCAATTTCAACATGATGCAGCGCCGCGTGAACCTGCTCCACGCCAAACAGGAACAATTAGAACAACTGCTCGCCACCCTGGGCGCCGGCGAAAAATACCAAGGTATCAAAACACAGGGACAGGAGCTGCTCAAAAAAATGAAGGCATGGGACGAAGAGATGGTGCAGCGCAAATCCAAAGCCTACGACGACGTGGAGAACTTCCCCAACAAGTTCACGGCCAATTACCTGTTCCTCATCAACCAGACCGAAAGCGACATCCCCAGGGTGAACCAGCCTTCTTTGGACCTCCGGCGGGAAATGGAAGCGCAGTGGGAACCGCTGCTGGCACGGGTGACGGAGATGCTGGAGCAGGATGTGCCCGAGTTGAACAGGATGCTTTGGGAGGCAGGCGTTGGGGGGGTGTGGAAATAGCTATCGCTTCCTTTCCGTCACAAACACCAGCAAATCCTTCAGTGACTGCTGCGCGGGGGAATCGGGCACTGTGTCTAAAATATCGAAAGCCTCCTGGCGGTAGCGGTACATTTTTTTAAGACAATTTTGAGTTTCAAGAAATTCCTTTATTTTTGAAGCTCGAATCCGCTTGTAAACATCTTAACACACACTACACCTTTATGAAACCCTTCAAAAGCAGAAAGACCTTAGCCAAAGAATTAGAGATTCACCCCAAGACCTTAAGCCGGTATATGAGGGCGCTCGGCATCACATGGGGCGCAAAGCCTATGCCCTACGAAATATGGAATGAGGTTGTCCAGCGATTGGGATGCGATGACTCTCAATTAAAGCCTCCACCTGTGGGGGGGGGGGCGAAAACCCTAAATAAGACACATGTCCAAAGTTGTCTGCAATTGTCCGAAGTTGTCGTTTTGAGTGATAGAAAAGATGAGCCCACCTTTGGGGCAATGCTTTTCCATTCACCAAAACTGATTTTTTATGAAACCTTCATTTCTCCGAGTGACACTTTTTCTCACCAGCCTTTTGATTGTAGAAAACGCGCATGCACAGCAAACACCTACTATCCTTAGCCCGTCCAACGCGTTTATTCAACAGCGAATTGATCACAGTGACCCAGAGGGCTGGCTTTTTTTCAAAAACTCTTCTGATTTAAAGGCAGGGGAGCTTTTTAGCTAACAACCAGCAGCGGCAGGCCTATCTGTGGACGACAATATGGCACTTATTGAGTCCTCGACCGATGAACAGGGGATTATTCATAATCGTTATCAGCAAGAGTTCAAAGGAATAAAAGTAGAAGGCGCTGAAATCTTTGAGCATGTTCGCGATTGTTATGTATTCCTGCTTCATGGCAAAATCATTGAAGGGCTTGATTTTAATGTACAACCAACATATACAGAGCAACAAGCACTTACTGCAGCCCTAGCCTATTTTGGGGCAACAGAATTTGCCTGGGAAAATTCATCTTGGGAAGAGGATATTAAAGATGACACAGGCGACACTAATGCTACATATTACCCAAAGGGGGAAAAGGTATTGACTTATGTACCAGGGACAGCCCTAGAAACGGCAAATTATCGTCTGTGGTGGAAGTTCGAGATTGTTTCTACTATCCCTCACAGGTCAGAAGTTGTTTATATAAATGCTTCGACAGGAATAATGCTAAAGGCACAGCCGATGGGACGAGACAATGGCCCCGCAGCGACTTCTTATGACGGCACCCAAACAATAGATACCAAGTGGTCAGGAGGCCTGTTTCATGGACACTATCATTTGGTGGCGGACGACAATGGGAAAAATATTGAAACAAGAAGTGGTAGCGGAGAATCAGCTTGGAAAAAAGTGGATCACGTATTTGACAATGACGACATTTGGGGAACTGACGCTCCAACGATGCGAACAACGGGGGCTCATTGGATAATGACGCGATCTTGGGATTATTTTAGGGATACATACGCACGAAATGGAGCGAACAACAGTAATGGCTTGGTACGGGTTTACGGGAATTCCACTCTAGGAGATAATGCGCAATATTTGGCATCAATTTCAAACAACTCAATCGCCTATTTTGAGTTTGGTGTCTCTTCGGGGTTGCTCTTTGGCATACCAGCAGGTGTGGATTTTGCAAGTTTAGACGTTGGAGGGCATGAATTTACCCATGCTGTCACTGAAAACGAAGCTGATTTGGTTTACGAAGGTGAACCAGGAGCACTAAATGAATCATTTTCAGACATATTCGGTACGATGATCGAAGGCTTTGCCCGAAATGGAAACTTCAATTGGACATTAGGGGAAGATTTAGGGTTTGTCCTTCGGGATATGCAGGCCCCTGCCTTAGGCTTTACTTCTCAGCCCAGCACATACCTGACAGACCCGAGTTGGATACCTACGAATGGGTGTACGCCCGGGGCTGGTAATGATTTTTGCGGCGTACACACCAATTCTGGTGTACAAAATCATTGGTTTTTTCTATTATCACAAGGGGGAACACAAAACGGCGTAAACGTTCAAGGTATAGGAAGAGCAAATGCAGCGCTTATAGCATATAGTAATCTGCGCAATTTTTTGGGCACGAACTCCGACCATCCAGCAGCACGATTGGGCGCGATTGCTGCGGCAAGGATAATATTTGGAGACTGCTCGAATGAAGTGGTTCAAACTACCAATGCTTGGGCTGCTGTTGGCGTTGGTGCCGTATTTGCGGGACCTTGCATTTCACTTGATGGGGATCGGATACTTTGCATAGACCCTTCCAGTTTCCCTTATAGCTACACCGCACAAGCGCCTCCTGGCGCAACGTTTACATGGTCAATTCCTCCTATGTGGTCAGGCTATGCTGCAGGCCCAGGAGGCAATACTTTTTATGTAACCAACTTTGGAAATTACAACCCAATTGGTGGATTTCCAGCAATAGAAACCATTTCTGTCACATCTTCCTTTGGGACAACTGCCGCTATCCTAGTGAAGGTTTTTGAAGGTTGCAGCTTTCTTTGCGGGGGTACTGAAAATAAAAATAGTTCAACAGGTGAGAATGATGCTTTTAAAACGCCTGTTATGCAATTGCTTATATCGCCGAACCCAACTAAAAGCCAAATCAAGGTGTCCTGCTTAAATGCTATCCCAAATTCAATTACCATCTATACCGCAATAGGACAGAAAGTGCTGGATACTACCGCAACAAAGAATGAAACAATTATCGATGTTTCGGATTTCCCTCAAGGTATTTATTGTATTACCCTTCAATTTGGGAGCGAAACAGTGACAAAAAAGTTTGTCAAAATGAATTAGTATGAGAAAACTGCTCTTTTTTTTGTTTTTAGGTATGGCTCTAGGTGTTCAGGCTCAAAAAAAGCTGAAAAACGAAGTCAGCCTGGGCTATTTCACAGCAGCTGAGTTTTTTGATACCAGCGCGTTTGCGTTTTCAACATTTGACAAGGGACGGAACTTTTCGCTAAAATACAACCGTATAATTAATCCTAAACTTTCAATTGGTGCAACCTATTCAAATTGTTTCTTCAGGTACAAGGAGCCTCCATATCCTCAATTTCTCAAGGACAATACCATTCGCTTCAGGTTTTTGCAAATGTATTCATTGAATGCAGCATATAGTGTTTTTAATAAGGTATTCACCGTAAGGGTAAAAGGAGGCTTGAAACACTACGCTTATGGTGAAAAAAGAGTACATTTTTTCTATATCAACGGTGGTGGTGTTTGGTGGGAGCCCATTGGCGCTATTTACGAATACCCAAATTTCGGGGTTAACCTTGGGGCCGCCCTAACCCATCCAATAATCTGGCGATTTTTTGGGGAAATAGATTGCACATATTCGCGAATGTTTGCAGAATTCGACAAAAATCAGCTGTTCTTGTCGTACAGGATCGGGCTGAAGTTTTAACAGTGTCTGTAATTCGCAGATTCAAGACAATCTATACCCAAATTATACTGTGATTAAAGTGATTTGTATGATTTGAGTGATTAAAAACATCTGATTTTCAAATGATTATGCGATCGAGATTTTCACAACCACTTTGCGTTGACTATACTGTGGTTTGCGAAAATTCCAGTGTCTAAATTAATAATAATCAATATGATCCATCCTGAAAATCTCTAGAGTCCTGGTATATCTTGCTCAAAAGACAAAGAAGGCACGGGAACTTGGGGCGAAATTAAAGCTGCTATTTTAAAAAACACTACTTTGGAGAAGGAGACCCATCTGCTCCAGATACTATCATATTTGAAAATGGATCATTTCATGTGAAAATAGATGGGTAGATCCACCGCTCCCAAAAAGGACAGCCTGTACAAAAGCAGCGCCGCGTGAACCTCCTGCACGGCAACTAGGAACAACTAGAGCAGTTGCTCGCCACTTTGGGCACCGACGAAAAGTACCAGACCATCAAAACCAAAGGCCAGGAACTGCTCAAAAAGATGCGTGCCTGGGACGAGGACATGGTGCAGCGCAAATCCAAAGCCTACGACGACGTGGAGAACTTCCCCAACAAGTTCACGGCCAATTACCTCTTCCTCATCAACCAGACCGAAAGCGTCATCCCCAGGGTGAACCAGCCCTCTTTGGAGCTTCGGCAGGAAATGGAAGCCCAGTGGGCGCTGCTGTTGGCCAGGGTGACGGAAATGCTGGAAAAGGATGTGCCGGAGTTGAACAGGGTGCTTTGGGAGGCGGGGGTTGGTGGGGTGTGGAAATGAATTTTCGGGGTTTAATCTTTACCCTTTCCTGCCTCCCAAACGTTCAGCCTCCCAGACATCTCATTGCCGAAGAGCGTATTCCCATCGGGTGAAAAAGCGAGGTTATAGACTTGATCTTTGCTTGAAATGGTCAGCACGCGCTCGGCGGTCTGGGCATCCCAGAGGCAAGTGCTGAGGTCGCCGGAGGCGGTGGCGATCCGGCTGCCGTCGGGCGACCATGCCACTGCCCATATTCGCTGCGCCTGGCCTTCGAGTTTTTGCAAAATGTTTCCATCGGGAAATGATGAGATGACGGCAATTCGGTCTTCTGCGCCGGAAACCAAGCGTTTGCCGTCGGGTGAAAAGGCAAGAGAAAGAATGTTCATGTTGGTCTGGTGGGCTTGCCATTCGGCGGTTTTTAAGGCTGTGTAGCCTTTGCCTTGCATTTCCCAGACGGTGATTTTCCCGTCTTGACCGCCAGCGGCAAGGTATTTGCCTTGGGGTGAAAATTTTACAAAATAGCTGCCGGCACTGACTGCCAGCTTTTCGATCAACCGCCCCGTTGTGGCATCCCAGAGATAAACACCGTTTTTCCGCGATCCGGCTGCCACGTAACGACCGTCGTTCGACCAATCGCAAGCAGCGCTGCCGCCTTCAATTCCCCCTTCAAGTTCAAAAATTTCATTCCCATTAACAGCATCCCAAATTTTTGCCGTTTTGCCCCAGTTCACGGCTGCGAAGCGGCTGCCATCGGGGCTTAATGCCAGGGAATTGGGTGGATCCTCAAAACATTTTACCAGATTCAACAAGGAGCCATCGGCAAGGTTCCATCGGGAAACCTGTCCTTCCGGGCCGCCGAAGGCAAGGGTTTTTCCATCGGCGCTCAGGTCGAAAGCGTAGGTGGCTTTGCCCCTTCCTTTTGGGTCGTCAAAGCCCAGCCCCCCGTGCGTCTTCCAGCGGCGGATACTCTTGTCATCAGAAAGTGTAAGCAGTTCCTGGCCGTCGGGGGTGGTGACGATGCGGGTTATGCGTCCAGTATGACCGAATTGTTTTGCCAAGAAATTACCGGTCAGCACATCCCAGGTGTAGAGTACGCCTTCATCTCCGCCTGTAAAAATATTCCGCCCATCCTGGCTGAAAGCTACGGACATGACAGCTTGGCTATGGCCCCGCAAATCGGTTATCAGTTTGCCCGTTTCCGTGTCCCAAAGCCTCGGCGCACGGCATTTGGTGGCGGAGACAATCGTTTTGCCATCGGGCGAAAAAGCGAGGTCGTCAATGGCAGCGTAGCCCTGGCAGCCTGAATAATCGAGCACAAGAGGCGGTTTGGTGGGGCTGTCCAAGGCCCAAATGCCCACTTGGCCGTCCCAGTTCCCGGTAGCCAATAGCTTTCCCTCGGCACTGAACTCGAGGCCGAGGATGGGCTTCACCCCAAATTCGGTGCTCCAAATTTCTGCACCTGTGCGGGCATCGAGCAGCCGCAGCAACCCGACAACACCCCGCCCCGGAGCTCTGAACCAGGAAGCAAAAGCCAGGCGGCTTCCGTCTGCCGACCAGGCCACCACTGCCAGGCCGTGGCCGCCAGAAGGGACAGACCAGATTTCAGTACCAGTTTCCAAGTCCCAAAGCCTGATGGTCGAGTCGCGGGAGCAAGTGGCAAGTTTGTTTGACGTGTTGTTGAAAGCCGCAGAATAAGTAGCATTTCGGTGGCCCGACAGCTTCATTTTCATGTTGAATGTGTGGGCATCCCGGAGTTCGACCAAACCATCGGGCATAGGTAGGGCGAGCGTACGCCCGTCGGGGCTGATGGACAAGTTCAAGACTTTTTCCCCTTCCAACGGATAGGTTTCGAGGCTTGTGTCGCTGTTTTTTTTCAAAAAATGCCATTCCCATCCCTGTTCCACCACCGGTGCAGCATTGAGCCAGCGCTGCATTTCGATTGGTTCGTTCAGGCGCATCGCCGCGTTCGCAGCAGCAATATGGGCGAGGTAAGATTGCCGCTGGGCGTGGTCTTTTTCTTGCGCGAGAAGGAGACTTGGCAGTAGCATCAAAGCCAAACCTAGGATTTTTACTGTCATATTTTGTGTCATTATAAATCGTTTTACCCCGCCTGCCCATAAGCCACCCTTATCCAATCGAAAACAGCGGCATCGATGTCTTCAGCTTTTTCCACGCGGATTTTGTGGGAGCACATGCCGCCCGGCGGGCAGGTTTCGAGTTTGCCTGTTGCATCCACGTTTTTCATGTTCAGCCCGACTTCAAGACGGGTCTTGGTTTTTGGTTCGAGCAGGCAAAACTGTTTTTTCCTGCGCAAACTGACCGATGCGTTTTTGGGCGCCACTTCGATGTCGCCGCCCATTTTTAGTATTTCCGCCATCAGGGTTTCGTACATCGGGCGAAGGTTTTCTTTGCCTTTGTACTGCTTTTCTATGAGCTCCGATTTGTCCTCTGCGGAGCCCGCATCGGTCTTCAGGGCTTTGTGCACGACAAAGTTCGCATATCCATGTCCGAGCTCGTGTTCGGTTTTCAGGAAACTCAGTATTTCGCCGTGCTTTTGGAAACCGCTCGCCAGGGCGATTTGTATCCATTCTTCGATGCTTCTGCCCGTGTTTTTTTGCAGGTTTTCTGCTAATTTGAGTTCTGCTGCGTCCATTAGTTCGTTATTAATGTTATTTGCAATTTTTTTCAAAAGTTCCTGCTTCCAGTTCAAGCGCCTTGAAGCCCGGCCCGCCCGCCACAGGCGGTTTCGCTACGCCGAACATGGTGTAGTTTTTGAAATGGTGTTCCAATTTCAAGATCAACCCGCCCTCCGCTTTGTCGCCGTAAAATGACCAGTTGTACGCCAGGTGTTTTTGCCAAACGAAGGGCGACATTTTCATCTCCCGGCTCACGAAGTAACGGGTAAAAAAATACCTGCCCTGGATTTCCAGGATACACACACTTTGGCCCAGCACTTTCTCCTCGGTTTCGACGATGCGCCATGAAAGCACCGAATCTGTCGCAATGCTGTAATCTTCGCACTCGAACTTGCCCAGCTTGCCCGATCGGGAAAGGCAGCGGCCGGAACTGCCATCGTAAAAATATGTCGCGGTATCCTTGCCGATAAAACAGCTTTGGTAATTAAACCCGTCGAACCGGAAAATGCTGCTCCGAGACCTCGTTTTGGCGAGCGAGTCGGCATTTATTGAGGCGCTTTGGTAAACGTATTCATACTCGATTTGCCCCGCGAAATAAGCCAATGGTTTAGGGGCATGGATGTAGAACGCTGCGGCATCGGCGCTTTTCCGCAGGTATTTGAAGCGATAGTTGGTGCTCCAGGCCTGGGCATTGTCGTAAGAAATTTCACCAACCTGCAAAAGCTCATCCGGCGATACCCGCGTGATGGTCATTCGATTGATGGCTGTTCTGCCATCCTTTCCCAAGCTGGGCCGGGTGGTAAAAATGATCGAATCGTTTCGTAGCAGTCCCTTGAATTCCAATATGTTTCCTCTGTTGTCAACCCAGGTTTGTTTCCAGCAATTTTCCGTTGAGTCGAAAAGGCTGAAGCTATGGCCCTCGATGCCCATGCAGTCTGTCCAGTGTTCAAAATAAACCTTGCCGCCGAGGGTTTTGGAAATATGGTTCTCGCCGACGAGCGCGCCTTGGTGCAGCAGGCTGTAAGCGTCCCAATGGCCAAGCCAGAAGTCGAGGTTTTGTTGGGCGTGGGCAGCTACCCCAAGCAGCAAGAACACAAGTGCGATATATTGTTTTTTCATGTGCGACAGTTTTTTAGCCCGATCGATAGGTTTCGTTGGCCTTGCCGATCTTGGCCAAATATTAATTTCTTCTCCACAGGTATTTCCGGCGCAGCACCCAATCGGGCGCCTGGGCATCCGTCGGTACATGGCCAGCCAAAGCCAGGAGTAGGAGCAGGTATGGCGCAATAAACTTCATTTTCGGTTAATTTTTGTGCAAATGTTGCAGCCTTTTGCCGACATTGAAGTCTCATTTCATTAAATGCACCAACAAGATTGGGTAAATCATGTCGCAACAGCCCATTTCTTTAGTTCTGACTTTTGTCCTTGCCGCCGCAGCACTGCATGGGGTGTGGTTGAGCCTGTTGTTTCTTGGGAAAAAAGGAAACCGGCAACTTGGCGTTGCACTGCTGGCGGTAACGGCTTATCTGCTCAACTACCTGCTTTTCCTCACAGGGCTTATCCGGGTATGGCCGGGATTGCTGGGACTGCTTTTCCCTTTCATCTATCTGGCCGGGCCTGCCTTTTATTTTTTTGTGCAACGATCGCTCTCGCCGGGGTTCCGCCATCGCCAGATCCATTGGCTGCACTTGCTCCCCTTCCTTTTCGGGTGGTATGCAATGGCGCCTGTTTATTGGATGGAAACAGCGCGAAAAAAGGCCATCATCGAGTATTTGCTCGACCCGGCTTCGGAATACAGCTTGAGCGAAACAGTAAAGGGCAACCTACATATTTACATACTGCTTGCTTATGCAGTGGCGGCTTGGTTTTTTTCGAAAAAAGTGGAGATGGGAACAGAATTGGCCGAAAACCAGGAAAAAGCGCGGTGGTACCGGCGCTTTTCCGTGTATTTTGGGTTAGTGCTCTTGCTTGATTTGTTTGTGAAAATAGGGTCTAACCTGCTCCATTTTCCTTCCAGCCAGATAGAATACCTGTTGGCTGGGCTGGTAGCACTTTCGATACATTTGGTCGGCTACCATGCGCTGGGGCTAGTGGGGAGTTTTCCGATAATATTGTCTGGCACAGCCCAAAACGGAAAGTACCGCAGTTCGCCGATTGATGTGGAAAAATTGGAAAGCAGCAAAGCGGCACTGATACAGCTTATGGAAGAAGAACGGCCATACCTCGATGCGGGCTTAAGGATCGAAAGCCTTGCAAAGCAGCTGGGGATGCCATCGCACCATCTATCGCAAATACTGAACGAGGCAATAGGGGCAAACTTCAACGATTTTGTCAACGGCTATCGCATTGCAGAGGTCAAGCGGCGGCTGTCCGATGGCAAGCACCGGCACCTGTCGCTCGAAGCCCTGGGTATGGACTGCGGGTTTTCCAGCAAGGCGACCTTTAACCGGGTGTTTAAAAAGATGGAAAATTGTACGCCTTCGGAGTTTGCTGGCAGGCATTTTTAGGGAACTGCGTATAGGATGTCGAATGCTTCTTGGCGGTAGCGGTACATGGCTTCGCGGGCGTATTCCAGTCCGCCGCTCTGGCGCACAAACTGGATTACCTCGGCCACCTTGTCGCTTTGGTAGCTTTCGTTTTTCACAATGTTGGTGATGCGGCGGTCGGGTTTTGCCCGGCGAAAAAATCCACTACATGCTCCAGGCAATATTTGGGTGCACCGTAATAGAATGTAGATTCGGGAGGTTGAACAAAGAGTACTAAACAAGTAAAGCACTCGCATTTTAAGGTTGAATTGTTTATACAAAATTTTGAGTTTCAAGAAATTCCTTTATTAGAGTTGTTGTGACGTAACTGTTTGATAATCAAAGTGTGTATTTTTGC
>CAZULM010000091.1:0-16993 GCA_964621185.1 uncultured Saprospiraceae bacterium | reverse complement strand
CGATCTTTGTAATCAATTGAAAATCAGTTGAATCAATCATTCTCAATCACAAAAAACAGGCGAATCATACTATATTTGGGCAAGATGGCAAATAAAAGTTTACATTCTTGCACCAAAACGCATCCATTTTTTTATCACTAAAACTAATTACCGATGAAAGTACAATTCCTTTTTCCGCTTTTTGTCCTAATTGGACTGCATTTCAATACCAAAGCCCAGGGAGTGCTCGACCAGCCTTACGGCGATTTTGCCTGGGCATCGCTACGCGATATGAGCGATGCCACATATGAGGCAAAGCTCGACGAGTACAAGACCAAAGGCTATCGCCCCATCGACGTTGAGGTCGAGGGCGGTTCATCCCGCAAGTACGCCTGCATTTGGCGCAAAAACACCGATGGCCGCGCTTGGGAAGTGCGCACCAAACTGAGCGATTCAGAGTTTTCGGCCAAATGGGAGGAGATGAAAAACAAGGGATTCCGGCCAATCGACCAGGAATCGCACAAACTTGGCTCCCAGACCTATTTTGGCGCCATCTGGATCAAGAACACCGAAGGCTACAAATGGGCCTCCTTTCGCAAACTGAGCTCTGCCGAGTTTTCTGCCAAATTCGACGAGTACAAGGCCAATTACATCCCGGTTGACATCGACGCCTACGACATCGGCGGCAACTTGTACTACTCCGTGATCTGGGTAGAGAACAAAGACAATATCGCCTGGGTGGAGAAGCGCAACATCCCTCAGGCCGACTTCGGGGCACAGTTCGACGAGTATTCGGACAAGGGCTACCGCTTGTACGACACCGAAGCATACGAGCGCAACGGCAAACAAGAGTACGCCACGATTTGGGTCAAAGAGGCCAAAAGCCGCAGCTGGTATGCCCGACGCGATATGGACGGCACCTGGTTCCACAACTGGTGGCTCAAATACAGCGACCTTGGCTACCGGTTGGAAGATATCGAGGCGTACAAAATCGGCAACGAAACCCGCTATGCCGGCGTTTGGGTGGAGAACGACGACCGGGTGCGCTGGAAACACCGCAACGACGTGGAAAAGCTCGTGGACGCTTATTTTAAAGCAGAACCAACCGCCGGCATGAGCGTGGCAATCTCCATTGACGGCCAAATAATGTACATGCGTGGCTGGGGCTACCAGGATGTTGACGCCAAAAAAGAAGCCCATGCAAACACCGTTTATCGGCACGCTTCCGTTTCCAAAGCGCTTTGCGGCACCATCGCGTTCAGGCTCCAGGCCAAAAACAAACTGAATATTTCCAAGAAAACACGCGACTACGAGCCCCTGCTGCCCACGCACCACACGCATACGGTGGGCCAACTGCTTTCCAACCGGGGCAAGGTGCGCCATTACAAAGACAACGACCCGGCCCCCTCCGCCGGAACGGTAAAAGTGTATGCCAATGCCTTAGAAGCAAGCAAGCTGTTCAGCGCCGACCCGCTCGTTTCAAACAGCTACTTGTACTCTACCCACGGTTACACCTGCGCCGTTGCTGCCATGGAAAAGGCAGTCGGGAAAACATACACCAAAATCATGGAAGAGGAATTGACCAACCCGTTCGACCTGAACACCTTGCGCTGTGAAGACTTGACCAAAAACGTGGCCGAACGCTCCAAAATCTACTCAGCCAACGGCAACAACTTTAGTAAGCTCACACCGCTCAGCCTCAGCTGGAAATTCGGCGGCGGCGGCACAGAGTCCTCCGCCTACGACCTCGCACGCTTCGGCGCCAAGCTGCTGAGCAACAACATACTTTCTGCCGGCAACCTGAACACCATGACAACCGACCCGGACAATGCAGCCAATTACGCTTACGGTTGGGATACCGGCACAGACTCCGGGCAAAAAGTATTTGCAAAGTCAGGCGGACAGCCAGGCGCCCGTGCCTACATCCGCTGCTACCCCGACAAAAAAATCTCCATCGCCTTGCTTTGCAACACCTCCGGGGAAAATATTTCGCAACTGGGCAGGGACATCGGCGCCTTGCTCATCAAATAGCAGTGAGGTTGGCTGCTGTACCGAGGTGACAGCTTGACCCCGAGTCGGCCAATGAAGCCCGGCTCGGGTTTTTTTTGCATTTATCTATATTCAATAAAATCAAATTTTAAAAATTGTCTTTCCGCGAACCCGTTGCTGCAATTCCTGCTAATTTTGTTGCTGAAATTGCACCTTAACTACACTTTCGCCCTATGACAAATTTCAATACCGGCTCTTCCAATCCACCCGGAGAAATGCGCCCAAACATTTCAACGGCCACACAGGATAGTCAAGTAGCCATCAGCCCGCTGCCGCCAGATTTTGACCCTGGCTCCCTGAAAGGCAACATCGAAAACTACATCGGCATGTCGCAGGTGCCGACAGGACTCGTCGGCCCCATCTTGGTCAACGGCAGGCATGCGCAGGGGACATTCAAGGTGCCCATGGCGACCACGGAAGGGGCTTTGGTCGCTTCCTATTCCCGTGGGGCAAAAGCCTGTACGCTGAGCGGTGGCGTCACTGCGGTCTGTATGGACGAACGGGTGCAGCGCTGCCCCCTCTTCCGTTTTGAAAACCTGGCGCAAGCCATTGATTTTGTGCAGTTTGTAGAACAACAATTTGAAATGTTGAAAGGCCAGGTGCGCAGCGTAAGCCGCCATGCCGAACTGCTCGACATCGAGCCGAATATCGAGGGAAACCAGGTCATCCTGAGCTTTGAGTACAAAACAGGCGACGCTGCAGGCCAGAACATGGTAACCATTTGCACCCAGGCGCTCTGCGAGACGCTGCTGTCCAACATGCCGGTTCAGCCGAAATCCTGGTACATTGAAAGCAATTTCTCTGGCGATAAAAAAGCGGTAGTGAACGCCTTCCTCCGCACCCGCGGCAAGCGGGTCTCTGCCGAAGTCTTTGTGCCACGGGAAATCATCCAGGGCGTGCTGAAATCCACCCCTGAAGCCCTGGAACGCTATTATGAAAACGCTACCCTGGCAGCCATCCAGTCGGGCGCCATCGGCATCAACGGCCATTATGCCAACGGGCTTGCGGCCATCTTCATCGCCTGTGGCCAGGATGTGGCCTGCGTGGCAGAGGCCGCCATTGGCATCAATCGCTTTGAAGTGACCCCACAAAAAGTGGGCGGCGACCTGTACTTTTCGGTCACTTTGCCCAACCTGATCGTCGGCACGGTCGGTGGCGGCACAGGGCTGCACACCCAGGCCCAATGCTTGGCCCTGATGGGCTGCCAGGGCCCTGGCACAGCCAACAAATTTGCCGAAATATGTGCGGCGACCGTGCTGGCCGGCGAACTCTCCATCATTGCCGCCCTGGCGGAAGGGCATTTTACGCAGGCCCACAAAACATTGGGCAGGAAAGCTTGACTGAAACCATCGAAAACGACATAAATGAAACAAACCGCTTTTATCAGGCGACTCATAACCTACCAAGCAGAGCGCTTCCCTTTTTTGGCACATGGTATCTTGATCGCTGCCTTCAGCTTTTCAGCCATCGCCTATTCCCGTATCTGCCGGGGCGCCGATGGCTTCATCGACTTTAAGACCTTTGGCATAGGTGTTTTTATCACCGTGACGCTCTTTTTTCTTGTGCGCATCTTCGACGAGCACAAGGACGCGGAAGACGATGCCCGTTATCGGCCGGAATTGCCCGTGCCGCGCGGCCTGGTGACGCTGGACGAGCTCAAGCGGGTCGGGTGGGTAGTTTTTGGCCTTCAGGTCATCGTCCAGGCACTGTGGATACCGGCCATGTTGCCCGCGTTCTTCACGGTCATGGCTTATTTGTGCCTGATGGGCAAGGAGTTTTTCGTGGCAGACTGGCTGAAACAGCGCCAATTTTGGTACGTTACCTCCCACATGTTCATCATCCCATTGGTAGATGTGTACGCCTCTGGCCTCGACTGGCATCTGGCCGGCGTTTTCCCGCCACGGGGCCTGCTCTTCTTTTTTGCGGTTTCTTATTTCAACGGCATCGTATTGGAGATTGGCCGTAAAATCAAAGCTCCGGAGCAGGAATCGGAGGGGGTATTGAGCTACACCGCCCAGCTTGGCACGAAACGCGCCGTTTGGCTTTGGGTAGCCGTGTTGGCTGCCACGTTGGGACTGGCGGTGCTGGCAGCGCTTTACGCCGGGTTTGGCAATGGGACACTCTTTTTTCTGTTGGCAATATTCGGGCTTTGTGCGGCACCTGCCGCCTTTTTCCTTCAAAAACACAGGCCCAAACGCGCCAAGCTTATCGAATATGCCTCCGCGCTTTGGACGATCTCCATGTACCTTTCATTGGGGGGCATCCCGATGTTGAAAGCCCTTTTCAGCTGATATGGCCATGAAAGAAATAGAAATCCTCGGCCCGCCTTTTGCAGACCCGCAGCGCTTGGGCGGCAAGGCTTCAAACCTTGCCAAACTGCAAGTTTTGGGCCTCAAGGTGCCACAGTTTGTCGTCATCCCGCATGACTCCTTGTCAGCACTTTTGCCCCAGGGGCTTGGCGATGAAGGAGTTAGGCAATTTGTGGCAAAATATGCCTTCCCGGCGTCCTTGCCTGCGGAACTCTTGTCCCATTTCGATAGGGTAGGGAAGGAAACCGCGCAGTATTTTGCCGTCCGTTCCTCGGGCTTGGTTGAAGACGGGGCCCAACATTCTTTTGCCGGGCAGTATTCCACCGAGCTTTATGTTTCACCGGACGAGCTTCTCGACGCAATCCGAATTGTATGGGCTTCTGCGTTCAGCGCACAGGTGCAGGCATATTGCCTCGAACGCGGCCTGGGCTGGACGGGCGGCGGCATATCCATCATCGTGCAAGAGATGGTGGCAGCAGAAGTTGCCGGTGTCGGCTTCGGGCTGCACCCCACCGAAGGCTGGCGTGATGCGGTGGTTGTCAGCGCAGTTTATGGCCTGGGAGAAGGGCTGGTTTCTGGCGAACTGGATGCAGACACGTACATTGTGCGCCATGGAAAGATCGAAAAGGCAATAGCGCACAAGGACAAGGGGCTGTTTTATGACCCTGAAACGCGTAAAAAAGTCTATCGCCTTACCCCGCATGAATACCAGGATACACCTGCGTTGGACGACGATCAGGTTTTTCAGCTGGCAAGCCTTATCCAACAACTGAACCGAGACCTTGGTAGCCCCCAGGACATAGAATTTGCCTTTGCCCAAGGGCAGCTCTATCTGCTCCAAACGCGCCCCGTGACAGAACTGGGGAACTTGCCCGACCGCGCCGGGCACCGGATTGTTTGGGACAACTCCAACATCATCGAATCATACCCCGGTGTGACCACCCCATTGACCTTTTCCTTTATCATCAAGATGTACGAAGCGGTGTACCGGCAAATGTCGGCCATCATGGGGGTGCCATCCGCGACCATTGAAGCAGGCGGTCAGGTGTTCGCCAACATGCTGGGACTGCTGCGCGGCAGGGTCTATTACAATCTGGAAAGTTGGTACCGAGCCCTCGCCATGCTGCCCGGCTACCGTGTGAATGCCCGCTTTATGGAAACCATGATGGGGGTAAAAGAGCGCTTTGACCTGCCCGACGAAACAGAAAAAGTCGGCAGTTTCCGGGCCTGGTCGCGGCTCTTGTGGTCGGTGCTGAAAATGTTGGGGTTGTTCGCAAAACTGCCTTCCGAGCGCCGAAAGTTCAAAGCCGTCCTTGACGCGATCATCCTGGAATACCAGGCACTCGATTTCGATGCGATGCGCCCTGACGAAGCCATGCAGCGCTATCTGTTTTTTGAAAATTTCCTGCTGAAAAAATGGAAGGCCCCGCTGGTGAACGACTTCTTCGCCATGATCTTCTTCGGGGTGTTGAAAAAGCAGTGCGCTAACCTGAACCCCGGCAACCCCAGCCTGCACAATGACCTGTTGACCGGCAGCCGAGACATCATCTCCACCGAACCCGTGCGCCGTATCTTAGCCATTGCCGATGCGCTGCACGAAGACACTAAGGCCCGGGATTATTTTCTTGCAAACGAGGAATCCGTAATTTGGAAGAATTTGGCGCAGTTTCCGAAGGTTCAGGCGCTTGTCATGGGCTACTTGGATAGGTTTGGCGAACGTACCGTGGGCGAATTGAAGCTCGAAACAATCACCTATAACCAAGAACCCGAGCGTTTCATCGCCATCTTGCAATCCTATGCCAGCCAGGCCTTGCCTCCGCGCCCGCCCCAAAACGATGCGGCCATCCGGGAGCGCGCAGAAAAAGAGGCGATGGCTGCATTCCGTTTCCTGTCTTTGAAAAAATGGCTCTTCCGGTGGGTGCTGAAACAGACCCGAACCCTTGTCTCAGGCCGTGAAAACCTGCGCTACGAGCGCACCAGGGGCTTCGGCGTGGTGCGCCGCATTTTTTCGGGCATCGGCAGGCAATTCGCCGCAGAAGGCATCATCGAGGCTCGCCGCGACATCTTTTACTTGACAAAAGAGGAGATATTCGATTTTATAAAAGGCACTTCGGTAAGCCGTAATTTGCGCGGCTTGATCGCCCTCCGCAAGGAAGAATACGCACAGTACGCCATTGAACCGCCTTTGCCGGAACGCATCACTACATTTGGCGCTGTTTACCACGCCAACGACCTGACAAAAACAGCCAGCCCACAGAAAGCGCCCGAAAACACAGGCGAGCAGGCAAATACCCTCCAAGGCCTCGGCTGCTCGGCAGGCGTGGTGCGCGGCCGCGTCCGCGTGGTACACCGGCCCGACGAACTGCGCTCCCTCGAAGGAGATATCTTAGTCACATCATCCACCGACCCCGGATGGGTAGCCCTGTTCCCTTCTGCCTCGGCGGTCCTGGTAGAACGGGGCAGCCTCCTGAGCCATTCAGCCATCGTGTCGCGGGAACTGGGCATACCCTGCGTGGTGGGGGTCAGCGGGCTGCTCACGCGCTTGAAAACGGGGGATGAGGTGGAGATGGATGGGACGAGTGGGACAATTGTCGTTTATTGAAAAAATGAACAACCTATCCAAAGTACGCCACGACTACATCCGGTACGCCAACGTATGGGAAGATGCTGCCTTGTTGCTCCAGGGCCTTGCCGCAAGGACAGGGGAGCGGCACCTGAGCATCGCCTCTGCGGGCGACAACGCCTTTATGCTGCTGACCACCGACCCTGAAATCGTGGTGGCGGTGGACATCAATGCGCCGCAACTGCACTTGTGCGAACTTAAGCGCGAAGCGATACGCCACTTGGACAGGGAGGCTTACATGGCCTTTGCCGGGTTTGAGCCATCTGAAACGCGGCTGGCTGTTTTTGAGGAATTTGCACCAAAGCTGTCCCCTGCTGCTTTGCAATACTGGCAACAAAACACGAAAATCCTTAAGAACGGCATTGTACATTCCGGAAAATTTGAGCGCTATTTCAAGCTGTTTGCCCATTGGGTATTGCCCTTGATCCATTCAAAGCAGACCGTGGAGGATTTGTTGCGCCCAAAACCTGTGGAATCGCAGCGCGCATTTTACCAGGAAAGATGGAATACCTGGCGCTGGCGATTGCTCTTCAAGGTCTTCTTCTCCAAATACGTCATGGGAAAGCTCGGGCGCGACCCGGCGTTTTTGAAAGAGGTGGGCGTTCCGGTCGGGGAATTTATTTTCGAGCAGGCAGCGCGACACTTGAGCAGCACGGCGGCACAGGGCAACCATATCCTGCGCTTCAACCTTACCGGCGCGTTTGGCGGCACCTTCCCCGATTATGTACTGACCGAAAATTACGAACTGATAAAATCAAGGCTCAACCGCCTGCATTTTCACCACGGCTATGCACAGGCGGCTATTGAAAAATGGGGTACATTTGACGGCTTCAACCTGTCGAATATCTTTGAATACATGGACGACGCGACGTTCAAGCTGGTGTCGGCGCAACTCTTGGCAGGCGCAAACCCTGGCGCCAGGTTGGCCTATTGGAACCTGATGGTGCCGAGGAACATGGCCGACATCATGCCTGAATTGTTGTCAAACAGCCCGCTTGTTGACAGGCTGGGGCGGGAAACAGACCGAGGGTTTTTCTATAACAAATTCATCGTCAATATCTTAGGCAATGCAACAACAGACCATTAACCTGCTCCTGCTTTCGCCCGTATTCCTTGGGCTATTCGTGCTATGCGAATGGCTTTACCACCGCCAGGGCTGGCAGGCAGAACATTCCAGGAAGGTAGCCCATGCAGGCGCAGGGTTGTTGTCGCTCACTTTCCCCTTCCTGTTGAAGGATTTTTGGGTAGTGGCCTTGATTTGTGGTTTGTTCTTGGTTATTTTGGTCGTCACCAAATACACGGGTCTGCTGCGTTCCATCCACGCCATCGACCGGGTAAGCTATGGCAGCACCATGTTTCCGTTTGTGGTGTGCCTTTGCTTTTGGCGCTACACGGAATCCGGGCAATTGATAGAGTATTATTTGCCCATACTTGTCATGGCGCTGGCCGACCCAGCGGCTTGCCTGACCGGAAAGCGCTTTCCCAGCATGAAATTGTACCAGAACAAAACACTGGTCGGCTCCCTGGCCTTCTTCTTAGTGGCAGCTGCGCTAACCTTAGTCATGGCCTTTTCAACGGGTTTTGTCGGTGCAACAGGTAATGTGTTGCTGCTGGCACTGTTGGTAGGTTTGGCAACTACTGTCGCCGAAGCATTTAGCGGCCGGGGATTAGACAACCTGACCATCCCGCTGGCAGCCTTGCTGGTATTGCAGTGGGCATAAATCTTGCGTGAATAACAATGAAGATCGATATTGTCCAGCCACCCTTTGGCCCCGAATTTGATACCATAATCCCTGTTTTGTACCAGGGCGCCGCGCTACAGGTCAAGCAAAGCCAGCCCTTTGCCAGCGATTTCCTGGCAGCGGGGTTTTTGATGCAGGGAACTGAAGGAGCGTTGGGCAGGGCGGCCCTGTACAACAATCCCTCCCTATTCCATGAAGGGAAAAAAGTGCTTGCCCTGGGTGCTTATGAATGTGTCAGCGATGCGGCGGCCAGTGCTGCCCTGTTCGATGCGATATTGACCTATACCCAAAAGCATTTCCCGGAGGCTTTCATCGTCGGCCCCATGGACGGCAGTACCTGGCAAACGTACCGGTTCGTCACAGAAGGCTACGCACTCGGCCCATTTCTGTTCGAGCCCTTTGCCATGCCTTATTACCCAAACCAATGGCAGCAAGCAGGCTTCTCGCCCTTGATGGAATACGTTTCCAATTTGGCGCACATCGATGAAAGCCACCGGGGCGAGCACTTCCAGGCCCAAGCCGAATTTGAAAAAATGGGCTTGGTATTCAGGAACTTAGACACAGAAAATCCAGAAGAAGAACTGCTCCGAATGGCGAGGTTCAACGACAGGGCATTCCACTCGGCCTTCCTTTTCACCAGCATTTCCGAAACTTCTTTTGTTGAAAAAAACCGCAACCTGATGCGCTTCCTCGACCCGGAATTGGTGCATGTGGTGCTGGATGGCAATGAGATTTGCGGGATGATCTTAGCCTACGGCGACAAGCTTGACCCCAGCGGGAAAACCGCTGTGGTAAAAACACTGGCCCGTTTGCCCGGGCAGCGCTACCGCGGCTTAGGCGACCTGCTCTGCTTCAAGATCGTCAATACTTTGCTGGACCACGGCTATGCCAAAATGGTGCATGCGCTCATGCGGGCCGACAACCCCTCCGTGACCAGTTCCTCCAGATTTTGGGGCGAGCCATACAAGCGGTACATGTTGTATTCTATAACTGCCTCTTAATTTCCTTTCTGCCGTTGAATCAATTGCCATGAACATTTCCTCCCTGTTTTTCGATACTGCCCGGCGCATACCTGACGCAAGGGCCATAGCCGAAGAAAGTGGAACGCTTTCTTTTGCCGAATTTGAGGCCAAAGTGCGGGCCAAAGCTGCCGAGTTCAAGGCAAGGGGGCTGAAGCCGGGAGACCGGGTATTGGTATTCGTGCCGATGTCGGCAGCGTTGTACCAGGTGGTGCTCGCCTTGTTCCAGATCGGCGCCACGGCTGTTTTCTTAGATGAATGGGTGAGCTTGAAACGCTTGAAAGTCTGTTGTGCACTGGCCGATTGCAAGGGCTTTGTGGCCCCATTTTGGTTCCGCGCGCTGGCTTGGTTTATCCCGGTTATTCGTAAGATACCCCTGCATTTTGGGACAAAAGGTTCCGATGCCAGTGGTTTGCGGGAGATATACCCGGCCAAGCCAGAAGAACTGGCCTTGCTTACCTTCACAACGGGCAGCACGGGCACGCCCAAAGCCGCCTGCCGCTCCCACGGGTTCCTGAAAGCCCAGTTCGATGCCCTGATCGAAGAGATTCAGCCCCAGGAAGGCGATGTGGTGATGAGCAACCTGCCCATCGTGTTGCTTATAAATTTTGGCACCGGGGCTTGTTCGGTCATCGCCAAATTCAACACAAAAAAGGCTGCGCAGTTCAAGCCTGAACCTATGTTGGCACGCATTCATCAGCTTAAGGTGAACGTGTTGATCGGCTCCCCGTTCCTGGTGCTGCGTCTATCCGAGCACCCGGAAGCGCAGCTGAATGTAGGCATAAAAAAGGTATTCACCGGTGGCGGCCCCGTGTTCCCGGAAGAGGCAAAAAAGCTCGCTCGCGCATTTCCCGATGCCCGGATCAAGGTAGTATATGGCTCCACCGAAGCCGAACCTATCGCCACCGCAAGCGCTGCCGATTTCGAGGGCAAAGAAGACCTGATAAAAGTCGGGGGCTTGTGCGTGGGCAAGATATTTGAGCGCATTTCCTTGAAAATCATCCCTATCCAGGAAGGGCCGGTTGTGGCTGAGGACATAGATTTTGCCGCATTGCCGACTGGAAGCATCGGCGAAATTGTTGTCGCCGGCAACCACGTGTTGCGACACTATTGGAACAACGAAACCGCATTCAGGCAAAACAAGGTCGTGGACGCACAAGGCCGGGTGTGGCACCGCACGGGCGACGCGGGCTTCGTTGGCAGCGGCGGCCAGCTGTACCTCTGTGGCCGTTGCAACCAGATGATTGCACGGGATGGGCAATGGATTTCACCTTTCATTGTTGAGCAACTGCTGGGGCAGTTGCCCGAGGTGCTTGCAGGAACCGTACTGGAATTGAACGGGGACTTGGTGTTGGCGGTACAAAAAAATGCCGGGGCCCAATCCCCGGCATTTGAAAGCAACTTGCAGCAAATGCTGCCTTTTGTCGTCGATAAAGTGGTGTTTTTGAACAAAATGCCCCGCGATCCCCGCCATTTTTCGAAGATTGACTATGAATTGCTGAAACAGCAGGTTATTCGTCGTCTTCCACCGCGCCCGTCGGGTTCCGTTCCCACATGAGGTAGGCTTTCAGAAATGCCTGGAGGTCGCCGTTCAGCACCGTATCGGGGTTGTGCACCTTGTAGCCGGATCGGAGGTCTTTCACCCAGCGGTCGTCGAGCACGTAGGAGCGGATCTGGCTCCCCCATTCGATCTTGCTTTTTCCGGCCTCGATCTTGTCCTGCTCGGCCTGGCGCTTGCGCAGTTCGAGTTGATAGAGCCGGCTTTTCAGCATGTTCATGGCTGTTTCGCGGTTGCGGTGCTGGCTGCGGTCGGCCTGGCACTCGGCCACGATCCCAGTGGGGATGTGGGTGACGCGCACGGCGGATTCCGTCCGGTTTACGTGCTGCCCGCCTGCGCCAGAGGCGCGGAAAACGTCCCATTTCAGGTCGTCGGTGTTCACTACCACCTCAATTTCGTCGTCTTCGATGAGCGGGTAAACAAAAACGGAGGCAAAGGATGTCTGGCGCTTCCCTTGTGCGTTGAAAGGGCTTACCCGCACCAGCCGGTGCACGCCGTTCTCGCCTTTGAGCCATCCATAAGCGTAATCGCCCCGGATTTCAAGGCTGGCCGACTTAATGCCCGCCGCATCGCCTTCCTGTTCAAAAAGGTCAACTACTTTGAAGCCGGCCTTGTCGGCGTACATACGGTACATGCGCAGGAGCATGGATGCCCAATCGCAGGCCTCGGTGCCGCCGGCGCCGGCGTTGATGGTCAGCACGGCGTTCATTTCGTCCTCTTTTTGGTTGAGGGTGCTGCGGAACTCGGCATCGGCCAGTATCTCGGCGGTCTTGGCGTATTGCGCGTCCACCTCGGCTTCGGTGGCCATGCCTTCTTTTTGGAACTCAAAAAGGCCTTCGGTATCATCGACCTCCCGTGCCAGCGCCGCATATTCGTCGAGCCAGTTTTTGTTCAGCCCTATTTTGCGCTGGATGGCTTCGGCCCGCTTGGAGTCGTTCCAGAAATTTGGGTCAAGGGTTTGGCTGGTCAGGTCTTCGACTTCGCGTGTTCGGTTATCGACGTCAAAGATACCTCCTTAAGACCGCCAGCTTGTCTTTCAACTCTTTCAGTTGTTCGATAGTCATGGAAACGGAGAATTTTATGAATGCGGAATTCGGAGTGCGGAACAGGCACATCGTTGCTTGTAGAGTGTGGCATCATTCTCGGGCCTTCGAACCAATGATTTTTGGCTAATATGCTGAAGCCGAATGCCAAAACATATCAATTATGATGTGCCTATTCCGCACTCCGCACTCCGCATTTGTTAAAGTATTTCAATGTAAAAAATCAGTTCAGAGTTCGGGGGTATGGCGCCGCCGCCGGCTTCTTCTTCGCCATAGGCCAGTTTGCTGGGGATAAAAAAGTATGCTTTTGAGCCGTGGGTCAGCAGCATGATGCCCTCGTCGAAACCGGGTATCATGTTTCCGGCGCCAGCGGGAAAGGTCATAGGGTGGCGGCGCTCGAAGGAATTGTCGAAGGAGCTGCCATCCCGGAGAAAGCCATAGTAATGCACCTGTACGGCCTCGTTCTCCTGGATAGGCTTGCCTTTTCCCTTTTCAACGATCAGGTATTTCAAACCGGACTTGGTTGTTTTTAGTTCCTTGTCCAAATTCCCGGCAACGTAATCTTTTACCCGCTGCTCCACGATCCCTTTGATGGTGGCAGCTAAGGCTGAGAGCCTTTCCTGTTCCTTCATCTTTTCTTCCACGCTGATTATCTGGTCTAGCGCGATCTCAAATCGAAGTTCTTGCTCGTTCTCATAGCCTTTTGGCAAAAAGCGCCGCATGGTGGAGTCCACCTGCTGGTAAACGGTGGCGCTGTCGCCTACGCCCATGAGCAGTACGGCATCCATGAGCGGGGGGTAATGGTTGATGGTTGCGCCGGCCGGCGGTATGTCGAACTTGTAGGTGCCGCCCAGTTTTTCCCTGGAGCTGCTGAGGAGGGTATCGCCGATGAAGATATTGACATAGGCCCGGATGCTCTCGCCGCGCTGGGCTTTTTTTGAACCTTTGCTGATATGGTGGTAAAAGCGGTAGCCGTGTTCAGTGGTGCTGGCCGGGGTTTGGGCGAAAATGCTGAGGCTGACCAGCAGAAAGCCCATTGTTATATTGAGTTTTAACATGATGCTTATATTTTACGATGCTGAAACAACCACCGGTTCAATCCAGTTCGATGTAAAAAACGAGGTCGGATTTGGCCGGGATGGGGCCTATCTCCTTGTCGCCGTAAGCAAGGCTGAAGGGAATAAACAGGATGGCTTTGCCGCCCCTGTTGAGCAACTTCATGCCTTCGTTGAAGCCTGGAACCAGTGTGCCGACAGGGAATGGAATGGATTCGCCGCGATCGTATGAATTGTCGAACATGGTTCCGTCCGCCTTCAACACGCCATAATAGTGGGTGTTGATTTTGTCGCCATCTTTGATTGGGGCGCCGGTACCTTGTTCGATCACGATGTACTCAAGCCCGGAGGCTGTTTTTTTCAGTTTTTTGCCCAGTTTTTTCGCATTGTAGTCGGCCAGCGACTTTTTTGTCGCCGCAGCGACCTCTAAGCCGCGCTGTTTTGCTTCTTCACTTTTTTTGGCTTTTTGTGCATCCCGTGCCGCCAGTTTTTCGGGCGTGAGCACGTCCACTACTTTCACCTCGTAGCGAATGGACGTTACTGTCCCTACATCTTTTGGGATAGCGCGTGCCATGATGGAATCGACAGGCTGCAGCACCGTGGCGCTGTCGCCGTTGGCCATCATGAGCAGTGCTTCAAAGACCGCTGGGGCTTTTCTGGTTGTCATGCTCAAAGAATCTGGGATGGTAAATTCACGGGGCCCGTTGTTGTCGCGCTGGGTGCTCTGGATGAGGGAGTCGTTCAGCCAGGTGTCAACGTCGATCATGATGGTTTGCCCATGCGTGATTTTGGGGCCAGGGTTGCCCGTGTGGAGCTGGACGGTGTTGCCTTGTTTGGTGACAATGGCAGGCGTTTGTGCCATAGCTCCCCCGCTGAGCAGCAAAAGGGCGAACAATGATTTGAATTTCAACATGTTTCGAGTTTTTTTGAAGTGATTGAGGTTTGAAAAGTTGGTAGCAAAACCCAAAGGCTGTGCTACCAACTTGAACAAAAGTCTGAGTATTTATAGCCAACGCAAAGTAGTTGTGAAAATTGAATGCTTATAATCTATTGAAAATCAATCTTGCACCCGCTTTCGCAAATGCTACGGCGGGTAAAGCATCCGTCAATCCATCAAATCCACCCAAATCCTGGCAGGTTATTCCAGCCCAATGTAGAACACCAGGTCCGATTTGGCAGGGATCGGGCCATTTGCCTGTTCACCGTACGCCAGGTCATAAGGGATGAACAAAATGGCTTTGCCGCCTTTGTTAAGCAATTTCATGCCTTCGTTGAACCCCGGAACAAGGCCGCCGACCTGGAATGGTGCTGCGCCCCCGCGGTCGAAAGAGTTGTCGAACATGGTGCCGTTTGACTTAAGCACGCCGTAGTAGTTGGTCTTGATCTGGTCGCCATCTTTTACCGGCGCGCCTGTGCCTTGCTCAATGATCACGTATTCCAGGCCAGAGGCGGTCTTTTTCAGCTTGTCGCCCAATTTTTTGGCTTTATAGTCGGCCAGGGTAGATGCGACGGTGGCGGCGACTTCAACACCTTGCGCCTTTACGGCTTCCATTTCCTTCATTTCTTCTGCTTCGCGTGCCGCTATTTTTTCAGGCGTGAGGATGTCAACTACCTTTACTTCGTAGCGGATTGTTTTTACCTCGCCAAACTCTTTCGGGATGCCGCGGGCCATGATAGAGTCCACAGGTTGCAGCACGGTCGCGCTGTCACCGTTGGCCATCATGAGCAGGGCTTCAAAAACGGCGGGAACTTTTGCCTTCATCTGGCTGGAGTCCGGGATGGCAACCTCGCGCGGGCCGCCGGTGTCGCGGTCTGTGCTTTGGATGAGGGTGTCGTTCAGCCAGGTATTGACGCTGATCAACACAGTTTGGCCGTAGGTGATTTTCGGGCCGGGGTTGTTGGTGTGGTTGGTGACGGTGTTGCCGCCTTTGGTCTTGACAGGGCCGCCTTTTTCGCAGGCGATTTGGGCAAAAGACAAGGCTACGATAGCCAAGAATAAGAGATTTCGCATTTTTAAGTTGATAATGTGAAAATTTGACAATGTGAAAGTGAATGGGCAAGGGGGGCTAACTGGCGAGCAGTTTGTCCTTTATTTCTGGGAGAATTTTCCGGAACTTTTCAATGGTGTCTTTCAAGCTGCTGTGAGAATAGGCGCCGGAGGCATTTTTGTGCCCGCCGCCATTGAAATGCTTTTTGCAGATTTCCTGCACGTCAAGGTCGCCTTTGGAGCGCAGGCTCAGTTTCACAACCGTTGGCTGGTTGTGTATAAAAGCGGCAAGCCGCACGTCTCGGATGCTGAGCAGGTAATTGACAATCCCTTCTGTGTCTCCGCGCTGGATGCCGAACATCTCGTAGTCTTTTTTGGAGAGCCAGATCATGGCAGTGCGGTATTCGGGCCAATATTCCATGCGGTTGGACAGGCAATGGCCCAAAAGCCGAAGGTTTTTCTCATCGTTGGAATTGAAGATCATGTCTTGCACGGCCGTGTCGTCGGTGCCGCGCTCCACCAGGTCCGCTGCGATGCGATAGACATTGGGGTTGGTCGCATGACGGAACGAGCCGGTATCGGTTACCAGCCCGGTAAATATGCATTTTCCAACCATAGGGGTGATCTTCATCAAATCGCCTAAGCCGCGGATAAACCCGTAAACCAGCTCGCAGGTGCTGCTGGCCTCCGGCTCGGAAAAAATATGGTCGGCTATGGGTTCTGGGTACAAGTGGTGGTCGATCATCACCCTTTTCCCGGGGAGGTCTTGCACAAAATCGCCCAAACGGTCTATCCTGCTCAGGGAGTTGAAATCCAGGTAAAAGAACAGGTTCTTTTGGGCCAGTACTTGTTTGCACTCTTCCGGCTGGAGGTCCCAAATAAGGATGTCACCAGCCCCGGGCAAGGCTTCAAATTCTTTTGGGTATTCGGATGGGAAAACCACATGGACGGAGTGGCCGTATTGTTCTAAATAGTGCCGCAACGCCAGAGAGCTGCCAATCGCATCGCCATCCGGGTTCCGGTGCGACAATATGGCGACGTTCTGGGGCACGCGTATCAGATGAGTAAGCTCTGCGGGATAGTCCATGGTGCTGCTGGTGACAAAAGCATGCAAAAGTACAAGCTCAAACCATGAAATGCCCACAAAACAAGAGAATATTTTTCAGGAAACCTTTTTTCCTGGGTGTTTTGAAATAAAATCTTGTGCTACCTTTGCGCCCCCGATGGGATTTGATAATGCGATAATTTGATAATGTGCTGATTGTCGGCTGATTGTTTCAAGGTGCCCAAATTCAAATTCTACTTTAATTTCAAAAACTTTCACGCAAAAAATAACACAGATGCGCACTTTCACCATGATTAAGCCCGATGCCGTTCGTGCTGGGAACATCGGCAATATCCTTCAAATGATCAACGCTGCCGGTTTCCGCATCGTTGCCATGAAACTGACCAAGCTCAGCCTTGAGAAAGCGGGCGAATTTTATGCCGTGCACAAGGAACGCCCGTTTTATGGCGAGCTTTGCGAGTTCATGAGCAGTGGCCCGATCGTGGCGGCCATCCTCGAAAAAGACAACGCGGTGGAAGATTTCCGCACCCTTATCGGGGCTACCAACCCGGCCAATGCAGCCC
>CAZULM010000090.1:3970-17928 GCA_964621185.1 uncultured Saprospiraceae bacterium | reverse complement strand
CTGAAAGGGCGAAATCGCTAACATGGGGCACCGCCCCATGGACAGACCGCGCCCCAAAAAGGCAAAACAAAAGCCCTGAAAGGGCGAAATCGCTAACATGGGGCACCGCCCCATGCTGAGCCACTAAAATACGCATCATGGGAAAATTCCACGACCGCATCCAGCCTGCCCACCAGGCGTTTATCAAAAAACAGCGCCTGTTCTTTGTCTGCACAGCACCCTTGAGCAGCGCAGGCCGCATCAACATCTCCCCGAAAGGCTTGGATACCTTCAGGGTGTTGTCAGAAACAAGAGTCGCTTACCTGGACTTCATCGGGAGCGGCAACGAGACCTCCGCCCATACCCTCGAAAACGGACGCATCACCTTTATGTTCTGCGCCTTCGAGGGGCCGCCCAATATCCTTCGCCTGTATGGAAAAGGTCGGGCGCTGCTGCCAGGCACGGAGGAGTGGGATTTGCTGTCGCCGCAATTTGACATTTTCCCCAATACCCGGCAGATCATCGTGGCAGATATTGACCTGGTGGGCACTTCCTGTGGGTACGGGGTGCCTTTGTACGAATATCAGGGAGAGCGCCAGATCATGTTCGATTGGGCGGCCAAAAAAGGGAGAGATGGCTTGAACGCTTACATCCAGGAAAAAAACCTGAAAAGTTTGGACGGTTTGCCGACAGACTATGCCGTAAAAAATGGTGCATCAAAACTTTGAGGTATGTCGCCATGCATGATGCCAAAAAGGGGCAAATTCTCTATACTATGATTCGCCAGATTTTTGTGATTCATTATGATTGATTCAACTGATTTTCAATTGATTACAAAGATCGGCATACACAAAACCAAGCGGTGTGAGGTATATCTAACTATCCAGCCGCCTACCCTGGCTGCAGTTTCCCAGGTTCCTTGGTTTGGGCAGGGCCAAACATGAGTCATCCCGAATTTTGCGAGGCATTTAAAAAAACGAATGCCACAGTAGCATTTGTAGGATAAAAATTGAAAATTCGGGATGAATCATGTTTGCACCCTTTCAAAGCCCTCCCAGCAACTGCTGCTCCAGGGCTGATTTCACCATCGCCGCAGTGTTTTTCACCCCAAACTTGGCCAGCAGGTTTTTCCGGTGGCTGTCCACGGTGAGCGGGCTGACGAAGAGCTTGGAGGCGATCTCCTGGTTGGTCATGCCTTCGGCGATGAGGGCAAGCACCTCTTTTTCCCGTGCCGTGAGCATGGGGATGGGTGATTTGGCCGCAACGGGACTGGTCATCACTGCCGTCACCTCGGCGCTCATAAACATCCTGCCGCGCCATGCAGCCACGATGCCCTCTTCCAGTTCTTCCTTCGAGGTGTTTTTGAGCAAGTAGCCCGAAGCGCCCGCCTCCAGCATCCGGGTGATATAGCTGCGCTCCTTAAAAGTGCTGAGACCCAGTATTTTAAGTCCTGGTTTGGCTTTTTTCAACATCCCGCACAGCTCGATGCCGTTGAGGTCGCCGAGGTTGATGTCGGTGAGCGCCACTTCGGCATCGTCGTTTTTGAGGGCGTCGAGCGCCATGTAGCCATCGGTGGCAGTGCCGGTGACCTCAACGAATTTGGAATCGGCGAGCATGGCTTTGATGCCCGCCACGACCATCGGGTGGTCGTCTATGATAAAAGTGCGAATCATGGTAGGACGGATTTTCATTTTGATGCTACAAAAGTCCGACACCTGATTGCCCAGCCACAAGTTCAAAGTCTGTTCAAATGTTGTTCATTTTTGCTCAATAGTTGGGCATGATGATATTTGTTTGGGGGACAAACCACAATTACCGCGTATTTTTACCAGCGAACCAACGACAATATTATGGGACTCAAAAAATGTGTGCTGTACTTCCTGCTCCTGTGGGCAAGCATCTCGTTTGCCCAAGACAAAAAAGAGATAGACAGCCTGTACCGCGCTTTCCACGCAGAAAAAGATGCCACAAAAAAAATAGACCTGCTTTACGAGCTTGGCAATGAAAACGGCTTGGCGGGCAAACCAGAAGACGATTTTCGGTATGCCGACAGCGTTGAGATGCTTTCCAGTGCCAGCCGTTACCAAAAAGGCCTGGCAAGGGCCTACGACCTTCGCGGGTATGGATACCGGCACAAAGGGCAGTTTGCGGAGGCGCTGCCCTGGTTCCGACTACAGTTAGAGATTTTCGAAAAGCTCAAGGACCTAGGAGGCCAGGGCCGCGCGCTCAACAATATCGGCAGCACCTGGCAGGACATGCAAGTGCCCGATTCGGCCATTGTGTACCTCCTGCGCTCCGTTGAAATCAAAGAAAAATTGGGCAACATGGGCGATGTCGCTTCCGGATTGTCCAACATCGCCAACAACTACAGCGACCTGGAAGCGTATGACAAAGCAATAGAACTGCTCCACCGCGCCCTGAACATTCGCAGAAAATTGGGCGAAGAAAAACGCAGCATGTTTACCATCAATAACCTGTCGGTCGCATACGGCAGAAAGGGAGACCTGGAAAAAGCAATCGCTTATGCTGACACCGGCATCGTGATCGCCTTGAAATACAACAACAAATTGGTGGCCGGGGTGATATGCGGGGGAATGGGCCATATACTCAACGACCAAAAGAAATACGAAGAAAGCATACAGTGGTGCGAACGCTCCATGGCCTACCTTACGGAAGTAAAGCGTGAGCCCAATATGGTATTCCCACTCTGCAACATGGCCGCCGCCTATATTGGATTGGGGCAATATGCCAAAGGACTGGAAATCAACAAACGCGGCTGGGAAATTATGGAGAGGCTAAACCTCCAGGAACCCCTCGACCCTTACCATGAAAATTTTGCCAATGCGTACGCGGGACTAAAAGACTTTGAAAATGCTTACAAATGGCATAAAATCTACTTTACGCGGATCGATACCATTACCAAAAACGACAACGTAAGCAAGATAGCTACCATCGAGGCCAAATACAATCTGGCCAACAAAGAAAAAGTAATCAGCGAGCAACGGGCTGAAAACTACCGCAAATCTGTGGCGCTCTACGCCCTCATCGCTACCCTGCTGGCTGCTTTTGTTTTTGGTTACCTCTTCTACAACCGTTTCCGCCTGCGCAAAAAAGCCGAACTGGACGCCGCCATCATCCGCGAGCAAAAACTCGGCCTGAACGCCGTCATTGAAGCCCAGGAAGCCGAGCGCAGGCGCATCGCCAAAGACCTGCACGACGGCATCGCCCAGGAATTAGTGGGCCTCAAGCTCGGCTTCGACGCGCTCGGCAGGCGGGTGGGGAAAATCGCGCCTGACGAAACCGCAAATTTCGCCGAGCTAAACGACCAGCTCGACGCATCGTGCAAGGAGGTGCGCAGCATCGCCCACGTGATGTCGCCGCCCGTACTGGAACAACACGGCCTGGCGCCCAGCCTGGAACTCCTGCTCCAGCACACCATGGCGCATGCCGGGCTGAAAGCCAAGCTCAATGCTCACGACCTGCCGCCCCGCCTCGACCAAAAAGTGGAAGTCGGGCTGTACCGCATCACCCAGGAGCTGCTCAACAACATCATCAAACACGCCAAGGCCGCCCAGGTAGTCATCGAACTGTACACCGCCGGCTCCGAACTCATGCTCCGCGTGGAAGACGACGGCATCGGTTTCAACTTTGAAGAAGCCCGCGCAAGGGGCAGTATGGGAATATTGAATATCTTGAGCCGTGCCAGCGCTCTGGGAGGCAACTTCGAAACAAAAGGCAAAACGCCGCACGGCACCATGGCGTTGGTTCGGGTGCCGATTTGATCGAATATGGAAAACAAAATAAAAATCCTGCTCGCCGACGACCACCAACTCGTCCGCAAAGGCTTCCGGGCCCTGCTAGAAGAACTGGATTTCGTGGAAATCGTCGGGGAGGCAGCCAATGGCAAGGAAGCCATCAACCTGCTGCGCAACGGAGCCAAACCCAATGTTGCCCTGCTCGATTATGAAATGCCCCTGATGAACGGCATTCAAGCCGCCGAAGCAATAAAACACGACTATTTCGGCGTGAAAGTCATCATGCTTACCATGCTGCAAAGCAAAGAATTAGTGCAAGAAGCCGTGGAAAAAGGCGTGAGCGGATTCCTCTTCAAAAACACCTCGCTCGAAGAGCTCAGCGATGCCATCCAGCGGGTAGCTGCAGGCGACAATTATTTTTCCAGCGAAGTGACCCTCACCCTCCTAAAACCAAGCGCCAACGCAGATTCCCCCCAACTCGCCCTGCTCTCCGAACGCGAAATCGAAATACTGAAACTGGTGGCCCAGGGCCTCAGCAGCACCGAAATCGGCCAGCAGCTATTCATCAGCCCCCGCACCGTCGATACCCACCGCAACAACATCATCCAAAAATTAGACGTGCCGGGCATCGCCGGGCTGGTGCAGTTTGCGATACGGAATAAACTTATTTGAGGTGGTTTCGGGTTTCGGGTTTCAGGTTTCGGGTTTCAGGTTTGCGATTTTTTGGTAAAATTTGAAATTGGCTTTCAAGGCAACAACAAATATTGTAAACCAGAAACCTGAAACCCGAAACCCGAAACCATTTTCATTACATTTGTCGCTACATTACGCACAAATCGAATGAGAACATGAACTGGGACAAACTCCTCCGTGATTTCCGCGAAAACCGCTGTATCCTGTTGCTGGAGCCACGCCTGGCAACGGTCGGCCACAACGGGCAAAAAATTCCCTTGCGCGATAAATTAGCCCGCAAATTGGCTGGCGAGCTTGTGGCAGATGGCGTCGCGTTGGGCGAAAACGAGCAGAACGACCTGCCTTACGTGTCCCAGCGTTTTATGCGCGGCAACCCGGGCATGTTGGTGGAATTATGGGACAAAGTCGAAGATTTTTACAAAGAGGAATCTGCTGAACCATCTTCGGTTTTCGATAAAATAGCCGCCCTGCCCGCCTCTATTTTTATCAACAACAGCCCCGACGAGTTTTTGATGGAAGCTTTGCAACGGCAGGAAAAAGAACCCTGGGCCGCACAGCACTACAACTTCCGCCGGCCCAAGCCATTTTCTGTCGATATGAGCCACGTGAGTCCGCAAAAGCCGCTGGTGTACAACCTGCTGGGCTCCATCCGCGACAAGGAATCGCTGGTGCTTACCCCCAGCGACCAGGTGGAGTTTATCCGCAAGGTGCTGGAGAAAAACCCGCCGGTACCCACCGAGCTGATGGCCCAGTTCAGCCCCTTCCGCACCTACATTTTCCTGGGCTTCGACCTCGAAAGCTGGTACCTCCGCCTCATCATCGATGCGCTCGGCCTGAACGGCAACAGCTCTTTTTCCCCACAAATGCCCGATTACCCATTGAGCAACCCGACCCGCGCTTTTTACGAGGAGAAATTCAATTTTCATTTTGTCGAAAATGATATCGAAGCCTTTGCCGACGAGATTCTGGGCAGGCTTTACCCCGAAACAGAGGCCCGCAGCCGCAATGTGGTGGCCATCGCGGCCGCCGCCGACCAGGACTTTGTGCTCGACCTGGAACGCGCCATGCTGCCCAGCGAAAAAAACGGCGAAATCAGCCTGTTCCACGACGGCCGCATCAAAGCCGGCGAGAACGTCGAGGATACCCTGCGCGCCAAAATAGAGGCCGCCGACATGGTGCTGGCACTCGTAAGCCCCGATTTTTTTGCCGATGAAAACCTGCTCGACAACGCGCTGGAATGGGCAAAAAGCCGCCCGGGCGTGCTGCTGCCCGTGGTGATCCGCCCCTGCGATTGGCGTGCCGACCGCGACTTGCGCAAAATAACGCCCCTGCCCGACGACGGCATCCCGGTGAGCATCAGCAACAACCGCGACGAAGCGTTCCAGCGCATAGTAGAACAACTTAAAAGGAGGCTGCCATGACGTTGAAAAGCCGCTATCCCGGTATCCGCGCTTTCGAGGAAGACGAGCAGTTCCTGTTTTTCGGGCGCAACGAAGACATCCGCCGGCTGTATGCCCAGGTGCTGGCCAATTCCATTGTGGTGCTGTTTGCCAAATCAGGCATCGGGAAAAGCTCCCTGCTGAGTGCCGGACTGGTGCCGCTGCTCGATTACGACCGCTTCCAGACGGTGAAAGTGCGCTTTCAAAGCACCGCCCTCAACCCGACCGACACGCTGAAAAAGGCGCTTGAGAGCTTTTTGGACAAAAAATCCCTGAAAACCCAAACCGGCTTTTCGGCGACCGATGCCCCGCTCTGGGAATACATCCGCGCCTGCCGTTTCGAGCGCTACGAGGAAACTGCGGTGCCAGTCTTGGTTTTTGACCAATTCGAAGAGTTTTTCGAACACTCTATGGCCGAACGGCACGAGTTCGTGCAGGGAATGGCCGACCTCGTGGCCAACCGGCTGCCGCGCCGGGTGTACGACAGCAAAGCCGATGCCGAGTGGCGCAGTCCCGTGCCGATCAAGGTCATTTTCGCCATCCGCTCCGACCGGATGAGCTTTTTGCACGACTTAGGCGACGACATCCCCGCCATCCTGCAGAACCGTTTTGAGTTGCGCCCGCTCGACCGCGCAGCTGCGCGCGAGGCCATCGTGCTGCCTGCCGCCATTTCGGGCCGCAAACTGGCCACCAAGCCCTTCAGCTACAGCCCGGCGGCGCTCGAAGTGATCCTGGATGCCCTGGAAAACCGGAACGCCGAAGTGGAGTCCTTCCAGTTGCAGTTGATATGCCAAAATATTGAAAAACAGCTCATCAAAAACCCGGCGCTGGGCGAAAAACCAGTGGAGACGGGTTTGTTCGGCGGGGCGGAAGGCATCCAGAACATACTCCAGAACTACTACGAAGATACCCTGGCCGAGCTACCCGCCGGGGAGCAGGGGCTCGCGCGCGACTTCATCGAGCGAGGGCTTATCGTGGGCGGGCGGCGCGTAGGCGTAACCGAGGGCGTGGAGCGGGCGGTATGGAAAATCGAACCGAGCCTGCTCAACAAACTGCTCGATTCCCGGCTGGTGCGCGCCGAAACAACCCACCTGGGCAAGAGCTTCGAAGTGAGCCACGATGCCCTGGTAGAGCCCATCGCCAGAAGCTTCCGCGTGCGCGAAGCCGCCCGGCTGGAGCGCGAAGCCGCCGAGCAGCGCGAGATCGCCGAGCGCGAGCGCCGTTTCAGGGAAAAAGCCCAGCGCGACGCAAAACGCGCCCGCATGTTCCTGTACCTCAGCGTTCTGTTGTTTTTGTCCACCATTGTTGTCGGCTACTTCAGCCTGACCAATTCACGCGACAGTTGGCTGCGCCAAGGCAACCACCGGTTCAAAAGCCAGGAGTTCGACGAAGCCGTGGCCGCGTATGACCAGGTATTGGACAACAGCTTGTTCGATGCCACATTTTACGACCGGAAGGCCCTGGAAACCCTGCGCGACTCAGCCCTTCACATGGAAGGGGTACAAGGCTTTGTACTGACGGGCGACACCCTGTATTTTCAGGAAAAATACATGGATGCCCTGCGCAATTATGAATTAGCCCAGCGTTTTGGCTATCAAAAACTGGAAGATAAAATACGCAGGACGGAAGACATCCGGAGCCGAACCCTGGAGCTGTACCGCCGCAAAGCCATTGTGTTTGAAGAAGCCATCGACAAGCGGAACAAAGACGATGCCCACGAACTGGCCTGTATCTATTACTGCAACGCCTTGGAGCTCGACCCCGACGCGCCGGAATTGAAAGAAAAGGTGCAGACGCTGGATTGCCCCTGCGCTAAAAAAAAGTAAGCATAAGTCATCTCAAATTTTGACAAGCATTTCAGATAAGAAATAACGTGGTGACACTTATAGGGTAAAATTGTAAAAACCTATTCGTCAGACCGCGAAAAGCGGTCAGACGATGGCCCTTGGTCTGACCGCTTTTCGGGGTCTGACCAATAAGTACAAACATAAGCCGCACTTTTCAAAAGCTTTTTTCCTTTCGAAAATTCAGGATGACTCATTGTTACAAAATATGAACCCACAAGCTATTGCGAACACCATGAAAAAACGCCTTTGCCTCTGCCTGCTGCTGCTGCCCCTCCTGGCCCACACGCAAGCCCCCGAGTACAAGCGCTTTATGGCCTCCGGGCACCGGGAAACCCGCGCGGGCAACTTCGAATTGGCGGGAAAAAAATTCACGGCGGCCCTGGAGTTCGCTTTTTCGCCCGCAGAGCAAAAGGCGGCACGGGAAGCCAAGGCCAAGGCTGAAAAAATGCGGGTGGCGCAAGTGGAAAATGCCTTGGAGAAGGCGGAGACGGTGATTGGGTATTTTGATTTTCAGCAAGGCCGAACCTGGGTTTACCAATATACGACCGGCAAATTCGGGCTCATCGACCAAAATGGCAGGCAACTGACCCCATTTGAATTCACCGACCCCAAGCCTTTTGGGCCGAACGGGTATGCCATCGCGCAAAAAGACTCTGCTTACTATTTTGTGGACAAAGAAGGGGGGCTTTCAACACCTTACACGTACATCATTCCAACAAACAACGGCATGTTCAAGGTTCGGAAAGGGGATCAAACCACCTTTTTGAAGGCTGATACGAAGCAATCGGAAAATTGGGGTTGGTACGATACCATATTTTACGATTATCGCAAATTGTTACAGGTACAGAAAAACGGAAAAACAGGGCTGGTTGATAGAACTGGCCAGGTTGTGTTAGAGCCGCAATTCGATAAATCAGAGCAGATAGCTAACAACCGTTATAAAGTATCGCAAAACGGAAAGTGGGGCTTGATAGATGAAAATGGACAAATTGTGTTTGCCCCACAATTTGACGAAATTGAATACTTCGATCAAGGGAAAGCCCGAGCCATGCAAAATGGGAAATGGGGGCTGATTGACCAAAACGCGGCGTTTGTGATTGCCCCCAAATTTGACTCGATCAGTTATTTCACGGATGGGTTGGCCGCTGCTGAGCTCGACGGGAAATGGGGCTACATAGATTCGATTGGATTTTTTTTCGTTACGCCGCAATTTGACGCGGCTCAGGACTTCTATCGTGGGATTGCCAAAGTCAGCCAAAAAGGGAAGTGGGGACTGATCGACCGCACGGGTAAGATTGTTTGCCCGCTACAATTTGAGTATATCGGGCATTTTGACAACGGCGTTGCAATGGCAAAAAAAGATGGTATGTGGGGCTTTATTGACAGCACCGGCAAAACTATTATCCCATTTGTTGAATGCGATAATATCCAGCCGTTTTCTGAGACACTCCTGCACGTGAGAAAAGGCGAGCATAACTATTTGATGGATAAGAATAGCCAACAGATACTCGACTTGCAATTTGAAAGCGACGGGTACCTAAATGGCAATAGGGCTAGGGCTTATAGCAAAGGGAAATGCGGCTATATCGATCAAAACGGCAAAATCGTCATCCCGTTACAATTTGAGGAATGTGGCTTTTTTCTTGAAGGATGGTCGGTAGTCCAACAGAATAATAAGGCGGGGATTATTGATAGCGCAGGAGCATTTCTCATCCCTCCGCAATTCGGTTTTCTTGAGCATTTCTACAAGGGATTTGTAAGGGCAGGAAATGATGGGAGATGGGGCCTTGTTAATATGACCGGTTCTATTGTTGTTCCGCTGGTACATGAACACATTCAGTATGCCTTTGAAAACCATGCCTTTATTGTCAAAAATGGACGTTGGGGAATTATTGACATGACTGGGAAAGTTATCGTTGCGCCACAATTTGATGAAATCTTCCCCTTTCATAATGGCTTTTTGGGTGCACGGAGGGATGGCAAATGCGGCGTAATAAATCAAGCTGGGCAAGTTGTAATTCCTTTAAAGTATGACAAATTACAATTTTTCGAAGATGGAATTGCCTTTGTCCAGTTATTCAACGAATGGTTTTTAGTGAATACCGATGGTCAAATGATTTTGGACATACCACCAAAAGCATCAGAGAAAAAGAACAATTGACACATTCAGGCAAAGAAATCACCATGAAAACATTCAAAATCCTCCTTTTTCTCAGCATTGCCGCTTGTGCCCCCCCGCCCCCCACTGCCCCCTACCTCCTCCTCCTCGGCATCGCCCAGGACGGCGGCTACCCCCACGCCGGCTGCCAGCGCGACTGCTGCAAACTTGTCTTTTCCGGCAAACAGCAGCCCAAACTCCCCGTCTGCCTCGGCCTCGTCGATCCCGCAGCGGGCAAGGTGTTCATGCTGGAGGCCACGCCCGCCTTCGCCGAGCAATGGCGGCGCCTGCAGGAAGCCGCCAACATGCCCGACAAACGCGTGCCCGACGGCATATTCCTCACCCATGCCCATATCGGCCACTACACTGGCCTCATGCAATTGGGCCGCGAGGTGATGGGCGCCAAAAACGCCCCGGTGTACGCCATGCCGCGCATGGCCCAGTTCCTGCGCGAGAACGGCCCCTGGAGCCAGTTGGCAAACCTGCAAAACATCGACATCATGCCCCTGCAAGCCGACAGCGCCGTGCAGCTCACGCCCGAACTCCGCATCACCCCGTTCCTGGTGCCGCACCGCGACGAATTCTCCGAAACCGTGGGCTACCGCATCGAAACGCCCCGGAAAAAACTGCTGTTCATCCCCGACATCGACAAATGGGAAAAATGGGGGCGCGACATCGTGGCAGAGGTTCGCACGGTAGATTACGCCCTGGTGGATGCCACTTTTTTTAAGGACGGCGAGCTGGCCGGCCGCGCCATGGCCGAGGTGCCGCACCCGTTCGTAGCCGAAACCATGCAGCGCTTTGCGGATGAGCCATTGTCCGAAAAGAAAAAGGTGGTATTTGTCCACCTGAACCATACCAACCCGCTCTTGTGGGACAAAAAGGCGCGGGCGGAGTTGGGTGCTACGGGGTTTTCGGTGACACAGGAAGGAAGGCGGATTGAGCTGTAAACAGGGGCGGCAACTGCGGTTTTCATAGGCATTTTGCTTGATTTATTGGATTGACGATTGGCGAGTACATGATTTTCGATTGCCGAAGTTTCTCAGCGCTTGGCCTTATCGGAAAAACAAGACGGACGGCCAAATACCTTAGGCAGTTATTCATGGGCATTATCGAAACATTCTTGAGCAAGGCCAACTTCAACAATCGCAAATCATGTATTCGCCAATCGTCAATCAAAAAATGAACAGAACGTGGCTTGCGAAACCCATTCAAGGCAAATCCCTTAAAATCAATATCGTCAATCCTGCAAACCACTGAAATCCTGGTATAACCTTTTACTTTTGCGCCGTCTAACAAGCTATCGACCTGAACGCAAGCCATCTTCATTGACGAAGGAGCCTTCCACAAAGCCCGATCACACGAACAGTCCTTATGCCACTCGATCAACAGCACGAAAATGAGCGCTATACCAAAGAGCGCGGGGAAATGTCCTTTTTTGACCACATCAACGAGCTGCGCAAGCACATCATGCGGTCGGCGCTGGCTATTTCGGTGATCGCGGTGGTATGTTTCCTGAACAAGGATTTTGTGTTCAACACGATCATTTTCGGGCCGCGCAGCCCTGATTTCCCCACTTTCAGGATACTGTGCAGCTTCTCCCATGCCGTGGGCCTGGGCGATGCGGTCTGTTTCACGCCGGCCAATTTCCAGCTTATCACCCGCGAGTTTGGCGAGGTCATCATGCAGGTGCTGTACGTGTCGTTTTGGCTCGGCGTGATCGGCGCCTTTCCCTTCATTTTTTGGGAGTTCTGGCGCTTTGTCAGCCCTGGCCTGCACGAGCACGAGCGAAAGTCGGTGCGCGGGGTGGTGGCGATATGTTCCTTTTTGTTCCTGCTGGGGGTACTGTTCGGCTATTTCGTGATCGCGCCGTTTTCCATCAACTTTTTGGCCGGGTACAGCCTCGACGGGGTGGAGGTGGCCCCGACCCTCGATTCCTACGTCACCTACATCAGCATGTTCACCATCCCCACCGGCTTTATTTTTCAGATGCCGATCGCGGCCTATTTCTTTGCCCGCATGGGCTTGCTGGGCGCCGCTTTCCTGAAGACTTACCGCCGTCACGCCATCGTTTTGATCCTAATCCTGGCGGCCATCATCACGCCGCCCGATGTGATCTCGCAAACGCTGGTGGCCATTCCGCTGTACTTGTTGTTCGAGATCAGCATCGTTGTGGTAGCAAGGGTGCAGCGCAAGCGCGAAAAAGAAATGCTGACGGAAGATGTGCGCGTGCGCAAGTCGGACGAAGGCGACGATTATGACGATTGATTTTCAAACAATATCGGGATGTTGCGCTATATCCTCAAAAGGTTGCTGATTTCTATCCCTACCCTGCTGGTAATATCGCTGGCAGTGTTCGGGCTGGGCAGGTGCGCGCCGGGCGACCCGGTGGCCATCAACCTGGGGGATGACATGCTGGCGCAGGTGGGGCAAAAGCGGTATGAAGAAAACTACAAGCGCAAGGCCGCTGAATTCGGGTTGGACAAGCCGCTTTTCTACTTCAGCCTCAGCACCGCCGCCTATCCCGATTCTTTGTGGAAAATATACCCGCTGAACCGGCGGCAACGGCTGTCCAGGATCATCGGGCAGAATGGCAACTGGCCGGCCACCCGCGACTTTGAGCGTGCGGTGGGCGAAGCGCTCCAGGCATTTTACACCGCACTCCCCGATACCTTTGCGCAAAGGCCATACCTGGAGCTGGCCCTGCTCGATTTGACGGTCATCGACCTGTTGGACGCGCTGAAGGCCGGCTTTGAGCGCGCCGACAGCATTTGCCGTACCATCAGCCCACAGCCGGCCCTGCTCCGCAGCCGGATGGACTCCCTGCAATCGAAAACCGAGGCTGTTTGCGCGGAAATCATGTCGGGGAAATTGGCCACGCCCGCCGTCCACTGGCATGGTCTGCACAACCAGTACCACCACTGGCTCGTCGGTTTCCTCACCGGGAACTGGGGCCTGACCAAAAAGCAGCAACCGGTCTGGAAAGAGCTCAAACCTGCCATGTTGGCCACCGTGGCCATCAACGGCCTGGCTATTTTGTTCGCCTACCTCATTTCCATTCCATTGGGGGTTGAAATGGCACGGCGAAAAGGCCGGGCATTCGACCGTTGGGCACAGCGGGTGCTGGTTTTTATCACCTCGATGCCCGTGTTCTGGGTCGGCGGGCTGTTGGTGATATTTTTTGGCAGCAGCTTGTTCGGCAAGCCGCTCATCGCCAACCCTTACCTCGACATTTCCGATGCCTGGAACATGAACAGCGAAACCTTTGGCGACTGGTTCAGCGACAAGTTGCCCAAATTTGTGCTGCCGATCCTGGTTTTGACCATGTACGCCATGGCCATCATTTCCATCCAGATGCGCGGCGGCATGATAGAGACACTGGGGCAAGACTATATCAGGACTGCCAGGGCAAAGGGTGTGCGGGAAGAAGACGTTTATTGGACGCACGCATTCCGCAATGCCTTGTTCCCCATCATTACCATATTTGGGTCAGTTTTTCCAGCCCTGTTCACCGGCTCCTTAGTCATTGAAACCCTGTTCAATTTCCCCGGCATGGGCCAAAAGGCGCAAGAGGCATTTTTAGCGCAAGACCTGTCGGTGCTCTCTGCTATATTGATGGCGGCAGCGGTAATGAGCATTGTGGGCAACTTGGTGGCCGACATGCTGTATGCCTGGGCGGATCCGCGGGTGCGGTATGAGCGCTGAACTTGGAGTTCGCTCCTAGGCTTTACTCCAGTTGATTTCACCACAGGATTGCACGGAAGGTTTTCACCACAGAGTTTTTCACCACAGAGTTGCGCAGAGTTTCACAGAGGTATTCACCACAGAGTTGCGCGGAGTTTCATAGAGGTATTCACCACAGAGTTTCACAGAGTTTTCACCACAGAGTTTCACAGAGTTTTCACCACAGAGTAATAGCGGCTTCGCCGCATTTTTTGGGGATTTAAGGCAACCTGCTGAAAATTCAATTTGAAATTCTGTGGTGAACCTCTGCGCAACTCTGTGGTGAACCTCTGCGCAACTCTGTGGTGAAATCTCTGCGCAACTCTGTGGTGAACCTCTGCGCAACTCTGTGGTGAAATCTCTG
>CAZULM010000090.1:0-3870 GCA_964621185.1 uncultured Saprospiraceae bacterium | reverse complement strand
CTCTGCGCAACTCTGTGGTGAAATCTCTGTGAAACTCTGTGGTGAACCTCTGCGCAACTCTGTGGTGAAATCTCTGCGCAACTCTGTGGTGAAAAACCTCTGGGAAACTCTGTGGTGAAAAACCTCTGGGAAACTCTGTGTTGTGCCTCAATTTCCCTTGTTGGCCGCCCAAAATACCCTCAGCGCTCCCGCGCTTTTTTCTGTTGCCTCAAACATCCCCATATGCCCAACCTGTTCCAACAATTCCACCTGCGCCATATCCGTCAACAGGGCCGCTTTCATGGCTTGCTCCACCGGAACGAGGCCATCCTCTGTGCCCAAGATGAACAGCACAGGGCAAGGCATATTTTTCAGCGTTTCCTGCCGGTCCTCGCGGGCCATCATGGCCTGAAGCGCCGCCATAATCCCCTCAGCGGGCTGCTTTTTGCCTTTTTCGACCATGGCTTGCACCGTTTCGGGATGTGCTTGCGCGAAGGCCGGTGCAAAAAGGTTGGGGAAAAGCTGGGCCACATACAGGTCGCGCTTGCCGGAGCGCAGCGTCTCGATGCCCCGCAGCCGGGCATCTTTCCGGGCATCGTCGTCGGGGAATGGGTGGGAATGGAAAAGGCCCAGGCCTGCTATGCGATGGCCGTAGCAGGAAGCGAATTCCAGGGCCACGTAACCGCCCAGGGAGTGCCCCACCAAAACGCAGCGCTCTATTTCAAGGGAATCCAGCACGGCAAGCACCGCTGCTGCGTAGGCAGCCATGTTGGGAGATTGGGGCAGGTCGGAGCCGCCAAAGCCCGGCAGGTCGATGGCCAGCATGGGGATGTCGGGGAGCAAGCTGCAAAGCCCCTCCCACAGCGAGGCGTCTTCGCAGAAGCCGTGCAGCAATACCAGCGGAACAGAAGCCGGCACCAACATTTTACCCTGAAAATGAACCACAACCAGGCGGCCTTTGTCTAAAACGAGGTGTTTCATGCCTGCAAATCTGCAAAATTTATGCTGTTTTGCAAGGAAAATCATTTTAAGCCGAACATTGCCGGCGTTTTGCCGATTTTTACCCCGCATTCACACCCACGTAGCCCATGAACATTTTTGGAGAAGTCTCAAAAGCATTCAGCCCCGACCTGCCGAAAGACCTCGGCGACATGGACGCGCACCTCGATTATATCCTGCCCAAAGTGGTGCCATACCGGGAAGACTTGCGCGAAACGCCCTTTTGGTTAGCCAAGCGCTGGAAAGAGGTGCGGCAAGAGGAAGGCTTCCACGAGGCCATCCTGCATATCTTTAATCCGGGTGGAGAGTACATGCTCTCCATCGATGGCAACCTGATGAAAGGCGAGTGGCGGCAATTAGGCGAATACAACAGCTTGGTCATAGAGGTTGGCGGCAGGAATGAGCTTTTCGACGTCCGTTTCCTCAACCCGGATTTCATGGTGCTCACCAAGCACGGCGACCAGTTGCGCAAGGGCCTGCGCCGCTATTTCATGCTCGTGCACGAGCCGGCATCTGTTTACCGCGGCCGCGAGCTCGACTGGCGCAACATCATGGAAAAGCTGTTCAACGTGTGGCGCGAGAACAGCCTCAGCATCTGGGCCTGGCTGTTCTTCATCCTCGCCGTCGGCGCTATCGTCTATTCCTCCATGTAACCCCGTTCATCATTCATCATTCATCATTAATAAATGCATCTTCTCGATTGGTTCGTGCTCCTGGGTACACTGGCGCTTGTCGTATTATACGGGGTTTGGAAAAGCCGCAATTCTGTTTCCGACAGCGATGACTTCCTGGCGGGCAAGCGCGACCTGCCCTGGTGGACCATTGGCTTGAGCATCATGGCCACGCAGGCCAGCGCGGTCACGTTTTTGAGCACGCCCGGCCAGGCTTATGCCGATGGGATGCAGTTCGTGCAGTTTTATTTCGGCATGCCCATCGCGATGGTGATTCTCGCCTATTTCGTGCTGCCCATTTATTACAAACTGCGGGTCACCACGGCTTATGAATACTTAGAGCAGCGTTTCGACCTGCGCATACGCAGCCTGACGGCCATTTTGTTCCTCATCCAGCGGGGCATGGCGGCGGCGATCAGCATTCTGGCGCCGAGCATCATCCTTTGCGCCGTGTTTGGCTGGAACCTGGCCCTGACCAATTTTTTCATGGCCGTTTTCGTGGTCTTTTACACCGTTTCCGGTGGGAGCGCCGCTGTGAGCCGTACCCAGGAACTGCAAATGACGGTGGCGCTCAGCGGCATCATACTGGCCTTTGTGCTCATCATATACAATTTACCGGAGGGCATAGGGGTATCGGAAGCCTGGGAGATCGCGGGCGCGGGGAGCAAGACCAAGGTGGTCGACTGGGATTTCAGCTGGACAGATCGGTACAATGTGTGGTCGGGCGTGTTGGGGGCCACCTTTTTGTTCCTGTCGTATTTTGGCACCGACCAGAGCCAGGTAGGCCGCTACCTTTCCGGCAAAACCTTGCGGGAAAGCCGCATCGGCCTGCTTTTCAACGGTTTTATTAAAATACCGATGCAGTTCCTGGTATTAGCTGTTGGGGTGATGGTGTGGGTGTTTTTCCAGTTCAACCAGCCGCCCCTGCATTTCAACCAGGCCAATTTGGCGATGCTCAAAGGGATGCCCCAAGAAGCAGCTTACCAAAAGTTGGATGCCGAAGACAGCCAGCTTTTCGCGCAAAAAGAAACCGTTTTGGAAGGCTTGACCCAAGCACAATTGGCCAAAGACGAGGGGCAGGTAAATGCCCGCATGGCCGATTTGCAACTGCTCGAAAAGCGGCGCAAAGAACTGCGCGCCCAGGCAGCCACCCTGATTGAGGAAGTAAATCCCCGAGCAGACACCAAGGACAGAGACTATGTGTTCATCAATTTTGTGCTCGGGCACATACCCAAGGGCTTGATAGGGCTGATTTTGGCCATGATTTTCTGCGCGTCGTGGAGCACCACGGCCTCCGAGCTCAGCGCGTTGGCCGCTACTTCCGTCTCCGATATATACCGGCGCTCCTTAGTGCCTGGCCGTTCCGATGCTCACTACCTCCGCGTTTCAAAATGGGCGGTGGCGCTTTGGGGGGTTTTTATCGTGCTGTTCGCCATTTTTGCTTCATTGTCTGAGAACCTCATTCAGGCAGTCAACATGATCGGTTCTTTGTTTTACGGCACCATCCTGGGCGTGTTCTTCACGGCTTTTTTCATGAAAAAGGTGGGCGCAAAGGCCGTGTTTGCCGCCGCCGTTTTTTCGGAGATCGTGGTACTGATCATGTTTTTTGGGGTGAGCAAAGATGCCTATCTGTGGTACAACCCATTGGGCTGCGGCATTGTGATGGGCTTGGGCTGGCTGCTCCAGCGCAGTGTTTTCAGGGAAGAAACGAAGTAGTGTCTGTTAACGACAATTTAATTTTTGACATCAAAGAACGAAAACAATAGTTGGCCTCGTTTTTGTACTAAACCGATTGGTTATTGATGCACACATTTAGTTCACTTCAAAAAGTTTAATCCTATGGTTATCCTAACTTGTCTCCTGCTCCTGCTTCTTGTTTTTGGCGGAAAAGCCCTCAAGGAAGCTTAATTTGGCTCAGGAAGGCGGCAGTTGTTAAAGAAATAATGACTCCAAAGCCGCCCCAATGCAATTGCTGAAAGCGCCCGGTGTTGATCACCGAGCGCTTTTTTTCATAACATGGCCTATGCGAATGACAGCAGCCAAAAAGATGGTAACGGGCCATAATCACATAACGGTCACTTTCCAGCCTTAAATCCCCTTATCCATGCCAGGGATTGTTGCGTAAGCGCCTCAATTTTTTCTACATCATAGCCCCCATCGGCTGCCTTAACCCGCATTATTCATGGTCGCTCTGTTTTTTCCCCTCCTTCCGGGATTTCGA
>CAZULM010000089.1:0-19121 GCA_964621185.1 uncultured Saprospiraceae bacterium | reverse complement strand
GGATTAGTCCATAAAAGTCTCTGTGCAGGGTGATGGGTCGTTTGATCGCAAAAGGAGGTGACAAAGATAGTGCGGGGATCAGGACCGCAAAGCTTTGGCGGGAAAAATCTTGGGGGGTTAACATTTTGGGGCCAGTAGGGAAACCCGACGTCAAATGTCCAATGTCCAACACGGAATGTCCAATTTCCAAGTGCCGAGCGCACTCCTGGTCCGCTCGCTAAAGCCATGAAAAAAATGACTGAGCGTTGGGAGCACCTGGACATTCGACATTCCGTGTTGGGTATTGGACATTAACGCACTGCGCTGCCTTACGGCCATAAATGGCCTTTCTAGGGTGACATAAACGTCGCGCTACCACTCCCGCCGCGCAGCCCCCAAAAGCTCCCCCGCACTCGCTGTAGCCCCCAAGCCCAACAGGTTCCCAACGGCATTGAACACCTGGCCAGAGCCAAGATTTTTCTCCCGCATGGCCTTCAGGGAACTTGCCCCGGCAGATTTGGACAATTTTTCCCCGGTATCGCCCAGTACTAACGGATGGTGCAGAAATTTGAGACGCAAAAACCTCTCTTCGCCCAGACATTCCGCCAAATAGCGCTGCGCGGCAGTAGATTCCGCCAGGTCTTCGCCCCGGATGGCGTGTGTGACGCCAAAATGCAGGTCGTCCACCAAACTGGCAATCTGGTAAGCGGGAATGTTGTCGCGGCGGCGCACGACGAAATCGTTCAGGCCGGAACCCGCCGCGGTGCGGATGCGCCAGGCCACGCCTGCATCGTCGAGAGACAGGTTTTGTTCCCGGAATTCCGGCGGGTATTTTCCATTATACGGCGCAAGGTCGCGGCGCGACTTTTGGCAAGGGAAAAGCAGGTTCTGGGTCCGTAAGCGCTCTAAAGCTTCGAAATAAAGGGGCATGCGCAGGTTTTGTGACCAATGCGCCTCAAAATCGACCAGCAGGTCGGTGCCAGGCGACAAGCCGGGGCCTTCGTCCCAGTCGATGCCGAGCCAATGGAGGCTCTCAAAAATATCGGCTATGTATTCCGGGCGTTTCCGCTCGCCGTCAAGGTCGTCGATACGGAGCAGGATGCTTCCGTTGTTGAGGCGCGCCACGAGCCAGTTGAGGGTGAAATTCAGGGCGTTGCCGAGGTGCAGGAACCCGGAGGGAGTGGGCGCAAACCGGAGCCGGCAATGGGCCCCTGCATGACGGGCATATTCAAAAAAAGCGTCGCGGAACACTTTATTGCTGACCTTCGGCTGCTTGTTTTTCCTTGAATTCTTTTACGATATCTTCCGGGGAGCGCCCGAGAAGCGCCAAGGCTGAGCTTGCATCGTCGGCAAAATCGGGGTCGTTCGGGTATTTTTGCAGGAAGGACTCATAGGTGGCCTTCGCTTTATCCAGGTCGTTCAAATCCGTTTCATATACAAAGCCCATCATGAACAGGGCGGTGGGCGCCTTTGGGTGCTGGGGCAAGCCTTCAGCCACTTTTTTGTACAATTCCAGCGATTTATTGGGGTCTCCAATGTTTTTGGCAAGCCCAGCAGCTTTCAGCAGCACATTCACATATTGGTCGGTATTTGTTTTTTCAAGCATGGCCGCCAGTTGCTCGGATGTCTTGACAAATTCTGCCGCTTTTGCCTTGTCGGTGACATAGGCGCCGCCCATCGCTTTATCGAGCTCGGCCAGCTTTTGGTTGAGTTTTTCGGGCGAATTGTTGTTGCAAGCCATAAAAGCAATGGACAACAATGCAGCAGTTAGTAATTTTCTCATGGTATTGATGCGTCAATTATTTTAGGTATGCAGAAAAATTAGCTTTCCAATGAAAAATGCGGGTTTTCAATCAAACCAAACTGGTTGCCAAACGGATCTAATACAGTTGCTACCTTGATGCCTTCACCTACATCCTGAATGGGGTTTTCTAGGTTCCCACCAATAGCAACCAAATGATCTATCGCGGTCTCGATGTTTTCAACGCCCCAATATGCCTGAGTGCCACCGCTGCCTTTTGGCGCATCTGGATCCAATCCCAGTTCAAAGCCACCCACATTGAACCCTACATAAAACGGCTGGTCGAAATATGGTTCGATGCCCAGGGCTTTGACATACCAATTTTTGGTTTCCTCCAATTCCTTTGCTGGAAAAATTACAGTCCTTAGTCCCAAAAAGTGTTTTTTCATCGCTTTGTAAAGTTACTCGTATTCAAAAGTGCCAAATTCGCTTTTCACTTGCACCTTTTCTCCCTGGCCGCGTTTCACCTTGCCCAATATCCTTGCCTCAATGCCGTATTTCTCCGCAACAGCCATCACCGTGTCCGCATGTCGGGCCGGCAGGTATATTTCCATGCGGTGCCCCATGTTGAATACCTGGTACATTTCCCGCCAATTAGTCTGGCTGCTTTTTTGTATCAGGCTGAATAACGGCGGTATCGGGAAAAGGTTGTCCTTGACGATAAGCGCATTTTTGAAAAACTTCAGCACTTTGGTTTGGCCACCGCCGGTGACGTGTATGAGGGCGTGGATCTTTTTGCGGTGTTCGCGCAACAGTTCTTGCAGCACGGGCAGGTAGGTGCGGGTAGGCGACAGCAAGAGCTTTCCGACGGTAATAGTTTGTTTGTCAGGAAGTTGTAGGTTATTCGTCAGCAACTGGTCGCCCGAGTACACGACTTCTCCCGGCAGTTTGGGGTCGAAGCTTTCCGGGTATCTCTCGGCATACACTTTGGACAAAACGTCGTGCCGGGCCGCGGTAAGCCCATTGCTGCCCATGCCGCCGTTGTAGGAGGTTTCGTAGCTGGCCTGTCCGAAGGAAGCCAGGCCCACGATCACGTCGCCGGGCCGGATGGCCGGCACGATCACCGCGCTGCGCTTCATGCGGGCAAAGGCCGTGTAGCCCACGTCGATGGTGCGCACGATATCGCCCACATCCGCGGTTTCGCCGCCGGCCAGCTCGATGTTGATGCCGTGCTGGCGCATGTTGTCCGCAAAGTCGGAGGTGCCGCGGATGATGGCCGAGATCACCTCGCCCGGGATCAACGTTTTGTTGCGGCCAATGGTGCTGCTGAGCATGAAGTTGTCGGTACAGCCCGCGCAGGCCATGTCGTCGAGGTTCATCACGATGGCGTCCTGGGCGATGCCGGGCCAGACGGAGAGGTCGCCCGTTTCGCGCCAGTACAGGTAAGCCAGGCTGGACTTTGTGCCGGCGGTGTCGGCGTGCAGCAGGTTGCAGTACTTGTCGTTGCCGGCTGCCAGGTCGGGCAGGATTTTACAGAAAGCTGTGGGGAACAGTCCTTTGTCAAGGTGGGCAATGGCCGCGTGCACTTCTTCTTTTGACGCAGAAACGCCCCGCTTTTCGTACTTCGTCATGATTTTTGATCGCTCAGACATGGTTTTGCTCCTTTATTTTTCCCAAGACCTGAACCGCGCCGTGAGGTCGTAAATATGATAGAGGATTGCTTTTTCCAGCTCGGTAAATTCCTGGTTGCGGCGCGCCATCACGAGTCCCGCTGTCTCACAGGCATCGGCGAACTTGTAGGTGCGATATGGCGAATCGGGTCCGCCCCAGGAAAAATCGGGGATAAAGTTCCGAGGGAACCCGGCCCCGAAAATGTTGGCGGCCACCCCTACCACGGTTCCGGTATTGAACATGGTGTTGATGGCGCATTTGGAATGGTCGCCCATGACAAGGCCGACGAACTGTTTGCCGGTTTTCACGAAGCGCTCTTCAGGATAGCTCCAGAGCCGCACCTCGGAATAGTTGTTCTTCAGGTTGGAGTTGTTGGTATCGGCGCCGAAATTGCACCATTCGCCGATGACGGAGTCGCCCAGGTAGCCATCGTGCGCTTTGTTGGAATTGCCGATAAAGATGGAACGGGTGACTTCGCCGCCAATGCGGCAGCCCGGACCAAAGCTGCAGGGGCCATAAATCTTGGCATCCATCTTCACGATGCAGTTGGGGCCGATGGCAATGGGGCCGCGCAATTTGGAGCCTTCCATCACCTCAGTACCGGCCCCAATGTAAATGGGACCTTCTGTGGTGTTCAGGATACAGCACTCCATGCTGACGCCTTCTTCTAAGAAAATTTTTCCGGGGTCGCCCACAACCCGGTTGCTCTCGGGAATGGGCGCTGATTTTTTCCCCTTTGTGAGCAGTTGGAAGTCGTCCAATATAGCTTGCCCATTCAAGAAGCTGAGCTCCCAGGGCCTGCTGACATATTGGAGGGCGTAGCCATCCTCTATCTCTGTGCCTTGGAGCTCCGACACTTCCGCATCTTCGATGAGCAGCTCGAAACGCGCCTCGCTCAGCCTGGCCGCAACTAATTCGCCGTTGTGCAACAGGGCTTCGTTCAGCTCCAGTTTTTGTATCCGCGCACACAGCTTGGCATTGGGGATCAGCCCGGCGTTGACGATGAAATTTTCTTCTTCGATCTGGATGGGATATTTCTCGCTCAGGTATTCCTGGGTGATGTAAGAGACGGAGCCGCCGAGCAAGCGCTCCCATTTTTCCCGAAGGGTCAGGATGCCCAGGCGCAGCTCGCCCATGGGCCGGGTTGCGGTGAGCGGCAACAAATGGTCGCGTGCGTCGCTGTCAAACAGGATGATATTCAACATGGGATCGGGTTCAGATCAGTTGTGAAGGATATACTATGGTTCGCCTGATTTTTGTGATTGAGTATGATTGTTTCAACTGCTGTAAATTGAATACAAAGATCGACATGCACAAAACCAAGCGACGTAAGGTATAAAATTGCGTTGTTCTGCCGCAAAAATAGGCAGTGCCGCCCGAACGGGCATAAAAAAAAGTCCCAATAGGCTTGCAGCGTATCGGGACTTCCAGAAAAAAGCAGGCGCTCCTTTACTTGGAGAACTTGGCGAATTTCTTGTTGAACTTGTCGATTCGGCCGGCGGTATCTACAAATTTCATTTTGCCTGTGAAGAAAGGGTGGCTGAAGGAGGAAATTTCTAATTTTACCAACGGGTATTCTTTGCCGTCTTCCCAGGTAATGGTGTCTTTTGTGTTGACGCAGGATTTGCCCAAAAACGCCTCGTCGGTGGAGATGTCTCTGAAAACTACGAAGCGGTAGTTGGCCGGGTGGATGTCTTTTTTCATATTCTTGTTGGCTGAAAAATGTTGATTAAGCCTGTTTCTCTAATTTCGAGCCGCAAAAGTACCACTGCTGCGGTGTTATTTCCAAATGTTTTTCGGAAAATTACTTTTTCGCATGTTCGAGCAGGGCTTTGTGGACTTTGAGCACCTGCCTGACTAAGGAATGTTGGCCATCGTTGCGTATGACAAAATCGGCGCGCGCTATCTTTTCCTGTTCGGGCAATTGGCGCTGGATCCTGGCGCGGACTTCCGCTTCGCTGATGCCGTCCCTTTTTACGACCCGTTCGATGCGCAGCGCCTCGGGCGCCGACACAACTATGAGGCAATCAAGGTGCTTGTAGCTCCCGCTTTCGATTATCAAGGCGGCTTCTTTCAGGGTGTAGGGGTGGCCTTCCCTGGTTCTTGCCTCATGCCAGGCGCGCGCGTGCGCCTCCACAGCCGGGTGGGCAACGGCGTTTAGGGCGGCGAGCTTGTCGGGCTTGCTGAAGGCTTGCTGGGCGATGTATGCACGGTTGTATTCGCCTTTTTCGGTGTAGGCATCCGTCCCGAAAATTCCTTCCACGGCCGATTTCAGGGCCGGATCATTGCCCAGCAGCCATTTTGCCCAATGGTCGGCATCATATACCGGCACGCCGAGCGACTCGAAAATACGGCACACGGTGCTTTTGCCGCTGCCGATGCCGCCGGTGATGCCGACGCGCAGGCCTTTCTTGTTTGAAGATTTCATGGTGTGGTTATTTTCAGCACAAAAATACCACACAATCAAACGTTTGTCTCCATTATTTGGGAACTAAGAGTACCTTCGTGCCCCTAGCAGATCGCTCCAATTGGCATGGATAATCACGTTTTCTATTTTCAAGACGAAAACTTAGATGCTGAAAAAGCACGCAGTGGCACGCTCAAGCTGATCGTCGGCACTGACGGCATTTCTATGCTGGCCCAGGATGCGCAAGGGGCGGTTCTGGGCTTGGAAGCCATCCAAATTTCCGACAAGAAATACGTCGAGCACCATGTGGCGTCGGAAATCAGGGAGTCACTGTCTGGCAACAAGCTATTGAATTACAGCTTTGGCAGCGTCCGTTCGGCCATTTCGGTGCCACTGGCTACCCTCGTGCCGCAGCGCTTGTTCTCCGCCCAGGACTGTGCCACTTACTTCAAGTTGCTCAACCCCGTGGCGCCCGACACAGTTTTTGGCCATGACGAGACAAGCGAGCCCGGCTGTCATTTGGTATGGGGGGCTGCGCCTCTTTTCAAGGATTTTATTGCCAAATACCAGCCTTGCCATATTGGGGCGGCGCTGATTGCGGGCTTTCAGGAGCAGGCATCCCAGGAAGGTCATTCCTTGTTCGTGAACTTGCGCGGCAATCAGGCGCAAATTGCTGTTTTTGACCTGCGAAGCCTGGTTTTTTACAACGCCTTCGAGTTCCTGAAGCCAAGCGACCTGCTTTATTTTGTGCTGCTGGCATACGATCAGTTCAAGCTCAGCCCCGAACATATACCCCTGCGGATAAGCGGGGCATTGCTGAAAGATGGCGAGCATTACAAGATGTTGTGCCGGTACATCCAGCACATCCGGTTCTTAAAGCCTAACACGATGCCCGCGCTGCCAAACGGGCAGGATGCGCTGCCGCCGCATTTCTGGTTCGACCTGCTCTGCCTTTAAGCCACAAGCCAAGCTGTCACATACGCCCGCCATTATCACATTCCCCTCATTATCAAATTATCACATTAAAATATGCGAATCATTGGAGGAAAATTCAAAGGCCGCCGCTTCACGCCACCTGCCGACAAATGGCCTACCCGGCCTACAACGGACTATGCCAAAGAGGCATTGTTCAACATCCTGAACAACCTCATAGACTTCGAGGAGACAAAGGTGCTGGACCTTTTTGGCGGGACGGGAAGCCACAGCTATGAATTTGTGTCGCGCGGCTGCGAGGATGTTACCTACGTTGACAAATTCCCCGATGCGGTGCGTTTCGTCCGAAAAACCGTTGAATTGCTGAAAATAGAACAGGAAGTCAAGATCGTTCAAATGGACGTATTTCGGTTTATCGAACACGCCAACAGCCAGTGGGACTATATTTTTGCCGGGCCGCCGTATGCCTTGCCTACCATCGACACGATCCCGGACCTCATTTTTGAAAGGCAGTTGCTCCTGCCCGGCGGCATTTTCGTGATGGAGCACAACCCGCATCACACGTTTTTGGAGCACCCGAATCTGATGGACGTGCGGAACTATGGCAAGACCATTTTCAGTTTTTTTAAAAATTCAGGTTGAAAATTGAATTGGCGCATTTACCTTTGCGGCGCGAAAAAGCAAAAGGTGCTGAAAAGCAGCTTTTTGGCGCGATAGCTCAGCTGGTTAGAGCGTGCGATTCATAATCGCAAGGTCGGGAGTTCAAGTCTCCCTCGCGCTACGTTCGATGAATGAGCCATTCCTGTTCAGGGTGGCTCATTTTTTTTCCGGGCGCCCCCATTACCGATTTGTTGACATTTTTCGGGCAATACACAACCATTTTTGCCTGTTTGAGTTTTTGTTGGTGCATGAACAATTGCCCCGCACAAATTAATATATTTAATAACAAGCAATGCCAATCATACGCACTATGAGTAAGCCACTTTTCTCTTTTTCATGTCTCAGCCTGTTCGCCCTCACCCTTTTTGCCCAAAGCCTTCCCAAGGCCCCTGCCGAGCAAAGCGACCCGGCAGCTAAAAAGGTGCTGGACCGTGTCCGCAAGAAATACGAAGGGTACAAAACTTTTGAGGCTGCCTTCAATTTGACGATAGAGGTGCCAGGCCAGGCAAATGAGGTGCAAAAAGGCACCGTAGGCCAGGAAGGCGACAAGTTCCGGCTCGACATGAGCCAACAAGTGATCATCAACGACACCAAGACCACCTGGGTTTTCCTGAAAAAGAACAACGAAGTGCAGATAAACGACTCGGAGCCAAACGGCTCGGATGCAGGGTTTATGACCCCAAAAGAGCTATTGCGCCGCTACCAAAAGGGCGACTACCTGTACACCTTGGCCGATAAAACAACCCAAGGCTCCAAGGTGCTTACACAAATCGAATTCAAGCCGGTTGACCGGAAGTCCGATTATTTCAAGATCAGGCTCAGCATCGAAGAGAAGACGGGCAATATCGAAAGCATCAAGGCTTTTAGCAAAGACGGCTCGCGTTACACCTTTGCCATCACCCGTTTCAGCCCCAACAAGGCCCTGGGCGCCGGATATTTCAGTTTCGATGCGAAAAAATACCCGGGGGTTCATGTGGAAGACCTGCGGATGTAGCAACGAACCCTCCTCCACCAAGGCTGCGGCGAGCAAGCAACGATCACGCCTTTTCCAGCGTGAACCCGAAAGTGGAGCCTTTCCCTTCCGTGCTGCGCACGTTCACCGTTTGTTTGTGCGCTTCTATGATATGTTTGACGATGGAAAGCCCCAGACCGGTGCCGCCTGCGTCCCTTGAACGGCTCTTGTCAACCCGGTAAAAGCGGTCGAACACGTGCTTCAGGTTCTCCTGGCTGATGCCGATGCCCGTGTCGCTGACTTCCACCAGCACGTAACTTTCCAGGTCGTAGAAACTGATCTTGGTAAGTCCGCCCTCTGTTCCGTATTTTATGGAGTTGTGCACTAAGTTTATCAGCACCTGGCGGATGCTCTCTTTGTCGGCGCGCACCTGGTAGCGCTGTGAGGCGCCTTCTTTGAAGGCAAAACGGATATTGCGTTCCTTGGCGCGCATTTCCAGATCGGCATAGACTTCTTCTGCCAGTTCGTAGAGGTCGAACTCCTGCAAGTCCAACACCATTTGGCCGGATTCCAGCTTGTTGATCGTTTCCAGTTCTTCGACGATGGATTGCAGCCGCTCGATGTTTTTGGCGGCGCGTTTCAGGTAGTTTTCGTTCACTTCCGGGTCGTGCAGGGCGCCGTCGAGCAAGGTGTGCACAAAGCCCTGGATGTTGAAGATGGGGGTTTTCAATTCGTGGGAGACATCGCCGATAAACCGGCGGCGATAAGTGGCCAGGCGCTCCAGCTCTTCCAGTTCCCGGCTGCTTTGCTCCATCCAGGCATCCACTTCCTGTTCAACGTTGTCGAGGATATGCTTGCCCATGTTCAAGTTGTTCGGGCGGAATTCCTGGGGGAGTTTCCGGCGGTGTATGATTTTGTAGATCAGTTTTATGCGCCGGAATATGTAGTAGCGGATGAGGTAGAAATTCACGACGAAACCAACCAAAGAAGCTGCGACAAAGAGCAGGGCGAGCTCCGACCATTTGATCGACAGCAACCCCAACAATTTCAGAAAAAGGGTAAGCGATGCCAGCGCTGCTGCCGAAAGGATGGCAATAAAAAGGGAGAGTTGTCGCGGTGTCTGGTTTTTGAACATCAGAAGTCAAATTTGTACCCGATGCCTTTCACGGTCTTTATGTACTCTTCGCCAAGCCGCTCGCGCAATTTCCGGATGTGCACGTCGATGGTGCGGTTGCCGACGATGACCTCCGAGCCCCAAATCTTGTCGAAGATTTCTTCCCGGGTAAAAACGCGGCCCGGCCTGGATGCCAGCAGCCAAAGTATCTCGAATTCTTTTTTGGGCAGTTCAATGGCGGCATCTTGCTTGAAAACCAGCACTTTGTTCTTGTCGATCACCAGGTCTTGCAAGCGGATCTCGTCGGTTTCCGCCTCGTTGAACCTGTCAACGCGGCGCAAAAGGGCTTGGATGCGGCTGACCAGCACCCGCGGTTTTATGGGCTTGGTCACATAATCATCGCCGCCGACATCTAAGGCGGCGATCTGGGAAAAGTCTTCGTCGCGGGCGGTGAGGAAGGCAATTGGGGTGTCGGCAAAGTCTTTGTGCTCGCGCAGCTGGCGGCAGGTCTCGATGCCGTCCATTTCGGGCATCATGATATCGAGGATGATCAGGTCGGGCTGTTCTGCCTCTGCGGTTTTGATCGCCGTCCTGCCATCGGGGGCGGTCACTACGGCGAAGCCTTCCTTTTTCAGGTTGTACTTCAAAAACTCGAGGATGTCGGGCTCGTCATCTACGATCAATATCTTTTTTTGCGGCGCATTTTCGATCATGGGTTGTCTGTTTTGCGCAAAGGTATCCTTGCTGTTTGCCCTGCTGTGCCGGCTTTAATATTAAGTATGTGTGAAGTTTTCGCCATGTTGGGCATTTACCAGCCACAAACAAGCCGCCTCACGTCTTCAAACCAGGTTATCCCCAATATTTCCTTGATTCGGGTAAAATCCTTGCAGGCATCTTCGCGGCGGTTTTGGTTCAGCAAGGTGGTGCCACGGTAATAGAGGATTTCACCGTTGTCGGGCTGCAGCTGGAGTGCTTCCGTCCATTTGGCTATGGCCTCGTCCGGCTTGTTGGTGGCGGCCAGCACGGAGCCTTCATCGGCCAGCACCATTGCCCGGTCGAACACATCGTTGGCGGCCTTGCAGCGCGGCTCGTCCGATTTGAACACCACGCGCAGGGGTGTGGATGCAGTCACCGGCTTTTCCTGATAGGTAGCTGCTTGCCACATCCCGCTCATTTTGTTGGCCAGGCGCATGGCTTCCCATTGAAAGTCCAGTCCCAAGTTGCTGAAGTCGAGCAGGTCTTCTACCTGCGACTTACCTTTTTTGTCGATCAGTAGCGACATTTCTATCACCCCGGTCTTGCAGCTGTCTTCCCATCCTGCCGGGTATTCGAGCCGGTTGACGACGAAATTGATCAGGGAGTCGATGCCGTGTTGGAAGCTGGGTTCGGTGTCATAGTTGGTGTAAATGGTATCGCCTTTTTCGGAGACAAAATAGGGCAGCGCTTCCTTCAGCTTGAAGCGCACGGGAAGCGAGTGCTTGGCCCGGATGGGGCTTCCGCCCTGCATTGCGGGCGCCCAGCGCATCCCCACCTCGTCCAGCGCCTTCAATACGCGGATAGCCTCCTGGCCGCAGCCTCCGCCGATATCCTTGAGCAGGCTAATATTGGAAATGCGGCCATTGCTGGGTTCAACGACAAAGGAAAGCACGACGGTGCCTTGTATGCCCTTTTCCTGCGCCTCAGCTGGGTAGCGCATGTTTGCGCTGAGCATCCCAAGGAGGTTCATCTCGCCGCAGCGTCGCATGCTGTCCACGGTCCAGGAAGGGTGCTTGTCGGGAAAACAGGCTTTGAAGAGCGGGTAAGGGAGGCTTTCTGCCACCTCGTAAATCGTGGTATCCGTTACGGCGTTGGTTTGGCCGATGGAAAAAAGCCAGCCGGAAAAAACGAACAGGGTTGTCAATAGTAACTTCATATCAAATCATCTTGGGCGCGAAGGTATCGCAAAAAACGGCACGATTTTTTGTGTGAATATTGGAGCATATAAAAACGCCCCGTCGTTGAAGGACAGGGCGTTGAAAGGTTAGAAGTTGAAAGATTGGCCTCACTGGAGCATCCTGGTCAAAAATCAGCGGGCGCTCGAAACGCTCACAGTGCCATTTTTGATTTTGATTGTAACAGGTTTACTCATAATTGCTGCAAAATTTGTGAGTAGATGGATGTATAAAACGAAAGGACGGCAAATATAGCTCATTTCACCGAACCTTCCAATTATTCGGCCATTTTTTTCGGCCAAAAAAAGCCATCCCATTTCCGCTTGGGGACGCAAGTCCGTTTTAATCCCATGCACATTTCTCTCTTGGGTCGGCCCGCTAAAGGCTGACCCATTTTATTTCTGCTCAAATCCCTTACCTTTGCCGTTCATCACAAATTTCCCACGTTACATGAAGAATCTCCTCATTATTGGTGCGGGCAGGTCAGCAACTGCCTTGATCAACTACATATTGGGCGAAGCGCCGCAAAACAATTTTTTAGTCACCGTCGCCGATGCCGACATCGAATTGGCCAGAAAGAAAATACAGGGCCACAGCCATGGCCGCGCCATCTGGCTGGATGCCTCCAAGCCCAACGACCGCCGCGACGTCATTGCCCGCCACGAGGTGGTGGTGTCTATGTTGCCGCCCCAGATGCACTTAGAAGTGGCGCAGGACTGCATCACGCTGGGCAAACATCTCATCACCGCCAGCTATGTCAGCAAACAGGTGTTCCGGCTGGGCGACGAAGCGCGGCAACGGGCCCTGGTGTTCATGAACGAACTGGGCCTCGACCCCGGGATAGACCACATGAGCGCCATGCAACGCATCCACGAGATAAGGAATGCGGGCGGGAAAATCACGTCGTTCCATTCTTATACCGGGGGCCTGGTCGCTCCGGAGAGCGACGACAACCCTTGGCATTACAAATTCAGCTGGAACCCCCGCAACGTGGTGCTGGCAGGCCAGGGCACGGCACAGTTTCTGGAAGACGGCAAGCTCAAGTACATCCCCTACCGCCGGCTTTTCCGCCAGTACAGAATGGTCGATATCCCCAACATGGGCCAATGGGAGGTATATGCCAACCGCGATTCCTTGCTCTACCGCGAAGCTTACGGCTTGCAGAACATCCGCACCCTGTTCCGGGGCACCTTGCGCCACAAGGGATTTTGCGATGCCTGGAACGCGCTCGTCCGCATCGGGATGACGGACGCCACCTTCCCCATCGTCGATAGCGACACCCTGAGCTACCACGACCTCATGGAAGCCTTCTTAGGCATCAGCCAGCATACGGGCTCGGTGCGCGACCGGGTGGCAAAGATGCTGGAAGTGGAGCCCGACAGCGATGTGATGCAAAAACTGGAATGGCTGGGGCTTTTCAGCAAGCGCCGCATCAAGATAAAGGATGCCACGCCTGCCCTTATCTTAGAAAACCTGCTGCTTGAAAAATGGGCCCTGCAACCAAAGGACAAGGATATGGTCATCATGCAGCACGTATTTGAGTACGAGCTGAAGAGGAAAAAGCACAAACGGACTTCCACACTTATCATGAAAGGCACTGACGGCGAGAACACTGCCATGTCGCAATTGGTCGGCCTTCCCTTGGGGATATTTGTCAAGTTGTTGATGCAAGGGAAAATATCCACTACCGGCGTCAACATCCCGATTATGCCGGAGGTGTATGAACCGGTGCTGGCTGAGCTGGAACAGCACGGTGTGCGCTTTGTAGAGACGGAAAGTTGATAGCCTTACAAACTTGGGAACAATGCCCGCACCTCATCCACCAGTTCGTGGAACTCGGGCCGCGACTGCACGTCTTCATGCCAGCAAACGCCCCTTTCCATGAGGTTGAAGGTGTGCTTGATGTGCGAGCCATCCATTATTTTGCCTTTTTCGTCGCGGTCGCGCCCCATCACCCAAAGCGTATCGGCGATAGAGGCTGTGGTGTGGATGTCGTGGGAAACCACGATGATCGTGTTTTGCTCGTGTTCGCAAGCTATTTCCCGCAACATCTGGCAAACGCGGTCGAGCATCAGCACGTCGAGGCCGCTGAATGGCTCGTCCATCAGCAAGAAGCGCTCGGAGCAGAGCAACTGCTGGGCGATGGCGATGCGCTGGCGTTGGCCGCCCGAAAGCTCTGAGGGATACTTGCTGGCCTGGTCGGCTAGGTTGAATCGCTCCAGCATTTTCTGGATTTTGTCTTTTCTTTCGGCTGCGGGGATGCTGCCTTTTTCGGCAGCCACTTCTAAATTGCCCCGCACAGTGCGGTGGTTGAACAAGGGGTAGCTTTGTTGGACCACCCCTACCCTTCCCGGGGAAACGGGCTTGAGCGGGTCGCCTATGAGCACCGTACCGGAATCGGGCTTGGTCAATCCGGCCAGCACTTCAAAAAACTTTGTCTTGCCGATGCCGGAAGGGCCAAGAAAGCCCACAATCTGCCCTTGCTGCATCCCGGGGCGCACAATGTCCTTCACTTCCACGTTCACGTCTTTGAGTATCTGTCTGCCGCCCAGGTGGAGCGACACGTTTTCCACCTTGAGGATGGCATCTTTAAATTCATACGCATGTTTGGAGGCCATGGCTACTTTCTTTCAAGGGTTAACGAAGCATAAGGGCAGAATATGTTCTTGAAAACCCCGATGAGGTAATCCATCATTATGCCTACCAGCAAAATGACGATTTGGATGGCAAAAACCGCATCGAGGTGCAGGTGCTTGTTCTGGTTCAGGAGCATGGTGCCGATACCGCCTTCCGAGCGCGAGATGCCCTCTACCATGGTCAACATCATCCAGGCAATGGCGAAGTTCTGGCGAATCACCTCGAAAACCTGGTCGATTTTGCCCAGTATGACGACTTCCCACACAGTTTGCCACTCGTTCATGCGCAGCGTACGGGCGTGGTTGAACTCGGCCTTGGGGATGGCCTTTATCACTGCTACCATTGATGTAACGAAAAATACGGTGATGCCGAACACCATCAACCAGACCTTCAGGCCATGCCCGCTGCTCACCATCAGGGTAAATACGAAGCTCAGGCCGACGAGCGTCAGAAAGCGCCCTTTTGACACCAAGAAGGCCAATGGCCTGAAAAACGGCAGTACTGTCAGGTAGGAAATGCCGAGCGAGATCAGGATCGCGATGGCCAGGGCTTCGAGGCAAAGCCCCGTGCTGACGAAAAGCTCGCGCAGGAGGTCGCCTTCTGCCATAAGCTTGGTGAAAGCAGCCCATATTTCATGCGGCTTGGGGATCAGCGGCCCAGTTGTGTACCAGGCAGCCAGCAGCAGCACGACCTGAAACCCCACGATGATCATCGCCGTGGTTTTGCTGATGGCTTTGTTGGGGCTGAAGATTTGTACAAACATCATTTTTCTCTTTATTGCGTGATTTTTTGAATGACGATTGCCGAGTACAAGCGCAACTTCAACAATCGTCACCCATGCACTCGCCAATCGTCAATCAAACACAATCAGTTCCCCATTATGATCTCCACCCGCCTGTTCTTCGCCCTGCCTTCCGCCGTTTCGTTCGGCACCAGCGGGCTGGTAGAGCCATGCGCTTTTACAGAGGTTCGCTCCGGCGGGAAGTTGTTGGGCGATTTTTTCTCCAGCCATTGTTTTATGGCAAAGGCGCGGCGCTCGGAAAGCTGCATGTTGGCGTTGAAATCGCCCACGTTGTCGGTGTGGCCGTGTATTTCTACTTTCAGGTTGCTGGCGATGACAAGGTCGTTGAAAAGCCGTTCCAGTTCGCGCTGGGCAGATGGGGTGAAGGAGCTTTGGCCGGTTTCAAACTCGATGCTCCAGGATTTTTTTGCCACAGTTTGGCGGATATTGTCGTCGGCATTGAAGGAGGCTTGGTCGGCGGTGGCGATGTTGCCGCCGGCCCGTTTGGCCACATTGCTCAAGAAGCTGAGGTTGGTGATGTCGTCGGCGGCGGGATAGGAAGGCACCAGATCGGGGTACAGCCGCTTCACGATGTCGCCAAAAGTGGTATATACAATTTTAAAGATATTGGTACTGCCCGGGTTGAGGCCGAATATCTCAAGGTTGTCGGCCAGGTTGTTCACGCGGGAGCCCCCGAGCTCTACCTGCAAACCGGTTTTGTCTGTTTCGACCACCCCGGTGTAGTATTTTTCCCAGTATTCAGGGGTCTCTTCATTGTAAACGCCTGCGCTGATCTCGGCGGCTTTTTTCAGGCAAGGCGAGTAGCTTTTCACCTGGTCGCCACCGGCGGCAATGGCTTCGATCATGTTTTCCACGGTGCTGCGGTTGTCTTCCATCCATTTTTTGATGCCGATGACTACGCAGGGCATCTGGCTGCGGTATTCTCGCGTAGAAACGATGGAGACCAGCCCGCCTTTTTTCTCGGCCACCATCACGTCGCCTGGGGTCCAGGTAGTTACGGCTGAAACGCCGACTTTTACTGTTTTTCCAGTCCTCTTGCCGCCTTTCACCTCTGCCCGCTCTTCGGTATAGCCGTTGATGTATTTTTCTGAGGCATCGAGGTAGGTGTCGGCGGCGATGAAGTTCATGGCCTCGGGGTCGTAGGTGGTTTCGTCGCTGTTCACGGGGATGCCGTTGTCGGCGCACCATTTGATGACGATGTTCCAGTCGCCGTCGCGCAGCACAGCGGTGCACACACCGCCGCGAGCCGCTTGCGGGTTTTGTTTCCAGGCCGGAGGGCCCATGAATTTGTCTTCACCCAAGGAGCGGCCGCAGGTGTAGATGACCTGGGCGCGGTATTCCTTCCCTATTTTTTCTAATTGCGGGTTTACACCGGCGAGAAAAGCTGCGGCGCCGTCGCCCATGATGGAGACGAAATGGGCGCCACCTGTGGCGCTGGCAGGGTTGTTTTTGTATTGTTCCGCAAATTTGATCAGGTTTGCCTGCATTTGGGACACGTCGTCCTGGCGGGCCAATTTAAGGTTGACTTTTTTTGCCGCCATCAGGCTGCCCTCTGTGGTGGCTGGCCCGCCGTTGGCGAACATGAGCCCCATCTGTGCGTTCCAGGCCCAGAGTAGCCAGCGCACTTCTGGGGTGTTGAGGTTAGCCGGGCGGGTGCTGGGCATGGAAGCCGGCGCGACCGTGCTGCTGGCGTTTTTGGGCGCGTCGGGCAGGTCCACTTTTTCGATGATCTGTGATTCCTGGGTGCCTCTGGGGTTTATGTATCCTTGAGATTGGAGGAATTTGTAAATTCCGAAGAGTGCGCCGACGAAGAGTAAGGTAATGGTCAGTTTACCAAAAGAGGTTAATCGCGATGCCATAGTTTGTCAAGTTAGTTGGTTAAGAATGTTTGATTTGTTTCCGTAAAAGTAGTTTGAAGTTTCAAACGCAGCAAATAACGACAGGCATGAAAGCTAAGTTTCCGGTGCTGGAAAATCGACGACGAAGCCGGATGGAAATCCGATCTGTATCCGGCCCGGCTATACGAAGCCTTCGAGCATTTCTTTCAGCACCCGATTGAGGTTTTGAATAGCCAGTGGCAAATCCCAGCCTTCCCGGTTGCGGGGCTCTACATGGTTTGAAATGGCGCGTACTTCTACGAAGGGCAAACCAGCCTGCAAACATGCGAAAAAAAACGCCGCCCCTTCCATGCTTTCTACTTGTGCTTCGGGGTATCGCGCGCGTATGCGGGCGATGGAGCTTGCCGATCCGTGCGCCTTGTTTACCGTGATGCCGTGAACGAGTGGCATGAACCGGCTGTCCAGGGCGCCCGGGTTTTCAAGTTTGCCTCCGGAAAAAGGGAAATTGTCCTTTTCCAAGAAGCCCAATTCAAACAGGTCGATACAACGGCCATCCGAATCTTCCACGCCCAGATCGGCCAAGGTTTCGGTGGCGACATGGACGACATCCCCAATTCCCAGGGCGGTGTCGAGCGCGCCCGCAATACCTGCGTTGATGCAGAAACCGGGCTTTTGGTGAACAAAAACGCGGGAAAGTTCCCAGGCGGTGGCCATCATGCCAAGGCCCGTGACACATACCTCAAGCTCGAGCCCGCCTTTGGAAAAATGCCCCGACTGCTGTTGCTCAAAGCTGCTTTCTAACCAATCGATCGTCGGCGCTATCTCAAAAGGCGTTGCCGCCGTCAATAAAACCTGCATGTACCCATATTTGCGGGTGAAGGTAATGTTACCTTCGCGCTCGAAATTGAAATTCCATGAAAAAAGAATGGTTTGAGGCGTGGTTTGATTCCAGTTATTACCACCTGCTCTACAAAAGCCGTGACGAACAAGAGGCGCGCAACAGCTTAGACAACCTGCTTTCGGCATTGAACCTGGGGCAGGGGGCGCGAATTATGGACCTTGCATGCGGCAAAGGCCGCCACGCCCGTTATCTGGCGGAAAAAGGGTTCCAGGTGACCGGCCTCGACATTTCGGAAAAAAGCATCGCCTTTGCGCGGCAATTCGAATCCGAAAACCTGGAATTCTTTCAGCACGACATGCGCAAACCGTTCAGGGCCAACTACTTCGACGGGATATTGAACATGTTTACCAGTTTCGGCTATTTTGAGACCGACCTGGAGCACCTGCACGCCCTCAAGAGCATCGCAACCAACCTTAAAACCGGGGGCTTGTTCTTGCTGGACTATTTCAACAGCCAATGGGTAAGGGCCAATTTGGTGCCGACAGAAACAAAAATTTTGGAAGGCGTTGAATTCCGACTGACAAAATGGATCGAAAACGGGCATGTGTTCAAAAAGGTGGCTTTCCTGCATGAAGGCCAACCATCAGCACACACCGAATCGGTGCGCCTGTTCGAACTGGGTGATTTTCAGCAGCTTTTTAGTGCCAGCAACTTGAACATCACCAGAACCTACGGCGATTATGATTTGTCGGCTTTCGATGCGCAACAGTCAAAGCGCCTTATTTTGGTAGCAGAAAAAACGACATCAGCATGAATTTCCTGATCGACAGCGACAAATGGCTGTTCGAGCTCATCAACAGCGGCATGGGCAACCCCTTGTTCGACGCGCTGTTGCCGCTGTTCCGGGAAAAGCTGTTCTGGGCGCCGCTGTACCTTTTTATTGGCGCTTATGCTTTGCTCAATTTGGGCAAAAAAGGCTGGCTTATCTTGCTGGGCATTGTCGTAACGGTAGCATTGGCCGACTTTACAAGCAGTTCACTCGTCAAAAAGAACGTGCAGCGCATCCGGCCTTGCAACGACACCGAAATGGCCGACCATGTTCTATCCAGGGTAAGTTGCGGGGGCGGGTACAGCTTTACCTCCAGTCATGCGGCCAACCATTTTGCCGTGGCAGTTTTCCTGATCGGGGCGTTTGGCCTGGCGGGGCGCTGGCAGCAGAAAGCATTGCTGGGATGGGCGGGGCTTATTGCTTTTTCGCAGGTGTATGTGGGGGTGCATTATCCGCTCGATGTGCTGTGCGGCGCGGGATTGGGGTGGGTTGTTGGGGCTGGTATCTGGTATTTTTGGAAAGGGTTTGTTTTGCCTGCGATAAGACATGGGGATTAAGTGTCTTTTTTCAACCACAGCGTTTCACAGAGGTTTTCTCACCACAGCGTTTCGAAGAGGTTCACAGAGGTTTTTTTACCAAAGAGTTTCGCAGAGGTTCACAGAGGTTTTTTACCACAGAGGGCACGGAGTTGCGCATGAAAAAGATTTTTCTGGCACTCAAATTACAGACTGTTGTAACTATCCAGCCGCCTTTGGCGGCGAAGAAAAGTCTGGTGAACTGAAAGAA
>CAZULM010000088.1:0-19173 GCA_964621185.1 uncultured Saprospiraceae bacterium | reverse complement strand
ACGGGTGTGCGGGTTCGACTCCCGCCTTCCGCACATGATCAGAAGCGCCTTGCCGGTCGGCAGGGCGCTTTTTTGTTTTCAGCCCATACCCCTTGGGTTGTCGGAATTGGTAGCCCCGCCGCCGGCGTGGTTCAGGGGCGTACGCCTTTACGGGTGTGCGGGTTCGACTCCCGCCTTCCGCACATGATCAGAAGCGCCTTGCCGAACAGCAAGGCGCTTTTTTTTGCCCTTAACTGTAATTATACCTCACGCCGCTTGGTTTTGTGCATGCCGATCTTTGTAATCAATTGAACATCAGTTGAATCAATCATACTCAATCAAAAAAATCAGGCGAATCATAGTAAATCCCGACCTTTCCCCACAAATACAAATCGCCAATGCGTCAAGTCCTCTTCCTGCTCCTGCCCTTCATTTCCTTCGCCCAATCTCCCGCTCCTCCCATCTTCGATGCCCTCCAATGGCGCTGTATCGGCCCGCACCGCGGTGGCCGTACCGTTGGCGCCGTGGGCGTGCCACAACAACCCGGTACCTTCTACATTGGCGTGAACAACGGCGGCGTGTGGAAAACCACCGACTACGGCCGCGTTTGGACGCCCATTTTCGATGACCAGCCCATCGGCAGCATCGGCGACGTAGCCGTGGCGCCCAGCGACCCGAAAATATTGTACGTGGCCAGCGGCGAAGGCCTGCAGCGGCCCGACCTCAGCGTCGGAAACGGCGTGTACCGCTCTGTTGATGGCGGTAAAACCTGGACGAATACCGGCCTCCGCGACGGGCTGCAAATCGGCGGGCTGGCCGTCGATCCCACAAACCCCGAACGCGTGTTCGCCGCCGTGCTCGGCCATCCCTACGGGCCCAATACCGAACGCGGCGTGTTCCGCACCAAAAACGGCGGCAAAACCTGGGAAAAAGTCAAGTACATCGACGAAAACACGGGCGCGGTGCAAGTCGCCATCGACCCTAAAAACCCTCAAGTAGTTTATGCCGACCTCTGGGCCAATCGCCTTGCCCCCTGGGAAAACGGCGAATTCCAGGGGCCCGGCAGCGGCCTCTGGAAAAGCACCGACGGCGGCGACACCTGGAAACAACTGACAAAAGGCCTGCCCACGCCCGCGCAAGGCCTGGGCCGCATCGGTTTCTGCATCTGCCCAAGCCTGCCTACACGCCTGTACGCGACCGTCGATTGCGGGGAAGGCAGCGATAACGGCGAAAAATACAGCGGCATCTACCGCTCCGACGACGCGGGCGAATCCTGGTACCGCACGAACCCCGACCCGCGGCTCTGGGGCCGCGGCAGCGATTTCGCCGAAGTGAAAGCAGATCCCAAAAGCCCCGACATCGTGTACAGCGCCAACGTGGTGACCTGGAAAAGCACCGACGGCGCTAAAACCTGGCAGCCCCTGCGCGGCGCGCCAGGCGGCGACGACTATCACCGAATCTGGATCAATCCCGACGACCCGAAAATCATGCTCATAGCCAGCGACCAGGGCGCCATCATCACCGTGAACGGCGGCGAAACCTTCAGTTCATGGTACAACCAGCCCACAGCACAGTTCTACCACGTCAGCACCGACAACGCATTTCCCTATAACGTGTATGGCGGGCAGCAAGAAAGCGGCTCGGTGGGCATCGCCAGCCGGGGCAACGACGGGCAGATCACCTTCCGGGAATGGCATTCCGTCGCGGTGGACGAGTATGGCTACGTCGCGCCCGACCCGCTCGACCCCAACATCATCTACGGCGGGCGAATCACCAAATACGACAAGCGCACGGGCCAGAGCCAGGACATCAGCCCCGAGGGATTGCGCACGGGTAAGTACCGCGTGATCCGCACACAACCCGTAATGTTCTCCCCCGTTGATCCCAAAACACTCTATTTTGCCGCCAATGTCCTGTTCAAAACCCAAAACGGCGGCCATTCCTGGGAAGTCATATCTCCCGACCTGAGCCGGGAGAATTGGGAAGTCCCAGGCTGTGTGGGCATTTTTAATGATGAAGCTGAAAAGTCCAAACGCCGCCGCGGGGTCATTTACGCCATTGCGCCCTCCCAGCAAGACACCAACACAATATGGGCCGGCACCGACGACGGGTTGCTGCACATCACCCGCGATGGGGGAAAAAACTGGACAAACATCACCCCGCCCGCCGTTACCGACTGGAGCAAGGTGTCGCAGCTCGATGCCGGGCATTTTGACAACAACACCTGTTACGCCGCCATCAACAGCATTCGCCTCGACGACTTGCGCCCGCACATCCTGCGCACCCGCGACGGTGGCAAAAGCTGGCAGGAAATCACCAACGGCCTGCCTGCCAACGAACCCATCAACACCGTGCGCGAAGACCCCAAACGGAAAGGCCTGCTCTTCGCCGGTTCCGAAAACGCCGTTTATGTATCCTTCGACGACGGCGAGCATTGGCAATCGCTGCGCCTCAACATGCCCGCCACCAGCATCCGCGACCTGGTTATAAAAGACGACGATATCGTGGTGGGCACCCACGGGCGTTCTTTCTGGATTTTGGACAACATCTCCCCATTGCGGAATGCGGAATTCGGAGTGCGGAATGCCGATAGCTTGGGGGTTGTTTTTTACGCGCCGCAGGCCGCCATTCGCGTGCGCTGGAACATGAACAACGACACACCGTTGCCGCAAGAAGAGCCAGCCGGGCAGAACCCGCCGGATGGGGCGATGATCGATTATGTGCTCGACAAAAACTACAACAACGTGCAGTTGCAAATACTCGACAAAGACGAGCACGTGCTGCGCACCTACCGCTCCGATGACGCAGCGCCGGATGTCAGCAAGGTAAATTTTCCGCTGTACTGGATACGGCCGTTTCAAATTTTGTCGAACCGGAAAGGCGGGCACCGTTTTTTATGGGACATGCACTACGACCCCATCCAGGGCCGCGACCCTTCTTTCCCGATTGCCGCCGTTTATGGCCAAACAGCCCCTACAACCCCGGCGCCCTGGGTGATGCCCGGCAAATACACCGTGCGCCTGATCGTGGATGGCGAATCCTACGACCAACCCATTGTCGTCACCATGGATCCCAGGGTGACAAGCAGCTTGAAGGATCTGCAGCAACAACACGACCTCTCCCTGCTTGCAGGCGGCACTTCCTATTATGTGGAACAAGCCTTGAAAGCCCTGCAAGCCAACAAGGAATTGATGCAAAAAGCTTCGCTCAAGGTAGATGGCGCGCGCCTGGACTCCTTGCGATCCTGGAGCAAGGAACTGGATGGCCTGCTGAGCCAAACGCAGCGCCTGCTCCGAACCGCCAACAGTATATTCAACGTTTTACAAGAAACCGATATGCCGCCTACCAGCCAAACCATCCGTGCCGCAGAGGCGCTCAAGCCGGGGTATGCCGATTTGAGGTCGGCTTTCACCAAATGGAACAACAAAAGCGCTGCCCTGCTGAAGGTTTTGGCGGAAATTGTGGGCGAAGGAGGTGAAAAGCCGCGCCCGTCCCCGTTCAAACACCCGGAATCCATGGCGGGCTTTACCGAGCTCTTCGCACAAGACCTTTCCGACGCCATTTTCCCGAAAGGCATCTGGGCTCGAACCAGCGAGGGCGAGCTCACGGCCACCGAAGACCAGTGCATTTTTACCCAAAAAACCTACAAAAACTTCGTGCTCGACCTGGAGTTCAAAACCGCCCACGGCACCAACTCGGGCGTCATCGTGCACTGTTCCGACACCGACAACTGGATACCCAATTCCGTGGAAATCCAGATTGCCGACGACCATTCGGAAGAATGGGCCAAAGCCGACCCAAGCTGGCAGTGCGCCGCCATTTTCGGCCACCTGCCCGCAGATCACAAAGCGGTAAAAATGCCCGGTGAATGGAACCGTTACACCATTACTTGCATCGACCGGAAAATATGGGTAGTGCTGAACGGTGAATTTGTGAACTATATGGACATGAGCCGCTGGCTTTCTGGCAGCAAAAATCCCGACGGCACACCCATCCCGCCCTGGCTTTCCAAACCATTTGCAACGCTGCCATTGGAAGGGCATATCGGTTTCCAGGGCAAGCACGCGGGCGCACCGATCTGGTTCAGAAATATCCGCATACTTGCGTTGTAATTTTCTGGTTTCGGGTTTACGCGATCAGTTGGCAAATTTGAAATACTATTTCAGGGCCACCACAAATCGCGTAAACCTGAAACCCGAAACCATTTACACCAAATAAACCGCCATCTCCTCCACCCCTAATATCTTCACATCAATATTATCGAGCAGCGTCGTTGCCAGCGATAGACCGACGTAATCGGCTTTCACGGGGAAGGACTTGTGCTTGCGATCGACCAAAACGGCGACTTCTACCCTTTTGGGCACCACTTTCAGCAGGGGTTGTACGGCGTAAAAGATGGTGCGGCCGGTGTTGGCCACGTCGTCAACGATGATAACTGGCTTGTTGCGCAGGGCATCGGCGGGCAGTTCGATGCTGGGCTCGTATTCCACAGGGTTGGCGGGATTGAGGCGGATGCGGGTAAGGGTGATCTTGGTGGATTTTGGCGCGATGGGTTCCAGTTCGGCCACGAGGAGCTTTGCGAAGCCAAGCCCGTTGTTGTTCAGGCCGGCGAGTATGATTTCCGGCTCGCCGTAGTGGTGCTCGAGCATTTCTATGGCGATGCGCTTTATTTTTTGTCGGATCTGACGGTCGTTGAGAATCTGCATGATATTGAAGGCAATGGGCCTTTGCTGCAAAAGTCCGTCGCACGAATCAGTTTTTTGGCATTTTCCCAAACTTTTTAAGCTGTTTCTAAGGGGAGTCTTGTAGGGGAGCCTCATCTTTGGGCTTTCCCCTTGCTGTATTCTTAACGCAATTGTTGCTCATGAAAAGAACGATACCTCGTCTGTTTTCCCTCTTGTTGCTTTTTTCCTTAGGTTTGCTTGACAGCGCTGCTGCCCAAAAATCCGTGGCACGCCGCTGGAACGAGCTCCTTATCCAAGCTATCCGGGAGGATTTTGCCCGCCCGCCCGTGCAAGCCCGCAACCTGTTTCACACTTCTTTGGCCATGTACGATGCCTGGGCAGCGTATGATACCACCGACATGGCAGATACCTATTTCCTTGGGAAAACCCTTGGCAACTACAATTGCCAGTTTACAGGGGTGCCAGTGCCGCCCGATATTGAAGCTGCCCGCCGCATGGCCATGAGCTATGCGGTTTACCGGGTTTTGGTGCGCCGCTTTCAATACTCGCCCAATGCTTTTTTCAGCATTACCCGTTTCAACAACTACATGGCGGAATTGGGCTACGACACCAATAACTTTTCTACAAATTACGCTTCTGGGGATCCAGCGGCACTGGGCAACTACATTGGCTATTGCCTCATATTTTACAGCAACTCCGATGGTTCGAACGAGCAGAACAATTATGCCATCACCGATTACATGCCGTCAAACCCACCGTTGAGCATGGCCAATGCCGGCAACCCCAGCATTCTGGACGTCAACCGTTGGCAGCCCCTTGACCTGCCTGGTGCTATCGACCAGAACGGCAACCCCATTCCGGCCATCCAGAAGTTCCAAAGCCCGGAATGGGGTCGCGTGGTGCCTTTCGCCATGACGGCTGCCGACAAGGACACTTTTGTCCGCAACGGCATCAACTGGTTTGTGTACCACGACCCAGGCCCGCCCCCGATGATGGATACCACGGCAAACGGCGACCCCTCCGAGGCCTTCAAGTGGAACCACTCCATGGTTGTTTCCTGGAACAGTCACCACGATCCCCGCGACAGCGTGATATGGGATATATCGCCTGCCTCTATCGGCAACAACCAAACGCCGTGGCCGCATACGCTGGACGAGTACAAGAGCTTTTACAAATTTGAGGAAGGCGGCATGTCCGGCGCTACAGGCCGTGCTTTCAACCCCAAAACCGGGCTGCCCTACACCCCCCAGATGGTGCCAAGGGCTGATTACACCCGCGTATTGGCACAGTTTTGGGCCGATGGGCCAAACTCTGAAACCCCACCTGGGCACTGGTTTTCTATTTTCAACAAAGCCATGGACCATCCCGATTTTGTGCGCAAATTCAACGGTAAAGGCAAAGTGCTGGATCCCCTGGAGTACGACACAAAAGCCTACTTGGTGCTGGGTGGCGCTGTGCACGATGCCGCCATTTCAGCCTGGGGCATCAAAGGGAAGTACGACAACGGAAGGCCCGTCACCGCGCTGCGCTTCATGGCCGACCGGGGCCAGAGCAGCGACCCCGGCTTGCCGCATTATCATCCGGCTGGCGTGCCATTGATACCTGGCCTGATCGAATTGGTGGAAGCCGGCGACCCGCTCGAAGGCGCTAACGGGCAAAATATCGGCAAAATAAAATTCTATACCTGGCGCGGCCCCAGCTATATCAGCAACCCAGCCAATGACTTTGCGGGCGTGGGTTGGATTTTGGCCGAAAGGTGGTGGCCCTATCAGCGCAGCACTTTTGTGACCCCACCTTTTGCTGGCTATATCTCTGGCCACTCTACCTATTCGCGGTCTTCAGCAGAAGCCTTGACACTGCTCACCGGCGACGAGTATTTCCCCGGCGGCATGGCCGAGTACCATATTGGCGCCAACAGCGGCTTCCTGGGCTTGGAAAAAGGCCCGAGCGTGGATGTGACCCTGCAATGGGCAACCTACCGGGATGCCTCCGATGAAACCAGTCTCTCGCGGATTTGGGGCAGCATCCACCCGCCCGTGGACGACATACCGGGCAGGATCGTCGGCACCAAATGTGGCGTCGGCTCTTTTAACCTCGCTCGGGAATTGTTCTACAACGACAACGACCAAGACGGCTATTACAGCTACGAAGATTGCGACGACAACAACCCCGCCATTTCACCTGGCGCTGCCGAAATCTGCGATGGCATCGACAACGATTGTGATGGCCTCATCGACAACGGCATCACCATCTCCACTTATTATGTAGATGCCGACGGCGATGGCTTTGGCAACGCCGCTTTCCACATCGACACCTGCCTGACTGCGGCGCCATTGGGCTATACAGACAACGGCTTCGATTGCGACGACAACAACCCGGACATCCATCCGAACGCTGCCGAAATATGCGACGACATCGACAACGATTGCAACGGTATGGCCGACGATGGGCTTACGTTCTATCCCTTTTATTTGGACAACGATGGCGACGGGTACGGAAATGCAGCAGCCATGATCTCTATTTGCTTCAGCCAGGCCCCGACAGGATACGTGGAAAACGCGCTCGACTGCGACGATGGCAACCCTGCGATACACCCGGACGCAACGGAAATTTGCGACGGCATCGACAACAACTGCAACGGCATTGCGGAAGAAGGGCTGATTTTCAATACCTACTACTTCGACTTTGATGGCGATGGATACGGCGATGCGACCATATTGGTTTCCAATTGCCTCGGGCAGGCGCCTGTTGGCTATGTCGATAATTCCCTCGACTGCGAAGACGGCAATGCCACCATTTATCCCGGGGCGCCGGAATTGTGCGACGACCTCGACAACGATTGCAACGGCGAGATAGACGAAGGCTTGCCCGTGTACACCTACTACACCGATGGCGACGGCGACGGTTACGGCAACCCTGATTTGGCCATTGTAACCTGTCTGTTCCCCACACCAATCACTTATGCCGACAATGGCCTCGATTGTGACGACACCAATCCAATGGTGCATCCCGGATTAGTTGAAATATTGGGCGACGGCCTCGACAACGATTGCAACGGGTTGGTCGATTCTGTTTCCAGCACCAGCAGCCCCGCTTTCCGTGTGAGAGCCTTCCCCAACCCGGTGCGCGACCTGCTGACCATCAAAGCTGATTACGACGGGATGATGCACTTCGAGCTTTCCAATGCCAATGGCCAGTTGTTGCGGGCCGGCGACTTGAATTTCAGCGGCGGCAGAACTGCCCTTCCGTTCAGCCAGGAACTGCCCGGGGTGTATATGTTGCGTCTGTTTGATCCCCAAAACCACAACTTGATCCTGCTGCGTGTGCTAAAAATGTGATTTTTGCCCGGCAGGGAACACCATGAATGACGCAATGCAGCGGCGGAAGTGCTAACTTCGCCGCTGTATTTATTTACAGCCATTATCAAATTCCCTCATTATCAAATTATCGCATTGATTTTATGGAAACCATCCTGTTTTTGATACTGACTGCCGTCACCGGCTGGTTTGCCTACCGGGGTTTCAGTCGGGTGCGCCGCAACATCATGCTGGGCAAGGCCGAGCCAACCACGGGCAACACTTCCGAGCGCTGGCGCAATGTGCTCCTGGTGGCTTTCGGGCAGCAAAAAATGTTCAAAAACTGGCTGCCGGCAGTGTTGCACTTTTTTATCTACGCGGCCTTTGTCATTACCCAGATAGAGCTGATTGAAATATTTGTGGACGGTATTTTTGGTACCCACCGCTTTTTTGCACCCATGTTGGGCGGGTTCTACACATTTGTCATCAGTTTTATTGAAATATTGTCGGTGCTGGCTTTTGTTGCTACCATCATTTTTTTGGCGCGCAGGAACCTGTTGCGCATTCCGCGATTTTGGAAGCCAGAAATGAAAGGATTTCCGTTTATGGATGCGAATTTGATTCTGTTGGGTGAAATCATCCTCATCGTGGGTGTTTTTTGCATGAACGGCGGCGACAAGGTGTTGCAGGCAAGGGCAGTGGGGCATTACCACGAAACAGGCAGTTTTGCCATTAGCAGCTGGCTTGGGCCGATGCTTTTTGGCCAATTGACTGATGGCAGCCTTATTGCTGTAGAGCGTTTTGGCTGGTGGCTGCATATTTCCACGGTGTTCGCTTTCCTGTGCTACCTGCCCTATTCCAAGCACTTGCACATCGTACTGGCTTTCCCCAATACCTGGTATGCCAACTTGGGTGCCAAGGGTAAAATGCGCAACATGCCCGAAATCCAGAGCGAGGTGCGCGCAATGATGGGGCTGGAACCCTTGCCCGGCATGGCTGCCCCTGGCGATGCGCCAGCCGCTTTCGAGTTTGGGGCCAACGACGTGCCTTCCCTCAGTTGGAAAAACGTGATGCAAGCCTATTCCTGCACAGAATGTGGGCGCTGTACCGCAGCCTGTCCCGCCAACCAAACCGGTAAAAAACTCTCACCCAGAAAAGTGATGATGGATGTGCGCGACCGCGCCGAAGAAATTGGCAGGGAAATCGAGGCCGGCAACCAAAAACGGGAGGAGTACAACGATGGCAAATCGCTGTTCGATCGGATCACCCCAGAGGAGCTGCACGCCTGCACCACCTGCAACGCCTGCGTGGAAGCCTGCCCGGTGCTCATCAACCCGCTCGACATCATCCTGCAAATGCGCCGCCACGAAATACTCACACAATCGGCAGGGCCGGCAGAATGGCTGCCCATGTTCAATGCGATCGAAAATGGGGGCGCTGCCTGGGCCATGAGCGAAGCGCGGGATGGGTGGCGGAACTAAGCAAATGTTTTTTTAACACATAGGCACATAGAACACATAGGATATACTATGATTCGCCTGATTTTTGTGATTATGTATGATTTGTTCAACAGATGTTCAATTGATTACAAAGGTCGGCATGCACAAAACCAGGCGGCGCGCGGTATAAAATATAGTACCTGTAAAAAACTATGTGTTCTATGTCCCTATGTGTCTATGTGTTAGAAAAAAAACGATGTATCTAACAAATACGGGTTAAAACAACAAAAACAATGCGTCAAAATAGCAAATACATACTGCACACCATCATTATTTGCCTCCTCTGCACCGCCTGCGGCAAAGACAAATCCGGCAAACTGAGCAGAGCCTTCGACCCCGTGCAGCACAGCGCCCCGGCCGATGCCCTTTTCCAAAAACTGAGTGCCGCCGAATCGGGTGTCAACTTCAGCAATACGGTGGTTGAAACCCACGAACTCAACATCGTCACCGATTCTTACCTCTACAACGGCGGCGGCGTGGGCATCGTTGACGTAAACAACGACGGGCTGCAAGACCTGTACTTTACCAGCACTATCGGAACCTGCAAACTGTACCTGAACAAAGGCGGCCTGAAATTCGAAGACATCTCTCAAGCTGCGGGCATCGCAGTACCGAAAGGCCAAAAAACCGGCGTTACCATTGTTGACATCAATGCCGATGGCTGGCAGGATATCTATGTGTGCCGCACCACCCTCAAGCCCAACGACGACAGCCGCAACCTGCTGTTCATCAACAACAAAAACAACACCTTCACCGAAAGCGCCCAGCAATACGGCCTCGCCGACAACTCCCCCTCCAACGCCGCCAACTTCTTCGATTGCGACAACGACGGCGACCTCGATTGCTACATCATCAACCACCCGGTGGACTACGCCAATGTCAGCTCGGTGCGCGTGCGCGACCTGGGCAATGGCAACGTTCAAAGGATGACAGAGCCGCAATTCCCCTTCGAGTCCAACCGCCTGTACCAAAACAACGGTGACAACACCTTCACAGACATTACCAAAAAAGCCGGGGTCTATAACCGGGGCTTTTCCCTCAGCGTCACCGTTTCCGACCTCAACGGCGACGGCTTCAAAGACGTAATGGTGGGCAACGACTACATCGACCCCGATTTTGTGTACATCAACAACCCACAACAGCCCGGCAATTTCACCGATAAAGTAAACAACATCTTCCGCCACCATGCCAACCACACCATGGGCGTAGATTTTGGCGACATCAACAACGACGGCCTCAACGACATCATGGCTCTCGACATGCTCGCCGAACCCGCCATGCGCCGCCAGGAACTTATGACGACCATGACCGTCGATCGTCAGGCCACCCTCATCAAGTATGGCTACGGGCAACAGCAGATGCGCAACATGTTGCAGCTCAACAACGGCAACGGCAGCTACAGCGAGATCGGTTGCCTGGCAGGCGTGTTCCAAACCGACTGGAGCTGGGCGCCCCTCATCCAGGATTACGACAACGACGGCTGGCGCGATATTTTTGTCGCCAACGGCTACCTGCGTGACATGAGCAACCTCGATTACATCAATTTTACGGTGGACGAGGTGATGCGCAAAGGCGGCGTGACACCCAAAGCCATACCCGATATTTACGACTTCCTCAACCTTATTCCCAGCACCCCTATCCAGAACTATTGCTTCCGCAACCGGGGCGACCTGAGCTTCGAAAACGTGAGCACAGCCTGGGGTTTCACCGACCTGAACTTTTCCAACGGCGCCGCCTACGCCGACCTCGACAACGACGGTGATCTGGATATGATTGTCAACAACATCGACGCTGAAGCGCTGGTGTACAAAAACCGGGCGGTAGAAAACAATAAAGGCAATTGGCTGCAAATCAAACTTTTAGGTGCAGCGCCCAACACCTTTGCCGTTGGCGCCAAGGTCAGGGTGAAAGTGGGCGACAACGTGTACATCGACGAGCTTACCCCTACCCGTGGCTTTTTCTCCTCTGTGGAACCCCTGCTGCACTACGGACTTGGCAACGCCAAACAGGCCGATGTGGTAGAAGTAGAGTTTCCCGGAAACAAGCTGGTCAGCCTCCAAAATGTGGGCGCCAACCAGCGCCTCAGCGTGGACATCGCCAATGCCAAGCCAGGCAAAATTGCCATGCCAAGCGGCGGCGCAAGCGCCATGCAAGAAGTCAAGGCTCCCGCATTTGTCCACAAAGAAGACGATATCCAGGACTTCAACAACGAGCGTCTGCTGCCCTGGAAGCTGTCGTGCCCAGGCCCTTGCATTGCCGTGGGCGATGTGAACGGCGATGGGCAGGACGATTGCTACATCGGCAACGCTGCGGGCGCTGCCGGGGAGCTTTTTTTACAGAAAAACGGCAGCTTCCAGGTAAGCACTTCCACTGCCTGGCAGGCCGACAAACAATACGAGGATACCGGCGCCGTATTCTTCGATGCTGATGGCGACAACGACCTCGACTTGCTGGTCGCATCCGGCGGCAATACATTCCCGGCCAATTCGCCCAACTATGCCGCCCGTATCTACCTCAACGATGGCAAAGGAAATTTCAGTAAAAAAACCGCGGGCATACCCCTGGAATTCAACTCTATCTACGCCGTGAGCGCGCATGACATCGATGGCGACGGCGACCAGGATATCCTTTTCGGCGGCTGGTGTGTGCCGGGAAAATACCCCAACACGCCCGCGAGCATGGTTTGGCGCAACGACAAGGGCTCCTTCGTGAATGCGACCGACCAGTTGGCGCCAGCTTTCAAGGGCCTGGGAATGGTACGCGCCATGACCTGGGCCGATCTGGATGGCGATAAAAAGGAAGAACTGCTGGTGGCAGGAGAGTGGATGCCCATCCGCGCTTTTGCCATTAATAACGGGAAATTAGAGGATGTGTCGGCCAAATATGGCCTTGAAGGCACAGAAGGGTTCTGGCGCAGCCTCCAGGCCGCCGACCTGGACGGCGATGGCGACATGGATTTTGTAGCCGGCAACATCGGCCTCAACACCCGCTACACCGCCAGCCCGGAAGCGCCTTTGCGGATGTATGCCAAAGACTTCGACGGCAACGGCAGCATCGATCCCATTATGACGCAGATGGAAGGCAGCCACGAGTTTCCGGTGGCAACCCGGGATGTGTTGATCAAACAATTGCCCGGACTGCGCAAAAAATTCGTGCGCACGACCAACTATGCACAAGCTGGTATCACCGATATTTATCCGGAATCGGAATTGAAAACTGCCCAGAACTTGCGCTGCAATCACCTGGCATCTGCAGTGTTTATCAATGAAAACGGCAAGTTTGTGATGAAAAAACTGCCCAATGAGGCGCAGATAGCACCGGTAAACGCCATCCAGTTTTTCGACTGGCAAAACGACGGCGACCTCGATATCCTGATCGTCGGCAACGACTACGGCCAGCAGGTGGAAAGTGGCCCACTCGACGCTGGAAACGGACTTTTGCTGGAAAATAAGGGGAAGGGAAGTTTCAGTCCAATCCCTCCCCGGAACTCCGGTTTCTGGGCAACCAAGGAAGCCCGCGACCTGAAAATTTTGCGCAGCGCCGGCGGCAGACTGCTCTTTTTGGTATCCAACAACAACGCCGCCGCCCAGGTATTTCAATTGGCGCGATAAAAACAAAACACTCAATTATGATCTCCATCATCATGGGCTCCGACTCCGACCTGCCGGTAATGCAAAAAGCTGCCGATGTGCTGACGGAATTGCAAGTGCCGTTTGAAATGACCATCGTGTCGGCGCACCGCACCCCGGCGCGGATGTTCGAGTTTGCCCGCACGGCGCATGAGCGCGGCATCAGGGTGGTCATCGCAGGGGCGGGGGGGGCAGCCCACCTGCCGGGCATGGTAGCGGCCATTTCGCCGCTCCCGGTCATCGGAGTGCCCGTGAAATCCAGCAACTCCCTCGACGGCTGGGACAGCATCCTGTCCATACTGCAGATGCCCGAAGGCGTTCCTGTGGCCACAGTGGCACTGAATGCCGCAAAAAACGCGGGCATTCTGGCGGCGCAGATGCTGGCCATCGGCGACGAGGCCCTGCTGGGGCGCATCATAGCCTTCAAAAAAAGCATAGAAATGAAGGTGTTGGAGAAAGCGGAAAAGATGGGCTAAATGCAAAGATTATGCGAACAGGGCGCGAAGAGCCTGCCAAGGCGAATTTTTTCCCGACTTTTGCGGCCATAACGAATCGCAAATGCTTTGTTCTTGTGCCCAGCATGTTTTTTTTCCTGAAAAATACCAATTCCCAGCAGCGGACTTCAGCATCCCGGAAGTTTGAAACTCCCGGGATGCTTGCGCTGCGGCTGTTCCTCCTCTTGCTCCTCCTCGCTTCCTGCAACGTCACCAAACACCTCGACGCCAGCAAGGGAGAGCGCCTATTGGTGCGCAATTCCCTGCACGTAAAATCGGAAAAGAAACTCAGCATGGGGGCACGGCAGGCGCTGTCGTACGAGCTTACCCCCTTGTATCGCCAGAAGCCCAACACCAAAAGCTTCGGTTTTTTTCACACCCGGCTTTGGCTGTATTACAAGTACAAGGGCCGCAAATCAATGTTTGCCAAATGGATCATCTCCAAGCAAGCGGAAGCGCCGGCAATCTATGATTCGACTTTGGCGCAGCGCAGCGCCAACAACTTCCAGAACCAAATGCGGCAGCGTGGCTATTTCAGGGCTACCTGTTCCTATACATACAAACCGATCGGGGCCAAAAAAGCGGGGGTTGTGTACGACCTGACGCTCGGCCCCCGCTACACCATCAACCAGATTGAATATCAAAGCCGCGACACGCAAGTGCTGGAGATCGTAAGAAGCTTGGCCGGCGGCTCGGCGCTCAAGCCCGGCGCGCCCCTCGACGGGCAGTTGTTCGAAGCCGAAAAACTGCGCATTTCCAACGACCTGAAAGAACGGGGCTATGCCTATTTCATCCCGCAATTCGTAGAGTTCAACGGCGACAGCTCTGGCACCAAAGCCAACGTGCAGGTAGAATTGCTTCCCTTCAACGATTCGACCATGCACAAAAAGTACAGGATCGGGAAGATAGAGGTCTATTCCGGCGTGGTGCCGGAAGTGACGGGCCTGCGCCGCGACACCAGCATCAACGGCGTGTATTTTGCTGCCGTAGAGCCCAAGTTTTTTGTGCGCCCCGACCGCATCTACAAGACCATCGCCATCCGCCCCGGCCAGTTGTACAACCAAAAAGACTTCGACCAGACGCTGCGCAGCCTTAACAGCTTAGGCGTCTATCGCTTTGTGTCGGTGCGCCCCGTGCAGGATTCCACCCAGGACGGGATGATGAACGTGATGATCAACCTGTCGCCGAACAAACGCCTGACGATTGGTGGGGCGGCCGATTTCAACTACAGCTCGCTCAACGGGGGCCTCATCGGCTTTTCCCCTTATGGCGTCATAAACAATCGAAACCTTTTCCGGGGCGCCGAGAATTTGCGCAGCACGGCCAATTACAACATAGAGTTCGATATTTCGGCCAACCGCCTGATCTATGCACAGGAGTTCAGGATACAGAATGAGCTGGCGCTGCCCCGTTATTTCGATTACCTGGGCCTTTGGGGCCTGATGCACAGGGCGCATTTTGGGAAAAAAACATGGATTTCGGACCGGTTTTACCAACAAATGCGCAACAGCGCCACCGCGCGCATAGCGACCAACTATGACTATCTGAAAGTCACAGATTTTTACCAGTACAACTTGTTCAACGCCTCTTTTGGGTACAGCCTTCGGCCCAATTCCCAGCACCACTATTCCTGGGACCACATAGGGGTGGAGGTGTTGCGCCCGCGCTTTGCCCCAAGGCTGATGCCCAGCACCTTCTTGCGGCTAAGCTTTGACAACCAGCTGTTTACCAGTTTTTTGCTGCGCTCGTTCAACTACAATTACACCAGCAGGATGAACAGCTTTGGCGAGCGCTGGACCTACCGGTTCAACGGTGAGCTTTCCGGCCTGGAGGTTTTGGCTGCCAACCGGGCATGGGGGGCGGCATTCGGGAAAGAAGACTGGAAAGTGGGCGACCTGAGCTTCTCCCAGTTTTGGCGCGTCGATCAAGACGGGGTGTATTCCCGAAATTTTTCCAAAGAACTGGTAGGGGCTGTGCGCGTGGGTGTCGGAGTAGGCGTGCCCTTTGGCGAAAGCAGGACATTGCCTTATGTCAAGCAGTTTTTTGTCGGCGGGCCAAACAGCATCCGGGCATTCAGGATCAGGGAGATAGGGCCGGGGGGCTACCTTGAGCTGGATTCGCTCGGGGAGCCAGTGCGGACGCAGCCGTTTTTCCAAGCGGGCGATTTCCGCTTCGAGTTCAATGGGGAGCTTCGCTTCCCGATATTCTCCTATTTCAAAGGGGCGATTTTCGTGGATGGGGGCAATATCTGGACGCTGCGCAACAATTCGGAGCGGCAGGGCTCACAGTTGCGCTGGGATTCCTACAAAAACATTGCACTGGGCACAGGCTTTGGCATCCGGGGCGATTTCAGCTACTTTGTGATCCGGCTGGATTTTGGTTTGCCGCTGCGAACGCCCTATAAAGACCCGGACACCAACTCCTATTGGGTGAAGAACCTAATTTCCAAGATGCAGCCCTTGGATTTTAACCCCAATTTGGCGGTCGGGTTCCCTTTCTGAATTTTTGCGCGGTTTTTTGAGGGGGGATATTCAACAACAATGCCCAAATTGGCACCAAATCATATTTTTCCTTCCGAATTCAAAACAAATCCAGTTTCTTTGTATCCCAACCTAAAAACTTGAATACCATTTTTTAATTTCCCAATAACTGACGGATGCAAGCAAACACTGATTTTTTTCTGGTCAAAGACCAAGCTGGGGGCTTTCACAAGATCAATTATGCCGATGTGTGTTATATAAAAAGTGCTGGCAATTACTTGAAAATTAAGACAACCCAGGATACCATCACAACCCATGGGTCACTGCAGTCGATAGAGGATATTCTCCAGCCCGATGCCCGTTTCATGCGCATTCACCGCTCCTTTATCGTCAACCTGTACCAGATCGACCATATTTCATCAGAGGAGATGAGCATTGGCAAGGAGAAAGTGCCCATAGGCAACAAGTTTTTGGAACCCTTAAAAACGCGGTTTATACAGCATTACTTGTTGAAGATTTGAAATGCTCATCACTGAAAATTCATTGTTTATGTAAAATTTCCCCCATTTGGTAAAAAAACAGACTTTTCTTGACAAATATGTACTACATTTGACTTGCATAAGTTATTCTGGGATTTTTATTTTACTTCCGTTTTTATTTCTGGCTTTATCCGAATTTTAATCCGACTGTTTTCATCAACAAACCACATCCCAAATGCGATTAAGACATACTTCTTTAATAGTTGGCATTGTGTAACTGCCATTCCCCTCGCAAGAGGGCTTTAGTTTTCTTCTTTCCATGACATTCAACACGTTTCATTTCTTGGCGCCTGAAAAGTATGCTGGGAGATAGCGCTTTGTTCGCCTGTGTTGGTTTCCACTGTTCTACACTCTAAAGGTTTCTTCTAATCTTTTATTCGCTTCATTCATCTTTTATGCTGTTGCATTAAGAGGTAATCTTAGCCCTGCCTGCTGTTTATTGTCAGGGGCTGGGCGTATCACATAATCAATTCCATATTGGCAATTTGTTTTCTAGGTTGAATTTCAGCCTTAGGATCAAGCATATAGGTTTCGTTGTACCAGCGAGACCATTAAACCTATTTTTCACACCTTAAATTTTTTAAAATGAACCGATACAAGAAAACAAGACCAGAACGGCATGATGGCCCTGGCTGACTTCAATGCGATCCGCTTGTCGCTCCGCTCAAGCTCCCCAGCGATCTGAAATCGCTGGAACCAAACTAACGATCCGGCTCTTTTGGGATCTTTTTTTCACACAAACACTCTAATCCTCCATGTCAAGACTTACTTTTTTATACGCATTATTTTGTTGTTCGACAACAATAATTCCAGCTTTTGCTCCGGCGCAACAACTTACAAACAGCCCCATTGAAATAAACTCTTCCAATCCAAATTGGATGGTGGTTTCTGCCGTCAACGGCAAGAAAGTGGGCCCAAATTTTAAAATGATGATGGCTCCACCGGCAGCCAATCTCGACCAGTACAGGAACGGCCCATTCGATGCTCCCAATAATTCTTGTACCAACTGGGTAAACGGCAACGCGGGAAGTTCCAACTCCCACTATCTGGAAGGATGGTCTGTTCCTTACCGCTGTGTCATGACAGATCTGCCCTTGAACACCTCTATTACCATTACGTTCGGGTACGATATCAAGCACAGCGACAGGCACGCGCTCGACTACCTGACGCATTATGATTATTTGCTTCCCCACGGTGTTGTTTGCAATCACGGTTCTCCGGAGTGCCTCACACCCACTGCTGGCGTGACGGGGATTTCCGGCACTACAACTACCTTCCCCATTCCGGCGCCAAATTCAATCAACTCGCCCGTTTCTGGCCAGCCGACAACCAGTTTCAATGCCCACCCTGCCACATTTATGACCTTGTTTGGCGGTACGATCACCAATATACAGTACAATGTTGAGGGCGATCTTACCGCAGCGCAGTCGGAAACGACCATAGATGTTACATTTACAGCTAATGGTGCCAGTGCAGTTTTATCCTGGGGTGGCCACATAGGCTCTCGATTGGACTGGGGCTACGTTGCAGGCACACCGCGCTCGGCTGGCAATATCAGCGGCTCACCCTATCACATGCGCTTGAAAAACTGGACCTTGAACAACTTGGGCAACCAGGATCGCTCGCTGAGTGGTGCCGCCGTAGCGCCAATTTGTGACCTCACTGGGCCAAATTCCGTCTGCTCCGGGAGCACCAACCAGTACTGTGTAACCGACCAAACCGGCCAAACCTACCAATGGACAGTTACTGGAAATGGCAGCATTTCTGGGTCGTCAACTGGAGCTTGTGTCAACATTGTCGCAAGCGGGTCAGGTTCCTACACGGTAAGTGTATCCATTTCATCTGGAAATAACGGACTTTGCATTTCCTGCAGCCAAACGGTCACCGTTCAGGGCGGGGCAACCTGCAATATCACGGGGGCTTCAGAAACTTGCCCCAACTCGACAGAACAGTTTTGTGGCCCCGCAGGTGTTCCTGGATATTCCTGGGCTATTACAGGCAATGGGACCATTGTAGGTGCTACAAACCAGCAATGTGTCAATGTGCTCGCTGGAAACACCTGTAATGGCTCCTATACCTTGACCTTGACGCTCAATGACGGAAATTGCACGTCTAGTTGTACAAAAAATATCTTGGTGCGGGACATTGTGCCGCCAGTGTTTACTTTTTGTCCGCCAGGCGGCAACCTCGGCTGCAACCCAGCCGGGGTGCCTGGCCCAGGCGCCGCGGTTGCGACCGACAACTGCGGTTCGCCAAGCATAAGTTCCTCTCTTGGAATGATTGCTTCCAACGGCTGTCAGCGTACCCAAACCCGCACTTATACCGCAACTGATGGCTGCGGCAACACCGCAACTTGTACACAAGTATTTACTTGGACATTTGACCAAACAGCACCGGTGTTCACGTTCTGCCCTCCTGGCTCCGACCTTGGTTGCAACCCTGCCGGGGTTCCCGGCCCAGGGGCTGCCACCGCGACGGACGCCTGTGGCAACCCGACGATAACGTCCTCCTTGGGGGGCATCAGCACGAACGGCTGCCTGCGCTCGCAGACGCGGACCTATGTGGCGACGGA
>CAZULM010000087.1:0-19816 GCA_964621185.1 uncultured Saprospiraceae bacterium | reverse complement strand
GTATTTGGCCACAAGTGCAAGACCTGGAACAGACACACTTTTTGAAACATTACCACCAACCACTCCCCAAAACAGCCCGAACCAGCCAATAAAAACCCGGCCGTCCAAAAAACCGGTATTACCTTTAATCCGGGCAAGAGAAAGCTGGGCAATTATTACAGGCTTGGCACAAAGTGTTCAGCCAAACGACCCGCTTCAGGAACAGCGAGCGGCGGCGCATAAAATCACAGCCTGACTTGAAGAAAACTTTGCCCCCCCCCAAACCAATCGCAGCTTCACTTTCATTCTCACCATCAGGCAACACTTTCTCTAATGCAAAAAATAATTCTCCCCCTTTGGCTTTGTTTGACCATAGCCGCCTGCACCGCCCCCAACCAGGCCCCCGAACCCCGCCGCTGGAAAGCCCAGGCCGCCCGCGTCACCATATTCCGCGACGACTTCGGCATCCCGCACATCTATGGCCCGACGGACGCCGACGCGGTGTTCGGAATGCTTTACGCCCAGTGCGAAGACGACTTTCAGCGGGTAGAGCTCAACTACCTCAGAGCCATCGGAAGGCTGGCCGAAGTGGAGGGTGAAATAGCGCTGTACAGCGACCTGCGAGCCAACCTTTTCATGACCGGCGACGAAGCCAAAACACAGTACGAAAGCGCCCCAACATGGCTCAAACAACTTTGCATCGCTTTTGCCGACGGTATCAACTACTACCTGTACACGCATCCGGAAGTGAAACCCAAATTATTGACCCGCTTCGAGCCCTGGTTCCCGATGTACTTCTTTGAAGGAAGTATTGGAGCCGACATCGAGAACATACCGACGGAGCAGATCAAGGCTTTTTATGCACAAATGGAAAAGCCTGGGGAGCCCGGACATCAGGATAATGCGGAAAACAAGTCGCTTGGGTGGCATGAACAGGCGCAAAGGAGCGATTGGGATTTTCAGGCACACCGGGACGGCGAACCCCGTGGCTCCAACGGCTTTGCCCTGTCGGGTAAGATGACCGCCAGCGGCCACGCCATGCTGCTCATCAATCCGCACACTTCCTTCTACTTCAGGCCGGAAATTCATGTGGTGAGCGAAGAAGGCCTGAATGTGTATGGCGCCGTCACCTGGGGACAATTTTTTGTTTATCAAGGGTTTAATGAAAAAACAGGCTGGATGCACACCTCCTCATACCTCGACGTGATGGACGATTTTGTGGAAACCGTTACCGAAGAGAATGGCCATTATTTTTACCAATACGGCGCCGAAAAACGCCCGGTCACGACAAAGGAAGTGACCCTGAAATACAGGGAAGGCGCAGCAATGCAGGAGCGCAAGTTTCCCATTTACCGCACCCACCACGGCCCCATTACACACCTGCAGGATGCCAAGTGGGTGGCAACCGCCATGATGTGGGAGCCGGTGAAAGCGCTCAGCCAATCGTTCACCCGCACCAAGTTGAAGAACCATGCCGAGTTCCGCAAGATGATGGACATGCGCACGAACTCCTCGAATAACACCGTGTTTGCTGATGCGGAAGGGAACATCGCCTATTACCACGGGAATTTTGCCCCAAAACGGGATACCGCTTTCGATTTTTCGAAACCCGTGGACGGCAGCAATCCCGCCACCGACTGGCAGGGCCTTCACACCGTGGACGAATGTATCCTGGTCGTAAATCCGGCGAACGGCTGGCTGCAAAACTGCAATTCAACGCCCTTCACCTGTGCGGCTGAAAACAGTCCCAAGCCAACGGATTACCCCGTTTATATGCGCCTGCCCGGGGAGAATTTTCGGGGCATTCATGCTGTACGGCTGTTAAAGGAGCGCCAGGATTTCAGCCTTGACAAACTGATTGAAACCGCCTACGACCCGATGCTGCCGGGCTTTGAGCAACTGATTCCCGGCCTTGTAGCGGCTTATGATGCCGCAGCAGCACAAAAGAAAGACAAAATGCTTGCCCCCGCAATAGAAGTACTCCGCAAATGGGACTTCAAGGTGAGCAAGGAGTCGGTGGCCATGACCCTGGCACATTACTATGGCACGCACTATGAAATGTATGGGAAAGTGCCCAAAGGCCTGAATATCGGGTATCCCGGCGACCTGATTACTGTCAATTACTTTGGCGCCAGCTCTCCTCCCGCGGAGCGACTGGCCATCTTCCAGCAGGCTGTGCAGCAACTCGTTGCCGACTTTGGCCGCTGGGATGTGCCCTGGGGCGAAATCAACCGGTTCCAGCGCCTGACCGGCGACATAGAACAGCCCTTTGATGACAACAAGCCTAGCCTGCCCTGTGGCCTTGCCTCTGGCAAATGGGGCGCATTGGCCTCCTTTGGCGCTCAACCATACAAAGGCTCTAAACGCATTTATGGCACCTCCGGCAACAGTTTTGTGGCAGTGGTTGAATTTGGCCCGAAACTAAAGGCAAAAAGCCTGCTGGCAGGAGGCGAAAGTGGCGATCCCAGCTCTCCCCATTTCTACGACCAGGCCCAACGGTACGTGGACGTCCAGTTTAAGGATGTGGCCTTCTATCGGGAAGATGTGGAGCTCCGTGCCCGGCAGCAATACAGACCAGGGGAGCGAAAAAATTAAGCCGTTGGGCTATGTTTCATACTGATTAAGTAAGCCCCGAAACCCCAACCAAACAGCCCCAAATCTGCCCGTACGAGGTAAAAAAAAACCGGCAGTCCAAAAACAGCAAAGCCTAAACAAAAGAAAACTGCCCCAGCTGCTGAAAAAACACCCCTCCCCTATTGCAAACCCCAAAAATCCCCCATACCTTTAATAACGAACAATTAAAACACCCTTCAACATGAAAAACAACCTTGACCAGCTCAGCCCGGAAGAAAACATCCAGGCTGACAACGCACTCAAAGCCCTGAACCTGGAAATGAAGTACGGCGCTATCGAAACCTTTATCAGTGACGACGCCCCGCCGGAACTGGTAAGCCAGTGGCTCGACGACGTGACCGCTTATGAGGAACAATACGCTGCAGCGGAAATGATATCTGTCCATGAATTCATCGGCGCACCCCCGATCCATCCTGTAGAAAATCTTGCAAAGGAAAAAATCGAGCCCGAAATCGAACGGCTCCGGGAATTGCTGGGGCAGCACGGCATCATGACCGACCGCCCGGAACACCTGAGCCCCGATGCTTATTACAGCTTTCTCAGCGGAGAATTTATGCAGCACCAGATGACCAATGTCTCTATTCCGGGCATGATGCACTTTTTTCCGTATGGAGACTTCCACCGCGACTCGCCGGAAGACCTCGAAAGGAACGTCGGCGAATTTATCCAGGACTTGATGGGGCTCGACACGCCCTATTCCGGGATATGGCTCAGCGAAAACCTGCGCGACGACACCAAGATCATCACAAAGGCCCAGGCTTTGGAGCGCATCGAGGCATTTCGCGCTGCCTACAAGTCAATTGAGTTCGGCGTTTTTTCCCCCATAAAACTGGAGGTTTCCCAATTCGGGCAGCACTTCCTCTTCCACGCCGAATGGTTCGGCACCCCCGCACAGCCGGGCTTGCCCGAAGAGCACCACGAAGGCTTGGCCGTCGTGCAGGTGGCGCTGGAGGGCGGCGATTGGCTGGTACAGGGGGTAATGATGCCGGGGTTTAAATTTTAGAGCGATGAGAGATGAGAGGCGGTTACTTTAGCATGGCGCCGGTCATTTCGGGCACTTCTCGTTTGTCTTCCACCATTTGTGATGTGTACATCCTGCGCACGGCGTTGATCCAGCTTTTGGCGCGGGGCGTGAGCTTGAAGCTGTCGGTCATCATGCGGCCGCGCGCCACGATGATGCCCATGTCGGCGCCTTCGTACAGGTAGTCGCCCTGGCCGGAGATGCGCAGGAAAAAGGCTTCGTCCTCGCTTTCCACCGCCCGGCGGTGCGTGTCCATGCGGTCGAACTTGATATGGCCGGTATCGAACATCCGCCAGATGCCGGACGGTGGCGCCTCGGTCACGTATTCGATGGTGTCTTCGGTGTGTTTCACCACCAATTGGCTCCAGTGGTCGAGGTTCACCTGCTGGGCCCAGCGGTTGTTGATGGCCTTTACGTCGAGCTCGTACTCGACACCCATCCATTCGAGGATGTGGAATATGTACAAGGGCGAATCGGCCAGGGCAAACACAGCGTGGTTGGTGATGGAGCTTGCGCCCGTCACGCGGGGGTTCAGCTCGCCGAGGTAAATCTCGCCGTTGTCCTGGTCGATCAGGAAGTCGAGCTCGAAATAGCCTTTGTACCCTTCCTTGCGCAACTGGTCGCCGAACAATTGGGTGTATTTCAAGGCGTTCTGGCGTATCGTCGGGGTAAAGGCATCGGGGTAAATCTCGTTGCCGCACCAGCCGCCTTTGTAGGGGGTAAGCTCCTTGAAGCCGACCAGTTCGGTCATCAATGGCGCTACCACGGTGCCGTGGCGGGTCACGCAGGCCTCAATGGCCGAACCGCGGCAGTTGATGCGCTTCATGATCTTCACCTCTTTCTCCTCGATGATCTCATCGGCGTACTTGTTGTACTCCGCTTCGTTGGAGATGAAAAATGTGGTATGCCCGGAATCGCCATAAGGGGTCTGGATCACCAGGTCGGTGCCGAGGTTTTTGGACACTTTGCACAGGTGGTCGTAGCTGAGCACCGGCGAAAGCACGTAAGGCACGCAAGGCACGCCGGCCTTTTCGGCCATGCGGTTGGTATTCACCTTGTTGTCCATAAAATTCCGCATTTTGGCGCTGGGGAAAATGATCTCCAGCCCCAGTGACTTGGCTAATTTCTCCGTTTTGTCGTCGAACATCAAGAACATCACCTTGCCGTTCCGCTTGCCGTTGCCCCGGCTTTTGATATATGCCTGCACCTCCGGGTGCTGCAACAGGTAGTTGTTTATGTCCTCGATGCTCTGGAACTCGTCGTGCGGGATGGCTTCTTTGGGCGAGAACACGTTTGGGTGCAGCCCGTCGAAACATTCGATGTGGCATATAAACTTGAAGCCCTTGATCCATTCGTCGGCGCCCAGGAGATTGAAGTTGGTGGCGCTGATAAAATAGATCGGCTCTTCGTTCTTGTGAAAAAACCGGCGGATATCAGGTATGCCCTTCAAGGGCAATGGGTTTGCTTTTTTACGCATGATTATGAATTATTTAGTGATCGATGTGGTTGATTTCTTATTGGCAGCGCCGTTGCCCGCGGGCATCGATTCCAGTTTGTCGGCATTGCGGTTGAGCACAGCCTCGGTGAATACCCGCAAGCCGAGGTCGGCTCGGAAGCCGTGTATCTCCGACACGTCGAGCGCGATCATGAAATCCAGTATCTCCTTGCTCACCACCTGGCCAGGCACCAACACCGGGAACCCGGGCGGGTACGGGATGACAAAGGAGGAGGCGACAAACTCGCGCCCGGCCCCAATAGCAGCCCTGCAGGCTTCCAGGGAAATGTATTCGTAGTTTTTTTCGTCGTAAGCCATGAAATAGGCTTCGCGCAGGTCGCCGCCCGGAACGCCCGGGACTGCCTGAAAAGAAGCGTGGAAACGGCTGAAATCGGGCAAAGGCGGCACATCCTGGGTCAGCGAGCGGATTTTCCCGGCCACGATGTCGCTTTCCCTGGAATTGAGCGAGCGGAACTCCTCGTCTAATTGTTTGGCGATCTTCAGCAACGCATTGGTGAGATAGGCCACGCTGCCCCGCGTGGTGCCGATATTGGTCATGAGCAGCACCGTGTTGCGGGAGGTCTTGTTGATCTGGATGTTGAACTGGTCCATCAGGTACTTGTTCTTGAAGGTGTCGCCGTCCACGCCCGTGCGCCCGATGAACAGGGTGATCTTGGTGGGGTCGAGGATAAACTCGTCGTGTTCCCAGCCCTCTTCCATGCGGTTCCAGCCCGTTTTTGGATCGAAATATTGGTCGAGGCCCGTTTCCCGGTACTTGTCGGGGATAAAATCCTTCATCGTCAGCACGTCGAAGTATTTGCTCAGCTGGGGGTTGCTGGTCACCTTGGCCCTCAGCACCATGGCCAGTTCCACGCTCTTTTCCACCATCTCGTAGCCTTCGAACTGTACCTGCCGGCGGCCTGCATCAAGGGAGGCCAGCATTTGGTAGTTGGGCGAGGTGGAAGTATGCGTCATGTAAGCTTCCAGGAAGGTGTTCTCCGATTTTTTGCGGTAGTCTTCGTCCCAAATATGGATCATGGATCCCTGTCGGAAGCTGCTCAGTGTCTTGTGCGTGCTCTGGGTGGAATACACCCGGATGCGAACCTTGTCGGGATCGGGCATCCGGGGTGTTTCGCCTTGCCCAAGGCTGTTCAAATGGGCTTGATATGCTTTTCGGTAGGCTTGGCTCCTATATTTTTCGTGCAGCTTCTGCGCGGCGTACATACCCGTGCGCTGCTTGTACGTGTAGGAAAACCCTGCGAACGCGAACCATGCCTCGTCCCACAGGAATATCATATCGGGCTTGATGGCCAGCACTTCCTCCATCACCCGCTGCACGTTATAGACGATGCCGTCGAAGGTGCAATTGGTGAGCAGCAGCATTTTCACGGAATCGAGGCGGCCGGCGGCTTTCAATTCGTGCAATTTTTCCTTGATCTCCGAAAGCGGCACCGCGCCGTACATCGAATACTGCTCTATGGGGTACGAATCGAGGTAAACAGGGTACGCGCCCGCCAGCACCATGCCGTAGTGGTGCGATTTGTGGCAGTCGCGGTCGATGAGCACCACGTCCTGAGGCTCTACCAGGGCCTGAAGCACGATTTTGTTGGCCGTGGAGGTGCCGTTGGTTACAAAGAAGGTGCGCTGTGCGCCATAAGCCGCAGCGGCCATCTCCTGGGCTTTTTTGAGCGGCCCGGTCGGCTGCAGGAGCGAGTCGAGGCCGCCCGTGGTGGAAGACGTTTCGGCCAAGAACATGTTCCGGCCATAAAAGTCGCCGAAATCGCGGATCCAGCGGGACTTGAACACGGAATTGCCGCGCGAAATGGGCATGGCGTGAAAAACGCCCGTAGGCTTTTGGCTGTATTCTTTGAGGGCGCTGAAAAACGGCGTGTCGTAGCGCTCCCGGATGCCCCGGATGATGCCCAGGTGCAGCTCCTGCAGGTCTTCGCGGCGGTAATAAATCCGGTCGAACATCTGGAGGGTGCTGTCGGTGAGGTCGGTCAGGGAAGTGTCGGTCACGTAATAGGTCTCCAGTTCCGGCCTGAACTGCTTGATCGCCTTGCACAACAGCGGGCCCAGTTCCGGCTCTGCCCTCGACTCCAGGTCTATTTTCAGCACATTTTGGATAAACGGCGAAATCAGTTCCGAGATGTTCTCCGAGCGGAAATGCGGGGCATACCGGATAACCGCGGCCTGGATGCTGTGGTTGAACAACAAAGCGATCAGGGCATCCTGGAAGGAGCGCTGCACCGTCACCTCGTAGGAGAACTGCTCGTTGGGGTCTTGCAGCTCCCGCAACTTTTCGTGGAGGGCCGCTTCCTCCACCGGGGAGAGGTCTTCGACAAACAGTACCTCGAAATGGTTCTTCTGCAGGCCTTTTGGCGTTTCGCGCAGGTCTTCGGAAATGCCGAACTCGGCTTCGTCGTCGAGCAGCATCTGCGGGTTCCTCCGGTACGAATCGCTCACCAATTGGCGGGTGGTGTTCGACACGTTGTTGGCTAAGGCGGTGTATTCTTTCCGGCCCAGCGAGCCGGAGAGCTTTGCCACGTGCAGCTTGCCCGGAAATGCGTAGTACTGCTCTATGACCTTCAGGTCTTGCAGCAGCGCAGCCACCTTTTTCTTTAGCTGTGTTTCCAGGCCCGAATTTTTGTGCGCCTGCGATAGCTCCGAACAATCGTTTTTTAACGCATTCCAGATGTTGAGCCGCAATTGGCCGATGCTGAAATGTTCCGAGCTCATTACTTTTTTTGAAGACCTCATGGTTTTGTTTTTCGTGAAAAAAATGGTTTTTAGGACAACACCCCAGACCCCTTGTAACCCACCGCATAATGCGATGATTGTATGTCGCCTTCTTTCCTTTTCAACTCGGCCAGCGTTTCCAATTTTTTGGGCTTGATGAGCGGCCCCAGCGAATCCAGGTAGGGCAGCTTGGCGCCTTTTTGGTAAATGCCGAAATCGCCGATGTTGTCGCGGAAGCTTTTCAGGGGCTGGCCTAAGCGCAGCACGCCCAGTTCGCGGCTGCGCTGCACCCGGTCGATGTTGAGCTCTAAGGGGATGATCTCCTCCGTTTCGCCGGCCTGGTGCAGCACCCGGCCATCGGGGCCGCAAACGATGGAGCGCCCGCTGCCGCCGGCGTCTAGGCCGTTCACGTCGAAGAAAAAGCACTGGTTCACCGCCGCCATCGCCCGCACGATAGACAGTTCTATGTCGCGGTCGATGGTGCCGGTCATGGTGGGGTGCAGGATCACCTCCGCCCCCATCACGGCCAGCGTCCGTATGGTTTCCGGGAACCACATGTCGTAACAGATCGACACCCCGAACCTGCCAACCTCCGGCACGTCGAACACGCAGAACGCGTCGCCGGCCGTCACGCCCACTTCATAGGGGTAAAAGGGGAACATCTTGCTGTACCGCGCCACCACCTCGCCGGCGGGGTTGATGACGGTAGCCGTGTTGTAAATCTTGCCGTCCCTTTTTTCAAAAACCGACCCCGGCAGCAGCCAGATACCGTGCTTTGCCGCCATCTCCTGCATTTCCAGTTCGAACTGGCCGGGGATTTCCTGGGCCGTGAGGGTGAGCGGCCCGAAGCCGCACAGCTCGCTGAACATCACCATATCGACCCATGGGTACAGGTTCATGGTGATGTCGGTTTTGAGCTTCATCATTTCCACATTGGAGTAAACGGAGGAGACTTTCATCTGCACCCCGGCGATTGCGAATGGTTTCATAAATTTCTTTTGGTAGCGATTTGTATTTCTGATTCAAGGATGTCGAGCCCGGCTTCCAGCTGCTCGTCGGTGATGACCAGGGGCGCCAGCACCCGGATGATGTTTTTAAAGGTACCGGCGCTCAGCAGCACCAACCCACGACGGGCGCATCCGGCGATGACTTCCTGACAAAGCTCGCCGTTGGGTTTGCGCGGGTCGCTGTTGTGCACGAACTCAAGCCCTTGCATGGCGCCCACACCCCGCACGTCGCCGATTTCTGGGTATTCCCGCAGGAATTTCAGGAAGCGCAAGGCGAGTATCTCGCCGATGCGCACGGCGCGCTCGTGCAGGTTATCTTCTTCCATCAGTTTTATGGTAGCCAGCGCGGCAACACAGCAGAGCGGGTTGCCGATGTAGGTGCCGCCGATGGTGCCTGGCGCGGCAGCGTCCATGATCTCAGCCCTGCCGACGACGGCGGCGATGGGCATGCCCGAGCCAAGCGATTTGGCATACACGCTGATGTCGGGCGTTACATTGTAGCCCTGCCAGGAGGCCCATTTGCCCGTGCGGCCAAATCCGCTCTGCACCTCGTCCATGATGAGCAGGATTCCGTGCTCGGTGCAGAACTCGCGCAGCCCTTCAAGGTAGCGCGGCGGCACGGGGTTGAAGCCGCCTTCGCCCTGGATGGGCTCGATGATGATGGCGGCTAAGTTGTTCAGGTCGATCAGGTTGTGCACGCTCTCGCGCAGGCGCTTGAGCTCCAGATCGACAAATTCTTCGATGTTGCCGTTGCCCCGGTAGCGGTAGTAGTTGGGAAAGGGCAGGCGATATACCTCAGGGGCGAAGGGGCCGCAGTTCAGCTTGTAACCGATCTTGCTCGTCAGGGTCATGGCCATCATGGTGCGGCCGTGGTAGGCGTCGGTGTAGCAGAGCACAGCCTGGCGCTTGGTGGCCTGGCGGGCGATCTTTACGGCATTTTCCACCGCTTCGGCGCCCGTGCAGACGAGCATGGCTTTGGTCTTGTCGCCATGGGGCAGCAGCTCCGCTAATTTTTCGCAAAGCTCTATGTACGGCTCATAAGTCACCACGTTGAAGCTGGTGTGGATGTACTTGCCCGCCTGCTCGCGGATAGCCTCCACCACCGGTTCTGGACAGTGGCCGGCGTTCACTACGCCGATGCCCCCCGCAAAGTCGATGAGTTCCTTGCCTTCCAAGTCGGTGATGACAGCGCCCTTGGCATCCTGCACGGTGGCGGTGTTGAACACCCCTACCCCATTGGCGACGGCGTTTTTCCTTCTTTCAAATAGCTGTTGGGATTTGGTCAATTCTTTGAACATATTTTTTTTATGTGATAATTTGATAATGGGGTAATTTGATAATGGGAGCGGTGGCTCGGTTTTGTTAAAGCCCAAAAACTTAGTCTTTACTGCAAGCACCGGGCTGTGCAGTTGTTTGCGGAAATATGGTCAGACTGATTTTGTGTGGGTGATTTTGATGGTGCCCGTTTTAATGGGCATGGATGGCTAAAAAAGCCGATAATCGCTAAGATAGTAAAAAAATGGGGGTATTTAGGCAAGGAGCCCGGTATTTCTCCTTAAAAAGCTTCATTTTTTAGGGAAAATGTAATGAAGGAGAGGATAATACAATCTTTGGAAAGGGCTTAGCTTTTTGTGGGGATGCGGTATTTTGTGGGGTAAAACAGAGAGGGGATGGTAGAAGATTCGGCAGTTCAAGTTATATTTGCTGCACCAACAAAAACAAATTCCATGAAGAACTTCCTTTGCGCCATCCTGGGGGTCTTTTTTTCCTGCTGCCGGCCAAATTCCAGCGCCAAACAGCCGCTTTCAGAGCCGATCAGCCCCGACCGGCTCAACCACTACACCGGCAGCCTGTACAAAGGCAACTACCTGTGGAGCGGCGCGATGAACCTTTGCTGGACGGAGCTGTGCCAGGCCGTAATACGGGCGCCCATCGCCTTGGTCACCGACGACAGCGCTGCTATAAAAACGGCTACAGCCCTGAACAACCCCGTGTGCAGCAAAGCCGACCTCGATGCGCCGAGCTATTACGTCAAAGCCGGCCTTGGGCCAAAGACGGTGGAAGCCATCAACCGCGAAAGCAGGGCCAAGTTCCCCGACAAGTCCTTTCGCGACCTGAAAATCGACCTGCAAGAACAGGACATCATCTCCTACGCCTATTTTTTAAAAAAAGTCGCCTACGAAATGCCCTTCACTCGCTGCCCGATGCACTTCGGCGGGCAACAGGTAACTGGATTTGAAGCTGATGGCAAACAAAAGCGCGGCGTGGAAGTGCTGCACTATGAAAGCAATGACCGCTTCATTATCCGCTTGCGGCTTAAAGACCCCGCCGATGAACTCTTGCTGGCTAAGGGCTTCGATACCCAGTCCCCCGCAGCACTGCTCCAGTTGCTGCACGGTGCAAAGAGCATAAGCGCCACGCCCCTGGGAGAGCACGATTTTTTCCGCATGCCCCTACTGAAATTGGACTGCCAGCGCGACTACCCGGAGATGGTCGGCAAGCGCCTGGGCAACGAGGGGTTCAGGCAGTGCGTCATCGGGACGATGTTCGAGAACATCGCCTTTGAGCTCGATGAGGCCGGCGCGCGGGTAGAGAGCCAGGCCGTGATCACGGTGGAGCGCTCGGCAGCGCCAAACCAGCAAAAAAGGCGGTACTTTTACCTCGACAAGCCTTTTTGGGTGCTGATGAAGCGACGCGACGCGCACAACCCCTATTTCCTGCTCGGGGTGAACAATACCGAAATCATGAAACCACAATAGATATGGAAATCATCCTGACCAATGTCGCAGAAGCGGGCATGCCCGAATCGATAGCCGGCCATTGCCGTATTTTGCTGGAGCGGCGCATCCAAAAGCTGTTCCCAGGGGCGCTGCCCGGGCTTGGGGCTGACGTCACAATATTGTATTCCGAAAAAGACCCGCTGTGGGAGCGGCTGGAAAGCGACGACAGCGCCTATTTTGTACATTTTTCTGTGGAAGAAGTGGAAGGCAACGGTGCTGAAGCCAGGGTGTTTGTGCGGCTCGAATTTTAATATGCTTATTGGCCTTGTGCTGCCGAATCCTTTTCTACAGCATTCGCCTTGATTTTATTGAACTTGGCCGACTTGAATTTTGTAGGCTCCCCAACCGCTATTGGACAAATATGTAGATTTTTATTCGGCAAAATAAGCACTTTGGCCGGAAAGCTGCATACCAAATCCCTAAAAAAAGCATTAATGTTTCATTTCACCCTTAAATGAAACACCATGAGACACCTCTCAACCGCATTGCTCTTGGCAGTTCTTGCCAACATGCTTTCCGCCCAATACCCCTCCCGCACAACCCCGCCCGTGCTCAACAGCTATTCCCAAAAGGTCACCTTCGCCGTGGACAAGGTAAAAGCCAACAAGGAAGAACTCCCCGTGCGGCCATACCAAGAGGTGATTAACAGCGCTTTTGTGGAATCCGTCATGCTGTCCGACAAATATGCCCACGAAGACCAAGACGGTTACGTGGTCGCCACGCGCCAGCTCGAATGTTATTCCCGCGACCGCCGCCCGATGACAGATGTGAACACCAACGGCTTTTTCGAAACCGTACATTTAGCCTACAGCCAACACCGCCCCCTGGTATTGTCGCCCGATATGGTATGGCTGGCCATCGTACAGGGATTTGCACGGCACGTCAACGAGAACAGCGATGCCCTGCGCGCCAAATTGGTGCAGCACCAGGGCAAAAAGCGCCTGAACGTTGACATGACCGGGAAAGTCCAGCTCGGCAACGACAACAGCGATTGGGAATGGGTGTTCCAACAGTTCCAGGACTCCATCGCCTCGAACACCAGCCCGGAGATGGCCGAGCTGATCGCCGGCCGCTTTTCCGGCACCAACAGCGATGCCGCCGTCGCCTTCGACATCGCCCTGATGGACGCCATGAAAACCTATTTCGACTATTGGGGCCACGTGCTTTGCGGCATCCCGGAGATCACCCTCGAAGGCTCGCCGGAAGATTGGATACAGATCGAACAGCGGGCTGCCAGGCTGCGGCAATACGACCTGGATTGGTGGCTGAACGACCTGAAGCCCATCCTGGCCGAATTCACCCAAACTTCCCGCGGCAAGCCAAACCCCGAATTCTGGAAAAGCATCGTCAACGACATGGAAGAGCCTATCTGCGGCGGCGACACCTACATTACCGGATGGGTCATCCGGCTGTTCCCATACATCAAAAGGGACGAAACCTATATCCGAAACCCGATCCTCGGCCTGAAAAGGCAGGATATCTACAAATCCCTGACAAAAAAAGCGCTCAAGCAACGCCTGGCCGCCGACCGGGAGAACATGGACAAAGAAGGGTATGTGCCGGCCCAACTGTACTCCATGTGCGAGGGCAACAAATACCGCAGCGTCGAATACATCGGCCCCAAAGTGTCCACCGACGAAGTGCCATCCGGCATCTCCACCGCCATCCTGCACGTCAACGACAACGGGGTTTACCACAAAATGGAGCTGAAATCCGGCTTTGTGGGCATCCGGCAGGAAGAAAACAACAAGGCGCTCCGCCCGGTGATCGGCTGGGCGATCATCGAGACCGGGGAGAAGCCGGATATGGCGGAAAACGGGAGGGGAAACTGATGGGGGATGCAGCACAAGACCTGGTTTTTTACACACGTAACAATCCGGCTACCTGAATTCGCCGCACTTTATCCTAATATTCTGTGCGCAGGTACATATTGTTCATCCTGAAATTCATGCACCCTCCAGTCTGGCCATTGGCAATTTCGGGGGTGCACCCAAATGCAAATATCCTTTGGTCGTCGGGGTTGGTTGAAAAATTCCCCCCTATCTTGGCTTTCAATTGGGTCAAGATCGCAACCATCTGGTTTCTTGAAATCGTGGCTCCGAAAAACCTGAGGGGTGGCGAAAAAGTTGTTGACGTAAAGGCATTGCTTGTTGGAGCCATAGACATGTATGCGCTGTTGCGCAAGGTGCCAACTAGCATCCATTCGCCAGTAAAAACATCTTTATAAAATGAATCTCCGGGTATTCCCCTGCTGTCAAAAAACGCAAATTGAAGCCAATAGCTTTTTTGGCTGACCATATCATAGCCCCTCAGGTAAAAATCGGCATAGCAACAAAATGGCGATAGCGCCGTGTTGTAAGGAGGAGTGAAAAAAGGGATGGAGAGCATTGCCCCAAATGACACTTTTGCATTGTTTCCGTATTGAACACTGTTCCAAGCATTCACACCCTGGCTTCTGTTCGTCCCTCCCCAATTCTTTTGAAATTGCACCGTTACTATCCCACTCGGCGCGTTGTCTGCTTCAGCACAATAAGTGTTGATAGTAGTTTCAACATAGTTGTTTTGTGCTGTTACGAATTTGGTTCGAGTCCGCCAGGCAATAGCCTGAAAACCACTAATCTGTGCTGGCAGAGGGTTTAGTACGACTGAAGGCACACCAGCATTTGGCTGTGTAAAGTGGTAGGCTTCTGCAGGAGTTCGCTGTTCTTCAACTCGTTTGGCTTTTTTTGCAAAATTGGTGAAAACCAAGGATGAAGTTAATACGAGGAAAGCACTTGAAAGGACTATTAGGTTTTTCATATACATCAAATAAGTTTAATTGTTATTGGTGGCAGTTCCTTTGCTTACAAAAGTAAGTCACATTCTGCAAATCAACATGTGTATATTTTACAGCCGAATAAAAAAACCCGGCACGTCGAACAATCCGACGTGCCGGGTAAAAACACTGTTCATGGCGAAAAACGCCAACAGTATCACTGCTTCACAAAGCGCCGCACAGCGCCAGCGCGCTGACCAGCGCCCCGGATATCAATCACATATAGTCCGGCGCCCAAGCCGGCCGTTGGCAGCACATAGTCGTTGCTGCCCGCCAGCAAGGTCACATATTCCGTCATCAATACTGACCCCGTTGCGTCAAGCACCCTGATCTGCACCTTTTCGCTCAACGGAGAATCGAGGCGAAGGGTCAGCGGCGTGGCACCTGCGACGGGGTTGGGGAACAGCTGGAAATCGCGCAGCAGCGGTTCCGCAGCGCGGCTCGACGTGGCATCGGCCACCCGGAACGGGCTGAGCGAGGTGATGTGGTCGCGGTAGATGCTGAAATAGCCGTTGGCCTCGGCGCTTGCCTGGGCAACTGCGTGCGAATCCCAAGCGCCGTTCACATAATGGCTGATGAAACAAGCCCCGCGATCAAAGCCGTTCACCTCGGCGGCGGCATTCCAAAGGAACTTGAACTCCAGGTCGAGCTGGGCGTTCGCGTCCGCTGAACCGACGAACCAGGTGTGGTTCACTAAGCTTTCGGTTGCCGTGAGGTCTGTCCCGGTAGTGCCATCGGCCAATACACCTGCCCCGACGTTCATTTCAATATGGGTGTCGGAGGCGCCGCTGCCCTGGGCAATGATGGCCGGGAGGTAGGCGCTGGCAGAGCCGCAAGGGAAAGCAACCCCGGCGCCGCCCGCTTCCACATAGGCGGAGAATACGCCGCTGCCGCTCGTCACCACGTAGCTGTTCGCGCTGCCACCCGCAACTTGGGCGTTTTGGGAAAGAGTGACATCAAAATCGCCCAACACCAATTTGCCTTGCTGCAAACCCAAATTGCCTTCAACGGCCAGATCGCTGTTCAAGGTCACATTGCCGTTGGTCTGGCTGATGACTAAGGTATCCAGCACCGAGCCATTGGCAGCGAAGTCGAGCGTCACGTTGCCATTGCCATCAAGTATCAAGCCTGAAGTGGCACTGCCCGTGACCGTAGCGCCCGCCGCCATGGCCAGCGAGCCGTTCACCGTCAGGTTGTTGCCGTTCAGCACCAAGGAGCCCTGTTGGATATTGAGGTTGTTGCTGACCGTCAAATTGGAGTTCAACGTGACATTGCCATTTGTCTGGCTCACCGCAAAAGCGCTCAAAGACGCGGCGTTCGGCGCAAAAACCAGGGAAATATCGCCGCTGCCGTTCAAGATCAAGCCGGAAAACGGGCTGCCGGTGAGGGATGCACCAGCCGCTGTGTTCATTGTCCCATTGATGGTAAGGTCGTTGCCGTTCAACACCAGGGTGCCTTGCTGCAAATCGACTAAGTTGCCCACAGTCAAGTCGCCCGTCATGCTGACGAACCCATTGCTCTGGCTCACGACCAGCGTGTCGAGCACAGGGCCGGCAGGTGAAAACACCAGGCTGACATTACCCTGGCCGTCCAGGATCAAACCCGAGGTCGGGCTGCCGGTGATGGTCGCGCCGCCGGCAGAATTCAGCATCCCGTGTACCGTCAGGTCATGGCCGTCTAACACCAAAGAGCCTTGCTGAATAAACACCAGCGACTCTACGGTCAGGTCCGAAGTGAGGGTGACATTGCCGTTGTTCTGGCTTACCACCAGCGTGTCCAATGCCGCCGTGTTGGGCGCGAAAACTAAGCTCACAGCGCCTGTGCCGTCGAGGAACAATCCAGAATTGCCGTTGCCTGAAATGCTGGCGCCCGCTGCGGTGTTCATGGTGCCTTTCACCGTCAGGTCAAAGCCATTGAGTTGCAGGGAGCCTTGTTGCAGGTTCACTTGGCCGCCCACCATCAAATCGGAAGTAAGGGCAACGTTGCCGCCCGTTTGACTGACCACCAAATCTTCCAGGATAGCGGCATTTGGTGCAAATACGAGGGAAACATTGCCCGTGCCGTCCAAGATCAGGCCAGCGCCGGCGCTGCCTGCGATGCTGGCGCCTGCCCCCGTGTTGAGCGAACCGTTTAGGGTCAGGTCGTTGTTGTTGAGCATCAAGACGCCCTGTTGCAGGTCCAGCAATCCGCCGACCGTCAAATTGGAGGTCAGGGAAACATCACCATTGGCCTGGCTCACCACCAGGGTGTCGAGCATGGCGCTGTTTTGGGTGAATATCAGGGTAATGTCGCCGCTGCCGTCGAGGACGAGCGCTGAATTGGCGTTGCCCGAAATAGATGCGCCGACAGCATTGCTGAAAGTACCGTTGATCGTCAAGTCGTTACCATTCAGGGCCAATGCGCCTTGTTGCAGGTTCAGATGGCTGCCCACCGTCAGGTCTGTGCCAAGCATGGCGTTGCCGTTCGACTGGCTGACAACCAAGGTGTCGAGCACGGCACTATTCGCTGCAAAGGAGATCGAGGCGTTTCCGGTGCCGTCAAGTACGAGGCCGGAGGTAGCGCTGCCCGTGATGGTGGCGCCGGCAATACCTGTAAATGAACCATTCGAGGTAAGGTTATGCCCATTGAGCACGAGGTTGCCCTGGTGCAGGGTAAGGCTGTTGCCCACCGTGAGGTCGTTGTTCAGGGTAACGCTGCCGTTCTGCTGGCTGACGGTAAAGGTGCCTAAAACAGCCGAACCGGGCGCGAACACTACCCCTACATTGCTGGTGCCGTCGAAGATCAGCCCCGAGGTGGCGCTGCCTGTAATCGACGCGCCCGCCGAGGTGTTCAGGGCCCCATTGACCGTCAACTGGTTGCCGTTCAGCACCAGGGAGCCTTGCAGGATGTCGATGCTGCTGCCTACGGTCAGCTTGCTGCCCAACACGACGTTGCCGTTGCTCTGGTTGACCACCAGGGTGTCCAAAATGCCGCCGTTGGCAGAAAACACCGGGGTCAGGTTGCCCGTGCCGTTCAGCACCAGACCTGCGGAAGCGCTGCCGGTGAGGGATGCGCCCGCAGCGGTGTTCAGGGTGCCGTTCACTGTCAGGTTGCCATTGGAAAGCATCAAAGAACCTTGTTGCAGGTCAATGTTCCCTTCTACGGTCAGGCCAGAATTGAGCATTACATTGCCGTTATTTTGGCTCACGACGATGCTGTTGAGTATGGCGCCATTAGACGAGAAAACCAGCGAGGCGTCGCCGTTGCCGTCAAGGATCAGGTTTGAATTGGCGCTGCCAGCAATGGCGCCGTCGTTCGAGGTGGAAATGCTTCCGTTGATGGTCAAATCGTTGCCGTTCAGCACCAGGACGCAGTCTTCCAAGTCGAGGCTTCCCCCAACCACAAGATCTGAATTCAAGGTGGCAGCAGCACCCGGCAGCTGCACGGCGAATGTATCGAGCAATGCCCCGTTTTGGGCAAACACCAGGGACACATCACCTGAGCCGGCAATGGACAAACTGGAGCTGGCACTGCCCGTGATGGTGGCGCCCGCTGCGGTATTCAGCGTGCCGTTCAGGGTCAAATGTTGACCGTTCAGCAGCAACGACCCCTGTTGGATGCTCAGCAAAGCCTCAACACTCAAATCCGAGCCCAGGCTGACGTTGCCGTTGCTTTGGTTCACCACGAAGGTGTCGAGTATCGCGCCGTTCGCAGAGAACACCGGCGACAAATCGCCCGTGCCGTTCAGGATCAGGCCCGATGTGGCGCTGCCGGTGATGGAAGCGCCTGCTGCGGTGTTCAGCCCGCCGTTCACAGTCAAGTTGCCGCCATTCAATACCAGCGTGCCTTGCTGCAGGTCAATGTTCCCGCCAACCGTCAAATTGGAGGTCAGCAATACATTGCCGTTGTTTTGGTTCACGACAAGGGTATCCAACAAGGCCCCGTTCGAGGAAAAGATCAGGGAGGCGTTGCCGCTGCCGTTCAAGGTCAGGCCGGAAGAGAGGCTGCCCGTCAGCGCGGCGCCTGGAGCCGTTTGGATAGCACCGTTCACCGTCAAGTTGTTGCCGTTCAAGACCAAAGCGCCTTGTTGCAACGCCACGTTCCCGGCAATGCTCAGGTCAGAATTCAAGGTCACGTCCCCGCCTGTTTGGCTGACTACCAAGGTGTCGAGGATGGCGCCGTTCGGGGTAAAGACCAGGGAAATATTTCCGGAACCGTCAAGGATCAGGCTCGATGCGGCATTGCCGGTGATGGAAGCGCCGGCTGCCGTTGTCAAGCTGCCGTTCACCGTAAGGCTGTTGCCGTTCAAAATCAAGGCCCCCTGAGAAATCTGCACCGCGCTGCCAACTGACAGGTCGGAACCCAGTGCTACGTTGCCATTGCTTTGGTTGACCACAAAAGTGTCTAATATAGCGCCATTCGTTGAAAAGACTGGGCTCAAATTGCCCATGCCGTTCAGTATCAGGCCTGCGCTGGCGCTGCCTGTGAGGGATGCGCCCGGTGCGTTGGCCAAACTGCCGTTTACAGTGAGGTTCCCGCTGTTCAGCACTAAGGAACCCTGTTGCAGGTCGATGAGGCCTTCGACCTGAAGGCCAGAATCCAAGGTCACATTGCCATTATTCTGGCTGACCACGAGGGTATCCAATATTGCGGAGTTTGCTGTGAATATCAGGGTCGTGTTCCCGCTGCCGTCCAGAATAAGGCCAGAACTTGCGCTGCCGGTCAAGGATGCCCCCGCCGCAGTTGTGAGGCTGCCATTGACGCTCAGGTTGTTGCCGTTCAGCACCAAAGTGCCTTGTTGGAGGTCAACACTGCCACCAACGGTCAGATTGGAATTCAAGGTTACACTGCCGTTGCCCTGGCTTACGACCAAAGTGTCGAGGGTAGAACTGCCGGGAGCAAAGATAAGGGACACATTGCCCGTTCCATCGAGGATCAAGCCTGAAGTTGCACTGCCGATAATGGAAGCCCCCGCGCCGGTTGTAAGCGCGCCGTTCACCGTCAGGTTGTTGCCGTTCAAGGCCAGTGAGCCTTGTTGCAAATTGACGCTGCCGACCACCGTCAGGTTGGCGTTCAGCATGACACTGCCGCTGGCTTGGTTGACGACCAAGGTATCCAACAAACTGCCATTTGCAGCAAAAAACAGGGAAATATCAGTGCTGCCACCCAAAATCAAGCCGGAAGCGGCACTGCCGGTAATTGAGGCCATTGCCAAGGTAGAAAGTCCGCCGTTGACCGTCAAATTGTTCCCGTTCAGCACCAGAGAGCCTTGCTGCAGATCGACGCTGCCGCCCACCGTCAGGTCGGAGCTAAGCGTCACGTTGCCGTTCGTCTGGCTCACGGTGAAGGTGTCCAGCACCGCGCCGT
>CAZULM010000086.1:0-20135 GCA_964621185.1 uncultured Saprospiraceae bacterium | reverse complement strand
GCAGTTTCGGAAGGCTATGCGCTGCGTGTCCCGCCGGGCTTCCCCGCCCCGGAAATCCCGCCAGACAACGCGCTGACCCCAAGCCGGGTGGCTCTGGGCAAGATGCTGTTCTACGACCCGGTGCTCTCTGCCGACAGTACCCGTTCCTGCGCCTCCTGCCATGCGGCACATCTGGCATTTTCCGACAGCACTGCCGTGAGTTTAGGCATTGAGGGCAGGCCAGGCACCCGGAATACACCAAGCCTGGCCAACGTGGCGTACCAAAAACGGCTGCTGCGGGAAGGGGGCATCCCCACGCTGGAAATGCAGGTATTGGTGCCGATACAGGAGCACAACGAATTCGATTTCAACATTTTGCTGGTGGCAGAGCGGCTCCGCCGATCGCCCAAATACGTCGAACTGGCCGCCAAGGCTTATGAAAGGGCGCCCGATGCCTTTGTGATAACCCGTGCCATCGCCGCTTTCGAGCGCACGCTGCTGAGCGGCAATTCCCCCTACGACAGATACGCCTTTCAAGGAAACGAGCATGCGCTGACAGCATTGCAAAAACAAGGCTTGGCGCTTTTCCATAGCGAGCGCCTTGCTTGCGCCAAATGTCACGGGGGCTTCCTTTTCACCAACCAAAGCTTTGCGAACAACGGCTTGTACGAATCATATCCCGACTCCGGCCGCATCCGGCTCACGGGCCTCGAAAGCGACCGGGCGCTTTTCAAAGTGCCCACCCTGCGCAACGTTGCCCTCAGCGCCCCATACATGCACGACGGAAGCCTGGCGACCCTCGACGCCGTGATCGAACACTACCAGACAGGCGGGAAACAACACCCCAACAAAAGCCCAATACTCAAGCCTTTTACCCTGACAAGTCAGGAAAAAACGGCCTTATTGGCTTTTTTGGAAAGTTTGACGGATTGGGCTTTCGTACACAGCCCCGATTTCAAGTGATGCCCAAGATGACCAATTATCGATCAGTTTAAAATCAAAAATAATGAAGAAAATTTGCCTTGCGCTGTTTGCCATAGCCCTGACGCTCTTTGCCTGCGACAAAAACGACCCGGTGGAGGAGCCAGCCAAATACGACCCTACGCCCTACGACCTGAAAATCGGCGATTTCCCCACCCCCGACCTGCCTGCCGACAATCCCTTGACGGTAGCGGGCGTACAGCTGGGGCGCATGCTCTTCTACGATCCGTCGCTGTCTAAGGACGGCTCCCAGGCTTGCGCCGACTGCCACAAACAGGAAGACGCTTTTTCAGACCGGCGGCAGTTTAGCATCGGGGTGGAAAAGCTGCCCGGCAAACGGCAGGCGATGTCGGTGATGAACCTGGCCTGGCACCAGAACGGCCTTTTCTGGGACGGCCGTGCGCCCAAAGTGCGCGACCAGGCGCTCAAGCCTATACAGGACCCGCTTGAAATGAACGAGACCTTGCCCAACGTGGTGGCCAAGCTCACTGCCAATAAAAAGTTTACCGATCAGTTTTTCCGGGCTTTTGGCGATGCCACCGTGACGCCGGAGCGCATGGGGCTGGCACTGGAGCAATTTATGTTGACCATGGTTTCGCACAACGCAAAATACGACAAGTACCTCCGCGGGGAAGCCACCCTGACCGATGCCGAAGAACGGGGCCGCGTGCTGTTTTTCACAGAATACGACCCGTTTGGCAGCAGCAAGGGCGCCGAGTGCTTCCACTGCCACGCCGGCCACAACTTTACCAACGACGAGTTTATGAACAACGGCCTCGACGCGGAGGCAGACCAGACTGACAACGGGCGCATGAAGGTGACCAACGACCCGGCCGACAAGGCGAAATTCAAAGTGCCCTCCTTGCGCAACATCGAGCACAGCGGGCCCTTTATGCACGATGGACGCTTCGCCACCTTGGAAGAAGTGGTTGACCATTACGACCACGGCGTGAAAAACTCGCCCAACGTCGAGTTTATACTCCAGTACAACCTGCAACCGGGCGGGCTGCAGATGACGGCACAGGCCAAAGCTGACCTGGTGGCGTTTATGAAAACCCTGACCGACCAGGACTTTCTGAGCAACCCGGCTTACGCAAAGCCACAGTAATTCCCACCAATAATACAATAACGATGCATTCCCTAGCCTGTAAAACTTCAAGTTTCGCCATACTGCTGTTTGTCGCTGCCGTCATGCACAGCCAAACGCCCATCCCCATCCCAGAAACGCTTTCTGGCAGTACTATCGACCTGACGCTGAAACCCGGGACAAAGTCCTTCTTCCAGGGCTTCCAAACGTCCACGCTCGGATACAACGGCAACTACCTCGGCCCTACCTTGATCCTCGAAAAAGGCCAACAAATAACCCTCAACGTGCACAACCAGCTCGGCGACACCAGCAGCACACACTGGCACGGATTGCACGTGGCGGCGCACAACGACGGCGGGCCGCATACCATGATCATGGATGGAGAAACCTGGTCGCCCAGCTTCACCGTGATGGATCAGGCTGCCACTTATTGGTACCACCCGCACCTGCACGGGAAAACCTTGGGGCAAGTGGTGAAAGGCGCCGCAGGGCTTATCATCGTGCGCGACGATGCCGAAGCAGCGCTCAACCTGCCGCGCAGCTACGGCGTTGACGACTTCCCGCTGGTATTTCAGTTCCAAACCTTCGACAGCCAAAAACAGATCGCGCTCGACGACGAGTTGGACAACACCGTTTTGGTGAACGGCACGGTAAACGGGATGCTCAACGCGCCCGCACAAGTAGTGCGCCTCCGCCTGCTCAACGCCAGCAGCCACCGGGTGTTCCGATTTGGCTTCGACAACAACAAAAACTTCCACCAGATCGGCGGCGATGCAGGCCTGCTCAATGCCCCGGTGCCGCTAACCCGCCTCACCCTCAGCCCCGGCGAACGGGCCGAAATCTTGCTGGATTTGACCGGCATGGGCGGTCAGGCACTATCGCTCAAAACATTCGGCAACGAGCTGCCAACTGGCTTCCCCGGCGGCCCGGCCATGATGGGCATGACCCTGGGCCCCTTGGACAACACCAGCTTCCAGGTGCTGCAAATCAAGGTTGTGGCTCCTTCAGCGAACCCTGTGACGAGCACGCCCAACACTTTGATCTCCAACACGGTATGGCCACAATCAGGCGCAGGGCAGCGCAGCTTCGGCCTGACCGCGCAGCCCATGATGAGCATGACCAACTTCTTCATCAACGGCTTGAAATTCGACATGGAAAAGATGGATTTCAGCGTGGAGCTGGGCAAGACTGAGGTGTGGACCATCACCAACCAGACCATGATGGCGCACCCGTTCCACGTGCACGGCAACAGCTTCTACGTGGTGCAGAAAAATGGCACAGCGCCGCCTGCCAACGAGCAGGGCCGGAAAGACGTGGTGATGGTGCCGCCGATGAACGGCTCTGTGAAAATCGTGACGAAATTCGAGGACTTTGCCGACCCGCATACCCCGTTTATGTACCATTGTCATATCCTGAGCCATGAAGACAATGGCATGATGGGGCAATTTGTGGTGACCGGGCCCGCTTCCGGGACGGTGGAGAACGAGTCTTCAAGATTGTTGCTTTATCCCAACCCAACACCAGGATATTTGTCGGTGCAGGTAATAAAAGCCTCCGCCGACTTGGCAGCCTGCCAGGTGTTGGATGCCCTGGGGCGGGTGGTGTTGGACCAAAAAATCCAGCTTTCTGAGGGGCGCGGGGGGATAAATACAGGGCAATTGCCCTTGGGCGCATACTCGATTCGCCTTTTGTTGCCAAATGGCGAATCCTTTATCGGGACATTTGTAAAAAAATGACCAATAATGTTATAGCTTCGCACAATCCCAGATTGACCTTCCACAGTTGCTGTACTTTTTTCAACCTGTTTAATTGATTTTCAAATGAATCAGCCTTGGTCAATCATCGCAGCCCAATTCAAACCTGGCATAGCATCCATACTGTTTTGCGCCCTTTTCGCTTTCCAGCAAGGAACGGCGCAGCACTGTTTCCCAGGGTTCCATATCACCGTCAGCGGGAACACAGTCGCCTTCACCAATACCTCGACGGCCGACGGCACCATCACCAGCTACACCTGGAGCTTTGGCGATGGGCATCATTCCACGCAGCAAAACCCCATCCACACGTATAGCGCCCCCGGAACCTACAACGTCTGCCTCACTATTACCGCGCACAACCCCAATTGCTCGGCAACGTTCTGCCATCACGTGGTGGTAGTGGCCCAGTCGGGCACCTGCCACGCCGCTTTCAGCGCCCATCAGCCCGACCTCAACCACCCAACCATCCATTTTACCAACCAATCGACCAGCGATGGCACCATCGGTTCCTGGGCTTGGGATTTCGGCGATGGCAGCACATCCTCCGAACAAAACCCTGTGCACACTTACGCGCACCCGGGAACATACACGGTTTGCCTGACCGTAACCGACGACGATGGAGGATGCACCAGCCATGTTTGCCAACAAGTGGTGGTGCATCACCCGGTAATGAATGATTGCCATGCTGCATACACGATACACCTGGATACCACGGGGCTTGGCGTCCAGTTTACCAATACCTCAACAGGCACAACGGGGCATACAACCTACAGCTGGGATTTTGGCGACGGCACCGGATCAACGGAACAGAACCCGTTCCACGCCTTTTTGCACAACGGGCATTATACCGTTTGCCTCTTCATTGCCGACAGCACTACGGGATGCGCCGCGCATTTCTGCCATACCATTGGCTTGCACCATACCGGAATCTATCATACCGAAAAATCAGAAGCGATAGAAGCCGACCCGCGGTCAGATGCGGGTGGAAACAAGTTGCAGCCCATCAACATGGCCGTTTACCCTAACCCTGTATCGGGAGTGTTGAACGTGGATTACGTGTTGTCCCGACCTGGCAATGTGAAGTTTGAATTGATAAGCCCGACAGGCGCCAGCGCAATAGCCCTTGCCGAATATTTCCAGCCAGCAGGTGGGCATGCCACATTTCTCTCCTTGGAGAACCTCCCTGCGGGGACCTATTTTTTGCGGGCGATTTTTCATGGAGAAGCGGTGCTGCAAAAAGTTTTGGTGCAGTAATGGTTTGGGAGCCCCGTGGCAAGCTTCCGCTGTTAAAGGCTACAAAAAAAATGACTATGAAATTAAAAACTGCTCTGTTGGCCATGCTCGCATCTGCGATGCTGGCACTTGGGAATTATTCCGCTCCGCCCAACGGCCCTTGCGACTCACCGTTTGTAGGGGGCCATACCGGCGCACCGGGTGAAACCAGTTGCACGGGCTGTCACGGCGGCACTTCGAATACTGGCCCCGGCAGCTTGCAATTAGCCCTGAACGACACTACCCTGCGGTACAGCCCTGGTGAAATTTTCGATGCCCGTGTCACGATGCGGCAAACGGGGCGCGACAAGTTTGGTTTTGTGGCATTGGCCTTGAAAGACGTGGGAAACACGACCATTGGCACTTTCAGCATAGACGACCCGACCCGCACCCGGACGTTTAGCGACGGGCCGCGAAAATACGTTTCGCATACACCCTGTGGCGCTGATGCCGTGCCACCTGACAGCCTTTCCTGGACATTTCATTGGAAGGCGCCAACGACGAACGCAGGAAACATCACCCTGTACCTGGCCGGGCTGTCGGCCAACCACAATCATGCCCTGAGTGGCGACGATACCTACACCTTGGTCGTACACCTCCTGCCAGATTCAATGGCCTCCTCGTTGCAGGGGCCGGCTATTCATGGCCCGATGCAACTTTGGCCAAATCCAGCAACTTCCCTGTTGAATTTTTCGCTGAGCGGTGATTCCAATACCCAATCTGCCGTGCAGGCAGAAATTTGGTCGAGTACAGGCCGTTTGTACCGCCTGGAGAATTTGCAACAAAACGCCCTGAATGTTACTAATTTTGAAGCGGGTGTTTATTTTGTGCGCTTAATAGATGTGGCTGGCGCCGTAATCGGCCAAGGCACTTTCGTCAAAATATAGCTTTTATGCGCCATTCTCGCCAATACTACCTGCGTCGCCTGCACCGATACATGGGAGTTACGATCGGAATCCAATTCTTGCTCTGGACCATTGGCGGGCTTTATTTCACCTGGTCGGATATGGACGAAATTCATGGCGACCATCAGCGGCAACCGGCTCCGCTGGTGGCTCCTGATGTCGATGGCTGGGTGTCGCCTTCTGTTGTTCTTGGCAATTTACACCAGGCAGGTATCCATCCCGACAGTATCCTCAGTCTCCGTCTAATTCCCGTACTTGAGGATGTTTGCTGGCAAATTGTTTACCTTGAAAAAGGCGTCCAGCACCGCCACCCGCGCAAAGTACAATTGGCAAACGCTAAAACGGGAGCCTTGCGCCCGGCATTGTCCAGGGAAGAAGCGATAGCGATGGCTGCCCAACAATTTAAAGGCTTGCCGACACTGAAATCCGCAGCTTATCTGGATACACTGCCGCCCGACCATGAATACCGGGAGAACCCAATACCTGCCTGGGCCGTCACCTTTGAGCACCCTTCCAATACAGTAGTGTTCGTGGCAGCCGAACTGGGCACAGTGGAAAAATTCCGCAATGAAAAATGGCGTATCTTTGATTGGTTCTGGATGTTGCACGTGATGGACTATGAAACTCGTGACAACATAGGCAATTGGCTGTTGCGGGCATTTTCTGTGCTTGGGTTGCTGACAATTTGCTCAGGTTTTACGTTGTTTGTTGTCACCTCGGCGCATATTCAAAAAATCTGGAAGAAAAAACATTGACTACCCTTCACATAAAAAACATGGTTTGCCACCGCTGCGTGCTCAGCGTCGCACAGGTATTGAAGCAAAATGGCATCCCGGCAGAAGCCGTCACCATGGGCGAGGTCAAACTGGCAAGCCCAATCAACCCGGAACAGGAAAGAAAACTGCGCAGCGACCTGGAAGCCATCGGCTTTGAAATCCTCGACGACCAGCACAGCCAGCTCATCGAGAAGATAAAAACCAGCTTGATCGAAAAAGTGCAGTCGGGCGAGCTGCCGGAAGATTTCAGCTTAGTAAAATTCATCAGCACTACGTTCCACCGCGACTACTCGGCGGTTTCCAAGCTTTTTTCAAGCGTGGAAGGCATTACCCTGGAACAGTTCCTCATCCTGCAAAAAATTGAAAAGGTAAAAGAATGGCTGGCCTACAATGAGCTCACCTTGTCGGAAATCGCCTTCAAACTGGGCTACTCCAGCGTGGCGTACCTGAGCAGCCAGTTCAAAAAAGTGAGCGGCATGACGCCCAGTGCCTTCAAAAACAACCATGCCGGGCGCAGAAAGCCGCTGGATCAGGTGCACAACCATTAATTCGCAACACTTCTCCAGGATATTGTAACAAACCCCGCTGCTTTCGGGCCGACCTTTGTACTCAATAAAACGAAGTACTATGGAAACCACAGCAGCAACAACCATCCGCAAACAATTTCCGGTGACCGACATGAGCTGCGCCGCCTGCGCGGTCAGTGTCGAGTCCATACTGAACCAACAACCCGGGGTAAAAACTGCAGCCGTCAATTTCGCAACCCAAACCGTTCAGGTAGAATATGCGCCAGACCTGATTACGCCGGAGAAGCTGCACCAAGCCGTGCAAGGCATTGGATATGGCATTGTAATTGAAGAAAATGCTGCGGCAGAGGCTAAAGTCGAGGAAATCCACCAGCAGCAGTATCAAGGCCTGCGCCGCCGCACGATCTGGGCCGGCGTGCTGGCCATCCCGCTGGGCATCCTCGGCATGTTCTTCATGGATTTGCCCAAGGTGGAGTACGCGATGTGGGCATTGTCCACACCGCTGGTGCTGTGGCTGGGGCGCTCGTTTTTTGTCAACGCCTGGAAACAAGCCCGCCACCGCTCGGCCAACATGGACACCCTGGTAGCGCTCAGCACGGGCATCGCTTACCTGTTCAGCATCTTCAACACCCTTTTCCCGGAATTTTGGCACAGCCGCGGCTTGCACGCCCATGTTTATTTTGAAGCGGCGGGCATCGTTATCGCCTTTATCCTTTTGGGCAAACTGTTGGAAGAACGTGCCAAGGCAAACACTTCTTCCGCCATCAAAAAACTGATGGGCTTGCAGCCAAACACCGTAACCATCGTACATCAGGGCGGTCATACCATGGAAATGCCGATCGCGCAGGTGCGCGTGGGCGACTTGCTGCTGGTAAAGCCCGGCGAAAAAGTCCCCGTGGATGGCATCGTTCAATCGGGCAGCTCTTACGTGGATGAAAGCATGTTGAGCGGCGAGCCGGTTCCGGTACCCAAAAGCGCAAACGACCGCGTTTTGGCAGGCACCATCAACCAAAAAGGGAGCTTTCTGTTCGTGGCCGAAAAAGTGGGCGCCGATACCCTGTTGGCACAGATAATAAAGATGGTGCAGGAGGCGCAAGGCTCAAAAGCGCCCGTACAGAAACTCGTTGACCGCATCGCGGGCATCTTTGTGCCAGTCGTCATCTTGTTCGCCCTGGCATCCTTTGGCGCCTGGTGGCTGCTGGGCGGCGCCAACGGCCTTACCCACGGCCTGCTGGCCATGGTAACGGTGTTGGTCATTGCCTGCCCCTGCGCCCTGGGCCTGGCCACTCCCACAGCCATCATGGTCGGGGTCGGCAAAGGCGCCGAGCACGGGATTTTGATCAAAGACGCCGAAAGCCTGGAATCAGCCCACCGCATCCAAGCGGTGGTATTGGACAAGACAGGCACCATTACCGCTGGCAGCCCCGAGGTTGAAGCGCTGGTTTGGGAAAAAGGCCAGGAAACCGGAGAATGGCGACAAGTGCTGTACAGCTTAGAAAAAAACTCGGAACACCCCTTAGCGGATGCCATCGTGGATCACCTTGAAACCAGCGAACCAACCTTGACCTTGAACAATCTGGAGAGCATTACCGGCAAAGGGATAAGCGCCGAATACAAAGGGCAAAAAGTGATGGCAGGCAATTGGGCGCTGATGGCGGAGAACCAAGTGGCCATTTCCAAACACCTGAAACAGCAGGCCCAACAATGGTCGTCAAATGCCAAAACGGTAATCTATTTCGCCAACGAGCAAAAAGTGCTCGCCGTTGCGGCCATTGCCGACCCGATAAAACCAGGATCTATAGCAGCGGTGCAAGAACTTCAGCGCATGGGCATAGAAGTATATCTGCTTACGGGCGACAACAAAGAGACTGCCGCCGCAGTGGCAAAGGAACTTGGGTTAAACCATTTCAAAGCAGAAGTGCTGCCCGCCGACAAAGAAGCCTTCATCCAGCAACTGCAACAAGAGGGCAATGTGGTAGCCATGGTGGGCGACGGCATCAACGACAGCCAGGCACTGGCCCGCGCCGAGGTGAGCATCGCCATGGGCAAGGGTTCGGACATTGCGATGGATGTGGCCAAAATGACCCTTATCAGCAGCGAGCTCAACAAGGTGCCGGAAGCCATCCGCCTGTCGCGCCACACTGTAGCGACCATCAAGCAAAACCTGTTCTGGGCATTTATCTACAACATCATCGGCATCCCTATCGCAGCGGGCGTACTGTACCCGTTCAATGGCTTCCTGCTCGACCCGATGGTTGCCGGGGCCGCCATGGCTTTGAGCTCTGTCAGCGTGGTGGGTAACAGCCTTCGCCTTAAATGGCAGCGATAAACTGAACAATAAGCCATCAAAGCATAAACCTGATCCATGATTTCGTAACGTGCTGGCCCGGTTCCCCCCATAATTTTGCAGCATCAATCAATGAAATTCAAAAACAATTAAAAATTAAGTCATGAAACAAGAACTGAAATTTAAAACCAATATCAAATGTATGGGCTGTGTGGGCCAGGTAACCGAAGCGTTGAACGAAGCGGTCGGCACTGGCAACTGGTCGGTAAATATCCAGTCCCTCGACAAGGAGATGACCGTCAAGGGCGAAAACCTGGATGCCGATCTGGTGATCGCCGCGGTCAACGAATCAGGGTTCAGGGCTGAATTGACGGAAGCATAACTAGGAAATGTTATTGTATCAGGCAACCCTTAACCCCTTTCCTTTGAATTTAATTTATGCGGTTCGCCGTCACAATCAACTTGCCATGAAAGATCACCATCACCATACAGCAAAGCACAACACCGCTAACGCCGCGCAGCAGCATGGCAAAACGATGGATGGCCATCAACATGCCGGCCACAACCATTCGGCCATGATCTCTGATTTCCTGCGGCGGTTCTGGACTAGCCTGGTGCTGACCATCCCGGTAGTAGCCATTTCACCCATGTTTCAAATGGCCGCAGGCTACCATTTCGACTTCGCTGGCCGCGCGGAATTGTCGGTCGTGCTGGGCAGCATCATTTATTTCTATGGCGGATGGCCTTTTCTGCAAGGGCTTTGGCAGGAGCTGAAAAGCCGGAATCCCGGCATGATGACCCTCGTGGGCGTGGCCATCACGGTCGCCTACCTGTACAGCACAGCCGTTGTTTTTGGCTTGGTGGAGGGCATGGATTTCTTCTGGGAATTGGCTACCCTGATCGTCATCATGCTGCTGGGGCATTGGCTCGAAATGAAATCGGTGGCGGGCGCCTCTAAAGCACTGGAGCTGATCGTCAAGATGCTGCCCGCCGAAGCCCATGCCTATCATGGCGAAATGCTGCACGACATGCCAGTGGAGGATCTGAAGGTAGGCGACCTGGTACTGGTAAAGCCCGGCGAGAAAATACCGGTGGATGGCATCGTGGTGGAAGGCAACAGCAGCGTCAACGAGAGCATGCTCACCGGAGAAAGCGTGCCTGTGACAAAAACGACAGATTCCAAGGTCATCGCAGGCGCCATCAACGGCGAGGGCAGCTTGAAAATAAAGGTAGGGAAATCAGGTAAAGACAGCTACCTGAACAAAGTAATTGCCCTCGTACAGGAAGCCCAAGCTGCAAAATCCAATACCCAGCACCTGGCCGACCGCGCCGCAAAATGGCTCACGTTCATCGCCTTGGGTACAGGTTTCGCCACGCTGGCGGTATGGCTGCTGCAGGGCCAGGGATTTTCTTTTGCCCTGGAGCGCATGGTCACGGTCATGGTCACGGCTTGTCCCCATGCTTTGGGGGTCGCCATCCCATTGGTGGTCGCCATTTCTACGGCCATGACAGCCCAAAAGGGCTTGCTCATCCGAAACAGGACGGCTTTCGAGAATTCCCGCCAGATAACGGCCATGGTATTTGACAAAACTGGCACCTTAACGGAAGGCAAGTTCGGGGTATCCAAAATACAAGCCATCGGCAAAGGCTATGACGAAGACAGCTTGCTGGCCGTGGCAGCGGCATTGGAACAGGAAAGCCAGCACCCAATTGCACAAGGCGTAGTTACGGCGGCCAAAGCCAAAGGCTTGTCGATCCCGAAAGCCGACAACTTTGCTTCCATAACCGGCAAAGGGGTGTCTGGAGAAGTTGGGGGCAAAAAGGTAAAGGTGGTCAGCCCCGGATTCCTGCGGGAAAACCACATTGAAATCCCCACAGAAGCAACGGGCAACGACGCTGAAACCGTGGTTTTCGTGCTGGAAGGCAGCACTTTGGTAGGCTTCGTTGCGCTGTCCGACCAAATCCGCCCAGATGCCCAAAAAGCCGTGGAAGCTTTGAAAGGCCAAGGCATAAAAGTGTTTATGGCAACAGGCGACAACGAAAAGGTAGCCAAGTCGGTGGCAGAGAAATTGGGTCTCGACGGCTATTTTGCCGAGGTATTGCCGCACGAAAAAGTAGAAATCGTGAAAGATATTCAGAAAAAAGGCGAATTTGTGGCCATGACCGGCGACGGCGTGAACGATGCCCCCGCGCTGGCACAGGCCAACGTCGGCATCGCCATCGGCAGCGGCACCGATGTTGCCGCCGAAACCGCAGATATTATCCTGACCGACAGCAAGCCCTCCGACGTGCTCGGTTTGGTCAATTTCGGCAAGGCTACCTACAATAAAATGCTGCAAAACCTTTTATGGGCAACGGGATACAATATCTTTGCCATACCCCTGGCTGCCGGCGTGCTTTACCCGAATTTTGTGCTCAGTCCGGCATTCGGGGCGGTTCTGATGAGCCTGAGCACGATAATCGTCGCAATTAATGCGCAATTGTTGAAAAAAACACTCGACTGACATTTACTGATCGCGCTTCACACAAGTACAAACTGGTCGCCATGAAGAATAAATTAATTGCCGTTTTTTATCTCGCTTTATCCTGCTCGCTCAGCGCCCAAACCCTCGTGCAATGGTCCGACTCCACCGTGATAAGCTCCACAACGCTTCCCGTCACAGCTCCCCGCATAACTTTTTTGGCCGACGGCACCCCATTGGCCACCTGGGGCACCAGCGGCAGCCCCGCTCGGATTTGGTGCGCCCGGTATGAGAACAATGCTTTCAGTACTCCGGTAAGCGTGGTGCAAAGCACCATCCAGCCTGCCTTGTTCGGCTTTGGCGGCTACGATGTGGCAGTGTCGGGGACCCAGGTATTTGTGGTATTTGAAAATACCCAGCAAGGTATCTTGCTCTCCAAATCAACGGATGGCGGGCTCAGCTTCGAGCCGCCTGTAACAGTGCAGGCAGCAGTGCCCGGAGGCTATAACACTTTAGCTTCCATCGTCATCGACGGCACTGGAAACCCGGTTATCAGCTATATTTTTGAAAAAAATGGCGCTACATACCAGGTAAAACGCTCCACCGATGGCGGGCAAACGTTTCTGGATGCCGTTGTCGGCAACGCCCCATCGCCCGGCGGCATGGTATGTGAGTGTTGCACCGCGGACATGCTTGCCTCCGGCGATTCGATATGGATGGTTTACCGCAACAACAACCAAAACCTCCGCGATATCTGGGTGAGCCGCTCCACCAACTTAGCCGCAAGTTTCGACACTGCCGCCGACGTGGACTCCACCGATTGGGTACTGAGCTTTTGCCCCATTGCTGGCCCGCGCATGGCACGCGCGGGCGACTCCCTTGTGACCGTCTGGACCAGTGGCGCCAGTGGTAAAGGGCGAATATATTTGAGCACCCTGCACGCCGGATCCATGCAGTTTGGCGACCAAATTGCCTTTCCGGCGCAACTCGACCTAAACGTGCAAAGCCAGGCAGACATCACGGCAAGCGGCGACACCATCGGGCTGGTATTTGTGGAAAAAAGCCGGGAAATTTATTTCCATTATTCCATCAGCGGATCGAAAGGCCTCAAAAGCAACAGTGCCGTTTTCAAAGACGGAACCCATACCCTGCAATACCCCTCCATCAATTTCCGAAACGGCGTGTTCCACCTCGTGTATGCCGACCCGACAAGCGACAAGGTGTTGTACCGCCGGGGCGTGATTACCCAAAGCAGTCCAGGCAGGGAGCCGACGAAATCCGTTGGGTTTGAGCTTTATCCAAATCCGGGCAACGGCCTGGCCTCTATAAAAACTGGGGGCGAACTGATTCAAGCCGTTATGGTGACGGATGTACATGGCAAACTTGTCCAACAGCGGGAAATAACGTCAAACGAAAACCCCGACATCAATTTGGAAGGCTATCCCGATGGCTTATACTTTGTACACCTGAAAATTCAGGGAAATTGGCGGCAAGCCCGCTTGTTGAAGCATAAACCGTAGCCTCATTTCAAAACAAAAGGTTATTGATTCCAGTTACTTTTTTAAAATTGCTACCTTTGTAGCCTCGATTATGCAGTATCGTATCCAATTTTTGTTCCTCTTGATCAGCCTGTTTGCCCTTCCGGCGAACAGTGCCTGGGCTTGTGGCGGGCACAATGCCGATCACGAAAAAGCATACCACGAAAAAAAGGAGCAGAAATCCTGCTGCTCTAACAAAGACGCAACTTCCACCGATGCAAACAAAGGGCAGGATCAACGGACTGGCTGCCCCTGCGACAAAGACGAAAAAGGCTGCCACTGCCCCGGTTGCGGTATGATTTGCCACGCCGGCGCTGCCTTGGCTTTTGACATCACCGATCTTTTCCAAACTATCTGCCTGCAAACCAATGCATTGAAAAAGCAGGCTTTCTACTTCGCGCAGCATATGCCCGAAGACGTTTATCGCTCCATTTGGCAACCGCCAAAGATCAGTGCCTAGTGCCGCGTAAGCCATACGTGTGCCTGTCCTGCTGCAATTTCCAGGTATTTGAAGCTGTTCACTCGATTCGTAGCCTTTTCAATGGCTCCATTTTAGGAGAATCATGGACACTTCCTTTTGTACCTGCAGCAGCCCATTTTCCAATTTCACTTTTTATTTTCCGGGTGTTGTGTCAAAAGTTTGGCATCAATTTGCAGTACTGAACCTTTTGACACAACCCCAACAACGTGTTTAAAATCACCTTTTTATGAAAAACATGATCATTGCGGGCCTGGCGCTCGCCTTGTCCGCTGCGGCGTTTACTGCCTGCAAAAACGACCACTCAAAACATGCTGCTGCTACCGAAATGGCGGCGCCCGGTACCAAGTACATCTGCCCGATGAACTGCGAGAAGGGAAAAACCTACGACCAGCCCGGCTCCTGCCCGGTATGCCATATGGATCTGGAACCTATGAAGTCCGAAGTAGCGGCCAACACCGCAGAATATTTTATCGACTTTGCCTTCAACCCCGCTCAGTTGGAAGCGGGAAAGCCGGGCATGCTCTCTTTCACACCAAAAATCAAAGGCAATGAAAGCGCTCCCGTTCCCCTCGACCTCGTGCACGAGAAAAAAATGCATCTCATTTTGGTCAGCGACGACCTTTCCTGGTTCGACCATATCCACCCGGAATACAGCGCCAGTGGAAGCTATGACATCAAAGTGCTGGGCAAAGGCGAGAACTTTACCAATGGCCGAGGCCACAACGAAACGCGCTTCGATGCGGGCGGCAAATATTGGGCCTTCGCCGACTACAAACCCCTCGGCGGCTTGAACCAGGTCAACAAACAGGAATTCAACGTAAGCGGAAATCCTGCAAAAACGGTGGCCTACACCCAGCCCAAAATGAGCACCACAGTCGATGGTTACACCCTGACCATGGAGGCAGGGCACGATGCCAAAGGTTTTAGCAGCGGCAATCAGCAACACATACCCGTGACGATCAAACAAGGCGGAAAATCTGTTGACCCCGCCACTTTTGAAAACTACCTGGGTGAAAAAGCCCACCTCGTTTTAGTAGAAGTAGCCTCAAAAGAATTCGTGCACACCCACCCATCAGCAGAAGGCGGCAAATTAGACATCCACACTACTTTTGCCAAGCCTGGCATGTACCGCGGCTGGCTCCAGTTCCAAACGAATGGGAAAGTACACACGGCCGATTTTGTCTTGAAGGTCGATGCCGGTTCCGGAGGACACGGCCATGAGGGGCACAACCATTGATAAACATGCTCAAAAAACCGTTTTCACTCATTTTCCATCCCTTTTCAATTTTCAAAAACATGAAAAATATCCTAGTTATCTGTTTCGCGGCTTTTATCAGCCAAGTTGCATTCGCACAAGAAACCACAACCACAACGCCAGCGCCCGAGGCACCTAAAAAAGCATGCTGTGCCGCCGGCGCCCATAAAGACGGGAAAGCATGCTGTGCCAAAGGCACGGAAAAAGCTTCCACCTGCGACCACAGCAAGGCAGCAGCAGGCGCGCACGACGAACACGGGGCGACCGAGGCCAACACCACCACCGACCCGCAGCTGGTCACTACCCCTATGGTAAAAAAAGCTGCTGTGGCCGTAGCTGCCAGTGAAACCGCCGAGTTCAAGGTTTGGGGCAACTGCGGGATGTGCAAAAAGACCATCGAAAAAGCAGCTAAGGGGGTTTCCGGTGTTCAAAGCGCCAACTGGGACGTGGATACCCACCAGTTCAACGTAGTGTTCGATCCAGGCAAAACAAGTGTCAAGCAAATACACCAGGCAATCGCCAAAGCTGGCTACGACACCGACCTGTTGCGGGGCGACGATACGGCGTACAACAACCTCCACGGCTGCTGCCAGTACGAACGCCGGGCGCAATAATTTGCCGGTAGCGCGGCCTTCAGGCCGCCCGAAAAAGGCCATTCATGGCCGTTATTTCGTCCAAGACGGCCATAAATGGCCTTTTTCGGGCGGCTTAAAAGCCGCGCTACCGCCCCATTTTTCCTTGAACTCACGCAATATGAAAAAAGAACACCTGTACACCATTTCAGGCATCCTGGCCATAGTAGCACCCTTCCTGTGCTGCTTTGGCTTGCCGCTGCTTGCCATTATCATTGGTGGAAGCGCAGTCACCGCAGCTACCAGCTTCGCAGAACAGTACGCGCCATTGTTCTGGCTGTTTGGGGCAATGGCAATTGGCTGGGGCGCATGGCGTTATTGGCAAAAAAGCAAGCAGAAAACGCCCAATTTAATCCTGCAATCCGTGTTGACCTGTCCAAATTGCGGCTTCCAAAAAGAGGAGACCATGCCCACCAATGCCTGCCAGTTTTTTTACCAATGTGAGCATTGCAAAACGATGTTAAAACCCAAGCCAGGCGATTGCTGCGTGTATTGCAGCTACGGCACGGTAAAATGCCCGCCAATCCAGGCAGGAGAAAAATGCTGCTAACGACATGCTCAACCAACTCATAAAATTTTCGCTTCAAAACCGGCTCTTTGTCGTGGCCGCCGCCGCCCTGCTGCTGGTTTGGGGCAGTTGGACGGCCGTCAACCTCCCTGTTGACGTGCTGCCCGACCTCAACCGCCCACGTGTGACTGTTTTTCTGGAAGCCGGGGGCATGTCGCCTGAAGAACTGGAGGTACAAGCCGTATTGCCCATAGAAACCGCCCTCAACGGCTCTCCGGGCGTAGAAGTGGTGCGCAGCAGCTCGTCGCGGGGCATCGGGCTCGTCTTCGTCGAGTTCAATTGGGATGTGGATGTGTTCAGGGCCCGCCAACTTGTAGCCGAAAAACTGAGCACCGTCCCCCTGCCCGATGGCATCGTCCCTGTTATGGGGCCTATCTCATCGGTTATGGGCCAGATCATGCTGATTGGCGTGACGGCCGAACCGGACAGTACCACCGGTGAAGTGCACAGCACGGCGGCAGATTTGCGCACACTCGCAGATTTTACCATCCGGCGGCGCTTGCTGGCCATAAAAGGCGTAGCACAGGTGATACCCATTGGCGGCGACAGGCTGCAATACCAGGTATTGGTGAGCAGTGTGAAACTAAAGCAGTACAGCCTCACGCTCGAAGACCTCACCCGAGCGCTCGAAAACGCCAACCTGAACACTTCCGGGAATTTTTTCAACCGCTACGGCTCGGAAGTGCTGATTTCTGTGCTGGGGCGCGCAAAAACCCTGGAGGATCTGCAGCAGACCGTCGTGGCCAACCGGGAAGGCTTGCCCGTACTGCTCAGCCAGGTGGCAACGGTGCAGTTTGGCGCAGCCATCAAACGCGGCGATGCTTCGGTGAATGCCCGGCCTGCCGTTATCCTGACGGTAGAAAAACAACCGGGCGCCAGCACCGTTGCCCTGACAGACGACATTGAAAAGGCCGTTGCGGAATTACAGCCGGCATTGCCCCATGATGTACGCCTGAATACCAAGGTTTTCCAGCAGAAAAACTTCATTGTACATTCGCTCACCAATGTAGAGGAAGCCTTGCGCGACGGGTTTATTCTGGTAGTCATCGTGCTGTTCTTGTTCCTCCTGAATTTCCGCACCACAGTAATCACGTTGACGGCCATCCCGCTGTCATTAGTCATTACCGCGCTTGTGTTCAAATGGTTCGATATTTCCATCAATACCCTTACCCTGGGTGGCCTCGCCATTGCCATCGGTGAATTGGTGGACGATGCCATCGTGGACGTGGAAAACGTGTTTCGAAGGTTAAAAGAAAACCGGGTCACAGAGGTGACGGAGGACGGTACGACGGTCACCCGCAACGTAGCAAACCCGCTCCAGGTGGTCTATGCCGCCAGCAGTGAAGTGCGCAATTCTATCGTTTATGCCACCATCATTGTGGTGCTGGTCTTTTTGCCTTTGTTCGAGTTGCAGGGCATTGAAGGCCGCATTTTTGCCCCACTGGGCATTGCCTACATCACGTCTATCCTGGCATCGCTGGTGGTTTCTTTAACGGTAACGCCAGCGCTCTGTTCCTACCTGCTGCCCAATTCAAAGCTCAACGAAGGCAAAGAATCCGGCTTGGTGACCTGGTTGAAAAAACAGGATGTAAAACTGCTCCATTTTGGGTTGAACAATTCCAGGCTGGTAATTGGTGTAGCGGGAATTTTAGTGGCGGCCTCCATATTTATGGTATCCCGTTTCGGCACTGAATTTTTGCCACCTTTTAACGAAGGCAGCTTTACGGTGAATTTGTATGCCCCCGCCGGTACATCGTTAGAGGAAAGCAACAAAATTGGCACGGTAGCCGAACAGCTCATCCTGAGAGTGCCTGACGTGCACTACACCGCCCGCCGCACCGGCCGCGCTGAATTAGATGAACACGTAGAGCCCGTCAGTAACTCCGAAATTGATGTGGACTTGATCCCGGATGCCCGCCCCCGCACGGAAGTAGTGGCCGACATACGCAAGCAACTCTCAAACCTGGCCGGCGTATCGGTCAGCATTGGCCAGCCCATCTCGCACCGCCTCGACCACCTGCTCTCGGGTGTGCGGGCACAGGTGGCCATCAAGGTGTTCGGCGAAGACCTGACAGAACTGCGAGCCCTTGCAGGCGCGGTACAACAAGCTGCCCAGAAGGTGCCAGGCGCTGTAGACGTGCAAGTGGAGCGCCAGGTATTGGTACCGCAACTGACCATCAGGCTCAACCGGGCGGCCTTGCAGCGCTACGGGATGCAAACGGGAGAAGTTGCCCGCGACCTGGAGGTGCTGTATGGCGGAAGGGTGATTTCCCAAATTCTCGACGGGCAAAAAACTTTTGACTTGCTCTTGCGTGCCGTGCCGGAAGACCGGGAGAACTTGGAGAATATCCGAAAGACGCAGATCCATACCCCAGACGGCGCGTTGATCCCCCTTGAAAGCATTGCCCATATCGAATATGAAAAAGGCATCAACTCCGTGAGCCATGAAAACGGGCAGCGCCGCATTGTGGTGTCCTGCAACGTACAGGGTCGCGACCTGGGCAGCACGGTGGCGGAGATTCAAAAGGTTGTGGGGGAAAAAGTGGCCATGCCACAAGGTTATTTTTTGCAGTATGGCGGCCAATTTGAAGCGCAGAAAGACGCTTCCCGCTTGATCGGCATCCTGAGCATATTCGTGTTGCTGGGCATCTTCCTGGTGCTGTACGCGCATTTCCGCTCCTGGCGCATCGTGGCACAGGTGATGCTGAACATTCCCCTGGCCTTGGTTGGCAGCGTGGCAGCGGTATGGCTCACGGGCGGCACTTTTTCGGTGGCCACGCTGGTGGGCTTCATCACGCTCACGGGCATTGCCTCCCGCAACGGCATCATGATGATATCGCACTACCTGCACTTGATGGAGCACGAAGGCGAACAGTTCGATAAAAAGATGATAATACGCGGCTCCCTGGAACGCCTGGTCCCCGTGTTGATGACGGCATTGGTGGCAGCATTGGCCCTGATACCCTTAACCTTGGATGCCCAGGCGGCAGGCAAAGAAATCCTCTATCCTGTGGCGACCGTGATACTGGGCGGCCTTTTGTCTTCTACGTTGCTGGATATGATTGTGACGCCTACGGTTTTTTGGGTGTGGGGGAAGAGGGCGGTGGAGGAGTATTAGCGCCTAATAAAATCAAAAACTACAAGCGCCCATTTATGACCCTTTTAATCCCATCCTTCAAATACGCCTCATTAAAATTCATCAACAAACCTAATTTCAATTTAGTCAAGCGCAAGTAGGTCATCAAAACTTTGAAATGAACCATAGCAAGCTTGTCAACAGACTTGAGTTCCAAAATAAGTTTGCGTTCAACGATGATATCGGCACGGAAACCAATAGACATCTTGATGCCTTCCTCTTCAAACGGGATTTCTTTTTGTCGTTCAATGAAAAACCCAAGATTCTGCAGATGAAACACCAGGAGTTCCTCATAAACACTTTCGAGCAACCCTGGGCCCCATTTCCGGAGAATCTGGAATCCAAGTTCAAGAGCATTTTCAGCAAGTTCGTTTTCGTCCATTTCTGAAGGACGTTTTGATAATTGAAGCATGATTGACATAGTTTTGATGGTTTAACAAAAAATGACTATCCGCATATTGTACCCCAAGTGCAATGCGATTGAATGAAATTGAG
>CAZULM010000085.1:7792-20994 GCA_964621185.1 uncultured Saprospiraceae bacterium | reverse complement strand
CAAAGGTCGGAGAAGCGATAGTGGCGCACAAGGGGTAGTTGCTCGGACGGTTACACTGTATGTTCAAAATTATCGATATGGCCCAAGGCAAGGAGGGTATCTAGGTAATCAATTGGCATAACACTGCCATAAATTGGTTGAACATATGCTCTGGCATACATTGTGTCAGGGTCAACCCAAGATTTGAAGTTTTCCAGATGAATTCTAGTTAGAATCGAGTCATCTGTGCTAAGATCTAAACTAGGAATAAAGTCAATATTGAAGTCTTTAATTGCATTTAGTTTTTGTTGATAGGTTAGGTTTGATGCATAGTTGTTTTCGTCAAAATGGTCTATGTAGTTATACCCAGGTTTGGGTAGATTTGAAAGATTGATGGATGCTAAATTTTGATTTTCAATGGATTGCAGACTTTCAATTTTCACAACCACTTTGCGTTGGCTATATTTAACATGGAATTGTGCATATTTCCATATTTCTGAAAATCATCTAAATTCAAATAAGTGCATTCTGAATGCTCCATAAAGGGAATATTCTTAGATTTTTTACTGCAAGAAAGTGCAAGGCCAATAATCAGAAGAGGTAAAACAATTTTAAAAGTTGTCATGTTTGATAATGTTAAATGAGTTATTTATAGCCACCGCGAAGTGGTTGTGAAAAATCCGTAACTGATTAGCGTCAAACAGGCTTGAACTCCGGCATTGTGCCGGTTTACATTACAAACATCAATCCCTCAATCACATCCTGACTTTTTTGCGGAGGGTCTTGACGACGCTTGAAATAGCGGCAAGAGCATTCGCGCCTTGTTCATTTTTCGAACATTACAAGACCTTTTGGGCAATTATCGCACAAGGTCCCGCCTAATGGCCAACTCGGCAGAAAAACATCACAAAAATAGCCTATATCCAAATTCATGTAAACGACAAAATTGGCGTATAGCACGTCAATTCTGGCTTCCTTCAAAAAAAGCAATTATATTTGTATAATAATCTTGTCTCAAAACCCTATTTGCTTCGCCCAATGACACAAATCTACAAAAAAATCACGGCAATACGCAAACTGCGGGGCCTGTCCCAACTTGAAACTGCCGAGCGTTCCAACATCGCTATCCGCACTTACCAAAGGATTGAATCTGGCCAAACAACGGTCAGTATTGAATACCTTGAAAGGATTGCGGAATGTTTTGGCTGCAGTGTTACAGAAATGCTCGATTTCGATTTGACGGCCAATGAATTTTCACAACCCCGTGACCCTGACCTTATTTCGAAATACCAAGAACTTGAATCGGAAAACAGACGGCTTCATAAACTGATAGCTTGGTTTAGTGACAAACTGGGCATTGGGGGGGGGAATTTGATAATGGGCTTCGCGCTAGGAGCAGTTAAAAACTATAATCCCAGCTCAATACTACAAAAGTGCCTACGGCTTGCAGCGCCGTGCTGTTCCTGTAAAACGCATCGGCAGAAACCTGCTCAAAATTTCGGGCGCCGAGCAGGTTGAATGCTGAAACCTGCAAGTTGCTGTGCCACGCCGGGAGCCGAAAATAGGCTATGCCATCGGCGGCAAAATAATGGCGATAGGGCGCATTTTTGTCCAGTTGGTTGGCAGCATGGCGCACGAACAGCTTCAGGTCAATTTTTTTGGAGGGCCTCACCCTGAATTGAAGCGTGGACGAGATGTTAGCAGTCCGAAGCGATGTAGTCCCAACGTCCGAGCTGTTTTTCAAGGATGAAAGGTTGCCCCCGCTATCCAATATGACATTCACCCAGGCATCAAAAGCGGTGCCGAAGCTCAGGTTGAGGCTTTGTACGGTCGTGTTCAGCTTCCGGGGGGCATCGCTGTTGACAAGCGCGGTTTCCTTGAACTTAAAAATGCCCGCGCCCAATTCAAACCGGCAACTGATGGCAGGCAAGAACCGGCTCGTATTGGAGCGAAGTACATAAGAACGGGTTTCGACTGGCCTGAATTTTTCTTGCACCGAAAGCACAGGGCTGATCTGATAGCGGCTCCCAAACCGTTTTTTTTGCTGCTGAAAATCCCCCCCCAGATTCCAGGAGAATTGTTTTTGCCGGTCGATGAAAAAATAGTTTATGCTTGCTGAACTGCCAGGCAGATAATCCAAATCGGGCAGGCCTCGGCTAAGGGTTTGGTAATTGGCAAATATGAAGGCAGGAGCCAGGGAGTTTATGTCGGGAGGGTTTAGCTGGTACCTGTACTGCCCGCCCAGCAAAGCCTTGTCGTTGAACTTGTAATGGAGCATCAGGCTAGGTTCTGCAATGAAACGCCGAGTCGTGGGTTCGGCGATGGCGGGCGCGCTGAGGCGCAGGGTTTGGAGGCGCCCGCTCAGTTGCCCGCGCACCTGCAACCTCCCGAATTCCCGCGAGGCTTGCAGGTTGGCAAAACCGTTGGGCGACAACAATTGGCAGTCGTTGCGGAATACGGCGCTGTCCAGTTTGGCCACGGCGCCGGAGAGGCTTTCGAGCCGGATGTCGGACTCGACCCGCCCGGAATTGGCCACATAGCCTGCTTCTGCGACCCACTGAAAGGCTTTAAAGCTGGAAAAAGCCCGGGCAAAAACCAAGTGCTTGCGCTGGCGTTGTCGGGTGTTTTGGAATAAGTTGGCAAAGGAGGAATCCAACCCAAAAAACATCGGGTAAGCATTGTAATTCGGGTTCAGGAGGGAACTGCCGTTGTACCAGGCCGACTTGCCCGCAACCTGAAACGCCGTTTTAGGATTGATTTTCAGGGTGTATTCCAGGGCGGCAAATGCTTCTTGGTTTTTTTGGTCGCAGCGGCTCGCCACCCGGGCATCAGGGCTGCCCGTTTGGCTGCGCTGTAATTGAAAGTTGCCGCTTTCCGGCCGGTCGCCGATCTTTGCAAAGCTCCTGAGCGCGTGTTGCTTGTTGGGCGAGAAGAATTCAAATTCAGCTTGCAGGTTACGGGACGACAAGCGCTGTGTTGTTTCTTTTCGCTCCGTGATGTCCAGCGGATATGGCTCCAACAGTATTTGGGTGGCGTTCGTGGATTGTTGTTGCAACCTATCTTTCCCCGCCCATGCAGATATTTTCAGCTTACATTGTGGCGTAAAGGGAAGCAATTCCCCGATGTAAACCATGCCGCTGCGGTTGGTGTTGGTAAATGCGCTGGGCAAGCCCACGCTTTCCATTTGAGGGCTTTGTACCATTCCCTGCGCCCGAAGCGGATTGCTTTGAAGCTCTTGTTTTTCTGGCTCGAAGCCCCCGCTTGCAGTCGGTAAGCCCAGGCTTTGGGCAGCGGCGTTCCCGGTGTTGTTACCTGTGCCGATGAGGTAGGCTTTGTCTTTCCTGCTCAAGGAAAACAGGTTGGTATGGCCCCTTGCCTTCCAATCATCACCGCGTCCGATCCCGCCGGTCACGCTCCCGGAAAGGTTTCGTTTCCGCTCGGGTTTGATCTTGAGGTTCATCACCAGCCGGTCGGTTTTGCGGATGCTGCCGAGCACCGGGTTGTCCTCGTAATGGTCGATCACCTGTACCTTAGACAACATGTCGGCGCGCACGTTTCGCGTAGCAATCTGATAGTTCTGATTGAACAGGTCGTCTCCCTCAATCAGCACCCGCTCCACGGCCTTTCCGTTGTAGGATATCTGACCACCCTCGCTCACCTGCACGCCTGGCAGTTTTTTCAGGAGGTCTTCTACCGAAAATTCCGTGCTGTCGGCAAAGGAGGCTACATTGAATTCCGTGGTATCCTTGCGCACGACGATCGGGGGCGTTTTTGCCCGAATCAGCACTTCCTGCAGCACAGTAGCGGCGAGGGCAAAGTCAACTTTCAGCGGGCTTTCCCGAACAAAAACCTTCTGGGCGCTCGTCCGGTATCCCAAGCTCCTGGCAGTGAGGGTGATGCTGTCGCAGTCAGTGCCGATGCTCAAAGCGTATTCCCCGTCGTCGTTAGTAGAGGTATATGCCAGTACCTGTTCGTCGCGGCAACTGGTTGCCACCACGCTGGCATAAGGGATGGCCGCGCCGCTGGAGTCCCGAACGTAGCCGCTTATCTTTTGGGCTGGGAGCAGGGCAGCAAAGAGGAGGGATATGCACAGGGTGATTGCGCTTTGAGGGGGCATGGTGATGGTTAGTTTTCATTCAATTCGATGAACTCCATGCGCGATGAAATCAATTCAACACCTTTAGCAGCCCACTCTTTCACGAAATTTTTATTAAATTCTCTTTCGCCACGAATAAACTCTGCATAGGTCATATTCATTTCTTTTCCACTTGGCAGCCGAATTGTCCCAGCAATATTTTTACCGATTTCCAACCTAGAGAACAGGAACTTTACTTGCCCATCAAGAGACCTTGCCTCAAGGATCAATCCGGGCAACCCACCTAACTTAAAGGGGCCACTTGGAATCGGGATGTCAACTGCATACCATACCTCGTATTCGCGCCCCCTGAAAACGCCCGTCGCCCTTCGACATTCATAAATGCCAAAGCGTTTGCGGTCTGGGTGCAATACCCAATCAATCGCCCCGAAGGTATCGGAAACGATGCAATGGCTGCGCGATTGCCGGCAATCGATTTTAGAGATAATCTTGCGAGCAGCGTGGTATTTGTATATCGGAAATCCCTCTTTGTCGCCAAAAATTGTTACAGGCAGCGCATATTCAGAGGTCGTAAAAGATGAATCGCTTTTCGGTGCGCCATTTTGGATATATACAGAGCATGCATTGTTGAAGAGCAGTGTGGAGTAGCCGTTGTTTGAAGCATCGCCTTGGGTATTTGCTTCCTGCAGGTAAATAACTTTTCCTGTTGGGATACTGTCTTGTTGAGATACAGCTAACCCTTGTTGTAGTAATACGAGGCACGCCAATGTGATGGGTTTCATGTTACGTAATTTTTATTTGGGAAAATAGCCAAGCTCGACCTTTCCTTACGGTATGGTATGGCCGAGCCTGGCATTTGTTGTATTAACCATTATTTGGGCCCAGAGCCAACAACATAGCAACAGTCTGGTGATGCAGCGCAAAGAACGTAATGCAAAACCTCTGCTTTGTTTGCACAGTCGTTTTCCGAACAATCACAAATCAAACAATAGACTTGGCCATGACATGCCGCGCATACATAACATGGGGCGGTAACCACGCCTGTCAACTTAACCGAAATTGCATTTTGCATTGCATTGCCACCTTGGGGTAGGGTATTGTTCGCAAAGATTATCGTAGCGAAAAAAGCGAAAAACAAACCCAAAAACAACTTTTTCATACTTTGGTATTGTTTAGAAATCATGCCTACTCTATCCGCTTTTCGGCATACGCGCCCTACTTCTTGGGTGGTTTCAGGATTGCCCACGGTTGCAACTGGGCACAAACCTATTCCTGCCCACTCCAATTTTTTTGGAGTGCGGATATTTTTTCATTCTTTTTTGGGGCGATACCCCATTTCCAATACCACAGGTTCTTCATATTCGTAAGAGTCTTTCTCCTTGCAATATTGAATAGGGCCGCCCATTGACTTCAAAAGTTCGATGTTGAGGTACAGCAGGGATTCTGAAATCCCCAATCGGGCAGCAAATTCTCTTGGGTTGCCCGTAGCTTTCCGGCGGATAAGCTCATCCATGCGTTTCAGTCGGTTCAAGATATCAATGGCTTTCATCGTAGTATTTTGTGCGTTTGCGTTTTAATGGAATCACAATTCAACAAAGGGCAATACCCTTTGCACATAAAAAATACCAGTAAGGATCAGGAGGAGACCTCAAAAAAATGGCCGGGAGGGCGGAATGTGGAATGTGGAATGTGGAATGCGGAATGCGGAATGCGGGGTGGTTTGCATCATGTTAGTTTTATTATAGTCAACGCAAAGTGGTTGTGAAAATCTCGATCGCATAATCATTTGAGAATCAGATATTTTTAATCACTCAAATCATACAAATCACTTTAATCACAGTATATTATGATGCAAAGTTCGGCGCTAAACGCCTTCTCTGCAAGGACAGTTTGCGCAATTTCAATACAGCCAGAACGCAGGTTTACGGAAAATTAATTTGATAATGGACTTCCCGAAAGGAACCTGAAATGCCGCTGGAATTTGCACCTTCAACGTACAATACGTGGACGGATTCTTAGGAGAAGTCCAATCCAAGGATTCGGGATGTGCGTGGCCGATGCAAGCGGCTGGACAATTACATAAGGATCACATCCCCCAAAAAACCACCAATCCATTTCTTACCCTATTTTTGCCAAACCCAACACCCCAATTATCACATTATCCCATTATCAAATTATCCCATTCCTTGAATATCGAAATCATCTCCGCCGGCGCCGGATCAGGCAAAACCTACACCCTCACCCAGCGCATGGTCGCGCTGCTGGAAGGCGGGGTGCAGCCTGCGGGCATCTTAGCCACCACCTTTACCAAAAAAGCGGCGGCGGAATTGCAGGAGCGCGTGCGCCTCAAATTGCTCGAATCGGGTATGACGGAAGCTGCCAACGAACTGGGCGAAGCGCTCATCGGCACCGTACACAGCATCGGCACCCGCCTGCTGCAACGCTTTGCCTTCGAGGCCGGCGTGTCGCCCTTAGTAGAGATCATCGCCGACGGCGACGAGCAGCGCCTGTTCAACGAATCGCTGGCGCAGGTGCTGACCGAACAGCGCATCGAGCGCATGAACCAACTGGCCGACCGCTTAGGACTTACTAAAAAAAGCTACGGCGACGCCTTCGACTGGCGGCGCGACATCCGCACCCTAACCGAAGTGGCCCGCGCCAACAATTTCTCAAAAAAAGTACTGGAAACCAGCAAACAGCGCTCCTGGGAAAGCTTCGAGCGCCTGCTCGCCCCCGCCCAAAACACCGACCCCATCGTGTGGAACAACCGCCTCAACACCCACATCGACCAAACCGTGGCCGCCCTCGACGCCAACGAAGCCGACAGTACCAAAGTGACCAAAGACGCCATCGAAGTACTCAAAGGCTTTCAAACCCAACTCAAGTTTCGCGGCGAACTGTACTGGCACGAATGGTCAAAAATCGCCAAAACAAACGTTGGGGCCAAAAGCCGCGACCTGATGGACGACCTGCAAAACTTCGCCCTCAGCCACGACGAGCACCCGCAGTTCCGCGAAGACGTAAAGAGCTACATCGACCTGGTGTTCGACATCGCCAGTGATGCCCTCAGCGAGTTCGAGCAGTACAAAAAGAAGCGCGGCCTTATCGACTACACCGATATGGAGACCTACGTGAGCAAGCTGCTGCGCAACCCATCCGTGCGGGAAACCCTGCGCCAGGAAATCGGCCTGCTGCTGGTCGATGAGTTTCAGGATACCTCTCCCATACAGCTCGACATCTTCCTGCAGCTCAGCCAGTTGGCCACCCACTCGATATGGGTGGGCGACCCCAAACAAAGCATCTACGGCTTCCGGGGCGCCGACCCGGCCCTGATGCAGGCCATCATCGCCGCTTCCGGCGGCGTGAAGGACGAGAACATCCTCAAGCAATCGTGGCGCAGCCGCCCCGACATCGTACATGCGGTGAACGCCATCTTTACCCGGTCTTTCAAAAATTTGCCCGCAGAACAGGTTGTGTTGTCGCCGGCATTCCAGGAACCTTCGCCCAGCCCCGACGGGCCGGGCCAAGCCTTGATCCACTGGCATTTCCGCTCCGAGATCGACGAACGCCGGCCCCCTGGAAGCCCCTGGATGGAAAACTGCATTGCCGACCAGATCAGCACCTTTTTGGAACGCAAACCATTGATCTACAACAAAAAAAGGACAGAAACCCGGCCCGTGCGCCCCGGTGACATCGCCGTACTTTGCCGCAACAACAGCGGCTGCATGGCCGTGGCGGATGCCCTGCACCGGGCAGGCCTAAAAGCTTCCATCAGCCGGGCGGGACTCTTTGAAACACCCGAAGCCAAACTCGCGCTGGCCTGCCTGAAATACCTCCTCACTTCCTCCGACAGCCTGAGCGTGGCCGAGATCCTGCTGCTCACGGGCGGCATGGACCTGGAAACAATGGTGAACGATCGCTTAGAATATGTATATCGGGAGGATTTGGAGCCTACCGGCATCCGCTGGGCCTCCAACAACCCGTACATCAAAACGCTGAACGAACTGCGGCCCCGCACCGCCGACCTTTCGGCCTCCGAGATACTGGGCCTGGTGCTCGAAGAGCTCGACCTGCGCCGGGTGGCCGTACAGTTTGGCAACCCCAACCAGCGCCTCGACAACCTCGACCGCCTGCGCCGCTTCGCGCTCGACTACGAATCGGCCTGCAACCGCCTGCACTCCGCCGCCACGCTGGGCGGCTTTTTGCTCTGGGTGAGCGAGCTGGGCCGAGCAGACCAGGACTGGCAAGGTTCCGGCGAAAGCGACGACGCGGTGAAAGTGCTCACTTACCACCGCAGCAAAGGCCTGGAATATCCCGTGGCGATCTGCCACAACCTCGACCAGAATTTGAAAGAACAGGTTTGGGGCTTCAACCTCGTGTCTGAATTAGACACCCCCGACTTGAACGATATTTTGGGCAACCGCTGGCTGCGGTTTTGGGTAAATCCCTACAGCGACCAATTGGGCCGCACCCGCTTGGAAGAAGCCCTGCACCAAACCCCGGAATGGGAAATTGCCCGGCGCGGCGCCCAGGAAGAGGAGGCTAGGCTGTTGTATGTGGGCTTCACCCGCGCACGCGACTACCTCATATTGCCCAGCTCCCAAAAAGGCACGAAATGGCTGAACCGCGTGTTCAACCAGGGCGACGAAAGCATACCGACCCTCGATGCCCATGCAGACGAAACGCCTTTTTACCACGAAAACATGCCGATTCGCTGCGAAACGGAGATGGTTTTCAAAGGCCGGGACTTCCCCGAAGCTTTGCCAGATAGCGCCCCGGTCTTGTTTTTTGGCGAACGGAAAGGCAAGCACCAGGGCTTCCGCCCGGCATTGCTGATCGACACGCTGCGCGAAATGCCGCATGGCTTTGAGCCGCAATGGGCCGAGCCGCAGGCATGGGGCGCCTGGTTAGAATTCAAGGGCGATTACACGCCCGCGATGGGCAAGGCTGTACAGTCGTTGTTGGTCGTCAATATTCAGCATTTGGCATCGCCGGCCAGGATGGCCCTGATAAAACAACAATTGGAAATTCGCGGGGTCGGGGAATCGCTGCCTGTAAATGCTGTTTCTGCGCTGCTGGAAACATTTCAGCAATGGCTGGAGCAGCGCTTTGCCCCTCAGCGCCGCGTCGCCAAATTCCCGCTGGAGGGCCTGGTGAGCCAGCGTCAGGTAAGGGTCGAAGCCGACCTTTTCTTAGAAAACGAACAACAGGCGACTGTCCTGCTGTTTGCCGGGTTTGCCGAGGGCATGAAAAAATGGAAAGCACAGGCGCAGGCATTGGCGCCGTTGGCGGGTTGGGCGCAGCATTTGTTGCAGCAGGCTTATCCTGGGAAAAAAGCGGAGGTTTGGGTGGCGTTCCCATTCGAGGGGATGGCCACGATGTTGGAAAACAAAGCATAGAGCTGTTGGCCGTTGGCTTCCCCATCCTAAATCGAAATTTTATGATATTGATGATGGGCACTACCAGGCTGCGGGAGGCCAAAATGGCTTTTTCAGGATTTCTTTAACCGCATATCCTCCGTATTCATCCGGTAATTATTCCGGTTCGGGGCCTTTCATTTTGCCCGTTTGCGCATAAAAAAAGACGTTTGTGTCCATGATTTTGATTTCAAAGACAACAACGACATGCGTATCAGAGCCTTACATTTTTCCTTCCTATTCCTTTTTGCTGCCGCCAATTGGGCCGGCGCCCAAGACCTCGCCGAAGCCAAGCGGCTTGCCGAGTCGGGCCAACATTTTGATGCTGAAAAAATCTACAACGCCGTACTGGCCAACAATCCCGACAACTTAGACGCCCTCATCGGCGCGGCTTACAACCTCTCCTGGGCAGGCAGGCACGACGAGGCCCGCGTCAAATTCGAGGCAGCGTTGGCCATCAGCCCCAACAATGAGGCGGCGCTGGTGGGGAAAGGCTACAACCTCGCCTGGCAAAAACAATATGCCGCAGCCAAATACCCATTCCAAGCACTCGAAAAGCTAAAGCCCGGCAGCACCGAAGCCCGCAAGGGACTGGGCTATGTGTACCTCTGGCAGGGAAATGGGCCGGTAGCCATCCATTATTTTGAAGAGCTTGTGCTGGAACACCCCAAAGAGGTGGAGTACTACATCGCTTTGGCGCAGGCGTATATCATTGAAAACCGGATAAAAAAGGCCAGGATTGCCCTGCGTTCCGCGCTCTTGCTCGATTCCTCCAACCAGGTGGTCAGCAACCTGCTTCAAAACACCAACGGCATCGCCGCGCCGTTGGAACTGGATGTCTGGACCGGCTACTCCAAAACAGGGGGCATGGGCAATTTCAACCTGCGCACCGTGCAGCTCACAGCCCAGGTAGCCCCCAAGGTGCGGATGTACCTCAAATACGACAATTCTTTGTCGCTCGATTTGGCTTCGCTGGTGCGCAGCAACCAGGAAGCGCAAGCCTTTTCCATTGGCGGGGTTTTCCCGGTCAGCAAAAAATTTGTGTCGCGACTGGAATACGGTACGCGGCTATTGCCCGAGAATGTGACACAGCAGGTTTTCAGTACCGAGCAGGTTTATTTTTTATCGGACAAAATTTCGCTGAAAGCCGGCGGTTTCTTAGGCATCAGCAGCAGGATAAACAACGAATGGCTGGCTTATGGCAGCGTGCGGGTGCCGGTTTCGGGCTTTTACGCCATAGAGCCTTATTATTTCTACTCCAGGGTGGAAGGGGCGCCGAGGCCCGAGAACCGCTTTATGCTCAACAACCAGTTCCGCAATGAAAAAGGCTACGAGCTCAATGTCGGCGCTATGTATGGCATCATGGGCCTGCCACAGGATGCGGAAGACGACAAAATGTTCGGAGGCTATGCTACCGCCTTGCTGCCCTTCAGCCGCACGGTTTGGGGACAGCTTTCTGTGCGCTGGGAAAAGGCGCCCTTCGAAGACCTGGTGGCGCTGGCGATGGGCTTGAAAATACGGCTGGAACGCTGATAAGCCTTTCATTATCAACTGATTGTTTCAAAAAAAACTGCCTTTGCCACAGCACCAGGCATCACAAAATATTCAACGTTATGCAATTCAAACATACCAATCAAGAACCCCTGGCAGGTGTGCTTTCGCTCCCGGAAAACGTCGCAAAAAAAGCACTCGCGGAAAAACCCGCCGCCGTGCGCCACCCAATGGCCGCCCCGCCCAGCCCGTTGCTGTACATCGCCATTTTTTCCTGCTGGATCGCCGCTTTGATCTGGTTCCAGCCCCGCTTGCTTTTGTTGCTCGACATGGCCTACAACCTGCCGAGCCGCATCGCGCTGTGGCTGTTCATCGGTTTTATTGATTTTGCCTGGCTGTACGGGATGTACAATATCGGCGTTGTGGCTTTCGCTTTTTTGTACGGTTTTTTCGGCAAAAAAAGCCCCTTGTCCAAATTGCCCGTCGATCTCGACCTGGTGGCTACCGCCAAGCCTCCCGTGGCGATCTTGTACACCACCTGCAATGATTTTGTGGAGGAAAGCGTGGAGTCCTGCGTGCGGCAAGACTACCCCAACTACACCGTGTACCTGCTCGACGATTCCTCGCAACAGGATTTTAAAGACCGCGTGGACGCATTCGCGGCCAAATACCCCAACCGGGTGCAAGTGGTGCGCAGGCCCGACCGCAAGGCGTTTAAAGCCGGGAACATGAACCACGGCCTTGCCCATTTCGCTGTGGACGAGCCTTACTTCGCCATTGCGGATGCCGATGAGATACTTCCCGCCGATTTTTTGACCAAAACAGTGGCCGTCCTGGAAACCGATCCTACCTGCGGCTTTGTGCAAGCCAACCACCGCGCCAACCCCGACGATCCCAGCGCACTGGCGCAATCGCTCGGCGTGGGCATCGACATACACTGGAAATGGTACCAGCCACTGCGCAACGACTACGGTTTTGTGATGTTCCTGGGGCATGGCGCCCTGTTGCGCCGCGACGTTTGGGAAAAGATTGGCGGCTTCCCTGACATCGTGAGCGAAGACCTGGGCTTTGCCATCCATGCCCGTGAATTGGGCTATCGGGGCCGTTTTCTGGAAGATGTGATCTGCTATGAAAACTTCCCCGACTCGGTGCGCTCCTTCCGCATCCGGCACATGAAATGGACCCGCGGCACGTCCGAGTTTTTGAAGAAAAAAATGGGCTATCTGATGCGGGCAAAGAACATTTCCCTGACGGAGAAGCTCGATATCCTGTTCCCGACCATGAACCTGCCGCTGACCTTGCTCTACTTCATGTTCATGCTCAATGCCAACCTGGCGCTGCCCTACTTTTTTGGCCACCATCAAGACCTGACCTTCGTGGTCGGCGGCTCGGAGTTCACCCTGCCCATCATAGCCCTGGATGCCGATTTCCAGGTGATTTACGGCTGGGACTTCTACCTTATCACCATTATGACCTTCTTTGCGCCCGTGCTTTCTTTCGTAGTGGCGCTGGCCACAAAACCGCTCAAGCTGTTCCGCTTCCTGAGCCACAGCACGGCCATGTACGCAGCCCTCACCCCCCTTTCCAGCATGGGCGTATTGGCCTATTTTATTTCCGGCAAGGCATTTTTCTTAGTCACGGGCGATCAGAACCAGGAGGAGCATACCCGAGCGGCAAAAACAAACGGTTGGTTTGCCGGCATACGCGGGGGCTGGAACCGGTTTTTGGCAAAAAGCCATCCCGACACCCGTATGGTGCAAGGGTTTGAAATACTGACTGGTATAGGGTTTGGCTTAGCCTCGCTCATGATGTTCCAGATTTCGTTCATGGGCTTGTGCTTAGCCTTTCTCCTCTTGCCGCTGATGCACCACCTGAAATGGGAAAACCGCTTTGTGCGCAAAATCGTGTACCTGCCCTTTTTGCTCATCATGGCGGGAGTGCTGTTGTCGGGGTTCAGCGTGTTCGGCATGAAGGCGGTGTTTTTTGGGTATGGGTTTCATTTCTAAGACGCTTTCGAGGCCCGCTTTTGGCCTTCCTTCCTAAATCCCCCCAGCCGCCCTTGGTGGCTGGGGACTTTTAGTAAGGAAGGTTTTAATGTCCAATGATCAACATGGAATGTCCAATGTCCAAGTGGGGCGGCTGCGCGGGGCGTTCGAGGGAACTGTTAATGTCCAATGATCAACATGGAATGTCCAATGTCCAAGTGGGGCGGCTGCGCG
>CAZULM010000085.1:0-7692 GCA_964621185.1 uncultured Saprospiraceae bacterium | reverse complement strand
GCGCGGGGCGTTCGAGGGAACTGTTAATGTCCAATGATCAACATGGAATGTCCAAGCGCCACCAAACTTGGACATTGGACATTCCCTGTTGGACATTGGACATTCCGTGTTGCTCATTAGACATTCCATATTGGATATTGGACATTCTCGCGCCCATCAAAATCTGAAACAAAGCAACCACAATTTGTTATTCAAGCAACACCTATGAACAACATCTTTTTTACTGCTCTTTTGCTCCTTTTCACCATCAAAACAAATGCCCAAAGCCCAACGCTCCCCACGGGTTTTGCCCAAAGCTTGATGGCCGACAGCCTCAACCCCACGGCTATGGCCTTCGACCATCATGGAAACTTGTTTTTGGCGCAAAAAGACGGGCGGATCCTGTGGCTGGGCGAAGATGGCGAACTGGCGCCCGACCCGGTGCTCACAATCCAGGTGGATGATTTCAACGAGCGCGGACTGGCGGGCATTGCCCTGCACCCCGATTGGGACAACCAGCCCTGGCTGTACGCCTATTACACGGTGCGGGACTCCAATTTCAATCGCCTGAGCCGTTTTTTGGTCAACGGAAACCTGGCTGTTCCGGGCAGCGAAGAGGTGCTTTTTGAATTCGACAAACTGAACAGCGGCATACACAACGGCGGCTCGATGCAGTTCGGGAGCGACGGCAAACTGTACATTGGCGCCGGCGATGGCGGCAAGAGCAGCAACGCGCAATCGCTCGCGGTCACGCTGGGCAAGGTCATTCGGCTAAACCCCGATGGCAGTATCCCCAGCGACAACCCCTTTTACCTGGAGCTCAACGGTAAGAACCGGGCGATATATGCTTACGGCCTGCGCAACCCCTTTTCCATGGCTATTGACCCCGGCGCCGGGCGCATTTTTGTTTCCGAGGTGGGCCAGGGCGCTTATGAAGAAGTGAACGAGATACTGCCGCACCGCAACTATGGCTGGAACCAGGTAGAAGGCCCCATTGGCGCCCAAAACCCGCCTCTGGACTACCAGGACCCGTTTTTTGCCTACCCCCACGCGCAAGGTTGCGCGATCGTCGGCGCTGCCATTTATGCGCCCGACGAAGCCGCCTTCCCGGCCAATTACCACGGGAAATACTTTTTCGCCGATTACTGCCGCGGCGTGGTGAAGCTGCTCGACTTGTCCACCGGCATGGCCAATGACACATTTGCCACGGGTTTGAAACAGCCTGTTGCCTTCGCCGTGAACCCGCACGATGGCAGCCTTTGGTACCTGATGCGCAGTGGCATCGGCGGCGGGTCAATTACCGACAATACCAGTTCCAGCAATGGCACGCTCTGGAAGGTTTTTTATACGGGTTCAGGCGCGCCTTTTGTGAGCGTGCCACCGCAAGATGTATTGCTTCCCGTGGGCGAATCGGCCCGTTTTGAAGTGCAGGTTTTAGGCTCGGCGCCCATGCTGTTCCGGTGGCAAAAAGACGGGCTTGACTTGCCTGGCAGCGACAGCACGGCGCTCCATTTCCTCAATGTCAGCCTGGCCGATAACGGCGCCAAGTTCCGCTGCATTGCCAGCAACGCGGAAGGCGCCGACACCAGCGCCACGGCGACGCTGAATGTTACCGCAAATCAGCGCCCGCAGCCTGAAATCATCGCCCCTGCCCTGGCGCAGCAGTACAAAGCAGGCGACACGATTCATTTCCAAGGCATGGCCATTGACCCGGAAGAAGGTCCGCTCGACACCTCCCGCCTGACATGGCGGGTCGATTTCCACCACGACAGTCACACGCACCCCGCGCTGACGCCCATCAATGGCGTTTCGGAAGGAAGTTTTACCATTCCCTTTGCCGGCGAAACCAGCACCAATACCTGGTATCGGATTCAGCTCAGCGCCCGCGATCAGGAAGGCTTGGAAAAATCGGTTTGGCGGGATGTTTTCCCCGCAATCAGCAGTATTACAGTGGAAGGCCCCACAGGTATGCCCGTGAATGTGGATGGCGTCGTGCGGCCTATGCCCTACACTTTTTCAAGCCTTCAGCGGCAACAGCGCATAGTGCAGGCTTTCGACAAGGTGATTTTGCAGGACACCATTTACCTGTTCGAAAAATGGGCGGAAAGTGCTGACAGCAGCCTGTTGCTGGCTTTTTCAGCCCCCGACACCCCCGGCTTGACCCTTCATGCGCAGTATTCCGCTTTCGTACTGGGCAATGGCACCGGCCTGCATGGAGAATATTTTATCGACCCAGAATTTGACCTCGACGAAGACCCCGTTGCCCTGCGCCTCGATACGGTGATCAATTTCAACTGGGGCGACAATTCTCCATTTCCCAACCTGATCCCGAACAACGGCTTCACTGTTCGCTGGTCGGGTTTTGTGCAGCCCTACTTCAGCGAAGACTACACTTTTCACGTAAAATCCGACGACGGCTGCCGGCTTTGGATCGGCGACAGCTTGCTGATCGACAAATGGGTAGCCCAATCCTCCACCGAGCATTCGGGCGCCATCCGCGTGGAAGGCGGCGCGAAAATCCCAATCCGATTGGAGTACCTCGAAATTGGCGGCGGCGCCGATATTTCCCTGCAATGGAGCAGCCCGCGCACCCAAAAAGCGCTGGTTCCAAAGCGGCAACTGTACCCAATCCCGCCCTACGAACCGGCTACCGTGCGCGGCACGGTATGGCACGACCTGGATTACGACCAGTTGATCGAGCCAGGCGAACCCCTGCTCAAGCATACCACCGTGCTCCTGTTCGACGCTGTGGACTCTACCTTGCTTGCAACGGGCGTTGTGGATGCCCAGGGCAAGTACAAGTTTAGCGGGCTGGTAGCAGGCGCTTATTATTTGCGCTTCGTGCCGCCGCCAGCTTCCATAGATTTGGTTCCGTTCAAACATTTGGACATGGCTGGTCAAACAGGCGCCTTGCAACTTGGGCCCTTGCAGTCCTTAGTTTGGGACGTATCCTTCGTGACCCAGCCGGCTTCCATCAGCGGAAAATGTTTCCACGACGAGAATTACAACGGCACACAGGATGGGGGAGAACCTGGTTTGCAAAACATTACGGCCTTGCTGTTTGCAGCAGCGGATTCTTCTTTGCTGGATGTCCAGTTTTCTGGTGTTCAAGGGCAATATGCCTTCAGTTTCCTTCCAGCCGGGAGCTATTTCATACAATTCAACAATGGCTTGAATGGGCAGGGCCTGGCGCCGGGAGGTAGCCTGTTGGCCAATGGCATTTCCCCGGTCGTCCAGCTTGGGCAAAGCGAAAGCAGCAGCTTGAACGCCCCTTTTGTGCACCCGCCGGGTAAGGTGACGGGAAGGGTCTGGCTGGATGAAAATGGCAACCAATTTGCCGACATCGGAGAAAATGGTTTGGCGAACGCCACCTTGTTGCTCTACACTGCCAATGCTTCCCTGATGGGGGCACAGTCGAGCCAATCCAACGGCAGCTATTTGTTCGACAACGTGCCGCCAGGCCATTATTACCTTCAAGCCCTGACCAATGCCATACCGCTTGCCCTGCAACCCTCGTTCGGCATCAACCAGAGCGGCCAGACGCTGCCTTTCGAGGTTTTTAAAAATGAGGCCAGGGTACTGGAAATCGGTTTCAAACCACAATCAACGGCGCTCTATCCATTGCAGGCTGGAATTGATTTTCAGTTGTTCCCTAACCCCGTGCAGGAAACATTGACGCTCCGCTGGGTTGAAACAACGGAGCCGCCTACCCGGTTGGTTGTGGCCGATGTTGCAGGCCGTGTTTTAAAGAGCAAACCTTTGTCGGCGCCGACCGGCAATACGCTGGCCATTGATGTACGGGAATTACAGCCCGGGGTTTATTATTTACAGCTTGAAAGACCATCCGGCAAGTCAGTTCGCCCGTTTGTGAAGTACTAAAAATTCCATTTCAGCGCTTTGTTTACCTCACGCCGCTTGGTTTTGTGCATGCCGATCTTTGTAATCAATTGAATCAATCACAAAAACCAGACGAATCAATCACAAAAATCCAGCGAATCAATCACAAAAATCAGACGAATCATAGTTTAATTCGGTTTTGGTAGTATTTCCGGCCCATTTCTCCAGATTGTCCTACTTTGACTTGTAATTTCAACGCTGCTATGAATACTAAAATACTTTTGTACCTAAGTTGCGCCTGCTTCCTGTTGTTGGCTGCCGGGCACCAGCGCAGTGCTCCCGTAAAATACCAGTGCAGCAACGGGGTTGTCACCCTAAAATCGGTGGCGACCCTGGAGCTCATCCAGGCCAAGAGCAACAAGTTGCGCGGGGTCATCGACACGGATAAAAACACCTTTGCCTGGACGGTGGACATCCGTTCCTTTGAAGGCTTCAACTCACCCTTGCAGCGCGAGCATTTCAACGAAAACTACATGGAAAGCGACCGTTTCCCAAAAGCGAGCTTCACGGGGAAAATCATTGAAGACATAGACTTTGCAGCGCCGGGAGTGCAATCGGTGCGGGCAAAAGGCAAGTTGAACCTGCACGGCGTCGAGCAGGAACGCATCATCAAAAGCCAGCTGGAGAACAGGGGCGGCAAGCTTTTTATCAGCACCCGCTTTACGGTGCCGGTAGCCGACCACAATATTGATATACCAAAGATCGTGCACCAGAAAATCGCGGAGGAGATACAGGTGACGGTAGAGGCGGTGCTTGAAAATTGACTTTGAACAAACTATTTTCCATATTCCTGCTCTTTATCTGTGCCCGGGCTCAGGCGCAATCCCCTGTTGTGCGGCTGCATGTAACACAAGATTTGGGTGGGTTACACTTCACAACGGTGTACCAGGACAGCCACGGCTGGCTTTGGCTCGGCGCTGAAAAGGCCGTGTACCGCTACGACGGCCAGGAGTTTATGCCCCTGAAATTTCCGGAAAAAATGGAGGCTAACCCTGCAACCGCCTTGTTCGAATCCAATGGCTGCCTTTGGGTTGGCTTTGAAAACGGAACAATGGCTTATTTGTCCAACGCCAACAGCATCATACCGGTTTCCACCGGGGATATGGAGGAAGACTTGCGGCGGGCGCCCACATTGACCATCTGGGAACCGGAAGAGGGCTTGCCTACAGCTCCGATCAAGGGGATTATGGAAGACAAATCGGGCGCCTTGTGGATCAGCACTTATGGCGAAGGGTTGTACGTTTGGAAAAACAAACGGCTGTACCAATTCAACCAATCAGACGATGGCCTGACCAGCGATGATATCTATGCCATGACCCTGGACCAAAACGGCCGGGTTTGGGTCGCCACGGATGCCGGCATCAGCGTCTGCGCCATGCCGGAACAAGGGGAAAAGAAAGTGCTGAACCTGACAAAATCCGATGGCCTTCCAGATGAGATCATCACCGCCCTCAGTACCGACAACGAAGGCAATATCTGGGGTGGAACGGACGAAATGGGGGTGTTTCGCTACCATTTTGCCACGAACAGCATTAACTACACCAGCCCTGCCTGGGCTTATGGCGCCGTCAGCAGCCTGAAAAACTTTGGCAATTCGGAGCTATGGATTGGCACCGAAAAACATGGCATCATTCGCCTTGATATTCAATCTGGCGATATTGGGGGCATGTCGAAGGGGCATACCCTGGAAACTGTGAAAGTGCGGGCCATGTGCAAAGACCGGGAGGGCTTGCTTTGGCTCATTGCCAACCAGGGCGCCTTGTATTCCTCCAACCTGCGCTTCACCCACCAGGAGACGCCTTTCTCCAATATCCAGGCAATCTGTACCAGTTCAGACAATCAATTCTGGGTTGGCACGCGCAGGGGCTTGTACCGGCGAAAACCCGGGGGCGACTATATGAAGGCGCTGCCTGGCGCGGAGAATATCGTCTGCTTGTGGGAGTCGCCCTTAGATGGCACTATTTGGGCCGGGACGCTGGGCAACGGGGTGTTTTTGATTCAGCAAGGAGGGCGTACATGGCGGCATCTGCCCGAACGGGAAACCAAGGTAAACAGCAGCGTCCTGTCTATTTCAGGCGACACAGAGAAAGTTTGGCTGGCAACCCTTGATGGGGTAAGCGTGCTGAACGCAAAGACGCTTAAACATGAAAAAGGTGTCCTGCAAGATCAATTAGCTGCCAACTATGTCTATAAAGTGCTGACCGACAGCCGCGGCAGGGTTTGGTTTGGCACGGATGGAGAAGGGCTGGTACTGTACGAAAACGGCAAATTCAGCGCCTACACCAATGTTGATGGCATCGACCTGCGCACCATCTACAGCATAGCCGAGGATCGCCTGGGAAATATTTGGTTCAGCACAGCCCGGAGCGGCTTGTTCAAGTTCGACGGCAAACAATTCAAACGCTACACCACTGCCAACCACTTGCACAGCATGTCCATCACAGGCTTGGCCGTCGATGGCAACAACCAGGTTGTCATCGGTTATGAGGATGGTTTCGACATGCTGAACCCTGGCCGGTTTGACCATATCAACTATTGCAGTACCCAAGCAGGCGTACCCAGGATATCCGTAAACTTGAACGCTTTGTGGACAGACGGGCAAGGGCATGTCTGGTTGGGCGGGCAAAACGGGATTGTACGCTCATCGGCCTACCAGGAGCCCATGATCGACGACCCGCAACCAGGTATCACCGGGGTATCTGTTTTTTTGCAAGCCATTGATTTTCAACAAAAAAATGTTTTCGAATACGACCAGAACAACTTTTTGTTCAACTTCATCGGCCTCTGGTACACCGACCCTGAATCGGTGCGCTACCGCTACCGCTTGGAAGGCTTTGATCCGGAATGGAAAATATCAAAAGACCATATTGCTTCTTACCCCAGGCTGCCGCCGGGAAACTATACGTTCAGGGTGCAGACCAGCGAGCACGGCAATTTCGCCAATGTGCCGGAAGCCACTTGGTCTTTTACAATTGAAACCCCGTTTTGGCAGCGTTGGTGGTTTATCCTGTTGCTTGGCGCATTTGCCATTGGTGTAGTGCGTGCTTACGTGCGGGTGCGCGAGGCGCGGCTGAAACGGGAAGACCGCTTGAAACGCGAACGGGTGGAGTCACAATTTGAAGCCTTGAAAAGCCAGATCAACCCGCATTTTTTGTTCAACAGCTTCAATACCCTCATTACCATCATAGAAGAAAACCCCCGGATTGCGGTGGAATACGTGGAGCACCTGTCCGATTTTTACCGGAGCATCATGGTGTACCGGGAACGCGATTTTATCAAAATCTCGGAGGAAATGGAGCTGGTGCGCAGTTTCGACTTTCTGCTCAAAAAACGCTACGAAGGCGGGTTCCGGCTGGTTGACCGATTAAATGGCATAGAAGGCAAGGTGATGCCACTTTCCCTTCAAATGCTGGTGGAAAATGCCGTAAAACACAACGTCATTTCCATCTCAAAACCCTTGACCGTCGAAATTTTTGAAGAAAACAACCACATCGTGGTGCGCAACAACATCCAACGAAAAATAAAACCAGAAGCCAGCACCCATTTCGGGCTGCAAAGCCTCATCAACCGCTACAAACTACTGGGAGAACGGCCCATCAGCGTGGAAGACAACGACGCGTTTTTTACGGTGAAGTTGCCGGTTTTGCGGTAGACGGTGGACGGATTGCACAACCTCTGAACTTGAGCTTGGCATAGTGTTTCAGCGCCCTTTGCCATTAAATTTAGAAAAACTGACTATCCGCATATTGTACCCCAACGGATTCACGGTAAAACAGTTGATCTTGTTTATCGAAAGGCGTTCCCGTGTACTTACTC
>CAZULM010000084.1:0-21712 GCA_964621185.1 uncultured Saprospiraceae bacterium | reverse complement strand
TTCGGATTTTGGAGTGCGGAATGGGCACATCATGGTGATATGATGCTTGGAATCCTTCTTCGGCAAGCTTGGCCGAGGGCACTGTGCCCATTGCGGAATTCGGATTTTGGAGTGCGGAATGGGCACATCTTGGCGATATGATGCTTGGAATCCCTCTCCGGCAAGCTTGGCCAAAGGTGCCGAAGTACGCTGCCAAAGGCAAAAAGGTATGATGTGCCCATTCCGCACTCCGCATTCCGCACTCCGAATTCCGCACTCCAAACTCGCTACTGCCCTATGAGCAGTTGCGTTCCTTTCCCGCTGCCCATCACCACTACTTTTGAATTGGAGGAAAGCGCCAGTTCCTTTTGCGCCTTGATCTGTTCGTATTGCAGGAGCTTGTCGGTCAGTGTAGAAGTAAGTATGCGCTGGTAATCCGAAATACCCTGTGCTTCCACGCGCTTGCGGTCGGCCTCCTGTTTTTCTTTTTCCAGCACAAACTTCATCTTTTGCGACTCTTGTTCCGCATTGATCTTTGATTCAATGGTTGTGCGAACCGATTGTGGCAGGGTGATGTTGCGGATCAGGATATTCTCCAGTACCATTCCCCGGTTGGTAAATTCGGTCTCAATGCTTTTGAAGATTTTTTGTTGAAATTCGTCGCGTTTGGAGGAGTACATGCTTACCGCATCGTAGTACACCGCATTGTCGCGAATTTTGGTGCGCGACACCGGGCGCACAATTTTGTCGGTGAGGTCGCGGCCAAGGGTGCGCAAAATATCCGGGGCTTTTTCCGGTAAAATCCGGTACAGCACCGAAAGGTCGATCACGACTTCCAGGCCATCGGCGGTGAGCACCCGGATGGCATCATCGCCCTCCTGTGAGCCTTCGTTTTTTACTGCCGACATGGTGTAATTCTGGGTGCGCACATCGTACCGGTTCACCTCCACCAATGGGTTTACAACGTTTAGGCCTTCGGTAAGCAGCCCCGATTGCACCTTGCCAAAGAGGGTTTGCACCCCCACTTCTCCGGGTTGTATTTGGACGAAACAGCCTGTTGCCAGGCCAAGCAAAATAAGTCCGGCGCCCAAAATGCGCCCAGTTTTGCCAAACGAACCAAATTGGGGGTTGACTTTTGCGATGGAAGCGCTGATCACTAAGATGACGGCGCCGAGAAAAATAAAGAACATGGTATGGTTGATTTTGATTGATCGTTTTCCAGGCAGAAAACCTGCATGAAGGCATAAAATTAGGAAAAAATTGCTGCTTTTTCGGCAAAAGCGCGCTCAAATATGGGGCAGCAACCCGATCAAGTTGTTGAATTATTCGAAGAGGCGGGATGAAAACTCGTCGAAACTAAGCCAAATTCCGGTTGCTGTCCAATTTCAACAGCACTGCGATCAGCAAGGTAAAGCCAATCAGCGAAGAACCGCCGTAGCTGAAAAAGGGCAGCGGAATACCGATGGTGGGCAAAAGGCCCATGGTCATGCCCACGTTCACGACGAAGTGGACGAAAATGATACCCGTCACGCCATAGGCGTAAATGCGGGAGAAATTAGACCGTTGTCGTTCGGCAATAATGGTCAGCCGCACCAAAAGCCATAAAAACAAAGCAATGAGCGATGCGACCCCAACGAAGCCGTGCTCCTCGCCGACGGTGCAAAAGATGTAGTCTGTGCTTTGTTTGGGCACGTATTTCAGCTTGGTCATATTGCCTTCCAGGGGCCCTTTGCCAAAGAAGCCGCCTGCGCCGATGGCCATCTTGGAGTGTATCAAATTGTACCCCGAACCGCGGGCGTTGGCCTCCGCCTCGCCCGCGCGCAGCCATATCTTGATGCGTGTTTGCTGGTGCGGCGCCAGGATAGAATAGCAGACAAAGTTTGCTGCAAACACCATCGTGCCGGCAAGTGCCAACATAACGACCCACAGCTGCATCTGCCGTTGAATGATGCTGTTCTTTTTCAAGTAATTGGGCAAAAAAGCGGCAACAAACAATATCAGGTGCGGCGCCAGCACGTAAACATGCACATTTTTAACCTGCTCCGGGCTAATCTGGTTGGCCGATAAAAACCAGTCAACAACTTCCGGCCAAAAATAAGTGAGCGGAAAAAGCAGGGCAAAGGCGGCCCACCAAAACCTTTTCTCCCCTTTAAACCGGCTGATCAGCTGGTAGTTGACAACAGCGATGAGGCATGCCACCACATATGCGGGCTGGTCGAACATCAGGCCCAAAATCACCAGCGCCGCTGTGCCAAAACCCAGGGCATACCAAGAGCCCGCCAAGCCTTCGCGGTATAAGACCAACATAAAGGAGAAAAAAACCAGGGCTGAGCCTGTATCGCTTTGCAACATGATCAGCGCAACAGGCAGGAGGAAAATCAGGGAAGCAATGATACGCGAGCGCCATTCGCGCAGATCGACGCCCGTAGAGCTCAAATAACCGGCCATGGCCAGGCAGGTGCCAAATTTGGCCAATTCCGAGGGCTGGAATGAAAACCCGCCAAATTGGTACCAGGCTTGCGCGCCGTTCACCTCTCGGCCAAAAATCAAAGTGCCCGGCAACAGCAGCAAGGTGAAAATGTAAATGGGAAAGGCAAAGGTCCGCCAAATCGTCCAGTCGGTAAGCAGGATCACGAAAATGAACGCAAAGCAAAAGACGATGAAAAACAGCTGCTTGCCGGCCAAAGTGCTTAAATCGAGGAACGAATACGGCGCTTCAGGGTCGTAGGTCACCGAATAGATCATAAACCACCCCAGGGATGTCAAGGCCATATAGATGCCGAGCAACCGGCGGTCTATTTCTTGCAGTTTGAGCGATGATTGTTGCGTTGACAATGGAGTGATGAGCGATGAGAGATGAGAGGTGGCTACTGTTCCAGGAAGTCGCGGGGGTGTATGGCCGAATCCTTGATGGGGTAGGCGCCGGGCCAGCCCCGGAGCTGCGGGATGAACGCCAGGGCTTCATGTTTGCTGCGAAAGGCGCCTACGCGAAGTTTGTAGTAAGGCGGTTCGTGAACCCATTCTGCCGAAACATCGGGATATTCAACCCTGAACCTGCTTCTGCTCGATTCTACCTGCATACGGTCGGTCGAGGCCATTATTTGAACCCGCCAGCCATCAATTTTGCCCATTGCCCGGTTGTTGTTGGTCCATATTTTGTACAACGCCGTTATCTTCGGGTCTTCATTGACCTGCACCTCCTGGGCCGAAAGCCGGGCCAACAAGCAGAAAAAAGCGAAAAAGAAGAAATGTATTCTCATTTGAAAGGCAAAGGTAGGGAATTCGTTGTTGTTGTTCGTTGTCTGTTATTTGTTTTGGAATGTTTGGCAAAGTATGTCGAAGATAAGCGCACAAAACTGACCTTTGCAGCTGGAAGCGGCAACCCTCCAATTGGATTGCACATAGGGCTGCGCCGAGCAACCATGTTGCAAGGCAGTAAACCGCCCGCTAAAAACAAAAAAAATGGCAAAAACATGGACACTGGGCGAAAAAGCCGATAGTTTAAAAAAAGAAAAAGAATACGCCGTTTTGGTCAGCGTGATCACGCCCGACATTGGCGAAACGCAGGCACAGGAATATCTGGACGAACTGGAATTCCTGGCAGATACCGCCGGGGCCGTGACAATCAAGCGCTTCACCCAGCGGCTGAAGCACCCCGAGAACCGCAGCTTCATCGGCAAGGGAAAGGTTCAGGAAATTAGGGAATACCTCGACCGGCACGATGAGGTCACGATGGTCATATTCGACGACGACCTCTCCGGCAAACAAACCAACAACCTGGAAGAGGCCCTGAAAGTGAAAATTGTGGACCGCTCCTCGCTCATCCTCGATATTTTCGCCAACCGCGCCCAAACTGCCCAGGCCAAAACCCAGGTGGAATTGGCACAGATGAAATACCTGCTGCCGCGCCTGCGGGGGCTTTGGACGCACCTGGAGCGCCAAGCTGGCGGCATCGGCACCCGCGGCCCGGGTGAAACCCAGATCGAAACCGACCGGCGCATCGTGCAGTACCGCATGAAAATCCTGGAGGAGCGGCTCAAAGACATCGACCGGCAAAGCCAAACCCAGCGCAAGACGCGGGGCGAACAGGTGCGCGTGGCGCTCGTCGGCTATACCAACGTGGGCAAAAGCACCCTGCTCAACCTGCTCTCAAAATCGGAAGTGCTGGCCGAAAACAAGCTGTTCGCCACCCTCGACACCACGGTGCGCAAAGTGGTGTTCGGCTCCATGCCCTTTTTGCTGTCCGATACCGTCGGTTTTATCCGAAAACTGCCGCACCACTTGGTGGAAAGCTTCAAAAGCACCCTCGACGAGGTGCGGGAAAGCGACATCCTGCTCCATGTAGTGGATATTGCCCACCCGCAATTTGAAGACCATATCCGCACCGTGCAACAAACCTTGCTGGAACTTGGCGCTGCCGACAAGCCCACGCTCATGGTTTATAACAAAATTGACCTGTACCGGGAGCGCTATTTCGATGATCTGCTCACCAAACAGGAGCGCATCGACATTGAAGCTGAACTGCGGGAACGCCTGCTCGGCACTTATGGGGAAAACGTGTTCATGTCGGCCCACACCAAAGAAGGCCTCGATGACCTGCGCGAGCGCATGACGCGGATGATCAAGGAGACGTATGTGGTGCGGTATCCGCATCAGGTGAAGACCTGGTGAAAAAGCGGGCGGCGTTTCAGGGGGCGCAAGGCAAAACTGCTGTGGCGCTTTGTCAACAATCAGGGCTTCGCCGCCGCCCCAACATTCTTCTTCAGCTTTTCGTTCAGAAAATTGGTCATCAGGGTGTACAAGTGGATTTTTGCCTGGTCGCCGCTGATGCCGTGGTTGCGGTTGGGGTAAATCATGGTATCAAACTGTTTGTTGTTGGCGATGAGCTCCTTGGCCATTTCGGCTGTGTGCTGGAAGTGCACGTTGTCGTCGGCAGTGCCGTGGATGAGCAGGTAATTGCCTTTTAGCTTGTCGGCAAAATTCACCGGGGAGTTTTCTTCGTAGCCTTCGGGGTTTTCCTGGTGCGTCTGCATATAGCGCTCTGTGTAAACCGAATCGTACCATTTCCAGTTGGTAACGGGCGCTACGGCGATGGCGGCCTCGAACACGTCGCCGCCTTTCAAGATGCAGTTGCTGGTCATGTAGCCGCCATAGCTCCAGCCGAAAATGCCGATGCGCTTGGCATCTACAAACGGTAGGCTGCCCAGGTGCTTGGCCGCTTCTATCTGGTCGATCACTTCGTAGTGGCCGAGCTGCTTGTAGGTCATTTTTTTGAATTCCTCCCCCCGCGCGCCCGTGCCGCGGTTGTCCACACAGGCGATCACATAGCCCTGCTGGGCCAACATTTGGAACCACCAGTAGTTGTTGCCTTTCCAGGCATCGGTGACCTGTTGGCTGCCGGGGCCGCCGTACACGAACATGAGTACGGGCAGTTTCTGGTTTTTGTATTGCGGGGCGCTCGGCTTTATCATCCAGCCGTTCAGCTGCACGTTGTCGGAGGTCTTGAAGTCGAAAAATTCGACGGGGATGACGCCATGCTCCTGCTGTTTGGCGCGCACATTGTCGTTCTGCTCCAGGGAGCGCAAGGGCTTCCCTTTGCGGTTGTTGACAGCATATTGGGGCGGCGTGTTGATGGTAGAGGCCGTATGCACGAAATAATCGAAGGTGCTGCTGAACTGGGCGGTGTTGATGCCCTTGAACTTGCTGATTTTTTTCGGCTTTTTACCCGCCAATGTGGTAGCGTACAGTTCCCGCTGCATGGGGTTCTTGGCGGCGGCCTGAAAGTAGAGGAGGCCGTTTTTCTCGTCAACGCCGTAAAAGTCCGTCACGTCCCACCTGCCTTTGGTCAGGGCCGCTGATTCTTTGCCTGCCATGTCGTATCTGTACAGGTGGTTGAAGCCGCTTTTTTCGCTGGGCAGGATGAAGCCTTCGCCGTTGCCGAGGAAGGTGATGTCGTGCAGGTCGAGGTAGTACTTGCTTGCCTCCTCGTGCAACAAGCTGCATTTCCCCGTAGCGGGATCGGCGAGCCAGAAGCGCTGGGTATTCTGGTGGCGGTTCATCCAGGTGAGGCAGAGCTTGCCCGTGGGCGCCCAGGCTAAGCGGGGCAGGTAATCGTCGAGCCGGCCATCTACGGCGATGCGTTTGGGGATATCCACATCCAAGGTCTTTGCGCTGCTGAGATCATAGACATGGGCCGTAACAGTGGCGTTTTTTTCGCCCACTTTTGGGTATTTGAAGGTCACTTCTTCGGGATACGGGGTGCCGCGGTACATTTCCATGGTCATTTCCGGCACTTCCGTTTCATCGAAGCGGAGGTAGGCGAGGCTTTTGCCGTCGGGGCTCCATTCAAAGGCCCGCACCAGTTCGAACTCTTCCTCATATACCCAGTCGGCAGCGCCGTTGATGATGGCGTTCTTTTTGCCGTCGGTGCTCACGCGGGTTGTTTTCCCAGTGTTCAAGTCCTTGAAATACAAGTCGTTTTCGACCGAAAATGCCACTTTGGAGGCATCGGGCGAGAAATGGGCGTCGCGTTGTTTGGAGCCTTCGAACAGGCGCTGGAGCTTTTTCGTGTTTTGGTCGAAAACAAAGAACACCGCTTCGGAGCTCCTGCGGAACAGCGGTGCAACCCCGTTCGCCAACAGTATTTTGGACTCGTCGGCGCTGAAGGTATAGGCATCGAACGCGCCTTCCCAGCCCGCCGCGTCGGTTTTTATGCTCGCCGCGTCGAACAGCACGCCCGATCGCGCGCCCGTGCGCAGGTCGTACTGCACAATGGCCGCCCCTTCGAGCCGGGTGTAGTGCACGCCGTCTTTTTGGAAGTTGAAGCCCGGCACCCCTTTGGTGCTGAAGCTGCCTTTTTGCCAAATATCTTCGAGGGTGATGGGCTTTTGGGCAAAGAGCGGGGAAAAAACCATCAGGGCGATGGCGGAAAGCAGTAAACAGCGCATAAGTTTCGGTGTGTGTTAAGGAACACACTGCTTGACATTTTTCGCGCACATTTCACACAGATTTTCTGCGTAAAATCCGTGTCCTTTTCTGCGTAAAATCTGTGCGAAATAACATGTCAAATAGTGTATTGTGGAGTGCTGGATCTTCATTGATGGGTAAAATTAGCGCTTCAAAGCTGCTTGAGGCAGATAAAGTATAGTTTTTCGGCGAAAGCGCAGATTCCGGCAAAACTTTACAGGAAAAATCCCGTTTTTGTGGGAAATCCTTCAAATCACAAAACTCCTGGTATATACTATGCGCAACATCCTGCTCCTACTCCCGCTCGCCTGGCTGCTCAGCTGCAAATCGACCCAGACAGCGGCTGTGTCTTACACGCCCGAACAGCTCTTGCCCGCCGAAAAATCGGTGGTCTGGAAAATCACGGGCAACGGCCTGAAAAAGCCCAGCTACCTTTACGGCACCATACACATGATACCCAAAGACCAATACGAAATGCCCGATGCCATCCGCGAAGCGTTGGACAACGCCAAGCGCGTCACTTTCGAGATCGACATGAAGGAGATGACCAACCTGCGCACCCAGTTCAGCCTGATGAGCAAGGCGTTTATGGCGGGCGGGAAAACCATCAAAGACTTGCTGTCGCCGGAAGACTACGATTTTTTCAAAGGCAAACTGGCCGAAAAAGGCCTGCCCGGTGGCATGATGGAGCGGATGAAGCCCCTGTTCCTCAGCACCGTGTTCTCCGGCGACGAAGGTGGCGGCAACAGCATGGGCAACGGCGCCATCACCTCCGTGGAAATGGAGCTGTACAAAAGCACCAAGCGCCGCCGGCTCGAAACCGCGGGCCTGGAGACCACCAGCTACCAAATGTCGGTGTTCGACAGCATCCCTTACGAGGCACAAGCGAAAATGCTGGTTGAGGGCCTTCGCGCCACCGAAGCCGACAGCAGCGGCAGCGAAAGCCAGCTCGACCAACTCCTCAAACTTTACCGCGCCCAGGACATCAACGCCATGCAAAGCATGATCTCCGATGAAAGCGCGGGCATGGCGGCCTACGAAGAGCTACTGCTCAAAAAGCGGAACCGCAACTGGATCGCGCCCATGAGCCGCATGATGCGCGAGAAACCGACCATTTTTGCGGTCGGGGCCGGGCATTTAGGCGGTACGGGCGGGGTGGTGGCGCTGCTAAGGAAGGAGGGGTACAGGGTAGAGGCGGTGCAGTGAGCGATGTTGAATGGCATAAAGTCGTAGTAGGGTCTGAGCCGATAATATCCTGGCAACTTGAGACCAAAATATTCTTATGATGTGATTTCCCGCTATCGGGTAATATGGCTTTATGGCACAGACCCTACGACCACTTTATGACATTCAACATCGCTGATCGCTCATTTGTAACTCCCGCCGCTTGGTTTTGTGCATGCAGATATTTGTAATCAATTGAAGATCAGTTGAATCAATCATACTCAATCACAAAAATCAGGCGAATCATAGTATAAACCAGCTTGAATAAAACACGTAATTGTTCGCAATGCGCTCAATTTGCCCTTTGAACAGTTCCGGAGTAAGCTCTTTTACACGTTTTGCCGGTACGCCTGCGTACACGCCGCCTGCCTGGCAATGCATGTTTTCCAACACCACAGCACCCGCCGCAATCAGGCAACTTGACTCTACTACTGCCTGATCCATGACGATGGCGCCCATGCCGATAAGCACGTTGTCGTGCAGGGTACAGCCATGCACCAGGGCGCGGTGGCCGATGCTGACATTGTTGCCGATGGTGGTGCCGCATTTCTGGTAGGTTCCGTGCAAAATGGCCCCGTCCTGGATATTCACCTTGTTGCCAATGCGGATATAATTCACGTCGCCGCGCACCACGGCCTGAAACCATACCGAACATTCGTCGCCCATGACGACATCGCCGATGATGGTGGCGTTTTCGGCGAGGAAGCAATCGGCGCCGAATTGTGGGGTGATGTCGCGGCAAGGGAGGATAAGGGCCATGTGTTTAGCGATGAGTTATGAGTTATTAGGTTGCACAGGATATCGGCTTCTGTGGAGGGTGGATTTTTCAGCACTATGCCCAATGGAAGGTGCTTTGCAAAAATATCTGGAGGAAAATCCGTGATAATCGATTTGACCCATCCTGAAAATCTCGCCAATCACTAAAATCCCGGGTTAATTTCGATGTTTTTTTTCAATCAGGCATTTTTTTGTGGGGAAAACCTAACATAATGCCCAGGGTTGCTGCCAAGGCCCCAATGCCGTTCGCCAGCATATCGTCCACTTCAAAATAACGGTAAGGGAAAAAGGTAGCTTGCACAAATTCCATAAGGGCGCCGTATCCGGTTGCTATGCAAAAAATTGCGATGGCCTCTGTTTTTGTAGCTGCTCTTTGCCTTGCCTTTTCCAGCCCACCGAGCATCAGCCAAGCGAGCAAGGCATAAGCCCCGGCATGGCCCAGCTTGTCCATCGAGATCAGGTTGAATTGCGGCATGGGCACTCCGGGCGAGGTGGACAAAAGGGTGATAATGACCAACCAGGCAATGGCCGGCAAATAGGGCAATTTAAACATCAATTTTTCTTTTTCTGTGCTGGTGCCGATTGCTTGGGCATGACGCCGCCCCGTTTCATTTTGTAATAGTGCAGGCCTGCGCCAAATACCCAGCCCACCTTCCCCGATGGGGTACGGATTTTCACCCAATGGTCGGTCACTTTTTCGTACCCAAGGCTGATTTCCTGGGTCCACTCTGTTTTTTGGTTCAAAAAGGTAACAGGTGTGTAGAGCGGAAGCTGCTCGATCGGGTCGCCCTTTAGCCCTGGGTCTTTGCGCACTTTCCATCCGTCTACGGTAACGTACAAGGTGCTGCCCGCTTTCGTGGCCTCCGTTTTTGGCGTTGTCGTGGAGGGCTTGGCAGCCGGCGCGCTGCTTGGCGCAGGGCCAGGGTCTGCGCCCGGCTGGCGGAGGGTGGAGCTGTATTGAGCGGGCGGTGGGGGCGGCTGTTGTTGCGCGGGCTGTTGCACCGGCTGAGCTTGGGGCTGTTGCGGCGCTGGCACGACCACGGTATCGCGGCGCACAGGGCGGTCTTCTAATTCTTCATTGTCAAAATCCCGCAGCTTGCGCACCAGGTCGCTGCGCCGTGCCGTGCATTTTGAAATGCCCCACAAAAAGATGCAAACGAGGAAGGCAAAGAGTATCAGCGATTCAGATTTTGGAAGTTTCATCGAGAAGAAAGTTTATGAGGAAAGCGGCAGTGCTGTTGATTATTACGAAAATAAACCCTTATATTTGAAAGAGAGTACAGCAGCAAAGTTACCATTCATCACCTAAATCGCGACTAACGGCCTGCGCAAATTAAGGCAAGGCCATTCAAGCTCAAAACGCCCTTCTATAGTCAACGCAAAATGGTTGTGGAAACCGAAAGTCTGCAATCCATTGAAAATCAATCTTTCAGTATCCATCAATCCATCAAATCCACCCAAATCCTGGTATAACTTCATGGACAAGCTCCAAGATCAGATTGCCCTCACCCTTTTGCCCCAGATAGGCCCGGTCACTGCCAAAACCCTGGTACAACACTGTGGCAGCGCTGCGGCGGTGTTCAAAGCCAGCCGCAGGGAACTGCTCAAGATACCCGGCATCGGCGCCAACACCCTTACCCATATCCATGCCCCCGAAGCGCAGCGCCTGGCCGAACGTGAAATCCACTTTATGGAACAGCACGGCATAGAGGCACTGTTCTTTACCGACCCCAATTACCCTTTCCGGCTGTTGCAGTGCTACGACGCGCCAGCCCTGTTCTATTTCAAGGGCAGCAGCTTGGAGCTCCTGAACGCCGAGCGCATTATCGCCATTGTGGGCACCCGGCAGCCGACCGAGCACGGGAAAGCGCTCTGTGAGGAACTGGTGGAAGGCTTGAAAGCTTTCAACGTCACGGTGGTAAGCGGCCTTGCGTATGGCATCGACATCGCCGCCCACCGAAAAGCCTGCGCCCTCGACATGCCCAATATCGGGGTGCTGGGGCATGGCTTGGCCAGCATATACCCGAACCAGCACCGCAGTACCGCCCTGAAAATGATCGAGAACGGCGGGCTGATAAGTGAATACATCCACGACGCCAAGCCCGACCGGGAGCATTTCCCCATGCGCAACCGCATCATCGCGGGCTTGTGCGACGCGCTCTTAGTGGTAGAAACCGCAGCCTCGGGCGGCTCTATGATTACCGCAAGCCTGGCAGGCCGCTGCGACCGGGAGATATTCGCGGTGCCCGGCAGGCCACGCGAGCCCAAAAGCGCAGGCTGCAACTACCTCATCCGCACCCACCAGGCCAAGCTCGTCGAAACTGCCGCCGACATCGCCGCCGACCTTCGCTGGGACGAGCAGGGAAAATCCCCAAAAGCCGTGCAAACCCAATTGTTCATAGATGCCGACCCGGCCGAGTTGGCACTCATCAACATTATCCGGGAAAAGCCCGAAATACAAATAGATGCCCTGGCCCTGGCAGCGGGGCAATCGACGGGAGCACTGGCATCGCTGATACTGGGATTGGAGTTCCGGGGGCTTATAAGGACATTGCCGGGAAAAAGGTATGTGGTGGTTTGAGCAAAACTAGTGCCGCGTCCGGCCTTGGTACTCCCTTGCACGAAAAAATCCTTTGTGAATTAAACATGGATTGGAATCCAGGCACTCCGTAATTTTACCCGCATGAAATACCTTCTGCTACTTGCCCTTTGCCTTAAAGTTTCCCCCCAAACCCGGCAAACGCTGGCTCCTTGCACCGGCTCCAAACCCAAAAACATCATCCTCCTTATCGGCGACGGAATGGGCATCGCGCAGATCAGCGCGGGCTATTATTTCAACGGCCAAATGCTGAACCTCGAAAAATTCCCGGTCACGGGACTGATGACCACCCATTCCGCCAGTCACCTCATCACCGACTCCGCCGCCGCTGCCACGGCCTTTGCCTGCGGCTGCAAAACCTACAACGGCGCCATCGGGCTCACCGCCAAGCGGAAGCCTTGCCGCACAATACTGGAAGATGCCAAAGCCCAGGGGCTGGCGGTGGGCTTGGTAGCCAGCAGCAGCATCACGCACGCCACGCCCGCCGCCTTCGCGGCGCACGTGGAAAACCGCGCCGAAGCGGAGAACATTGCCGCCGATTTTTTGAAAACAGACATAGACCTCCTCATCGGCGGTGGGCTGCAATACTTCAACGAGCGCAAGGCAGACAAGCGCAACCTCTACCTGGAACTTGCCCAGAAAGGCTATTCAGTGTCCAGTTTCGAGGAAAAAAAGCTGTCAGAACTGACATTTTTGCAGAAACAGCCCATCGCCTGGTTCGGCGCAAAAAAAGAGCCTGGGTCGGTAGCCGAAGGCCGCGACTGGCTGCCCCTCGCAGCCGAAAAAGCGCCCGTATTTTTGAAGCAGCGCAGCGAAAAAGGCTTTTTCCTGATGTTGGAAGGATCACAGATCGATTGGGCCTGCCATGCCAAAGAAGGCCCAAGGGCAGTACAGGAAATGCTGGATTTTGATGCAGCAATCGGCAAGATTCTGGCTTTTGCCCAAGCAGATGGGGAAACACTGGTGATCGTCACCGCCGACCACGAAACAGGGGGCCTCGCCCTCGAACAAGCCGCAGCGCTCGACAGCCTCGACCTGGGATTCAACTCGGGCTACCATACCGCAACACTGGTGCCGGTATATGCGTTCGGACCCGGCGCCGAGATGTTCAGCGGGATCATGGACAATACGCAAATTTATTGGAAAATGAGGGGCTTGTTTGGGTTTTAGCACATAGTTTTAACACATAGACACATAGGGAAATAGAACACACAGATATAATAGTTGCCTAATTATTCAGCTATTATAACCCCAGCAAGATGCTTGCCGCACCATTGTGTTCAATAACCTTATGCCAGGACTTTAGTGCCGCGCCCGGCAAATGGCCCGTGAATCGACGGGCATATTTTCCGTTCCTCTGCGTTGCTCGTCGGTTACAATGCTCGATATAACATATAATCTATGTGTCCTATGTCCCTATGTGTCTATGTGTTAAAACCATGTGTCTATGGCAAATAAAAATGTGGTGAGGAGACCAGCCCTACCCCCCAGATGGACTGGTCCCTCGCCCACTAGCTTAAGGCCACGATTGGCCTTAATACAGTTACACGGTTGTTTTCTCCGAACAATTCGGATGCGCACAGGCGTATGGATTATCCCTTGCGCTTTGGTATTGCAACTTAGGCAACTACTGTGCCAAAAACGGTTAAAATGGGTTTGTTGATTTACAGCCGTTTTGGGCAAAAAACACTGTATTGCCGCTATAACAAATTGGTTGCCAAATCAATAGACCCTGTTTGCTATGATCGGACAATTTGACAGAAAATAGGCAATGGCATGGCCTTTGAAATAGGCAAATAGAAGGGTTAGCATCTTTTTTTGTGCCTAATCCCGACTTTGCACCCGTTCGCCCCGAAAAACAAACGTTCAAATTTACCAACCAACCAGCCCAAAAGGGCCCATATTTAACCATAACTTATTATGCAGACAGGTACTATTTCAGTCCAAACGGAGAACATTTTCCCGATCATCAAAAAGTTTCTCTATTCCGACCACGAAATTTTCCTCCGCGAACTGGTTTCCAACGCCGTGGACGCCACCACGAAGCTCCAAGTGCTTGCCCAGCGGGGCGAAGTAAAGGGGGAAATCGGCGACACCCACATCGACATAATCCTCAACGAAGCCGAAAAGCAGATCATCATCCGCGACCGGGGCATCGGCATGACCGAGGAAGAGGTGCTGAAATACCTCAACCAGATCGCGCTCTCCAGCGCTGCGGAGTTCCTGGAAAAATACAAGGACAGCAGCGTCATCGGCCACTTCGGCCTGGGCTTCTATTCCGCTTTCATGGTGGCCGATAAAGTGGAGGTGATCACCAAATCTTGGCAAAAAGGGGCCGAAGCCATCAAGTGGACTTGCGCCGGCGACCCAGAATACACCATCGAAAAGATCAAGAAAAAAGAGCGCGGCACCGACATCGTGCTGCACATCAACGAAGAGAACAAAAGCTTCCTCGACAAATTCAAACTGGAAGGCTTGCTGGAGAAATATTGCCGGTTCCTGCCGATAGAGATCCATTTCGGCACCAAAACCGAGTATGTGGAAAAGGGTGAGGGCGAGGACAAAAAAGAGGAGCCTGTTGAGGCGCCCAACATCATCAACGACACCAAACCGCTTTGGAAAAAATCGCCCACAGAGCTGGAGGAAAGCGATTACCAGGCGTTTTACCGGCAGCTGTACCCCATGGCGCCCGAGCCGATGTTCTCCATACACCTGAACATCGACTATCCATTCAACCTCACGGGCGTGCTCTATTTCCCCAAGCTGGGCAACTCCATGGAGCTTACCCGCAACAAAATCCACCTCTACTCCAACCAGGTGTTCGTCACCGACGATGTGCGCGACATCGTGCCGGAGTGGTTGCTCCTGCTGCACGGCGTCATCGACTCGCCCGACATCCCGCTCAACGTGTCGCGCTCTTACCTGCAAGCCGACGGCAACGTGAAAAAGATCAGCGAGTACATCACCCGCAAGGTGGCCGACAAGCTGCACGACCTGTTCAAGGCCGACCGGCCTGCCTTTGAACAGAAGTGGCGCGATTTGGGCGTGTTTATCAAATATGGGGTCATCTCCGACAAAAAATTTGAAGAGCGCGCCAACAATTTCACGCTGGTGGAGAACACCAAAGGCGAATTCAGCCTGATCAGCGATTACAAGGAAAAAATCAAGGCAAACCAAACCGACAAGCACGGCAAGGTCGTGGTGATCTACACCAACGACCCGGAAGGCCACCACGCCCAGATCAAAGCAGCCGAACAGCGCGGCTACGACGTGCTGCGCCTCGATACCGTGCTCGACAACCACTGGATGCAGCACCTGGAATACCGCTCCGAACTGGGCTTCGTCTTCGTCCGCGTCGATTCCGAGACCACCGACAACCTGGTTCAAAAAGAGGAAACGCGCACCTCGGTGCTTTCCGACAAGGAGCAGGAATCGGTGAAAGCACTCTTTGAAGCCCTGGCCAAAAGCCAGCCCGGCGCTTCCGTTAAGCTCTCACCATTGACTCCAGAAGAGCAACCTGTATTGATCACCAAACCGGAATTTATGCGCCGGATGAAAGAGATGCAGGCCTTGCACGGCATGGCCGGCATGGGCGATATGCCCGACAGCTACAATATCGTGGTGAATACCAATAACCCGATCATAGCGACCAAAATTTTGAAAGTTAAGGATAAAGACAAGCAAAGCGACCTCGCCCAATACCTGCTCAACCTGGCGCTGTTGCAACAAGGGATGCTGCGCGGGGAAGCCTTGACCGGGTTTGTTGGTAAAACACTAGAGAGGATTTAACCTTGCCCCAAAGCAAAAGCCCTCCTGACTCAGGAAGGCTTTGCATCACAAACTTGCAGCGAATGTGTTTGCCTGTAAGGCGGAAAGGTATCTATGCCAATTTCTCCACATCCCGAATCAGGATGCTGTTGCGGTTGAAATAGATGAGGTTTGATTTTTTCAGGTCGTTGAAAACAGAGGTCACCGTCTGGCGGCTAGTGCCCGTGAGGCTGGCGATCTCTTGTTGCGTGAGGTGGTGCTTCACCAAAGTTTCGTAGCCTACCCGGCGGCCGTCGCGCCCGGCGGCTTCCACCAAAAATTCGATGATGCGCTCGCGGGCATCTTTCAGCACCAGTTTTGCCAGGCGCTCTTCTACCCGTTGCAGGCGCTGGCTGAGGTGCTTCATGCAGGCAAACACAAGGCGCTGGTTGCCTTGCATGATCTGTTGGAAATCGCCCACTTTCACGGTGAGGTACACCGCTTCGTCGTGCAGGGCCTGGGCGAATTCGCTGCGGGCAGTTTCGCCGCCAAGCGTCATATCGCCAAACATTGCGCCTGCCGAAAGGATTTCTTTGATAACTTCACGCCCTTCCGGGGAGAAGGTGCCCGTCTTGACTTTCCCGCTCACCAAAAAGCAAAGGTGGTCGGCCGATTCGTCGGGCATGAAAATGAATTGGTAGCGCGGCGCCTTGCGCACCTGGGCAACAGCAACCAATTGCTCCATCTCCTGCTGGTTGAGGCAGGAAAGCATCGGGTGTGCAGTGAAAAATTGTGCTTTAGTGTTCTTTTCCATGGGCGGTGAGTTTGTGACAAAAAAGCGATCGAAACGGTGTGGGACTGGATTAAAAATGTACACGATCAACATTCTGCCCAATTAAATTATCTATTGCAAAAGTACCGGCTTATTTAAGCGGGAAAAAGGACAATTTTTGGCATTTGTCGGAAATTATTTTTTTGAAAAATTTTACTAAAACGTTGTTTGTTAATTATTTAAAACTATTGAACAAAAATTAAAAAATGGCACTCTTTTGGCATAATCTGAAAAATGCGGTTCTTTACTGCATTCCCGCACACCGATTATTATGACTTTCAGGCAAACACTCTTCATTGTCCTTTGCGTTTTTGGCAGCCATCTGGCCGCCCAAAACTGCAACAACCCCATTGTCGTCAACTCCATCCTGGTGTCGAACACGAGCTGCGGCAACAGTTCGGGCAGCATCTTTATCACCCTGGGCGGCGGAGTTTCTCTGTATTCTTATCAATGGACTCCGGCGGTTTCAAGCTCCAACACCGCCAACAACCTGGTGGCAGGTACGTATAAGGTGCGCATCCAGCGGGTGATGGAGCCCAATTGCCTCTTGGACACCACCATCGTGGTCAACAACAGCAACGGGCCCCAGGTTCAAGCTGCCATCACGCCGGCAACCTGCTTCGCTTCCAATGGCGCCGTGACGCTCAGCCCGGCAAACCTCCTCTACAACTGGAGCAACGGCGCCGGCACAAATTCGGTGCAAAACCTCGCCAGCGGCAATTATTACGTCACGGCCACCAACCCGAACACCGGCTGCTATTCCGTGAACAAGATCTTTGTGCCGCGCAGCTTCGACTTCAACGCCAGCGCCACCATCTTACAGCACGCCAAATGCGGCAACAACAACGGCAAAGTGCAAATCGTGGTGCCGCAAGGCTCGGGGCAATACAGCTACAGCATGGGCGCCGGCCCAATTTTCAGCGGACTGGCGCCGGCCACCTATACTTGCGTGGTAACGGACAATGTGACAGGCTGCACGGCATCGGTTACTTTCGGCATCCAAAACCTGTCGGTAAGCGGAACAGTGAACTTGATCACCCATAACGTGCGCTGTGCAGGCAGCGCCACCGGCCAGGTGGAGTTCACCGTAGTGCCTGGCCCGGATTTTAAGACGCCGCATACCTTTACGCTCGTCAATACAAACGGCACCGCACAGTCGCCGGGGAGCCTGGCTGCCGGAACCTATTACCTTCAAATTTTGGACGCCGATAATTGCCCCCTGCCACCAGATACGTTCAGCATAAGCCAACCGCCGGCGCTTGCCGTGGTGCCACAAATAAGCCCCGAAACTTGTGCGGCGGGAGGCAGTATCACCCTGGGTATTTCAGGCGGAACAGGCACGAAGTATGCGGTTGACTGGCTTGATATCCCCGGCACCGTGAATCCACAGAACCGCAACAACCTGCAAGCTGGCCTGTATTCCCTCATCCTGTACGACAGCCTTTTTTGTACCAATGAACTGAACAACCTGCTCGTGGCGCCGCTCTGCAACAATGCCGACACCGTTTACATGGTGGTAAAAACCAATGCAACGGATTCCCATTGCTGGAAAAAACCCGTTGGACTGGCCAGCAATGCCACCACCTTCAACCTGGCCGGCGGCGGCGGATCGGGCGCTTCCGGCTACGGCGCCTGGTTTTTAAACCCCGACGGTTGCCTGGCCTATTCCGCTGGCCCGGTGGCTGGCTTTGCCGTGGATACCATCTGTATCTTGCGCAGCGCCAATCAGATCGGGCTGCAAGACACCCTCTGCCTGATCGTGACCATCACCGCCAAGCAGCCCACCAAACAATCGGTCTTTTTCTCGGTGCAAACGGGCAATTCCGCTGTGGCATGTGGCACAATACCCCCGCAATTTCACCAATATACCCTGGTGCAGCTCGGCCGCCCGGGGCTGGCAGGCACCAGCGACGTGTACGGGCAGTACCAAATAAACCCTTCCAACGGCTGTATCAGCTTTTTTGCCGGCAACAGCACAGGTTTCAGCGTGGATGAAATACGGTTGGCCGTGTGCGATACCTTGCTGAATGAATGCCATATAATTTGCTACCTGCCCTCTGTGGTGCCTTCCGTGGACTGTTCGGCATTTGTGCAACTGGCCGATACCATAAAGCTGGCGATCACCGACTGCAACGGGTTGGCCACCGCTTGCCTCCCCATCCCTTACGACGATATCGTGAATTACACCGTCATCAACAACGGGTTCCTGTACAACGCAGGTTACACGGGCTGCAACCCGGTAACGATGTTCACCTACAACGTGAGCGCGTTGCCCGCCGGCGGCGGGCCGTACCAACTGAGCGATTGGAGCATCAACGGGCTAAACCTAAGCGGCAGCTTTTTGAACCTTGCAGGGCTGGTAGCGCTGATGAACCAGCTCGATCCCGGGCAGGGCTGGGCACTTCAGGGCGCAAGCTTTATCCGCGGCGGCAACCTGAGCGCTACCTATGGGCCATTGAAAGTAAAATCGGCCACCAACAACAGCGCCAATTACAGCCCCGCGCTGCAAGCTGTCGCCATGGGCACGGAAATGCGCTTTAGCCCGGGCATCCGAAAGGTGATCGTGCGGAATGTGCTGAATGCCTGCTCGGATACCACAATTGTCCAGGTGGACTGTTTCGATTGCCTTCCTGTGCACAGTTATGCCCTGAACGCCCAAGGCGGCCTGATATGGAAAGCGCCCAATGGCTGCGCCTCCGATACGGTTTTTTGTACCAATATCCCCTTTGGCCAGATCAGCCAATACGCTATTACCGACAACCTTTCCAGCAACTTAGAATACACCAATTGCGGCAATTTTGTCGGCATTGTTCTGGATACGGGCCTGCACCGGCTGCATTTCCTGAACACCGCCACCACCTGCGAATACAGCTTGGACGTATCGGTAGAATGTCAGCAATTGCTCCCCGGCAGCAGCACCGATATCCTCCTGGGCATTGGGCAGCAAACCACGATTTGCCTCGACACCAGCCTCTTAGGCGGGAACATCGTCGGCCTGACGAACACCTGCGAAGACGACGCGGGTTCTACCGTTATCAGTTATTCCTACAATACCCAGCAATGGTGCGTGACCGTCACGGGCTTGAATCTCGGGCTGGATACCCTCTGCCTCCAGCTTTGTAACGCAGCCAACCAATGCGTCACCTTTACCATCCGCGTTGCGGTGAGCAACCTGGCCTCCGACAGCCTGCTTGCGGTGCCCGACCCCGTTTTCACCTTAGTGGATACCGACGTGGAGATTTACATCGTCGCCAACGACATCGTGAACGGCGTCATTGGCAACCTGGCTGGACTCACATCCGTCGATTTTTTGAGCCAGCCCAGCTTTGGCAGCTTTGGCTACAACCCGCTCAACGGCCTGCTCACCTACAGCCCCGACCTGGGCGCATGCGGGGTCGATTCCTTTACCTACCGCATCACGAATGCGCAGGGAAAACAGTCCACAACGACCATCACCGTCACGGTAGTTTGTGACAAAGTGCTGGTATTCAATGGCATTTCTCCCAATGGCGACGGCAAGAACGATGTGTGGCACATTGTCGGCATAGAGCAGTACCCGCAGAACGTGGTGCGGGTGTTCAACCGCTGGGGTAACCAGGTTTTTGAAGCAAAAGGATACACCAACACCCATGCTTGGGATGGCACCTGGAACGGGAAGCTGCTGCCCGATGGGACGTATTTTTATGTGCTGGATCTCGGCGGGGCAGGCGGGACGCTGGAGGGGTATTTGCAAATCTTAAGGTAGTATGTAGTATGAGCCTACACCATTGGTATCGACTTGATGGCGCTCAACACCTTGAACGACTTTTTGATTTGAAACAGGCTAAAAAAAACAGCCCTCCGCCCTTTCTCATTTGAAAGGGCCGGAGGGCCCCCGCCTTCGGTTGTCTTTGCTCAGAAGAGCTTATTTCTTTTGCTAATGGGTAGCGACTTTGTTTTCTCGGTTAATTGGGGTTGGGTATGTTTGATTTTCCTTCTCAAAGAATGTGCGCCTTCGATCAGTAAACGGCGGAAAGCACTTTGTATTTCAAAGATTGTTTAAGAAAAAATGGAACTGAAATTCCATTTGCTATTTTCTTTTGAAACCCATTTGATTTCTGTGTTTCACCAATCTTGCTGCAAATATGAACGCTTTTTTTGAATCCGTATTACAATGAAATCTTAACGGCATTAAAATATGGGGTTTTTACTTTTAAAAATTTTCAAAAAAAAAGCCATATTATTGATTTATTGATAACAAAAATGGCGTTTTCGTTGATATATGTATTGTAATAATTGCCCAATTATGAAAAATATGTAAATTTTTTCAAATCAAAAAAAAATTTAAAAAACTGCCGCTAAACCCGATTTTTCGACCGCTTCTTTTCAAAATGCCGCCGCTTCTTTGAAATCGAGGGCTTCTGCGGCGATGCTTTCGGCACATTCGAAATGGCCTTCTGGGCAGGCCTTGTGCCCGTGCAAACCGCAGGGGCGGCAGGGCAAGGCAGCCTTGGTTTCGACCACCGTTGATTTGTCAGACAAGGGGCCAAACCCGAATGCCGGCACAGTGGAGCAGAAAACGGCGGTCACGGGCGCGTTCATGGCGGAGGCTATGTGCATGGGCCCTGAGTCGTTGACGAAGTTCATGGCGGCGCCCTGCATCAGCGCAGCCGACTCCAGAAAGCTGCACCGGCCTGCGAGGTTGGTGGCCCGCTGCTTGCCTAAGGCGGCGCAGAGCTTTTCGCAAGCATCCACATCGCCCTTGCCCCCTAACAAATAGATATGTAGCCCAGCGGGCAAGCGCTGCGTCAAAGCCAGCCATTTGTGGGCAGGCCATTGTTTGGTGAACCATACCGAAGTGGGTGCAACGCACACGTATTGCTGTCCGCGGGTCATGGCCTGTATTTTTTCGCAATCCGCCGGGGAGGGGTACAGGCGCGGCTTTTCCCGGAGCTCGCCTACCAGGTGCTCAATCAGGCTGTGGTTGCGCTGTATTTCGTGCTGGCCGTCGCCGATATTGTGGGGCAGTTTTTTGCTGAAAAAGAAGGACAGGGGGTTTTTCCGAAACCCTATCCGCGACACGGCGCCCGAGAAGCCCGTCAGGAAGCCGGAGGCGGCGAAGCGCTGGCAATTGACCACCAAATAGTATTCTTCCCGGCGGATGGCGCCGAGCAGCCGGAACAAGCTGCGGTACTTGTCTTTTTTTTCCCAAACCAGCACTTTTTCAAGGTGTGGGTGTCCTGCCAGCAACTGCTCGTTGCCTTTTCGGAGCAGGAAATGGATCTTGCCCTCGGGAAAATGGCGGCGTAGGCTTTCTACCAGCGTGGTGGCCAGGATGACATCGCCGATAAAGGCGGTTTGAATGATGAGGATTTTCATGTGCCGAAACAGGGGCAAAGGTACTTGGACTGCGGCTGAGAAGGAAATTTTGCATTTTTGAAAAAAATCCTTGCTCAAAATGGAAACAGGTGTACCTTTGCACCCGCTCTTGAAAAAATAGCCTGCGGAAGTGGCGGAATTGGTAGACGCATACGTTTCAGGGGCGTACGCCTTTACGGGTGTGCGGGTTCGACTCCCGCCTTCCGCACATGATCAGAAGCGCCTTGCCG
>CAZULM010000083.1:0-22613 GCA_964621185.1 uncultured Saprospiraceae bacterium | reverse complement strand
AGATAAGAACTTGCACTCTTTTTTTTGCTTTGGCTGTGAATTATCCGGGTTAAGGTCTTCCTTAACCTGGCCAATTTTGCGCATCGACATGACAATGTACCGGTCGAGGTTAAAAATCATAATACCCCAGATAAGGCCAAAAAAACAGCCAACGCCCAGGTCGTTAAAGATTTTATACATCGCGTAGCCGCCCGACAAGGTAGCAAACACGCCGGTCAGGAGGACAGTCATGCCGACTGAAGCAAGCTTAGAAAACTCAGTTGGGCATTTTTCAAGGGTTGTTATATCGGCTCCGCCGCAAAGGCAAAGAAAACGGCCCAGAACTGACATGGCAGACTGGTTAAGCAGGAGCAGGGCCAGTGCGGCACCCATGATACTCCCGATAATGCCAACCTCGAACGAATTGAAGATGAAATACAACGCCAAAAACGCTGCCAAGCTTGCAAATGTAGCAGCAAAATATATGGAGATATGCCTGACAGTAGAACTGGATGTTGCCATGTGTTTTTATGGTTTATTCTTAATCGGATGATGTAGCTTAGGAGGTACAAGTAGGTTAATTGTAGGTCGGATTAATGTCGGCGGCCGAAGTATTCGGACAGTAATATAAGCTCTTGTTTCAATGCCGTAATAGCTTTTCGCCAGCAGGATGTAGGTGATATCTTCATCGGGTGTCACCGTAGCAGTACCTTGCGGGCCGATGCGCCCAATTGCCGGTTCAATTACAATTTCAGTTGCACCAGTAACCTGCCAAGAAAGCTTCGCGCTTTTCCCTTGACGGATCAAGGCCGATGAGCAGCGAAAAGCAACCCTTGGAGCTTTGCGTGACGTTGTAATCCGCTGCCTGGCTTCGCTGACACCTCCGAATGGCCCCATCGCGCGGAGGACGTACACAGTGTCCTGTTGTGGTTGGACAAAGAGGGAGGACTGTGTGGTCACATCTCCGTGTCCTAGCAGCTCTATGGTTTCAGCGTCTTTGACTTCCCAGGTTAGCTGTATCGGGATATTATCGGAAATAATGTGGTCGCTGGGGCGAAATGAAAAGATACGCGGCGCTAATTGGAGTACTTGGATCGTTGTACGGGCAGTTTGGGTGACATTAAAGTAACTCGTGGCCGTCAAAGTATATTCGGTCGTGGCTTGGGTCACTACGTCAACGTAATCCCTTCCCGTGACATCGCCGATGCCCTGGTCGATCGAGATGCTTTCGGCATTTTCAATATCCCAGGTTAAACGCACGAATTCCTTTTTTGTCAAGACTTTTTTGTCGGCTTTAAAAGCCCAAATGTTCGGCGGAGAAGCCAGAACTTTTACTGTCAGTTGTGCGGTTTTTATGATGCCGAACCAAGTTGTCGCAGTAAGGGTAAAGACTGTTTCCAGCCGCGGAGACACCTCGCATGTTGCCTCTCCTTGAACACTGCCAACCCCATTATCGATCTCTACCGTTGCAGCATCTAGCACTTTCCAGCGTAACTGGATTGGACGTCCATCAGTTCGCAGATTGCGGTCGCTTTCAAACCACTCAACTGTGGGTTTCTTCTTAGATACTTCGATTGGTATTTGGGATTTTGCATAACCAAATGGGCTTAGCGCTTCAAGTAGTAGGACCTGATCGTTGCGCACTGTTAGTTGCTTTGGCGATTGACTAGTAACAACTTGCCCATTAAGCCGGACGATCGAAGCATGCTCAATTTCCCATTCGATTTGCAACGGGCGCGCGTCGTTTACATGCTGGCGATCGCAGCGGAAATATTTGATCATTGGCTCCGGTTGGGTGGCCTTCAAGACGGTGGCCCATTGCGAAGCGGAAATGCGTTGAGTCGGATTGAAAAAACCATACTGGACATTCGCACAAATCCTTGTGGCAATGTCCGGAGTTAGAGTATGCCTTAAAGCATTGCAATACCAGGCATGCAGAGGCATCAAATCAGAGCCAGGTTTTATGTAAGATTGGTTAAATTCCATATCCGGGAAACGATTACTCTGGAGGTAGGGACGCATAACTAAAGCACTAACTTCTCGGAAAAAGACCAGTGGAGTGAATCCAAACAAAAGGCAGTGAATCGCCATGTTCAACGACCATAGGTCAGAATAAAGACTGATTTGAATTATGTTATTTGCTATGGATTGTGCAATTATCTCAGGCGCCCACCATTCTTGTTTAGTACCGATTGTACTAGGCTTATCGTCTTTTTTTTGAATTATTGCTCCGCCGTCATAGTCAATAAGTGCACAGCGAAAATTCTTTGTATCAATAAAAATTGCTTCATCCTTCAGATCGGCATGTATAAAGTGGCATTGCCATAAAATGTCAAAAGCAGCGGCGAGATGCCAGGCCATCCGACAACGTTGTTGCATAGAGACTTGGCCATATCCATAGGCATCCATATCCTCAAGAACTTGATGGAATTCAACAAATCCCAATTGTGTCAGATTATTCGCCGAATAACCAACGACAGGCTCACCTTCGCGTTCTCCCCTAAAGCTAAACTGCGGACAACCAAGAAAAGCCGGAAATTTCTCCAACAGTCCCAGTCCATTCTGTAGGCAAGTCTTGTGGAATTGTGTTAGCTTTTTTTGTAGTTTTTCGATTGTTTCTAACTGGGCTAATATGCTGCTCTTTTGCTGGTTAAAAATTTTAATGACCTGCGGATGAGAAGGTGGCTTGCCATCAATCGAGACACATTCGAAAACCTCGCCAAATCCGCCGCGGCCAATGCGCTTACCCAATTCAATGGATTGCATAAAGGCAAATTCTGGATACAACCCAGTCGACAATGATTTTAGGTTATTAATGTGTGACATTGGCCATTTTTTTTTGTTGGGGATGTTGGTATTCAAGGGTTTTATTGCTAATTATAATTGCTAAAGTGCAATCGTCGTCGATTAATTGACGCTCTATTAGATTGTGTAAATAGAAATCGATAGTATCCCGAAGTGCCTCATGAGTATGCACCCCCCTACTAAAAAAATCACGGAGGTAATTCAGAAGGGTAATCACTTTTTCTTCACACTCAATCCATAACCTGTCATCTTCAGCTCGACCTAGTAAGATTTGATCGGCTGAATAAAGGCCGTCAGTGCAGAAGATTAAAATTTCTCCGAACTGGTTTTTATCTTTAGTTATAGTTAAGATAGTTGGACGAGAGACTTCTTTTTGTACATAGGGGCTAATAAATTTATATAGAACATTCTGTCCATCCTTCCAGAAGGTATGTGGATTCAGTAAATTCGAGAGCGCCCATGGCCATTTGAAATGTGGAGATGCTTGGGGAAAGTGGGTGAAGTTTCCTCGCAAGTGCAATATCGCACCATTGCCAACGTAACCCAAGCGGTAATCATGTTCGGTCTCCAAGGCACAAAGTAGAGTGGTACCAAAGGCTCTCGAGCGATCTTGCACCATTTCGGACAACAAACTGGCTTCGACCTGACCGTTTAAATGTTCTGGCAGAGCCAGAAACACCGCTTCCAAGTCAAAAGCATCGGGCGATTCTGTCGATTTTTCGCGTAGAAAATTACAAGCTAGTTGCGCTCCAATCTCAGCTTTTTCATGGGAGCCAATACCATCTGCTACCGCAAGAAGGCGGTACCGATTCTCTAGCGTTTCCACAATGACAACGTCTTGATTGACTTGCTTTTTTGATATGCTACCAAAGGCACAAATACTTTCCATTATCTTCTAAGTGAATAATTTAGACATCTTCTAGGTTTGTAGCTGAGGTGGAAATTATATTAATTCCACCGAGAGAATCTGATATCGACTTCTTAAAAAAATCGCGCAGAGATTCGGCATCTGATACTTCTGTAAAGCCACTTGAGCCATTTGTAGCGATATCGATTAAAAGGTTCTTTGCATTCTGGTCGATGGCCTTACCCAAGGTTGAGAAGAAAGTAGTACAGATAGTAATTTTTCGACCGTTTGAGCCGTTCTTGATCTGTTGTGCGATCCGTTGAGTCTCTTTGGAGTTGTGACATTCGCCATCTGTCATGATCAAGATGATGACGCTGTATGGAAGGCCATCAGGCGTTTGTTGTTGCAAATAGTCGTTGGCTAGTTGTTCGGCGATGTTAAGCCCTTCAGAGATTAATGTGCCACCGCCATGACCATGCATAGGATCATAGTCATCCATTTCGTTGATGTTTTCAGCTGGAGTAGGCGATACCCTTAAACTGGCCTTTGTATCGAAGGTTACTACGGCAAAAGAAAAGCAACTGGATCTCCGACTTTTCTTAAACCGGGTTAACAGATCCTTCATCGCCTTATCAACTTCATCAGCCTTGCGCGTTCCTCCATTAGTAGGGTCGGCCATTGAACCGCTTCCATCTAGGACGAAAATACCAAGCTGATAAAAGGTTGGCGTAACGGTAATCTTAGTGTTTGGCATGGCTTCCATTGAAAAAAGATTTTAAGATGAGTGAATCAAATAGGGTTATGAGTCCAGGCTAATTTGACATCATATTTAGGTATCCCCTTTAAAAATTTACACCAAATAGTGCCATCTACAATCAAATTGGTACTTCCAGTAATTAACTCATTATTCCGTCAGTTTTGTTATCAAGTCCTGATTTCTGGCCAGAAACGGCATGTGCCGCACTAACAAATTGACTTAGCAGTTCAAAAGTGAACGCGGCTGCATGGTCAGCCGCTCGTTCCTGATTGCCTGACCGATCCGCCACCAACTTATTGTCAAGCAGGTCGGAAATGGCACGGATGTTTAATATCCGGATATGTGGATGGTTAGCCAAGGCGTGACCAAATCCAATCGCTTCCATTTCTAAGGCAAGTGTGTCGTTAAGGTGTGCCTGAATTTGCCGATATACCTCTGCACTACGGGTGGTTACCACTTTTTCACCGGAAGCGAGCGCACCGTGATACACTTTAGCATTGGAAGCGCCATCTGCAGTTCGACCCCTCCATCGGTCTTGCCGGCTGACTAACTGGGCCACAGACAAAAGCTCCTTGCTATAATTAACTACATCAGGTCTTGCCAGAAACCCTTCGGAAGTTTCCTTGCCAGAATCGTAACTATAAGCCTTGGTTGCTACCACTACATCACCAGGTTCTACATCTTTAACACCACCAGCAATCCCTACAAGGAAAGCCAAGTTGGGGTTGAAACGGAGAATTGCCTGCCCAGCTGCTGCGGCCATCACACTGTTGGTAGCACCTGTAAGCCTAATAATTACTTCGAATGAATGATTCCAGCCTAAAAATCGACCAATCTCGTAAAGACACTCATCTGTGATTTGATGCTGTACTCCGACCAAATGTTTGCGAACAGCATTGTATTCAACAGGAAGTGGGGTGAAAATTATTATTTTTACTGGCATTAAGTCTGTGTTTAAGGATTCAAAAGTATTATGATTAACCAGAACTATTTATGGTATATCTGTCGGCTACATTTCATAACGCCAAAACAATTGAGCGCACCCCGGTTGTGATACAGAACCGGCTCGGACTATAATAGTCAAAATAGTCAAAAGTTTTCCAGATACAGTTGAATATTCCATCACCAAGAATAAGTGCTCTGCCAATTAACTCTCATTTAAGCCCTCACTTGTGCCTATACACTCGACAACAGCCTCAAACTCGATCGGAAGCGGTGTAACGATTAGTGCAATTATGTCCATAGGATTAAGCAGCGTCATGAAGAAAAGTGATAGAATTTTTGTCTGTCAACTCAAGAATCTTGCAGCTTGTTAATTTGTTGTGGGCTTGAAAATGGGTTTACATCCGAAAATCGCTTTTTTATGTATTGGATGCAGTCGCGGAGCGTCCGAATTTGCATGTTTTCTCTGCTTATCCGGACAAAAAGCGCTTCTTTTTCATTTTCAGTAAGAAAAACGGGCACCGTAGAAGGCTCACAATCAATTCTAATTATTTCTCTTGAATCAATCACCTCTGCATCGATATGTACCAAAGTACGGGGGTATTCATCTAACCGCTGGCTTATAGCTAAATTCAGGTTTCGTACTAGAACAACTCGTTGAATGCTATTGAGGCGCAAGCCGCTCAAGCCGCCTGAATCTTCCACTCCAAGCAAGATCGTCCCTCCTTGGGAATTCATCATCGCTGCAAGTGTTCTTACGATTTTTGGGAAATGGTCTTTGCTCGCTGAATTTTTAAATTCGATGGTGTCACTTTCTCCTTTGCTTATCAGCTCTCTGCTGCTTGTGGGAAGCTCATTATAGAGGTATGAGATAATCTGCTTCGTCAATGCCATCAGTATTTTAGCTCTGAGTACTGGAGGCAAGCTTGATGCTTCCAAAATACAGCTTTTGTCAAATTTGGCAAGTATGGCAGCCTCTTGGATCTGAATTGTGCCTAGTCTCGTTCGGTTGTCAAATATAGCGATCTCACCAAAAATTTGCCCTGCATGGCATTCCTTCACTTTATGGTTTTTTAACCGGATGCCCAAAACGCCGGAGACAACGAGGTAGAAAGCGTCTCCATGATGGTCAACACTAAAAACCGTAGCTCCTTGCTCGTAGCGTACAACGCTGCCCATTTTGGCAAATAAGACCCTGTCTTCCTGATTGAGCTCAGAAAAAATCGGGGACGTTTCTAACCCCTGCAAAACAAATGAAGAATCGTCTATTAGCATTGGAAAGTCTATTTTGATGGGTAAAGGTTTAGTTCTAACCCACTTTCCCACCCCTCTTATTCCTCAAAATACTCCAAACTGTCCGCTCTGAAATCCCAAACCTGTCTGCCAAGGTGCCTACCGCCGCCGTTTTGGGGCAATTTTGCTCAAGGCATATCCGCTCAAATTCTTGCAGCACGGTGTACCGCTGGAGATTTGACCCCGAAATGAGGCCGTGGTCGATCAAAAAAGTGACGAATTGTCCGTCCGTTTTTTCAAATCCGTGCCGGTCGCAGTACTTTTGGAAGTTCAGGTGCAGGTGTTCCTGGAACCTGTCTAAGATGTATTTTCTGGGTTCTTCCATATGTCCTACAATATTGATTGGCAGTTTGCAAAGTGTTTATTCCCGAATTTGGGGGGATTTGGAGGATTGATGGATAACAAAGATTGATTTTCAATGGATTGCAGACATTCGAATTTCACAATCTTTTTGCGTTGATTGTATCAGTGTTTGAATTTATCCAACCATAGTTTGAACGAAGTGAAACAATACTTCAAAAGTCCAATGAAATATCAAACCGCGCAAATATCATTTTCACCGTTTTCCCCGAGTAATTTTTACAATCTATGCAAATTGAGTGGCTTCAGTGTTGCTGAAAAGATATTCTAAGATTTGTCAAGAAATCATCTGTACAACACAAAAAGACCTTAATTGCCTTGTTTTTATGCCTTTTTCAAGTGTTTGTCCGGCAAACTGAAAAACGCCACTGTTTTCACCAGATTTAGATTCTTTCACCGTTACTTTTACCTCAAAAAAAAATGCACAACTCGAAATTCGTCACCTTGTTGGGCACGCTGGACAAAAAAGAGGTCGCGCTTTTTTTCAAATACCTGAAGCAAAATCACGGCAAGCAGCACATCGCGCTTCTGGTGTTTGAGTATATCCGAAAGCATTACCCTAATTTTCAAGGCAACAAAAAGCTTGACATTGAATATGCCCACCAGAAAATATTCTTGTCAGACATCGCAGCGGACGACTACAACCGGACGCGGATGCTCAACGCTTTGTCGGACCTGCACCTGTGGCTGAAGGATTTTTTGCTGGCTGTGCGGGCGCAAGGCGCTGGGTTTGAGGGGCGCCTTTTATGGCTTAGGATATTGTGGGAGCGCGGCTTGAAAGAAGAGTTTTCGCGGCTGGCTGCCCAACTATTTGCGGAGAAAGAGCTTGCCGAAAAGAAAGAAAGCTCGGATTACCTGGAGGCGCTCATTGCCAATTACGTTCAATTCCAAAACCTCTCGCTGGCGGAGCGCGCGCCAGATATCCCCGGGTTAGCGCTGTGCTTGCAGCAGATGAAACACTATATGGAGCTACAACAACTGCAAATGGCCTGTTTTGTGAAAAACTTGAACGACTTGCTGCCGCCCAAAAAAACGGAGGGAAAGCCTGATATAGACCAGCCCACGCCCACCTTGCTTTTGTTGTACCGGGAAATACATGGCATGTTGACGACGGAGGATGAAGCCCATTTTAACATCCTGGAAAATGAGTTTATGGACTGCGCCGACAAGCTGAGCCCGGGTGAGCTGTTTGTGGTGGTCAGGTACCTGCACAACTATGTCGCTGCCCAGTTGCGAAAAGGAAAAGAGGTGGCTTACATCAACAGGATACACGCACTGAACCAACTTGGCCTTGAAAAAGGCATTTTTGACGCCGAAGGGGAAATTTCGGCGCAATCGTTCAACAACATCGTCAGCACCGCCTGTGGGGCGAAGGACCTCCCCTGGGCCGGCAAATTTGTAAAAACCCACAGCCGGTTTTTATCGTCCGAAATCGCTGAAGATACCCGGCTGATGGCCGAGGCATCCATATTCTTTGAAAAGGGCGCGTTCAATGATGCTCTCGAAAAATTGAAGGCAGTCAATTACGATAAACCGTTGCTTGTGTTGAGGGCACGGTCTTTAGCGTTGCGTTGCTTATATGAACTGAAGAAGGACGTCAACGATGTGCTCGACTATTGCACTTCTTTCGAGCTGCAGTTGCGGGCCAATAAAACGCCGCAAATCGATGCGGTAGATGCCACGATCCATTTCATCAGGTTTGTGAAAAAATTAGTGTTGGAAAAGATCGAAAAGCCTGTGTTGGAAGCGCAGATACATAAAGAACAAAATGTCTATTTCAAACAGTGGCTGCTCCAAAAAGTACAAAAATACAAAGCCAGGTATGCGCCCAAATCTGGCAAAAATTGAGCCGCATACCCGGATGTTTGGGTCACATCATGATAATATCGTCCTGGATGATATAGCCTGATGTGCTGGAGCCGCACTCCGTCAAGAAGTAGAAACAGTACGTTCCAGCCGAAAGACCAGAATAATTGATGGACGTGTTGCCTGTGTGGGTAACTGCGCTGGAATAATTGTCTTCTTTCCGCACATACCACACCGCATACCCCGTGGCGCCACTTACGGCATCCCAGGAAAATGACACGGAATTGGCGGTCTGCCCCGTTTTCGTCACGGACGGCTCGGGGCAGGTGGCGCTTACAGAAGGTGATTGGGCCTGTCCGATGGGCAGTGACAGCAAGAGCACTATCAAGGCATTCAGGCAGAACTGCCAGCTTTTTTTGACTTCGATTCTCATAATACAATAGGTTTAAGAAAAAAGAAGATGGCAGGATCGGCAAGCACAGCATTGGACAAAATTTCCCAGGCCCGCATAGGCGCTGCAGCGCCCGCAAGTCACATCATCGCCGGACAGATAATGCTTGTTGGGAAAGTGGTAGCATCCAAGTGTGCCACCTTGTCAAGGGGAGGTCTGTTGGGAAGAGCCTGGTTCTTTAAGCTCCCGCACAGTACCGAACCTGTTCATCAGAATTGACAGGACAAAGGTATGGGCGATGAGCTGGAGAGAGCTTTAATAAATTGATTTACAATATTTTATGTAAATATTTATAAATTTAGGTAAATTTATTAGCCGATCAGCTTTTGGGCGCCCTCAATAAATAGCTGCATGGATTCAAGGTGCCTGCGGAACAACAAAGGCTGTTCTTTGCGGGTAAATTCCATGACGGGGCAATTGGCCCTGCGCACACCAAATAAATACGGGGATACCATCATTTTGCCGTGTTCGGTGCTGCCATCTACTACAAAAAACAAGCAAACAGGAATATGCTTGTAGAGATACACTTCAAAACTGCCAGCCAAGTTCATGGCCTCAAATTTTGCTGAAACCAGCTTTAGCCGCTCGATCACTTTTCTGGCCTCGCCAATAGAATCTTTTTCAGTAGAAATTACCCGTGCCCGGTCCTCAAAGTAAATGCGGGCTTCCTGGGAATCAGGGTCGAGCAGGTAGGCTTTGAACTTCACGCCCTTCCTGAGCAGCCGCAATATATGGTTGGTGTACGCTTGTTCATTTTGGGAATTGAAATAGGTGGATAGCGAGTTCAGCCGAATACCAACCTCCAATATCTCATGTCTGGCATCTGCGATAAAATCGGTTTTTTGATTGACCGAAACGCGGCCTTCAACATGCAGCTTGATGGTAGGCGGAGTTTGCATATGCTCTTGTTCTGCAACAATTTCAGGTGTCCAGGAAGGGGTATTCAATGAAATAAAATCTTGGGTATCTGCATCAAACCCCATGTCCAACTCGCGCTGTAATAACCCCTCGATCCCTTTTGCAGCCGTCATAAGGACAGACAAGCCAGCTGGCTTCCCGTTTTTTATATTGGACAACGAAGCAGTGGAAACTGGCAGATCGAGCATTTTCAACTTGTTTACAACGTGGCTTTGCCCATATCCCAAATGCTCGTGCAATTGCTCCAATCCTCGACAGACAATGTTCCTTAAACGGATCTCCTTTGAAATTTTGGCCATGTGGAAGGTATTTGATCTGGGTTCACATTATAGCTTCCATTCTCAATATTCGAAAAATTCAGGTTGAATCCAAGGTCCAAATTTTTCTGATTGAATCTGGTAAGCATACAAAGATATGTCTTTGATTCCCTTCAAAGTTGCATGATGAACCGGTTTCCGTACGCATCCCAATGGCCCGACTGCTACGGTTGTGGAATCAGGGTGGCGGGAAAAGCATCAGCAAAGCCCTTTGAATGTCCAATGATTATCTGGGGAGAACGCCTGGTCATTTCGCGGGAGAAATAATGTCCAATGACCAACATGGAATTTCCAATGTCCAAGTGGGACAACGCCCGGTCATTTCGTGGGAGAAATAATGTCCAATGAACAATATGGAATGTCCAAGTAGGAACAACGCTCAGGCATTTCGGGAAATAAGCCCCATTCGCTGTTTCCCAAAGTCGGCTGCGCAAATGTGGTGTACGCCAAGTACTTGGACATTGGACATTCCATATTGTTCATTGGACATTAATAAATACTTGCCCACCAAGCCCTACATCCCCGCCATCACCCCTACCACCCAATCCGCCAACAACCCCAGCCCGATTTTCGCCCGGTACCCGTTCACCGTCTCCGCATCGCCCTCCCAGGCGGGTATCTGCACGTGCCCGCTCTCGAGCACGTTCACGATGGTCACGTAGCGCTGCGGCTTTCCGGAAAGTACGCAGCACTTGTCGTATAGCTTGGCGTAGGCCATCCAACTGGCCTCTCCTTCCTTGCAACGCCGCTCCAAAACGGGCAGCCACCGCTGGAAGTCGCTGCTGTCGCCTGCGTTCCAGAGCAAGAAAAAAGCGGAATTGGCAGCGCTTTCCCCCATCTCCGACATTTTGGGCCAGCCTACTTTTTCAAGGATCGGGCGCATGGTTGCAAAGTGTGCTTCCATCTTTTGCGCTACGCGGAATTCTGCCATCGCATCCATTTCAAAAGGCGCGGCATCCAGGGCCGGGATATACCCCTGCCCGGCAATGGCGTTGAGGCCCATGGCAATGGCGCCGGTAGCCGTGGATATGTCCAGGTTGAGGGAATCCAGAAGAAAGGTATACCGGGGCTGCTTGAATTTCTTATAGCTGTCGGCGACCTTTTTTACCATCGAAGGCCATGCCTTGCTCCGTTTCAATGGGTCGAAACGCGGGTCGAAGAGCAGCAATGATTTCAGGGGCTGATCAACCGTGTTCAGCCATTTGTTCAGGAAGGAAAACGCTTCGGCTTTTTCGTCGGCTTCCACGGCGCTCAGTGCGCGGCGGTAGAACAACATGGGCATGGTCATGTTCGACTGCCGCATTTCGACCCTGCGGTTTTGTTTTCTGCCTGCTTGGGTGTTGTTGGGCGCTATTGGCCGCTTGCTTCCCATGGCAATCGGGATGAAACGTATCTCAGGCAGTTGGCGCACCTCCGTCAGATATTTGATGGCTGCGTTGACCCTGTTTTCTGACAACAACTGGTTGCTGCTGCCGATGCTGTCGGTATGGCCCAATATTTCGAACGCCAGATAAGGGTATTTCCTGGCAAAATCGGCCAGGGAGTCGAGGCTGGTTTTGTGCGCTTCCGTCAAGGTATAAGCATCGTTGTCGAACAAAAGTCTTTTGTCGTCTATTTGAGCTACCATGCCCAGCTCGGGTTTCGGAGCATACCGGCTGCAGAAATATTGGGAACTGTCAACCGCCACGGATGCCCAGGGGACTTCGGTGAGCGATATATTGTCTACAAAATACCGGGAGTCTTGAAAACTGCAGGATTTTGGCCAGCCGTAGTCTGCGAACATGCCGATCATCAGGTAGTTGCTGGTGCACAGGGGCCTGACCTGCCATTTTACCTGATACCAGTTGTCGTATTGCACCGAGTCTATCCGCAAAGAAGGGATTTCACGCGAATAGGAGAAAACAATAAACTTGAGTTTTTCCGGCAGCAAAGCGATACCGATATGTTTGGCCCAGTCAGGATCGGTCTTTGGGTTGCCTTCGATGTACAGCCAAAAGCGCACTTCATACAAGTGTCCGACTTCCAATGGCTTGGCCGTGCGGGCCGTTAAGCGCGACGAAGCGCCAAATGCCCCGATATCCATCCTGCCGTTTGTGCCTGGCTGGTAAACCATTTCCACCATAACCTTGCCTTCCTGCGGCGACAGCTTTCCCAATCCGCATGGATTCCCGCGCTTGAGCTCGTCAGACGGAAACTTGTAGGTTGTATCACAAAGCGTACAGCCCCAATCCCCATTGTCCCAGTGGAACGCGACCGAGGGATATTGCCCGCGGTAATGGTAGCAATGAGTGCACATTATTGCGCCGTGATGCTCGAAACCCGGGTTTAGGATGAGATTTTGGGCATGGGAACCGATTACTTGCAGAAAAGCAAGCGCTGTTAACAGAAGGTGTTTCATTGGTACAGTAGTTTGGTGTAAATTTTCATGACGACAGCGTACCACTCCTCAAATATCCAACAGCTCCGCCCAGCCTTGGGCACTCTGCGTCTTGTCGGTCACGTCATCCAGCGTGAGCACGGTGACGCCATTTTTATCGAACTTCTGCGCTGCGTATTTTTCTGCCGGAAAGAGGTATTGCCGGCCTGCACCATCGGTCACGATCACATCAAGCTTCCTGCCAAATGAGTAAAGCAGTTTGTTGGCAACCGGCTGGGAGATCAATACTTTTGTGCGTTGCTCCAGCAGGCTTACGAATGCCGGCACTACCCGCTTGCCATCACTGGTTTTGTAGGTTGCGGTAATGTACTGTGAGCCTTCGCCGCCGAGCCGGAATATCTGGTCGCAGTTGTAAATGCCGAAGTTGCTCAGCTTGAGGGCGTATTGCAAGTCATTTGTTGCATACTTCGCCCCCCTGTTTGGACTTTCCCTGTTGAAGCGGAAATCGCGCAGTGTTTTACGCCATTGTTTCCAGGCATCTGCTGCTTTCAGGCTGTCGCTCGTCAGGCCGTCCTTGATGAGGGCTGCATAGCGCCGGGCCATCAGCGGGTGGTTTTTTTCGAAATATTCCAGCCATTGGTAGGGCGCATAGCACCATTCTTCCTGGGTTTTGAAGGCGGCGGCGACGTACAGGAAGTAGCGCAGCGCCCGGTTCTTGTCGGCAAAATCTTTTTGGCGCAGGCTGCGCAGACGGTTGTACTCCGCCATTACCTGTTGCGGGTCGAAATTCTTGTTCTCGGTGCTGCCCGTCAGCACGGCGTGGAATTGCACGCGGTTGTCGTCGACATCGTATAGGGTGACGACGCATTTGGCGCCCCCTTCTTGCGCCACCGAGATGCGCTGCCAGTAGTCGCCGTTGTTTAGCCCCCTGACGCTGCGCGAGCCGCCCATGGAATCGAGGTTGTAGGCGAAATAGCAGCCTTTGAACGCGGCCAGTTCGGTGAAGAACTTGTTCAGGTCTTCGGGGAAAAAGAGCTGCCCTTGGTCGCGGTGCTTTTTTACCCGGATAAGGCCGCGCTCTAAGCGGAACAGCAGTTGCTCGTCGGTGAGGCTGGGGTTTTTGCGGAACCATTTCGGCATTTCCAGTTTGCCTGTGGCCAGGTCGAAACCGATCTGTACGCCGATGCGCACCAGTTCTTCGGGCGCTGGCTCTTCGAGCAGTTGGCCGGGGTCGGGCAGGCAATCGCTGGTCTTGCCTTTTGCATTGTTGGTGGCGGCGGTGAGCTCCGATACCACGGGCGGTTGGGTCAGGTTTTCCTGCCCAAATGCGGCTGTGGGCACAAAGGCCCAGGCTTTTGTCTGGTCGTCGAGGTAGTACAGGCTGGCGTCGTCGAGGCCTTCTGTGGGCGAAAAGGCCAGGTCGTAGTTTTTGCCGGCGCCCATTTTCAGGGCAGTGCCGGCTTGCGACACCCGCACCTCGAACATGCCGCCGGAGTTGAAATAATACTGCCCGCGCCCGTCGGCATAGTGCATGGGGATGCCCGATGCCAAGTAGTCGGCCAGTCCGCGGTACTCGCGGAAGAACAGTTCCGCTTCGCCGAAAACGGGGTTGCCGTTTTGGTCCACAAGGCTGTTGGCCGGTATGTTCAGCGTGGTGCCGGTGGTAGGGCTTTGATAGCGGATGCCTTTTTCGGCCTGGAAGCGCAGGGTAGATGCCGGCACGGAATTGATCCGGCTGCTGAAGTTTGGCACGGCCGTGTGCTGTGCTATTTGTTTGGTCGCGGCACTTTCTGCCGACGAATTGGCTTTGTGCCAGGCATCTGTACCGGCGTTGAGGGAGTCGTAGGACAAAACCGCTGCTTGTGGTTGATTCGGGGTTGGAGCATCCGAATGGACAGCGCTGTTTTGGCTAGGCCATAGCCCGATGGTGGCCGCAACAATCAGCACAGCCCCGGCAGCGTAGCCGCCGTATCGCCGGAATTTTATCCAGTTGTTGGGCTGTGCTTGCTTAGCAGCAATTTTTGTCCACATATCGTCGTCAGGCGATGCGTTCACCTGCTCCAGATTTTGGCGCAAGTAGTTCTCGAAGTCCGAGTTTGGTGTATGTTTATTTTCCATGTCTTTTTTTTCGTTGTTCGTTGTTCGTTGTTCGTTGTTCGTTGTTCGTTGTTCGTTGCGTGCCCGCCGTAGCTTTAGCGAAGGAGGGTTCGTTGTGTACCTACCCTGGCTTTAGTGAAGGAGGGTTCGTTTTCATCCACTCGGTTAAGGTTGGGCGGTCGCTTACAAAAGCAAAAAAACAGTTGCGTCGCTTGGGTGCTGAAACCCTAAATCGGAACGTTATTTTGATGCTGTGCAACTAACAACGAACAACGATCAACTAACAACAATTTATCACTTTACCGAAGTACAATCAACGCCTCATCCAACATGCCGCGCAACTGCTTGCAGGCCCTGGCGTATTGAGAGCGGACGCTGCTTTCGGCAATGCCCAGTTCACTGGCTATTTCGGGGTAAGAATAAGCTTCAATGCAATGGAGGTTAAAAACGAGGCGGTAACCATCGGGCAACTGTTGCACCATGCGGAGGATGGCCTCGCAGTTCAATTCGGCATCGGGGGAAAACGTGAAGGAATCGACAGGTTGCAGGTCGTATGCTTCGGCAAATCGCAGCGGGTTTCTCTTGCGCAGGTGCTGCAGCGCCACGCGCAGGGTGACCCGGTGCAGCCAACCTTCAAAACTGCCGCCGCCTGCATACTGCCCCAAATCGCGGAAGATGGTAATAAAGGCATCCTGGAGCATGTCCTGCGCCTCCGGGCGGTCGCGGGAGTAGCGCAGGCAAAGGGAAAACAAGCGGCTTTTATGCTGTTCGAACAATTGGCGCTGCGCATGGCTGTTTCCTCTCTGGCACTGTTTCAGTAATTCCTTAAGCTTGGTCTCCTCCATAACAGGGCAGTTTTTTACTGGTGTATCGATTGCTTTTCAATGCATGCTCAAAAAAGCGGGTATAAAGGATAGGTGCTATTGCCTTTCATTTTGTTGCACGGGGCTTGAATTTTTGTTTGAACCGAAATGCGGCAGGCACCTGATCATTCAGCGCACTATACGTGGACGGATTCTTACGAGAAAGACAACCAAGGGTGACGGCCGCTCAGGGCTTGGGTAGTTACTCAAGCATCAAAGCAACACGCCTAACCCTTAGAAAACGCGCGTTCGTCGTTTTTTTTGATGCATTTATGGGAAATCACTTGGAAAAATACAAATCAATACCATACCTTTGATATCAAATTAATATCAAATCAAAATCATTATGGAAAAGACAATTAAAACCTCGTCTGGCTGGTTCATGCTCCTCGTATTGTTTCTGATGCTTGTAGGAGGCGTGGCCCTGATTATCTTAAAAGTTATTGTACCGGGTATTATCCTGCTGGTCTCGGGCTTGTTTTTTGTCGCCCCCGGCTTCATCGCCGTGGAGCCCAACAGCAGCCGCGTGATGACCCTTTTCGGCACCTACATCGGCACGATCAAGGACAGCGGTTTTTTTTACACCAACCCGTTTTACACCAAGAAAAAAGTATCGCTGCGGGCCGTCAACCTCGATGTGCCCACCATTAAAGTAAACGACAAGCACGGCAACCCGCTGATGATCGGCGCGGTGGTCATGTACCGGGTGAGCGACACCTTCAAAGCTGCCTTTGCGGTGGAAAATTACCCTTCTTTCGTAAAAATCCAGAGCGAAGCGGCCCTGCGCATGTTGGCCGGACTTTACCCCTACGACAACCTGGAAGACGAAACCGCCACCGTCACCCTGCGCACCAGCTCCGATGAAGTGAACAACGAACTCGTCCGCGAAATCAGCGAGCGCCTGGAAATTGCCGGCATCGAAGTCATCGAAGCCCGCATCAACAACCTGGCCTACGCCACCGAAATCGCCCAGGCCATGCTGCAACGCCAGCAAGCCACCGCCATCGTAGCTGCCCGGGCCACCATCGTGGAAGGCGCCGTCGGTATGGTACAAATGGCGCTGGATCACCTGTCGCAACGCGGCATCATCGAGCTCGACGACGATAAGAAGGCCGCCATGGTCAGCAACCTGCTGGTAGTGCTTTGCGGCGACCGGAATGCACAGCCGGTACTGAACACTGGAACACTTCATCAATAGTTATTCGTTGTTGGTTGTTCGTTGGCACATCATTGTAATTTTCTCTATGTTTTGCTTTTCAGCTTTTTTGTAAAAAATCTGATAAATATTGACTTAAGACACACTGCATAGGCATTTTTCGCACAGATTTCACAAGGAAAAATCTGTGTCAAATCTGTGAAAAAAAATCAGCGTAGAATCTGCGCGAAACAAAATGTGCAGTAGTGTGGGCTTAGGGTTGAAAATCAATGCCAAGCAATTCAAGTGCAGTTGCGCCAACGAACAACAAACAACGAACAACAAACAACCATAAAATCATGTCTGCAAAAAAATCATTCGTCCTGCGCCTCGATGAGGCTGCCTACGCCGCACTGGAAAAGTGGGCCGCCGATGATTTCCGCAGCGTGAACGGGCAACTGGAATGGATTATTAGTAAAGCGTTGAAGGACGCGGGGCGAAGCCCAAAACCGCGAAAGCCGGAATTGAACCCTACTGATCCTGCGCAAGAAAAATGACCTTTTTTCGAAAGGGTCATCATTTTACTTTTACCAATTTCTGCGTGCAAATAATGCCACCAGCAGCATTGCGGACTTGGACAAAGTAAACACCAGGCTGCCATTCACCTGTTGAAATATGCATGCTTTCCGTTCCGGCGGGCCAGTTGCATTCTGCAGCAAGCACCCCGTTTATATCAAAAAATCGCAGGGTAAGGCTGTTTTGGGCAATGTTTTCCATGCTAAGCAGGAGGTCATTTGAAAATGGGCTGGGAAAGGCGGATAAATTTGAAATCAGGAATGGCTCTGTTGATTTTACGCTTAGATCCGGCAGCAATTTAACTACCCAGTAATCAAAATCTCCTTGCCCGTTTTCTGTTTTGTCGCCAGAAGCATTTGACTCCGTTGCTCCAGCTAAGATGTACCCGCCGTCATGGGTTAATTGGGCTGAATAAAGGGCATCATCATAGCTGCCACCAATGGTTTTTTGCCATATTATATCGCCCGAAGCGTTTAACCGGATCAGCCAGTAATCTAATCCCCCGCGACAAATTTCTGTTTTGTCGCCAGAAATACCAGAACCTGACCACCCGCTCATGAGGAAGTCGCCTGTTGGTAATTGTTCAATTGAATAAGGAATATCGCGTTTGTTGCCACCAATTGTCTTTTGCCATTTAATGTTACCAACGGCATCTAATTTGATAATCCAACAATCCTCCTCGCCTTTGGCGTTTGCTGTTTTGTCGCCAGATATGGGCGAATTGGACCAGCCAGCCAAAATATAACCATTGTCTGCGGTCTCTTCAACAGACAACAACATATCTGTGTATATCCCGCCAATGGTATTCTGCCATTGAATATTGCCCATCGCATCCAATTTTAGCACCCAATAATCAACATTATTTTGCGCCCCGCTTGTGTTGTTTTCTGTTTTATCGCCAGATATGTTAGATGCTGATTGCCCACCAACTATATAGCCGCCATCGGAAGTTTGACGGACAATATTTAGTTCGTCCCAATCAGCGCCTCCGATGGTATTTTCCCATTCAATGCTTCCAGTTGAATCAAGTTTGACGACCCAATAATCAAAAACTCCAATGTTGTCTTCTGTTTTGTCGCCCGAGGTATTGGATCCTGAATAGCCGCCAATAATATATCCACCATCGGTAGTCTGCTGGACAGAATGCAGTTCATCAAACCCACTGCCACCAATGGTGTTCTGCCACAGAATATTACCGTCAACATCCAACTTGACAACCCAATAATCTGACATGCCTTGGCTGTCTTCGGTTTTGTCACCGGAAATATTTGAAGAGGAGGTCCCACCCAGGATGACTCCTCCATCCGAGGTTGGTTGGGCCTTGGACATACGATCAGTAAAACTGCCCCCTATGGTCTTTTGCCATTGAATGTTTCCAAAAGTATCCAATTTGAGTACCCAGAAATCTGTGCCGCCTTTGCTGTTTTCCGATTTGTCCGGGGAAATATTGGAATTTGAGTTGCCGGCCAAAAAATAACCGCCATCATCGGTTTGAAAAGCAGCATAAAGTGCATCTGACATTGAGCCGCCAATGCTGTTCTGCCAATGGATACCCGGCGCCTGAGAGATGGAATGCTGTGCCAGACAGAAAATAATTAATAAAAGTAAAAGATGTTTCATAATCAAAGCATTGAATAAGTGCATGAAAAGAGGGAGAAATGAGATAAGACACCTCATGTTTTACCCTGCAAAATTATTGGGCCAGTATGTTTGAAAATGTAACACATTTTTCAACTTTTACTTCTATGAACGGATTTCTATCCAATGACTCAAGAGTTACTGATATTAATTTCATTGCCTATCTTCACCCCCATAAATAACTAGCATTTCCATGAATAAAATGACCCGCCTGTTCCTAGCTGCAACATTTATTGGCGCTGCCGTTTCCCTTTTCGCCCAACAAACCTTCCCCACCGCAACCCCCGCCGACGAACGCCCGGGGCTTCACGCGTTTACCAACGCTACCATTTACATCGACTACAAAACCCGCGTAGAAGGGGCTACTTTGCTGATCCGCGACGGAAAAGTGGTAGCAGCCGGCTTGAATGTGGCTGTGCCCGCCGTTGCCGTCAACCACGACTGTTCCGGGCAAACCATTTACCCTGCGCTCATCGACATCTATGCCACCGACTACGGCTTGCCTGCGCCTGCGCCTGGGGCTAACAGCGGCGGCGGTTTCGGGCAACAGCAACAGCAGCCCGCAGCGCCCGCCGAAAAAAAAGGCGCGGCTTATTCCTGGAACGAAGCCCTGAAGCCCGAATACAGCGCCGCGGCCATGTTCAACAACGACGCCAAAGCAGCCGATGAATACCGGAAACTGGGCTTCGGCGCCCTGCTCACCCACCGCGCCGATGGCATCTCCCGCGGCACGGGCGCTTTGGTACTGCTCGGCAACCAGAACGAGCACGAACTGATCCTCAACGACAAGGCCAGCCACCACCTCTCCTTCCGAAAAGGCAGCAGCCGGACACCTTACCCGCAATCGCTCATGGGCCATATCGCCCTCCTGCGCCAAACCTACTTAGACGGCCAGTGGTACAAGGCAGAGGGCTACAAATCAGAAAAAAACCTCTCGCTGGATGCCTGGAAGGGCATTCAGGCTTTGCCCCAGATATTTGAAGCGGGCGACAAACTCGACGTGCTGCGCATCGCCCGCATCGGCGACGAATTCGGCATCAAGTACATCGTCAAATCGGCCGGCGACGAGTACCAGCGCCTGAGCGACATCGTAAAAACGGGTTACAGCCTCATCGTGCCGCTCAGTTTCCCCGAAGGCTACGATGTACGAGACCCCTTCGATGCGCTCAATGTGTCGCTCAAAGACCTGAAACACTGGGAAATGGCGCCCGCCAACCCGGGCCGCCTGCAAGCCGCCGGCGTCAATTTCGCCCTCACCAGCAACGGACTGAAAGACAAATCCAAATTTTGGGAAAACCTGCGCAAAGCCATCGAATACGGCCTCGACGAGCAAACAGCCCTCAAAGCCCTCACCTACACACCCGCGACCATGCTCAACGCCTACGCACAGGTGGGCAGCTTAGAGCCGGGCAAAGTGGCCAATTTTATCATTACTACCGGCAGCCTGTTCAGCAAAGACAGCAAAATCGCCCAAAACTGGTCGAATGGAGAGGGCTTTGACATCACGCCCGACAAGAATATGCCCCGCGAAAAAATGGGAACGTATGATTTCAAGGTCGGGGCCGACAGCTATGTGCTTACCATAAAAGGCAAGGAGGCTTCGCCCGAAGCCCAACTGATGAGGGCCGACAGCTCGAAAATAAAAGTCAATTTCAGCTACAGCCCCAACGATTTCGTGACGCTCTCTTTCCAGCCCGACACCTTGAAAAAAGGCCTGATCGCCTTGTCGGGCATTGCAGGAAAACGGGAATGGAATGGTACCGGCACCCTCCCCGACGGCGCCTGGGCCAACTGGAGCGCTGTGCAGACCAAAGCCGCCGAACCTGAAAAGCCCAAAAAGCAAGACCCGATTTCGTTGCCGGAAGTGGGCGAGGTCATTTACCCCTTCACAGCCTATGGCGCGAAAGAAAAACCGCGCGCGCAAACGTTTTTGATCCAAAACACCACCGTCTGGACCAGCGAAAAAGAAGGCGCCCTCCGCAATGTGGACGTACTGCTGTCCAACGGGAAAATCCAGCGGATCGGCAGGAAAATCAACGCCCAGGACGATGCCATTGTAGTGGACGGTTCAGGCAAATACCTCACGGCGGGCATCATCGACGAGCATTCACACATTGCCGGCACCCGCGGCATCAACGAGGCCGGGCAGGAAAGCAGCGCCGAGGTACGCATCGGCGACATCATCGACTCCGAAGACATGGACATTTACCGCCAGCTGTCGGGAGGGGTCACCACCAGCCATATCCTGCACGGCTCGGCCAACCCCATCGGCGGACAGACACAGCTCATCAAACTGCGCTGGGGTTATGCGCCAGAGGAAATGAAATTCGCCAACTGGCCGGGCTTCATAAAATTTGCCCTCGGCGAAAACGTCAAACAAAGCAACTCGCCCAACGGCACCCGTTTCCCGCAGACCCGCATGGGCGTGGAGGAAACCTACATGGACTATTTCACCCGAGCCCAGGAATACAACATGCTGAAAAAATCGGGAAAACCCTACCGAAAAGACCTCGAAATGGAGGCCCTGGTGGAAATCATGGAGTCAAAGCGCTTCATCACCTGCCACTCTTACGTGCAATCCGAAATCACCATGATGATGCGGGTGGCCGAAAAGTTCGGCTTCAAACTCAACACTTTCACCCATATCCTGGAAGGCTACAAAGTGGCCGACAAAATGGCCAAACACGGCGCAGGCGGCAGCACTTTCTCCGATTGGTGGGCCTACAAATTCGAGGTGTACGAGGCCATCCCGCAGAATGCCAAAATCATGATGGACCAGGGCGTAGTTGTCGCCATCAATTCCGACGATGCCGAAATGGCGCGCCGCCTCAACCAGGAAGCCGCCAAATCGGTGACCTACGGCGGCATGAAAGAAGAAGACGCCTGGAAAATGGTGACCATCAACCCCGCAAAACTGTTGCACGTGGACGACCGCGTGGGCAGCATCAAAGCCGGCAAAGACGCCGATGTGGTGCTTTGGAACGACAACCCGCTGTCCATTTACGCCCGCGCCGAAAAAACCTGGGTGGACGGTATCCTGTTCTTCGACCGGGAAAAAGACGTGCAGCTGCAAACAGAAGTGCAGCGCGAACGGGCGCGGCTCATCCAAAAATTACAATCCGAGAAAAAAGGCGGTGAAGGCGGCGAGAAGCCGCGGGGGCCGAAGGAGCATTATCATTGCGATAGTGACCTGGATGAGGGGTAGCAGGGAATCCTTTACAAATCTAGGATTCCAAATGTTTCATGGTAGGGGCGTCTAATATTTATTATTTCAAAGCTAAGTTTCGAGGTATTATTCAACGACTTGAAAATCTTCTGACATTCGAGGTCTGAAGTGGCAAAACTTTGAATTGACTCTTCTACATCTGCTTGCGCGAACAATTTTGTGTCATTTGGAGATAGTGTCCCAAAAAAGTGTGTCTGATAAATGAAAAAAGGTCTTCATCTTAGTG
>CAZULM010000082.1:0-22989 GCA_964621185.1 uncultured Saprospiraceae bacterium | reverse complement strand
ACCTCTGTGAAACTCTGTGCAACTCTGTGGTGAAAAAACTCTGTGGTGAAAAAACTCTGTGGTGAAAAAACTCTGTGGTGAAAAAAACTCTGTGGTAAAAAAAACTCTGCGGTGAAAAAACTTTGTGAAACCCTGTGGTAAAAATCCCCTACCCAACTCACTGCCCTACAAAACAATATCCCGCTGAAACACCTGCCCGCCCGATTGCAGCCGGTACTGGTACTTTCCTGACGGCAAATACCAAACGACCCGGTCGAAGTTGTAGGTATAGCTGCCGATGGCCCTGTATTCGTTGACGAGGGTGCGCAGGACGTGGCCGGCCTTGTCGAGTATCTGTAGCCTGACGGGGCCGTTCTGCAGCATGGCGTACTTGATTTCTACGGTTGTGCCGATCACCGGGTGCGGGTTGTGGCCCAGCAGGGCGCACTTTCCGTTGTCGCCCAGGGGCGGCGCAGTGGCCGGCACCAATCCGCTGATGACCGGTTGCTGCTGGCCCATCACAAAATTGACCAGCTCGGGGCTGTTGCCCAGCCAGTCTTGCAGCACGGTGGCATATACCGAGCGGAAATCGACGCTGAATTCGGGGTCGGAATAGGGGTTGGGGCTGCTCAGGTCCTGGTATTGGCCCACAAAGCCGTTGCCGATGCCGCCGCCGAACAACAGTATGGGCGTGCCCCAGCCATGGTCGGTGCCGAGGGAGGCGTTTTCATAAATGGTGCGGCCAAACTCGCTGAACGTCATGCCCAGCACCTTGTTTTCCAGTCCGCTGCCGCCAAATGCGATGTCTTCATAAAACGCCTTGACGCCTTCCGACAGGTTCTTCAGCAGGTTGAGGTGGTAGTCGAGCTGCTCGGCGTGGGTATCGAAGCCGCCGATGCGCACCATAAACACCCGGGTGCCTAAGTTGCCCTTGATGAGCTTGGCGACGATGGCCAACTGTTCGGCGAGGTAGTTGTTGGCGGGGTAGGTCACCTGGTTCTTGCCGCGCCCGTAAGCGTCTTTGATGGTCTCGGCGTAGCGGAAGGCCGCGTTGGCCGTTTGCCGCACGTAGGCGAGCTCCAGTTCCCGGGGCGTGTTGCCCAGTGCCGACACGTCGTAAAGTTGCCCGGTTTGGGCGATCTGGTAAAACTCCTGGGGGCTGCTCACGGCCAGGGCCATGTTGGCCTGGTCGGCGCGGAAAACGAGGTCGGCCTGCACCCCGATCTGGAGGGCCGGCGGCACGGTCGGCGGGGCTTCGAGGAAGGCGGCGTACTCGTTGTCGAGAAAGCGCCCCATCCAGCCCGTGTTCACGACCACGTCGGATTCGCTGCCCGAGGCCACGATGTCGTAGGAGCGGAAATGGCTGTAATTGGGCTCCGGGTAGCCCACGTTGAAGATGGTCTTCATCATGCCCTCGTTCCAAAGCCCTTGCAATGGGCTGGTGGCCAGCGGCATGCCGTATTCGTTGCTCAAAGCCCAGAGGTTGCTTTCCTGGATGGCAATGGTGGGCCGCAGGTTGTAGTAATGGCTGTTGCCGCGCTCGATGACGGTGTTGAGGCCGTCGTTGCCGCCGTCGAGGCGGATGAGCACCACGACGCGGTCGGAAGCGCCACCGGCTAATGCGGCCATGAGCGGGGTTGGCTGGAAGGCTTGCAGGGGCAAATTGCCCAGCAACATGCTGCCTGCCCCGAGGATGCCGGAGGCCGAGAGGAAATCGCGGCGCGACCAAAGTTGGTGCTCACATTGGTGGGCGGCGCCGTGCTCGAGGGCTGCGCCGAGGCGCGGTTTATTATCTTTCATGGCTTATGTCAGTTGAAACTCCGGCAATTTTACTAAGTAATACAGCATGTTCACGATCTGCAGGGGCGCTTCGTCCCAGTAAAGGTTCCAGGAGCCATCCTGGAAATAGTTTTCGGGGATATTGGCCTTGAAGTTGATGACAGCGGCCTGGAGGTGGACGGGGTCGAGCTTTTGGCCGGTAAAATAATCGACCAGCGCAGTGGTGATGGCCACGGGGTCCTTGCTGTCGTTGCTGAGCGCAATGGCGGCTTCCCGGAGGTTTTCCTTCAGCGCGTCGTTCTGGGAGAGCAGGTAGGCGATGGCGCTGCTGTAGTTCCAGCGCCCGGTGAGGGTGCTCTCGTTGATCCAGGCATGGTGGCCTTTCCAGCCGGCCACATTGGGCGGGTTGAAGATTTCCTGTCCGAGCTGGTACGACCAGTAAAAGATGGCGTTCCAGTAGTTGGTCGGCACCTGGGAACTGGTCGCGCCCGCGTTTTTCAAAAGGCAGAGCATGGATTCCAGGGGCGACTTCAGCTGTGCGCTCATATTGATTTCCTCAAAAAAATGCTCGCTCTTGATGAGCTGTTTCAACACCGGCAGTATTTCCCAGTTGTTGTTAGAAAACGTTTGCGCCAAACCTGCAACTACCTGGTTGTCAATTTTTTGATAGACAAAATACTTGTACAGTTTCCCTGTGATAAAATGCGATACCTGGGGCGCACGGGCAGAGAAGACCAGGTTGTGGGCAGTGGTGTAGGTGTAGTTGTTGCTTTGGCCGAAAATCGTCTTGCTGTTGTTGTCGTGGCGGTTGGGGTCGAAGTACGGCGGGGTGCAGAGGTATTGCCGGGCTTGCCAGCCGGTAAGGGCGCGGGCCATCTCCACGATGTCCTGCTGGGTGTAGCCGTTGCCCTCGCCCATGGTGAACAGCTCCATCAGCTCGCGGGCGTAGTTTTCGTTGGGGTTGCCCGCCACGTTGAGGTTGCCGTTGAGGTAGCTGAGCATGGCCCCCGTCTTGCCCATCTCGCGGGCGAAGATGCGGAAATTGCCGTAGGCGTACTCGTGGAGCATGGAAAAATAGGCCCACAGGTAGGCGTTGCAGCCCACTGCGTTGAGCTCCGTCACGAAATGGTTGTGCCAGAACAGGGCCATCTTTGCCCGGATGCCCTCGTCGAGCATCTCCGCCATCCAGCGGCGGCGCAGCTCGTCGCGGTGGATAAAAACCAGGTCCTGGTCGGGGTTGGAGTCGTACTCGTTGGCCGTCCAGCCGCCCCAGTACGGCGGGTCTGGCACGCCGATGTCGGCTGCCGTGTCGAGCAATTGGTCTATCAATTGGGAAGGCGACATTTGCAGGCCGGCCTGTATCTGCTGCAGGCTGGCGCCGAAGCCCAGCCGCCGGTAGAGGTGCGCCACCCGCCGCGCGTTCCAGGGCTTGGCCGCCGACGGGACATAAGGCGCGAGCGGGTCGCCACCGGGCGGGGCCACGGCGTGATGCCGCTCGATCGCTTCGTTTTTAGGCATATTTCGTAAAATATTCGTGGCAAAACGGATTTCGTGGCAAGGATAATGAATGTTTTTTGGGGCAGCAACAGTTTTTTTTATTTATGATCGCAAACGACCATTTATCGAATTTATAGACAAATCAGTTGCCAGAAAACCGCACCCACCATATATCTTTAGCGCGATTTTTCACACTGCCTACAAACAATATCATGCGCCTTCGGTCACCCATTTCCCTGCTGTTGTGCTCCCTCCTCGCCACCGGCCTGAACGCCCAGGCAACCCTCTTCGCCGAAAACTTCGACAACGGCTGCGTATTCCCCGCCGGCTGGCAGGTGAAGACCACCGGCAACCCCAACCCCGTGTGGTACGTGGGCGCCGGCCTGCAGAACGACGACCAGAACGGCCTGAGCATGAACGGCTCCTGCTTCCTCGTGATCGACGACGACCAGACCGGCGACAACACCCCCGCCTACGTCATCGACTTCATTACCCCGGCCTTCGACGCCTCCCAATACCCCACCGTATCGCTTTCCGTGGACCTGCACTACCGCGACTACGGCCCCGCCAACGAAAAATTCCAGGTGCTGGTCACCGACGGCACTGCGGAGACCGTGCTGCGCACCTTCACCCAGAACGGCTCCACGGGCGACAGCATCTTCGAGTACCGCACCCTGAAATTCGACCTATCCTTCATAACAGCCTCGCCCAACACCCGCATCATTTTCCGTTACGACGACGGCGGCGGCTTCGGCTGGTGGGCTGCCGTGGACAACATCGTGGTGACCGGCAGCGGCACCGGCCAGAACGTCGTCAAAGAGGCGTTCAACGCCTGCGAAAAGCCGGCTGACTGGGAGACAGAGATCGTGACAGGGGTGAACGACTGGGTGTTCGGCCTCGAGACCAACCCCAAGACCACCTGGGCCGGCACCTCCATGGACGGCACCTGTATGGCCTTCTTCGACGACGACCTGCTGGGCGCCAACGCCCCCTATTCCACCGTCAGGCTGAAAAGCCCCTGGTTCGACGGCACGAAATTCGGCCGCTTTTTGCTCAACTTCGACATCATCATGCGCTATTACAGCGAAAAAGTTTCTGTCTTTGTGGAACACGGCGACGGGTCGGAGCACCTGGTGGCCGCCGCCGCTTCTGACGTCGGCGGGCCGCATTTCCCCGACTACATCAATGCCACACTCGACCTTTCGGCCTTCCGCGCCCAGAAAATGCGGGTAGTATTCGAATACGACGATGGCAAGGACTTCGCCTGGTGGATCGGCCTCGACAACATAAAAGTGACGGGCAGCGGCATCGCCAACGATATTTGTGCCAACGCCATGCCATTGACCACCGGCGCCAACTGCCAGCCCGCGAACAACAGCACCGCCCTGTTCGATGGCCCAGCGCCAGCCTGCATCCAAAAGCCCGCCGCCAGCCTCTGGTATTCCTGGACGGCCGATTTCAGCGGCGCCGCCAAGATCAGCACCGCCGCCAAATTCAACGACGTCGTGAATGTGTACACCGGTGACTGCGCCGCGCCCCAGGCCCTGCTGTGCCACAACCGCGACGAGCACGGATTCACCGGGGAAAGCACCTATTTCCCGGCGCAGAGCGGGAGCAGCTACCTCATCCGCGTCTGCGGGCGCGACGAAGGGTTCGGCATCCCGCGCGGCGACCTGTGCCTGAAAATCGAACAAGAATTGGCTGTGCCAGCAGTGCCTTTCAATGACAGCTGCGCCGCAGCCCTGCCCTTAGAACTGGATGCCCCCTGCCTGACGGGCAGCAACGCCAACGCCGGCACTTCCGCCCCCGCGCCCTCCCGCAACGACCTGGCCCGCGCCGACATCTGGTACAAGTTCGCCGCGCCCGCGCTCGCGCCCGGCGAAGTGCTGGAACTGACGAGCAACGCCGATTTCTCCGACATCATGACCCTGTTCTCGGGCAGCTGCGGCGATTTGACGGAGGTCGCGGGCGAGCACAAGGGCGGCAGGCTGGCGCTGAGCAACCTCACGCCCGGCACCGAATATTTCCTGCAGATCGCCGGTACTTTCGCCACCATCGAAGGCAAGGTTTGCCTGCAGATGTCTAAAAAACTGGAAAACGCGCCCGCCAACGACAACTGCCTCGAAGCCACCGCGCTGAGCATCGGCAGCAACTGCCAGCAAAGCAGCAACGCGGGCGCTTCCTTCTCTGGCTATATCCCGCCCTGTGTGCCGACAGTGGCCCGCGACGTGTGGTTCAAGTTCGTAGCGCCCGCTTCCGGTGGGGTGCGCATCCATTCCGGCGCCGATTTCCAGCACGTGCTGGCGGTTTGGAAAGGCGCCTGCAACAGCCTCAGCCCCGTGTATTGCGCCGACAACCCGCTGCGCTGCGCGGGGTTCCTCAGCCTCGGCGGCCTCAACGCCGGGCAGACCTATTACCTGCAAGTGGCATCACAAATAGCCGCCACAGGCCCCGCCAGCGGCAATGTCTGCATCAAAATCACCGACGGCAACCAAGCGCCCGATTTCCTGCCCCTGAGCTTTGAGATACAGGAGCAATGCGTCGATGTGGACATGGCCAAGCTGAAGTTCAAATTGAAGGACGGGGTGCCGCCATTTACCTTCAAAGGAAATACCGACGGGGAGATACTGCCCTCCGGCAGCGCTTATTTCAGCATCGTGACCGATGCCATGGGCTGCGAAACATCTGTCAGCGGCACTGTTGACGAATGCCAGGGCAGCGCCTGCAACTTAGCCGCCACCCTCGATGCCACCCAGCCCAAATGCCACGACAGCGCCGACGGAGTCATTACCGCCGTGGTTTCCGGCGGCACCGGGCCATACCTCTACCTGTGGTCGAACGGTGCAACAAGCGCGGAAAACACCGGCCTGGCGACAGGCGCCTACACCGTCACCGTCACCGATGCCCTCGACTGCGAGCAGGTGAGCAGCGCCTCGCTCGAGAGCCCGCCGGCCATCATCATCGCCGTGAGCAACATCACCCACCCGAGCATCGGCCAGAGCAATGGCGCCATCCTCGTGGACATAAGCGGCGGCACGGGCGCTTACGGCGCCAACTGGTACCGCGCCGGCGTGCTGTTCGCGATGGGCGTGGAAGACCTGCTCTCGGTGCCGGCGGGCGACTACCAGCTGCAAGTAATCGATGCCAACGGCTGTATGCAGACATTCGCCGTGACGCTTACCGAGACCGTGGCCAGCAAGGACGTATCGGAAGCCTATTTCACCGAAGTGTTCCCCAACCCCGCCAAAGACAAGGCCACGCTCTCCGTTTCCTTCCCGCAGCCGCGCAACCTGTACCTCACGCTGTCGGACGCCGCCGGGCGGGCGCTGCACAGCTGGACGGTAGAGAACGTGACCGAGCAGAACATCCCGCTCGATCTGCGGGGGCTGCCTGCGGGCGCGTACCAGGTGAGGGTGGTGACGGGGATGGAGGTGGTGGTGGAGCGGTTGGTGGTGGGGCGCTGAGCGTAGGACTTTTTTCGCGCAGTAGTGTGGCCAGGCGATATATTTGGTCATTTACGTTGTATATTTGCAAAAAAATCCGCAGCAAAATGGCACAGTTCAGCAGAATCACCTTCAACCCTAATGTGATGGGGGGAAAACCCTGTATCCGTGGGATGCGGGTAACGGTTGGCACTATTGTAGGGCTGCTAGCCAGCGGTCATACCATTGAAAAGGTGCTCAGCAGCTATCCTTACCTTGAAAGAGCCGACATTCTAGAAGCATTGGCATTTGCAGCGTGGAGGGTCGAAGAGCGCGAACTTCCTATGGAGGCAGTATGAAGATACTGATTGACGTGAATATCTCTCCCGAGAATACAGAATTGGATTCGGGGGCAATTTTGACAATTGACCCTTCCAAAGCAAAAATCAGGATTTTGCCTCTAAAATAAAGATAATGCACTAATAAAAGTATCCCAGTACCTAATTTATGGCCAACGCAAAGTTGTTGTGAAAATGGAATGTTAGTAATCTATTGAAAATCAATCTTTCAGCATCAATCAATCCTTCAAATCCGCCCAAATCCAGGTATATCTCCATGAGCCAGCTCCGAATCCTCAGCGTCACCTTCGATACCCACCTCGACCCCTGGGAACTGCCGCGCTTCCGGGGCGCCATCGCTCATAAAGTGGGGCTGGAACACGAGTGGTTCCACAACCACGACAACGAAACTGGCGGCTACCACCAGCGCTACCCCCTCATCCAGTACAAACTGAACCCGCAAGGCGGCGTCAACCGCCCCATGCTGCTCTGCCTCGACCAGGGGGTGGAAGAAGCGCACCGTTTTTTTAGTCAGCCCGACTGGGGCCTGCGCATCGGCGACAAGAACCACGAGATGCGCATCGCGCGCCTGAACGTGGAACAGCACCGTTTAGCCGTGCTCGACAGGCCCCTGACCTACCGCATCCACAAATGGAAAGCCTTCAACCCCGAAAACTACGACGTTTTCCGCCCCATCGTCAGCATCGCCGAGCAGTGCGCCTTCTTAGAGCGCCTCATGGCCACCCACATCATCGCCTTCGCTGGCGGCGTAGGCTGGGAAGTACCCGAGCGCTTCCAGGTTCAGATAACCGACCTCATCAAACGCGAATGGGTGGACCAAAAAGGTATCAAGGTGCTGGCCTTCACCCTGGAGTTCCAGTGCAACGTGTCGCTGCCCAGCTTTATCGGGCTGGGGAAAGGGGCGAGCATGGGGTACGGGGTGCTGCGAAGGCAGGCAAGGGAGCGGTCACATTAAACGCACCCATGCGCCGATGGTGGGGAAGCGTACATCCACGGGCATGGAAAGTGCCTGTTGTTATATTTTTTCTATCTCTTCTTTGGATAATCCAGTGTAGCGGATGATTTTTTCAACCGCTTCTCCATCGGATTTCATTTGTCGGGCGATTTCCAGGTTTCTCTCGTCTTTGCCTTCTGCCTTTCCTTCCGCCTTTCCTTCATCAAACGAAGTATCCACCACATTCTTCAAATCCCGGTAATATTTCAGGCTCTCTTCATATTTATTTTTTTCGTCTGATGTAAATTTGGCGATCTCGGCGGCCTCAAACAATTTCTGGAACACACGCTCCTGTAATGCCTGCGGGCGGTTTTGCAAGTAAGGGAGTTGTTGTAGTATGTACATCCATTTGTCAAAGTTGGTTTGAAGCTCGGTTTCGGTCTTGTTGAAGTTCGGCATTTCAAGATAGATGTACGTCAATTTATCATAAAAGACCTGACATTTTTGGTCTTTCAATTGCACTTCATGGCGCACTTCTTTTTCCGCGTAGTCTTCGGAGAAAGTAAAATCAAGGATACCGACCATGTACACTGCAGCCAATTGATAGTTCCAGTCTCCTTTTTTTGCTTGTTCCTGGATTGGGAATGAAGAGTAGTAAACACTCCGGTCTTTAAAATAGTTCTGTTTGGCCTTTTGCATCTCCACGATGAAGCGCTCTCCGTTTTCGCCGACACAATAAAGGTCGAAGATAGCTTTGCGGTCTGCTTCTGTATTGCCAAGCTGTTCCGTGCGGGCGTAGCTTAGGTCCTTGATCCGGTGTTTGTCAGGCAACACCTGGTTCAAAAAGTCGATCAACAGGTCTTTGTTTGGCTCAGAGCCGAACAACTTTTTGAATCCAAAATCCGTGAACGGGTTGATATATTTGTCCTGAAGCGCCATTGCGTCATCTTTAGGGTACAAAAATACGGAAACTTGCCTGTATTGGTGTAAAACCAGCCATGTTTTTTAATACATTTTGTTTGGCATTTTGGTCGTGGTAGCGCGTCGTTTACGTAGCCCGAAAAAGGTCATTTATGGCCGCAATATTGCAATAACGGCCATAAATGGCCTTTTTCGGGCGACCTGAAGGTCGCGCTACCAACACGCGAATATGGGCCCGAAAGCCAGGCGCCACTTTTCCCTGGTCAGTTGCTTCGTTGTCGCAATTCTACTTTTCGAGGATATGGGTCTGAAAGGTAACTATCCAGCCGCCCACGCCAGTCGCACCCTTTTTTGTACCCTTGGTTGTCATTCTCGCAAGAATCCGTCCACGTAACGTGCGCTGAATGTACAAATGCTGACAGCATTCCGGTATTCTTTCCCCTTTTTACGTGGATGGGTTCTTACGGGGCGACCACAAGGGCCACCCCTGCGCAAGGGCGCAATTCTACTTTTCGAGGATATCGGCTTGAAAGTGCCTCAGACCACGACACGACGACCGTGCCCAGCATTTGTCGCAATTCTACTTTTCGCGAATATGGGTCTGAAAGCGTAACAGGAGACGATGCGCTTACTATTAAAATAAACGTCGCAATTCTACTTTTCGCGAATATGGGTCTGAAAGATAAGGGTGTTTGCCTCGGGTACAAAACCCTTTTTGGTCGCAATTCTACTTTTCGCGAATATGGGTCTGAAAGCAAAAGGATCGGAACTTTATGTCACTTACGATTAGTCGCAATTCTACTTTTCGCGAATATGGGTCTGAAAGTCATTGTCCCTGTCGAGAAGCAGCTTGTAATTGGGTCGCAATTCTACTTTTCGCGAATATGGGTCTGAAAGCATAAACTCATTGGATGAGAAAGTGGCCATCACCCGCAGTCGCAATTCTACTTTTCGCGAATATGGGTCTGAAAGCGAAAAAAATCAAAATTTGCCCATGATTATTAGCAGTCGCAATTCTACTTTTCGCGAATATGGGTCTGAAAGATAGTGTGGCACGATTGGGACAGGGCAAAAAGTTTTGTCGCAATTCTACTTTTCGCGAATATGGGTCTGAAAGTCATGTGCCGACCGGGTGGACATGTACAATCTGTGGTCGCAATTCTACTTTTCGCGAATATGGGTCTGAAAGTTTTTTTTATGAGGACAGAAATCTTAATCCTCGTTAGTCGCAATTCTACTTTTCGCGAATATGGGTCTGAAAGCTCTTGCGGTAAAACAGCAACCGAAAACCTGGCCGGTCGCAATTCTACTTTTCGCGAATATGGGTCTGAAAGAGTGGGGGTGGACTGCCCTCAAACTGCGTACAACTGTCGCAATTCTACTTTTCGCGAATATGGGTCTGAAAGAGATACCGAGTTGAGGTAGATCGTGCTGCAAAACAGTCGCAATTCTACTTTTCGCGAATATGGGTCTGAAAGTCTTGGCTGAGTTACCACAATTGTTGGGTGTTACCGTCGCAATTCTACTTTTCGCGAATATGGGTCTGAAAGTAAAAAATGGAAATCGCCGTCATCATTACCACTAGTCGCAATTCTACTTTTCGCGAATATGGGTCTGAAAGTTTGCAAGACTCGATAATTCTGGCAAACTCAAAATTGTCGCAATTCTACTTTTCGCGAATATGGGTCTGAAAGCGCTGTGAGGTACTTCCAGTCGCTGGGAGGGTTTCTCGTCGCAATTCTACTTTTCGCGAATATGGGTCTGAAAGCGTTGATCACCGAGACAGGTCTGTGTCTCCGTTATGTCGCAATTCTACTTTTCGCGAATATGGGTCTGAAAGCCCTTGTGACAGATAAGCGTCAGAAGATTGAGGAGGCGTCGCAATTCTACTTTTCGCGAATATGGGTCTGAAAGTTGTGCTGGCACATCATCACAGTGCTGCCAAGATACGTCGCAATTCTACTTTTCGCGAATATGGGTCTGAAAGAAGTTCGAAATAGTGAACCCAGTGACAGAGCCGGTAAAGTCGCAATTCTACTTTTCGCGAATATGGGTCTGAAAGCAATAGCAACAGGGTATTGGACGGAAACGAAATTAGTCGCAATTCTACTTTTCGCGAATATGGGTCTGAAAGAAATCAAAAGGAGAAATAAGATGACATCGAATCAAGTCGCAATTCTACTTTTCGCGAATATGGGTCTGAAAGAGATCACTGCAAAAGGCGAAAAAATACCCCGCAATTTGTCGCAATTCTACTTTTCGCGAATATGGGTCTGAAAGTTGTTCTGGCCTTCGTAGCCGTGGGAGGCCTCGTGTGTCGCAATTCTACTTTTCGCGAATATGGGTCTGAAAGCCGTCTTTTGGGTTTAATTATTTGACAATCAATAATTTACACGCAAAAATCCGTCGGAGATTTTGCCATGCAAACGTTAAGGCCGCGTTAAAATCATTGAAAGAACGAGCGAAAAAACAACAATTTATTGGGTTTTTCGGAAATATAAAACATTGTAAGACAACAGCTTATGGGCATATATTGCAGAGAATCGCCATTGGACACGAAAAACAGCGGCTTTCCGGAAACCAGTCGATTCCACTTGCCAACAGGCCTTTTCCGCCTGTATCTTTGTGACAGATTCATAGTTCCATTGCGCATACAATCATCGGGCTCAAGCCCAAAGTCATCCGTTTGTACACCATTTCTTGTCTTCCCATCGTATGAACCGGCAGCGATAACGCAAACCTGCCGCCTCGCTTCACCAAAGTCTGGGTGAAGTACATGTAGTCTGTTTCCTCTTGTATCCAGGTATGGTGCATTACCTGCACCACACCGTGTTGAATTATCGTTACCAGCCAACGGCTAAAGGCCAACAGCCATCTGCCATCTGCTGCTCCAAACACCGTGCCGTTTTTGCGAAGCGCCGATCCCTTGCCAGCCCCAAGCCAGCTGCAAATATCACAATTTTCAAAACAAACACTACTTATTATGGAAGGAGTTATCCACGTCCACCATTTCGGCGCGCAGGTGCGCGCCCGCGACGGTATGTTCAGCGTCTATTTGCCCGACTTGAGCGGCGGCAACGATCACCGAACGGAACAGTTCGCGCCCGTCCACGTGCGCACCATCCTCTTGCACCCCAACTGCAGCATGAGCTCAGATGCCATGCTCCTGGCCGAAGAACACGGCGCCAGCTGCCTGGTGATCAACAAAAATGGGGAGCCACGGGTATTCCTGGCAGGGTTGCGCTCCCCCAATGTGCTGGAAATATGGAAGCGCCAGCTTGAGCTGCACGGCACACCAGAAGGACTGGCATTCGCCCGCGAATGGCTCTGCCTGAAAGTAGAGCGAAAACTAGACTGGATGCCCAAGCTGCGCAGCTACCGAAAAGACCAGCCCGCCGCGCTGCGCGCCATCGGCGAATGTGCCGACGCCCTCATGGAAACCAAGTTCAAGTTGCTCAAACAACCACTTTCCGACGTGAAAGCCGCCGCCGGGAGCCTGCGCGGCGTTGAAGGCAATGGGCAAAAAAGCTGGTTCCGGCTGATCAATTACCTGCTGCCCAAACAATACAAATTCGAAAAACGCAGCCAGCAGCCTTCCTACGATTTGTTCAATTCCATGCTTAACTATGGCTATGGTATCCTGTACAACTGGGTGGAAAGCGAACTCTGGGCCGCCAACGTCAACCCCTATTTCGGCTTCCTCCACAGCGCCGAAAGAGGCCATAAAGCCCTGCTCTACGATTTTATCGAGCCTTACCGCCCCTGGATGGACAGATCGGTATTCAAGCTGCTGGCCGCCAAGGAAATGTCGGCACAACAGCACGCAACAACCCTCAAAGACGGCAGTTGCTGGCTTACCCGCGATGGCAGGAAGTTGGTATCGAACGCCGTATATGAGTTGTTCAATGGGCAAAAAATAGAGCTGGCAAACCGGCAATGGAGCCTGCGGAATGCGATTGGGTATGAGGCGCGGCAGTTTTCTGCGCGGTTGAACAGGATACCCCACCCCCTGCCCCTCCCCCTTCGGGTTGGGGGGTGACATTGGGCTTCGATTGGGAATTTCGGGCGCCTTGGCGATTGGGAATTTCGGGCGCCTTGGCAATTGGCAAACGTGTTGGCTTTATGCCTTATTCAGTAAAAAATCCCATGGCCAAGGTGCAGACAAAACCAAAAGCAAAGTTCGCCGTCCCCCCCCTCTCCGAAGGGGGAGGGGGTTGGGGGGTGGGGTAAACACACACCATGCACATCTGCCTCGCCTACGACATCAGCAGCAACCGCCTGCGCTTGCGGCTCAGCAAACACTGCAAACGCGTGGGACTGCTGCGCCTGCAAAAATCCCTTTTCATCGGGGAAATTGACCCGGATGATCTGAAAGAAATCGAAGATGAATACCGCCCACAGCTCGGACGCGGCGACAAGCTGGCCGTGGTTCAGATGAGCCGTGCCGACTGTATGGCCCTGTTCCAAACATCTGGCGAAGCCCGGCTGCAGGAAGCTGCCACGCCTTTTGTGGACTGGTATTGCTGAAAACCCGCCCGCACAATCCTTTTCACCTGCTAAATAATTGATGCCATGCACTACCACATCGATACCCGCACCGACCACACCATTGCCCAGTTGGCCAACCTGTCACAGCAGTTCGAAGGACTCAACGACGTGGCAGGACTGGCGCGGCTGCTTGGCGTACAAGAAGCCACGCTCAAACGCCACGCAGAAAAACAAGAGTATATCACCTTCCATATCCCCAAGCCCGGCGGGCAGCGCCGGCTCATCCAGCACCCCGCAAACGCGCTCAAAATACTCCAGCAAAGCCTCAACCGCTACCTGCAGGCGGTGTACTTCGGCGTAAAGCCAGGCTGCTCCTACGGCTTCATCAGTGTGCCAAGCGACGAGATGCGCCCACGAAACATTTATTCCAACGCCCTGGCACACCATAAGAGCGAGTGGTTCCTGAGCATCGACCTCAAGGACTTTTTCCACACCGTCACTACCAGCCACCTGCTCGACCTTTTCCGGCACGTGTTCAACTTCCCACCACCCCTGGCCAGCCTACTCTGCACCCTGTGCAGCTACCAGAAGCGCCTGCCGATGGGGGCGCCCAGCTCCCCGGCCCTGAGCAACCTCTGCTGCCTGTTCTTCGACTTCCAATTAGAGCAGCTCTCCGCCGAGCACAGCGCCATTTTCACCCGCTACGCCGACGACCTAACATTCAGCTTTCGCGAAGCGCCGCCCGCCAATTTCCTCGATGAGGTGCGCAAAGTGGTACTGCGCCACCGCTTTGTCGTCAATGAAAACAAGGTGCGGCTCCAGAACCGGCTCGAACAGCCTGAAATAACCGGACTGGTGATCGGCAAAGGCAGCAAACCCACCTTGAGCAAGGGCTGGCTGAAACGCCTCAAAAAAGAGGTGCAGATGTACCGCTGGCTGATGAGCGAAGCCGTGAAAGAACGGGGTCTTTTCCACGCCTACGTGTTCGACAAATTCCGGCGCTCGGTGCAGGGCCAGGTCGCGTTCGTGGGGTTTGTGCTTGGGCGGGAACACGCGGAATACCGGAAATTGGCGGCGAAAGTGGGGTAGCGCGGCGTTTGCGTCGCCCATAAAGGCCATTTATGGCCGTATGTATGGGCGCCTGACGGCCATAAATGGCCTTTTTGAGACGGCACTCGCGTGGATACGGGGCGGCCACAAGGGCCGCCCCTGCGCAATGGTGCAATCATACCCCTGACCGTTATGCACACGAATTCACCGGAGGGGCGAAATCTGCCCTCACCTCCGCAGTTATTGCCATGAATTCATCGCAGGGGCGGCCCTAGTGGCCGCCCCGGGAGCCCCGCGGATACGCCCCGTAGATAGCGCATCGCACGCCTGCACGTGGAGCAACGGTAGCGCGACGTTTACGTCGCCCGAAAAAGGCCATTTATGGCCGTAGGTGTGGGCGTATGACGGCCATAAATGGCCTTTTTCGGGCGACATGAATGTCGCGCTACCGCAGATTGTCCGCAAAACGCCAATTTTCAAAAATATTTTCCTGAAATATCCGCCATATCCAGAATTGGCATTATACTTGTCTCGCCAATACGAATACAAAAGAAAACGACCAAATGGCCGAACTCCGAATGCTCTCCGTTTCTTTCGATACCCAGCTGCTCCCCTGGCAGTTGCCCCAGTTCCGCGGCGCCATCGCCCAGAAAGTCGGCCTGGAACACGAGTGGTTCCACAACCACGACCAGGAAAACGGCGGCTTCCACCAGCGATACCCCCTCATTCAATACAAAATAGACGGCCACAACAAACAACTGCGGCCCATGCTCGTATGCCTGCAAGCAGGCGTGGAAGAAGCGCACCGCTATTTCAGTCAGCCCGACTGGACGCTGCGCATCGGCAGCCAACACCATGACATGCGCATCGCGCGCCTGAACGTGCAGCAGCACCAGCTCCGCGTCACCGACAAGCCACATACCTACCGCATCCACCACTGGAAACCCTTCAACCCCGAAAACTACCAGCATTTCCGCAGCCTGCACGGCATCGCCGAACAGTTCGCCTTTCTGGAATCGCTGCTGCGCTCCCATGTGCTGGCCTTCGCCAGCGGCGTGGGCTGGCAGCTCGACACACGCTTCCACATCAAGATCACCGAACAGCTCAAGCGCGAATGGGTGGACTACAAAGGCATGAAAGTGCTGGCGTTCACGCTGGATTTTGAGGGGAACGTGGTGCTGCCGGGGGGCGTGGGGTTGGGGAAGGGGGTTGGGTTGGGGTATGGGGTGGTGCGGGGATAGAATGCCAATCAACAATAAAAATCGATGAAAAGAACACTACTCCTACTATTTCTATCAATACATGTTTTTTGTCATGGGCAAGGCATCACCCATGATTCTCTTTTACGATATTTGGGGAAGAACCAAGAAGCTGTCCATCAACTTGTTGAAGGATACAAGACAGTTTCGTTTAATTGGATGCAGTTTACAGCTACCTTGGTTGGATTGCTTTTTTTGATAGCCCTTACCTGGAAACTTTGGTTTCAAGATTGGCTAAAATCCCACATACAAAAAAAGGCGCTGGAAGCAATAGATGAAATGAACAACCTGAAAACAGCGAAAATTCTGGTTGTCAGCAATGGAGATGACACCTTTTTGAAAAGTTTCTTCAAAGAAAAGAAATTCGACAACATCAAATTCATCCAAATGCCTTCGGCATACCAGCCAGTCTCTGACTTTGACTATGAGTTGGTTTTTGGCAACAATGACAATAACGCGCTCGACAAAGCGGAATTGCGAAAGTTTGTAAGAGAGGACAACCTACTGTTCTATTTTGGGAAACCAAGCTCATGGGATTTTGCCAGCGATACTCCGGAACTTTCCAAAAAGATAAACTTTGCCAACAGCCGAGCCCAGATATACGGGAACCTGATGAGCAGCCTTGAATTCCTTTCGCTTGTGAACCCAAAAATTAAAAATACCTGATCAGATGTCTAATCCAGATTTTGAATCATTGCGCATTGCAGTGAAAGAAAAAAAAGAATTGTACTCGATTTTTGATCGCATCTCCCTTGGGCAGGCTTCGGGCAAATTGAATAATTTGCACCAACCACGTACACTGAGCAAAAACAACATTGTAGCGAAAACTGGTGACCTTGCATTAGAAGACCTTGAAAAAGACCTTAATAAAGTTGAAAAACTTAATGATTTTGCCCAAACCGATACGTTTTTCTACTTATTGCAAAAATATGGTTGGCGAATTGGCACCCCAGACGATGCAAACCCAAATAATGGCGCGGTTGCTTACTGTGATGCTTTTAGAGTTAAAAAGGCGATTGATGGGCACAAAGAATTAATTCTCCTGAAAGGTGACTTTACGGGCATTCAAAAATATATTTATGGAAACATCCAGCCCAAACGGGCTGGTGGGCTGGCGAAAATAGCAAAAAAGCTCCGTGGTCGTTCCGTAATCGTGTCATTGATGACTGACTTTATTGCAAACGTAATATTGCGAGAACTCGGCTTGTCTGCTTACCACTTACTATTTGCCGGTGGGGGGCATTTTAACCTACTTCTGCCGAACACCCCTTCAACACAAGGTGCATTGAAAGCTCTAAAAATAGAGTTGGAGAGGCAAATGCAGGCTCGATTTGGCGATAATTTACAACTTGCGATTGCATGGAAAGTTTTTTCGGTTGAAGAAATAGAAAACAATACTGGCCTTTGTTTTTCAACCATAAATACCGAGCTTGAAAGGCAGAAACATTTGCAAAACAGAGATCGATTAAGTCTGCTTTTTTATGCTGAAGGAGCCACCCAAAGCCATGTTTCTGTTGACAAAAGAAATGAAGAATGGGAAATTTCAATTGGTGAACGATTTCCGAGAAGAAATCTAGTAATAGAAACTGTGTCCAAAACTCCTATCGGTAACAAAGATGGATTTCCTGAAATAGCTACATTTGAAATGTCCGCTCAATATTCCGATTCTGCGGAACTGCCGACCTTTGAGCTCAACAACAATACTTATTCTCTGTTTGTGGCAGAAAATTTTGGAGAGGCCAGGGAAATGCTAAATGAAATGCCTGATCTGCTGTTTGCGCAGGTGTTTTCATTAAACGAAACCAATTTCCTGCCTGAATCTGGCAATTGGAAAAACAATATTGCATTTGGTTTTCGATTCATTGGAAGAACGGTGCCGACGATAGAAGATGAAACAACAGGACTTGAGCGGCCGCAAACTTTTGAAGAAATTGTTGCGGCAGATGCGATAAAAATGCTTGGTGCCTTACGCCTTGATGTGGATGATTTAGGGTTTATTTTTAGTCAAGGCATCAAGCAAGCTTCACTGAGCGAAATTGTATGCCTGAGCCGGGAGATGCAATACTTTTTTTCTATTCATTTAGACCAATTAGCATCTCAACGAAAAGCACAGGGAGATAAAGACGACTTTGACCTTTACCTCATTTATTCAGGTGGTGATGACGCATTTGCTGTTGGAAAATGGGACAATGTCATTCATTTCACAATAAAATTATATGAGGATTTTCAAGATTTCGTATTTGAAAACCCTGATGTTCATTTCAGTGCAGGAATTTTTATGGGCAGTCCACACTATCCGGTTGGCCGATTTTCTGAAGATGCCGGGAGGTTACAAAAGGATGCAAAAGAGCATGTAAAGAACGAGTGGCGTAATAAGAAAAACCGCATCAGCGTGTTTAATCATGTTATGGGTTGGGATGCTTTTGCTTCCAAAATTAAACTAGGGGAAACTTTTTTCAATGCCATGGATAATCCAAAAGACCCTTCCAAGTTCAATTCAGCTTTTGTTTACAGGATATTGAATCTGGTGAAGAGCAGTTTTTATGAACGGGCAGGGACGGATCGTGACGGCAATGCCTATCGAAGAGGCTCGGTCAATATCGAGCGTTTTGGGCGAAACGTTGCTGGATTACGCTACCTTTTTGCCCGGCAAGGCCTTGATGAAAAACGCGCAAGAGGAAAAGTAGAAGAAATTGAAAAAGCCCTCCTCGGAGACTTTCTGAAATCGTTTGATTTTGGTGACGAAGAAAAAATCCAATCCACTCGGGATTACCTCGTCTCGCTCAATTACGCAATTTTCAAAAAACGAGGACGGTCAGACAATCAACAATCAAAACTCAACTCAAAATGAATAACATTGCTCAAATGTCCCCTGAGGAAATTGTCAAGGAAGCTGAAAATGTAGCACTTCAATTGGCTACAAAAGACCGTGTGAAAACGGGACAAATTCGAAATTTTTATTCTGGTATCACCCGAATGCGCACAGAATACGTCACCGCTGGTTTTTCACCTAAGGTAGCCCTGCAACTCTCCATGCTAAAGCCCAAATTGGCCTATGCAGCTGGCAGACAGCTTGCCGTAAAAGCAACTTTTTATCCCAAACTTAGGGATGCCGTGGACGGGGTGTTGAGTGCGGAGGACAAAGACCGCGCACTTGAAAACTTTTTTATGTACGTTGAAAGCATCGTTGCTTACCATAAATTTTATGGGGGTGAATGAGCACCTAACTTCAAACCTGTCATTGAAAATTATTGAAAAATGTCTGATAAAACAACATTCATCGGAAACTTTATCCTCAGAGGCAAATTTGAGTGCATAACTGGCTTGCATATTGGCGGCAGCAAAGAAAAAATCGATATTGGCGGTGTGGACTCACCTGTTGTCCGGGATCCGCGCACGCGGCGCCCTTATGTCCCGGGCAGTTCCCTAAAAGGCAAGCTACGTTCGCTGCTCGAATTTGGCACAGGCAATGTGGAACCAGATGGCGAAGTCTCGAAAGCAGTTGAAATCGCCCGCTTGTTCGGCATTGGCGTGGACGAAAAAACTGATTCCACCAAATACCCAGAGCTCGACAAAATCGGTCCAACCCGCTTGATCGTGCGCGATTGTCATCCCGATCAGAAAACGATAGATTGGTGGGAAAAGCTCGACAGCGAGTTGCAATATACCGAAATAAAGTCTGAAAATGGTATCAATCGCATCACTTCCGCAGCGAATCCCCGCTTCATCGAACGGGTTGCGGCCGGTTCGCGGTTTGAATTTGAAATTGTGTACACTGTTTTTGCCATTGAAGGCGAGGCTTCCTATAAAGAAAACGCCGAGACGGATTTAAGCAATTTGCGAATGGCATTGCTCATGCTTGAGCACAACTTCTTGGGGAAAAGCGGCTCCCGTGGGTACGGCCGTGTAAAATTTGGTTTTTCAGAACCTGTTTGGATGAAAAAATCAGATTACATTTCTCCAAACGGTCAACTTACAAAATCAAGGTCATCTTTGCCAGAAAAGTTTGAGGACCTCGCGTCAGTAGATAAAATCAATTGGGAAATCAGCCTCACCACCTCCAATTAAAGCCGGTTAGTCTATGAAAATTGTCTGGTTACAACCGAGGAGCGGCTACGTTACCGATTTGCGCTCAGTTACGCTTTGGGGCACCATTTGCTGGGGAATCCGATATCTGTATGGAAACGAGGAGTTGAACAAATTTATAAACCGCTACGAATCTGAAACTGACCAGCCCGATTTTGTAATAAGCAGTGCTTTTCCGTACAAAACCATCAAAGGAGAGCCTGTGCCATTTTTTCCCAATCCATATCGGTTTGCACCTGAAATGGGGCGCGAGGTGGATATTGAAACAGCTTTGGTGAAATACCGGTTACGAAAAAAACTTAAAGACATTAAGTATGTAAGCCTCCAGGATTTTGTTGAAATCTTACATGGACGCCTGGATGAATCAGGCCTGCTACAACGCCTTGAAAAAGAACAAGCTGAACGGGAAGAGCATCGTGAAAAAAAGAAGCGTGGGTGGAAAGGGCAGTTTGAGCTTTCAGAGGAGCTAAAAACCGCAGCGTCACCGTGTCGAAACGACCTCAGCATTACACATAATACAATTGACCGGCTGCGCGGCGGCACACTCAACTTGATAGACGAAGATGGGAACCAAAGCGGCCAGCTATTCCACGCAGATGAGACCTGGTGGTCCGACCCATTCAATGACGAAGACACGTCAACTCCAACAACCGGCCTTTTTTTCCTTGTGGAAGAACTCGCAGAGGGTAGCGTAAAAAAATACCTTGAACCCGTGTTGCGCTTGCTTGAACACTGGGGAATTGGTGCAGACCGGACCGCAGGGAAAGGTTTTTTCAAATTTGAGCTGGAAGAATTCATTATTGACGAACCAGCCCTGTCACAATCCAATGCTTTGCTTAGCCTGTCACTGCTTCACCCAAGCAAAGAAGACCTATCTGATATTGAAAACGCATTGGGATTTTTCCCTTATGAGCATGAAAACCGCGAATGTAAGGGATGGACAGAATCTGGTGGCTTTGTCAAAAACCCCCGTAACTTTTTTACAGAAGGTTCAGTTTTCCCGCGCCCAAATGGTTTCTCCAAAAAATGGTTGGGTTGTGTTCGTGAAAATATGGACGAAAAAGTACTTGGCCACCGTGTGCTGGACAATGGCCTAGGGCTGATTTTAAACCTCAACTGGAAAGATAAATGAATTTGAAACTTCGAACACTTACACCCCTGCATGTTGGTGATGGCAGCACTTTGCACGCATTTGACTATACCCTGCTTGACGGCAGGTTCTATCGCTGCTCGCCTAGATTTTTTGAACGATTGTTGGAAAAATTTGGCGAAGAGGCAGGTGATAAATTTGACCGTTGGTCAGGAGATATCATGGACGAAATGATCCTGCTCGACCAAAATCGGAGACTAGACCCACATAGAGGAAAAGATTTTAACCAAAGGCTTTCAGCACTCAAGCGGTCACACAACTTGCAGGATTTTGCCAAAAACGCACTAAATCAAGAAGCTGCCTTTTTAACATTTTTGCGGGAAAACGCACCTTCTATTCCGATGCAGCGCAGCAACAAGCCAAAGCAGGAATACCGTGGCTTTCAACGCGGAGCCGATGGAATGGCGTTTTTGCCTGGTTCTAGTGTCAAAGGGTGCATCCGCACAGCTTTGTTGTACAATTTTTTGGAAAAACATGCGGATAGCAGCGAAGTGCAAAAGGTGCTTGAGCGAAGTATATTAGCTGTGAAAAAGGACAAACAAGAAGCCATTTCGAGAAAATTCAGGTTTGTTCCCACCCGGTATATCAAGAAGTTTGGGGAGGAACTTGAACAAATGGCATTTTTTGCTGAGATGACCGATGAAAGAGGAAAAAAGCGATTCCAAGAAGCCCAAAACGACCTGATGCGCTGCTTGCTGGTAGCCGACACCCTTGTACCCAACGAAGCGATGGGCATAGAAAATATTGATCTGTACTTGGTAAAAAAACAGCGCTCAAGCCCAGGAAGTGCAGCCAACTATGAGAGCCAGGTGCAGACTCAAGCCCCGGCTGTTGAAGCTGTGCTGCCAGGGAAAACGCTCGACGTCAAAATTGACCTGAACCTCGAATTACTCCTGCAATTACATAAAAAAGCAAAAAAAGATGGCCTCGCCATCGGACGGGAAACACATTTTATCAATTGGCGAGAGCGCGTGGCAGCGCTTTATAATTTGACCGCAGCAGACTTTGAATCCGTGCCAGAAAATGCAAATTTTCAACATCCAGCCCTGAAGATACTTCGCCAAAAAGCCTTTGATCATATTCTAGATTGCTGCCGGAAATTCAGCGATGCCCAGGCTGAAGCCCTTGCCCGCTGGGCCGATAATTTTGCGAAAAATGCACCAGCCCACGATAAACACTTTGCATGGGACATTGAAGCTGGCACTGCCGCTGTTCTAAAAGCTCAGGGTACCCGGTTGCACCTCGGATTTGCCACCGGCTTTGAAGGAATGACAGTTGTGCTGCACTTGCTAGCAAACCATAAAAAACAATTCACCAACATCATGGATATTTTCGGCATTGGGGACAGCCCAAGTGCCTGGAAAAATCGCCGCCCAGGGCAAACTTACCTTCCTAATCCCGGCCGATTCCCTACTTCGCGCAGGATGGCGACACGCCCTGGGGCTATCATTCCATTAGGCTGGCTTGAATGGGTTGAAGATCCGGTGGCAGTGCCGTTTGAGCCAGGTAAAGAAGCAGCTGTTGAAGCTGGAAAACCATTACCTCCAAAAGTCGAGCCTGCATTTTTGCGCGGCACCTTGAAACAAGGTGCCGAATTAGACGCAGAACTGCTGGCTGGCGGAAATCCTGGCAAGTTTAAGCTGTTTATTAGGGAGGATTATTTGCCAGAAGTAGAAATTAAATATGCAGCGGGGTTTAAGGTGGAGGATGTTGGGAGAAATGCACGTATAAGAATAAAAAATATAAATAAAGAAGGCGCAGTTTTAGCCGTTGAATTTGTCAAATTCTTATAGACCTAATTCTCGTTATCAATAATGGTTGGGAAACATTCATATATAAAACTTATTGAAGATATCAATGGATACATTGAAAATTCCGACCTTGAAACATGTTTTCAGCGTCTTAAGGACTATATTCCAAAGAATTTTAAGGACAATGATATGAATAAAAAATATCAAGAAGTTGTCCAATTACAAAGCTCTTTCTCGCGGGTAAACACAGATAAACGGCTCAACCCCATTAAGTTAAGCCCCGCCCCCCCCGCCGCCGCACCATTAAACCACCC
>CAZULM010000081.1:0-26633 GCA_964621185.1 uncultured Saprospiraceae bacterium | reverse complement strand
ACTTTACTACCTCTCGTTTTCTCTCTCTCCCAGCATGTCAATGAACTCTTTATGTCAACAACCCAATCGAAAAAGGATTGATTGAAATCATGTCTTGTTTGTTTGGGGCGGCAAAGGTAACTTTAGGATTGACGATCCACCAAACCTTTTTTCTTTTTTTTTGAAAAAAAATCAGGGAGGGTTTTCCCAGGCCTGTTTCTTGATCAATCTGACTGTAATGAACTGGGCAAGTCTGTCCTTTTTCGTCATTGCAATTGGAATGTACCTTTACAAGAAGAAAGAGGAACCTCTTTTTTGAACCGATTTTCTCACTAAAACTATTACCCGTTATGAAAAAACTAATTTCAGTCGTGCTTTCTGCTAGCACGCCGCTTGCTGCAAAACCCCTGTCTTCAACGCTGGGGGGGGGGGCAAACATTTCTTAGTGTATTGGCGATGTTTACCCTATTCCAGTTCGCCACCATGCCCGCGCGGGCACAATGCCCTACCACCTATACAGTAGGCAGCAATGTCGGCATCCCGAACCTTTCTGGGGCTCCGGCTGGAGTTGCCAACCTGACAGCAGGCCAAAGCATAAAGGTTGCTGGGACATTCACCGTGGATGTTGGCTCATGGTTCATCGCTGGTGCCAATGTTTACCTGACAACTGCGGCTTCGGAAATTATCGTAAACACAGGCAGACTGCTAAATGCTTCTGCTGGTGCTACATTTCAAGGTTGCAATGCCACCGATATTTGGTACGGTATCCGGGTACAAAGCGGGGGCACTGTAATTGCCGATCATTGTATTTTTACCAATGGCCAATATGCCATCAATGCATTTGCCAATTCAACGTTCACAGTTACCAACAACACCTTCAACTCCTGCAGCACCGGGATAAAAATTTGGGGGCAACAAAGCCCGCTGAACCACACAGTTTCCGGAAATGTTTTCAACAACAACTCCGGCTCGGCCATTTATATCACAGGCAGGAACGTGAGCGTAGGCTACAACACGTACCAACGGACAGGCACGGCCTTCGGAACCGGGATCACGTTGAACAACAGCCAAAACATCCTCATTGCCGGGGGACAAATGACCAACCTGGCCAGGGGGCTCGATATATTGCCCGTACCAGCATCATCCTGTATCGAAATGAAAGATGTCGTCTTCACAGGTGAGCGCGGGGTCACAAGCGAAAGCGCGCGCTACGCCTTAAATATTCACAATTGCTTGATCCGGGCTACAAAAACTGCCATCAGCATAAAAAACCATCTTACGGCAACAACGCCAAACCCAGGCAGCATTTGCAATGGCAACATCAACATAGCAGACAACACCATCAATTCTTTTGAAGAGACAGGCGTTCGCATCGTCAACACCTTAGGGGATGGCACCGTGACTGTTTACCACAATTTTATCGGCACGGAAGTCGCATCCACCGGCTTTGGCCAATTTGGCATCGAAATATTCTCTGCGCAAAAAGCCACGATTGTCGTGGATTACAACCGCATCGTAAACTCGAAAGAGGTGATTGCCGGCACCCCACCCGGAGCGATTTACCTGAAAAACTGCAAAACCGAAAGCACTGTATCGCGCAATACCGTGATCGCCTCCCCAGCCGGCGGCTTCGGAGATATGGCTTTTGGAATAACTGCTGTCGGCACTCCGCACCTTAAAGTGAGCGACAACTCGATAGACGGAGGGCCCAACGTCATGGACCGCGCGATCAGCATCGAAAACGCGGTGATAGACGTCGATATGTGCTGCAACTCCATGACTAAATCTACCAAGGGCTTGTATTTCCTTGGAGCGGTGGAAGACTGTATTATCCAGACTTCCATCTATGGCCTACATACAGAGGCCTTGTATTATGATATGGTGGTGAGCAGCAACGCTACGCAGTTCCACAATGGAAATGATTGGAGTGGAGCAGGTACAACTTGGGATGGGTATTTTAATGGGAATCCATCTAGTGCTTCTGCCCTTTTATACAGGGTCGATCCAAGCTTGATTCCAAGTGGCTTGAATAAAATATTTGTTACAGGCGGAAATCCAAGCGATTGGTTTAGCACACCAACAAGCACTGAACTAACCTGCAATTCAGCTTGCGGCAACGGCTTTTCAGGTGGCAATGGTGATGAACTGACAGGCAACGACTATTGGGCGATGGCTACATTGGCGGATGCCAGCTACGGCACGCTCCATTGGGGAGCGCAACGTGACCTGTATGCCAAACTGCTCGCACATCCCGCTTTGTTGGAAGATGCCCAGGCATCTACATTTTTTTATGCAGCCCAAAATGGCAATATCGGCAAATTTCATACGATTGAAGATGGCATTGCAAACCTTTACGACCCTGCCCTCACGGCTGATCCCGTGCAGAAGCTTGCTGATTTGGCAGCGCTGAACAGCGGCATCTCGACCGAAGCTGATTATCAGACTTATGAAAAATCCATTAACCAAATTTACATTGCTGCGCTTGCGCAAAACAACTGGGATTTCAGTGCGTCAGAAAAGGCTGCCATAGATGATGTTGCTGCCCGCTGCCCCCAATTGGCTGGCAGCGCTGTTTACACGGCCCGTTTTCTACAAGAAAACTACAGGGTTCCGGCTTGGAACACGGACTGCGCATTTGTGGGGGCAAGAAATATTGAGCCAACAGTTGAGGGAAATAATTTCGAAATTTTTCCCAATCCAGCACGAGACTTGGTTTATGTTTCTTTGTCGGGGCCAGTTATGGTACCCTGTAAAGTAGAATTGCTGACATTGACCGGACAATTGTTGCGAAGCCAAGATATTCAGGCAGGCAATTCTACGGTTTCGTTGCAAATTCCTGGGTTGCAGAACGGGTGCTATTTTGTGCGCGTAAGCGGCTCGAATTTGCCAGTTTCTATCAAGAAACTAAGTATTATCCACTAAATTTTATCACTTCATCTTACAGGCTATGGGGAGACGCCCCATAGCCTGTTTTTCAATTATTGGTCATGAAGAATTCAGCATTATCCGCTTTGATATTGATAATTTGCTTTAACAATCTAATTTCGGCACAAAAAGAAGATTATTGTTGGTTTCTCGGAGGAAATTTCGGATCACCTGACAGCGTTTACAGGGCATGTCGAATGGAATTCTCCACAGATACTTTTTCAATCACTTATATTAATCAGGATTTACCATATTATATTACCAACTCCAGCATCAGCGATTCATCAGGCAATTTTTTATGTTTTTCGAACGGCGAGAATCTATATGGGATTAATTATCAAATAATTGCAAATGGAGAGAATTTTTACCCAAATTCGGATTATAAAGGTGGCGTGCCCTATTTACAAGGCTATTTATTGCTTCCATCTCCGGGGGGAAACTCCAAAATTGTACACATTTATGGCGCTCCAAAAGTAGTATTTCCCCCAGGTGGCCCAACTCTCAGCTACATTAAATTACAGTATGCCGTTGCGGATATGACTTTGAACGGCGGGCTCGGGAAGGTGACGCAGCCCAATATACTTGCGGGCTCAGACACCCTTATCCCCGCCCAAATCAACGCCGTACGCAACGGCAATGGCCGGGATTGGTGGCTCCTTGCGCCCTATTACCTAGGGCACCGTTTCTATCGCTATTTATTGACACCGGAAGGCCTGCACAAGGAAGGGGCACAGGATATACCGGCCACAGACCTAGGCCTGGGGCATACCTGCTTTTCCCCAAATGGGCAATGGTACGCGCGGTTTAACTGGCATGGCATCATCCCGGATTCTTCCTTTGCCACCATCGAGCTATACCGTTTCGACAGGTGTTCCGGCTTGCTCAGCGACCGTGTGTTCAAAACCTATGATCTTGGTGGCCTGAATGGGAAACCTGGCGGGGTGGCGTTCTCGCCTTCTTCCCGCTTTATGTATGTCACGCGCTGGGACAGCCTTTTTCAATATGACTTGCATGCGGCCGACATTATCGCTTCCGAGCAAGTGGTGGCCGTATATGATGGCTTTGTGGGTGACCTTGGGCTGCCAACCCGCTTCTTTTATCCTTTGTTGGCCCCCGACAACAAGATTTATATTTGCGTGTCAAACTACAATTCCCGCTATCTCCATCGCATCGAACAGCCTGATCTTCCAGGGCTTGCCTGCAATGTGCGACAACATTCGATCTATCTGCCCGTGTTCAACAACTTTTTGCTGCCAAACATGCCTTATTACAGGCTATGGTCCTGGGAGGATTCCCCCTGCGATACCATTGGGAGCGTTGGAACGAAGGAGGTATTGAATGCCGCCGGTGTTTTTTCCGTTTATCCAAACCCGGCCCAAACAGCGGCAACAATTACATTTTCGCAGCCGATAATGGCACCCTGTAAAGTAGAATTGCTGACATTGACCGGACAATTGTTGCGCAGCCAGGAATTTGAAGTGGGCAGTTCTACGCTTTCATTGCCAATTCTTGACTTGCCGAACGGATGCTATTTTGTGCGCGTAAGCGGCACAAATCTGCCAGTTTCTATCAAAAAACTAAGTATTGTCCACTAAGAACGCGTTTACAAGATCGAAAACTCCTTAAAATCCAACTGTCCCGGATAGTCGGTCGTAAAATGCAAGCCCCGGCTCTCGCGCCGGTGCGTGGCCGAGCGGGTGATGAGGTAAGCGATGGTGATCAGGTTGCGCAGTTCCATCAACTGCGGCGAGATGGTACTGGTGCGGTACAGCTCTTCTGTTTCCTGGTACAGCAAGAAAAGGCGGTCGAGGGCGCGTTTCAAACGCAGGTTGGAACGGACGATGCCTACATAATAGGACATGACTTCCTTCAGTTCTTTGATTCCTTGGGTAATCAATACCATTTCCTGCGGGTGCGTGGTGCCTTCCGCGTTCCACGCTGGCACCTTGTCCTTTATTTCCCAGTTGCCAATGTTTTGGCTGACATCTGCGGCCATCCGGTGTGCGAACACTAAGCCTTCGAGCAGGGAATTCGATGCCAGTCGGTTGGCGCCGTGCAAGCCGGTGCTGCTGCATTCGCCCGCAGCGTACAGCCTGTGGATGCTGCTGCGCCCCATCGCATCCACCATGATGCCGCCACACATATAATGGCAGGCGGGCACCACCGGAATTAAATCTTTCATGGGATTGATGCCGATGGACATACATTTTTCATGGATGGTAGGGAAATGGTCGATGAAACCCTTCTCCTCCAGGTGCCGACAATCGAGGTACATACAATCGGTACCGCGCTTTTTCATTTCCGCGTCGATGGCGCGCGCCACAATGTCGCGCGGGGCAAGGGAAAGCCGCGGGTCGTAGTGCTGCATGAACTCCTCGCCTTCTGCCGTTTTCAGGATGCCGCCGTGGCCGCGCACCGCTTCCGATACCAGAAAGGAAGGGTTTTCGCCAACAGGGTTGTACAAGGCCGTCGGGTGGAATTGCATAAACTCCATGCTGTCCACCCGTGCTTTGGCGCGGTAGGCCATGGCCACGCCGTCGCCAGTGGCAATAACAGGGTTGGTGGTAGCCTTATAGACTTGTCCACCACCGCCCGTGCAGCATACCGTTACGCGGCTCAGTATGGTTTCTATGGTATCGGTTTCCTTATTGAGGGCATAGCATCCGTAACACTCTATGCCGGGCGTGACCCGTATGACCATGTGGCCCAAATGGTGCTGGGTGATAAAATCGAGCGCGAAATAGTGTTCCAATACCTTGATGTTCGGGTAGCGTTTGGCTTCTTCCATCAGGGTGCGCTGTATTTCCCAGCCAGTGAGGTCTTTGTAATGGAGTATGCGGTGTTCCGAGTGGCCGCCCTCCATGGCGAGGTCGTAGCCCTCACTTTTTTTGCTCTTGTCAAATTTTGCGCCCCATTCGATGATCTCGCGCACCCTTTCCGGGCCTTCTTCCACCACGATGCGCACGATGTCTTCTTTGCAAAGCCCGTCACCGGCGTCGAGGGTGTCGGCGATGTGTTTTTCAAAATTGTCATTTTCAAGGTCCCAAACGGCGGCGACTCCGCCCTGGGCATATCTGGTATTGCTCTCGCCCTCCACGGTTTTGGTGAGCACCAGTATTTGGCGTTCGGGGAGTTTTTGGGCGGTTTTTATGGCAAAAGTGAGGCCGGCGATGCCAGAGCCCAGCACTAGGATGTCGGTTTCAATGCGCGCCATTCGACAGGTCGGGTAGAAGGTTTATGATGGATATTCAGAAGGCATAGCCCAGGGTTAGCGCCCAACTGGCATTTTTCAGGTTGCCCAAATAATCCTGCACAGAGCCTTTGTCGGCAACCTCCTTGAGGCCGCGCTGCACCCGAAGATGGATGCCCAGGTTGCCCAGGTCGAGCCCCGCGCCGAATTGGTAGCCGTAATCGACGTTGCTGTAATCGTTTTTTCGCAGGTCGATGTTCAGCACATTGCCGTTAGCGTCGCGGATCTTGCCTTCCGAATTGGCGAGCAAGGCGCCGTACATGCCCGCGTGCACGTTGAGGAAACCGAAAATATGCCATTGCAGGGAAACGGGGAGCTCGACGTAGCTGAGCTTGACTTCCGGGCGCGAGCCGCTGCTAAAGTCAAAGGTGGCCCCTTTGGCCGAGAACAGCAATTCCGGGCGCATGGAAAGTTTGCCTTTTGCGATCGGGAATTGGCCAAAAATGCCCGCGGTGTACCCGATGCGCGATTTTTTGTCGTCGGCGCGGGCATCATCGTAAAGGTTGGCGCCGTTGATACCGGCTTTTATCCCGAACCGGGCGCCGTCGTTCATTTGGGCCTTCGCGGCTTGCATCCCTGTGCTTAGAAAAATGATCAGCAGGAAGTATTTCAGTGGTGATTTCATAGTCAGGTGCCTGTTTTAGGAGAAATGAAAGGCAAAATTGCAACAGCAAGCGGATAAAACAAGCGCTTACCCTGCAATAACAGGTTTTTGAGGTGAATGTTGTTTTGGTTTTTTGTTTCTCACGACGACACGATATGCGTCGTGAGAAACAAAATGAAGCAAGGGCAAATTACACCGCCAGCACTCCTTCAAATTCCTTACCTTTGCGGCAAGTTCAGCGCAACTAAACCGAATGATGTTTTGTTTGTTATGCTCAAATATCCCGATGCCCAAATATTAACCCGATAAGCCCTTCCAATTTTTCAATTCTTCACCTAATTTATTGTCAATAGCATGTCCGTCGCAACCGCAACCCGCCCTAAATACAAAGTAAAAGATATCAGCCTTGCAGAATGGGGCCGCAAGGAAATACAGCTCGCCGAAGCTGAAATGCCGGGTCTTATGTCCTTGCGCGAAGAATTTGGCGCCAGCAAGCCGCTCAAGGGCGCCCGCATCGCCGGCTGCCTGCACATGACCATCCAAACCGCCGTGCTCATCGAAACGCTGATCGAACTGGGCGCTGAAGTCTCCTGGTCGTCGTGCAACATTTTCTCCACCCAGGACCACGCCGCCGCCGCCATCGCCGCCGCAGGCATCCCGGTATATGCCTGGAAGGGCATGAACGCCGAGGAATTCGACTGGTGCATCGAGCAGACGATCTTTGCCTTCAAAGACGGCCAGCCGCTCAACATGATCCTCGACGATGGCGGCGACCTCACCAACATGGTGCTCGACCACTACCCCGAGCTCGTGTCGGGCATCCGGGGCATCTCGGAAGAAACCACCACGGGCGTGCACCGCCTGTACGAGCGCGTCGCAAAAGGCACCCTGCCCATGCCCGCCATCAACATCAACGACTCGGTCACCAAATCGAAATTCGACAACAAATACGGCTGCAAAGAAAGTTTGGTGGACGCCATCCGCCGCGCTACCGACATCATGATCGCCGGCAAAGTGGCCGTCGTGGCCGGCTACGGCGACGTGGGCAAAGGCTCTGCCGCTTCCCTGCGCGGCGCAGGCGCCCGCGTGATCGTCACCGAAATAGACCCGATCTGCGCCCTGCAGGCGGCCATGGACGGCTTCGAAGTGAAACGCCTCGAAAACGCTATCCCGCGCGCCAACATCGTGGTGACTGCCACCGGCAACTGCGACATTGTGACGGAAAAGCATTTCCGCATGATGAACGACAAAACCATCGTGTGCAACATCGGCCACTTCGACAACGAAATTGACATGGCTTGGCTCAATGACAATTACGGCCACACCAAATCGACCGTCAAGCCGCAGGTGGACATTTACACCCTCGACGGAAAAGACATCATCGTGCTGGCCGAAGGCCGCTTGGTGAACCTCGGTTGCGCCACCGGCCACCCATCCTTCGTCATGTCCAACTCCTTCACCAACCAGGTGCTGGCACAACTCGAACTGTGGCAGAACAGCAAAAATTACAACAACGAGGTATATATGCTGCCCAAGCACCTCGACGAAAAGGTAGCCCGCCTGCACCTCGCCAAAATCGGCGTGGAACTGGAAGAACTGGCGCCACATCAGGCCGAGTACATCGGCGTGAAAGTGGAAGGGCCGTACAAGCCGGAGTATTATCGGTATTGAGTTGAGTGATCGGTGATTAGTTGATCGGTGATTAGTACACGGCGTTGGTTTTTCAAGTCGGCATTGGGTTTCAGTATTCTGGCTGATGTTGCTGGGTACTCATTTTCAGCTTTCAAGTGCTGAAAAAGAAATGCCCACTTGAAAAAGAAATGTTGTGCACCAATCACCAATCAACCAATCACCGATCAACTAATCACTGAAACACCAACACCCCCGCCCCAATGACTTTCCCGCCCAAATCCAGTACCCGCCAGCCATAGGCGCCGGCAGGAAGATTGTTCCTGGGTATAACGATTTGATTTCCAACTATCTCTGATTGATAAACTAATTTCCCCATTGTGCTGTACAACTGCAGCCGATGGCCATTGAATGATCCTTTGGCCAATTGAAGTCGCGCATGGGTATGGGCAGGATTGGGCGAAACCAGCATTGTGTGCTGGAATTTGGGCTTCGGCAAATCCAGCGTACTGCTCACTACATCCAATAACCCGACCGTATGCCAGGTTTCGTTGGTGATTACCGGCGCGTTGAAATCGAAGTAAATGGCCGCTGCGTTCAGGATTTCGGTTCCCAACGGCACATCGGGTTGCTGGGCTACCGAAAAAGTGACAAAACCCTGAGAGCCCGCGAGGTTGGTCGTGCTGTCGGGGAGCAGGATGTTTGGAAACGTAAAGACAATTTCTCCAGTGCCTTTCAATTGCCAGGTATAGGGATGTGAAGCCGCTCCCGGAAGCGCGGAAGCCGGGTCGAGCCAGGCCGAAAGTGTATCGCGGACGACGACGGTGAACGCCGTGTCGGTGCCCGTATTCTGGAAGCGGATCATGTACTCCAGTGCCTGTCCGGGTCGAATCCGGTGTTCCGTCCCGGCGCCCAGCGGGAAGCCTTGCTTGTCGTTTGGATCGTAGGAGCCGGTATTTTGGCGGCACACGGTATGCCAGGAAGGTGTGATGCCGTTGACGCTGAACTGGTTGATAAAGCCCAGCGATTCAAAGCCGCCGCAGCCCTCTTCAAAAGCGATGGCGCGGGTAGAAAAAGGATGCCCCGGCTCTTGTTCCGATTCGATGCGGTAGGTATGGCCATCGGCGGCAATGGGCAGCAGAACTGACTGGCCCAGGTTGTATTGCTGCTGCCCTTGAAACATCACCACATCGTCTTGAATGATGATGTACTCCAGTGTTTGCGAAGGCGCCGTTCCACTGTTGCGGAGTTCAAATTGCAGGATGCTGTCCTGACAAGATGCGCTGGCTTCAATGTTCGCGCCCGACCAATTTGGCAGCACGGTACAGAGCGTGTCGGGGTATCCGTGCGCCGTGATGCAGTGGGTTTGGCCGAGCACGGTGGAGTCACAATCGACGTGGGCGATGAAGGCAAACTGGCCGCAGGCGCCGCTGGCAAGGTTGCCGAGAAGGAAGCGTATCTGGTTGTTGCCCAAGTTGTTGTGGGGCTGACTGGAACTTATAAAGTTTAGAAACGGGTCGAGGGAAATGTCTATGTAGGCGCTGTCGGCGGTGGTGGTGCCTTGGTTGCAAAATTGAACAAAAATTGCGTTCTCGAAGCACCTGCGGAGCAATGGGGCTGCCACGTTGACACTGAGGAGGGGGCAATCGGAAAGGGCGATGGCAGCAAAGTTTATGGTATCAACGGTGTTAAATTCAGGAAGCCAGAGGGTTTGCACCGGTTCGCAATAGTCCCACCAAATTTGATTGGGGTTTTGGGCAATTATGGAATAGGCGCCCGTATCCGCAAAGATCGCATAATGCCCGCTCGAATCAGTTTGGGTGAAGTAGGAAATATTTGTCCCGGCGGCTTCAACAAATCTATTTACGATTGGTAATTGGGCATCATTTGTGGAGCAGTCTGCATCGGCATCTACTTTTACGTGGCCTTTGATAAAAGATCCAGTGGAGACAGGATTGACAGACCTGTAACCTGGGTAAGCGTAACAATGAAGATGTTGATCTGGTGAAATGGAAAATTTTAGTATCGAGACATTCTGCCACGGCTTGGGGATGGTTTGCCAGGTATTGCCCAAATTTGTTGACAAATAAATGTAGTTGTCATTTGGCCCCCCTGGGAAATACAAAAAACCATTATTGTCAAATAAAATTTTATTATTCCTTACACCCCAATATTGTTTGTGGAAAGGGAGCTCCTGCCAGGTTAACCCGGCATCCAGCGACCTGAAAAAAGACCACATGACGTCTTTGATCCTCACAATAAATATTTCACCAGATGGTGTAACCGTAATAGGTGCGGGTTCACCTCCCCCAAACAACGCCTGCACGATTTGCCACGAACCTCCGCCATCATCCGAGATAAAAGTATTATTTGTACTTGTGGCAATTATTCGCCCGGTTGAAAGAAAACCCATATCCCAAATCCAGCTATTCATTTGTGTCACAGCCCATGTTTGTCCCAGGTCTGTTGACCGCATAAGTCCTTGTTGGGTATTTACAAAAATGTGCTGGGTGTATGGGTCAATAAAAGCCCTGCCAGCATACCAACCGTCTCTAATATTGGCACCGGGTGGCGTAATATCAGTAAAGCTGGCGCCAAAATCTGATGATAAAATCAATTTATTGTCGCTTATGGCAACCATATTCCCTTCTAAGCTCAAGTCAAAATTTTTTGAACCAGGCTCCTCCGATCTGTTGTTCTGTTGAATCAATTCCCAATTTTCACCGGCATCCAAGGTTTTCCAAATCCCCAGTTTGGTTTGGACAAAAAAGAAGCTATCTGATACAAATTTTATATCATCGTAAGGATTAAATGGCAAGCCAGTGCTGGAAAATTGCCAAGTGATGCCACCATCTGAAGAACGAAACAACGCACCTGCATTTATCCTGAAAATAGTGCCATCGTCCAAGGAAATGGGGAAGAACCAAACTCCTGATCCATTAACAGGCGGCGTAAGGGTGTCCCATGTAATCCCATCGTCATCCGAATAATACAAAACCGATTCTCCTTGATAGTCGGGGAAGAAGGAGGCCTGCATGAGCAGCCGACCTGAAGGCAGGGCTGTCAAAGTTGGGTCATTATTGTTTAGTGGAAGCGTAGTGGCAGCAGCGCTACTTGCCCCTATTTCCGTACGGAGCAAAGTATTGTTGCTTGAAGTGAATATGGTGCCAGAAGGCGCAAGAAATAAATTATTCGTTGAATGGAAGGGAACTGTTTGGCTGGTCCATGTAACCCCATCATCAGTCGATCGGAAATAGGTAATAAAATTCAGGTATTCAGATTTTTTAGTGAGGAGGCCAGCATCATTAAAATATTTCGGCATGGTGTTGGTTCCGGTGAGTACAACACTCCAGGTTTGTCCTCCATTGACGGACCTTAAGGTGGAGAGGACTGAAATGCCTGATGTAGTACCGATTAAAGTCCCATTTGGCATTTCAAGGATATCGTACCAGGTGCTATCTAGCGGGATCCAGCTTTGCCCTTCATCGATTGTTTTGTACCATTTTGTGGGGCCTCCAACCGCTTCATGTGCGAAAATTGTTCCCGCTTCTCCTACCTTTAGAAAAGGGAAGTCAGGGGAGAGCGGATTATTGGCAACATTCAGGGGCTCCCACGAAATGCCAGCATCATAGGACTTGTAAATAAGGTAATTATTTTGCTCTGCATAAAGGACCCCGTTTGTAGCTTTGATAAATCGGTTTTGGTTCCCGTCAATGCCATAAGGGTTTTTTACCTCCTCCCAAAACCCATTGCCACCCTGACCCAGTAAGGTCATCGCGTAGCATGAAAAAACGGCCAACAACAGTACTGTCCTTTTCATAAGTATCAACGGTTTAAGTGCAATTTGAAATCCATCTCAAAAGTCCGCAAAGAAAAACGGCCCAACAAATACAAATTTGTGGCAAAATCAAAAATACTTTTCCCTAAGTATTTGATATTCAAATAAAAAAAAAGATTTTTGTCTCCTAAAATACGCTAAATCGCCTTCAAAACCCATCAAATTATACCAAGATTCAAATTAATTTGATGGAATGACGAACGGCCAACGGCCAACAGCCAACAGCCAACAAATCACGCCATGACCACCACGCTCCTCATCCGCACCTTCCGACAGCTCCCCCCCAAAGACCTGCGCGCCCTGCGCCAATGGGTGCGCTGCGGCGTGTTCAACCGCCGCGACGACGTGGCCCTGCTCTGCGAATACCTCAGCGACAACATCGCCAAAGCAAGCGCCAAAAGCCTCTCCGCAGAAGCGCTCTGGGCCGCCGCTTGTCCCGGCAAGGAATTGGACATGAAGCAATTGCGCCATGTCATGTCCTTTTTGCTCGCCACGGTGCGGCAGTATCTTGCCTGGTCGGAATGGCATTCCGACGATGCCGACGTGCAGCGCTACTTGCTGCGCGTGCTGCGGCAGCGCGGCCTCGACCAGTTGTTCGAAAAAGCCTGGGAGCAGGGCAGCGAACGCATCGAGCAGCAGCCCGTGCGCGATGCCCAATACCATTTCAGCCGCTACCTGCTGCAACAGGAACAGGTGGAGCAGGTGTCGCGCGACGACCGCAGCGCCCGCCTCAACCTACAGCCCCTGCCCGACGAGCTCACTACTTTTTACATTTCTGAAATGCTGCGGTACGCCTGTTTGGCCCATACCCACCAGGCGATGACGGGGCAAGAATACCGCCTGGATTTGCTGCAACTGATCCTGCAAGTGGCAGGCAAGAAAGAAATGCTGCAAATACCTGCGGTGGCTGTGTATTACCATGCCTACCAAATGTTGAAAAGCCCGGCGGACGAAGAGCCATTCGAACAGTTGAAACGGGCTTTGGAGAAACACGAGCAACGTTTCTCCCCCAGCGAAATGCGCGGCCTCTACCTCATGGCCATCAACTACTGCATCCGGCATATAAACGCGGGCCGAAAATCATACGTCCGCCAGGCATTCGACCTCTTCAAAACCGCACTCGACCGCGGGTTTTTGATCGAAAACGGGCTATTGTCGGGGTTTACCTACAAAAACATACTGCGCATAGCCGTGGGCGCCGGCGACCATGCCTGGGCCGAGGACTTTTTGGAAGCAAACCGCAACGCCCTGCACGCCCGCGAGCGCGACAACCTGTACCGCTACAACCTGGCCTACCTGCGCTTCCGCCAGGGCAATTACGCCGCTGCCATGCCCTTGCTCCAGCAAGTCGATCTGGACGACTCGCTCAACAACCTCGATGCCCGCCGCATGTTGTTGCAAACCTACTTCGAGCTCGGCGAATGGGACGCGCTAGAATCCCTCCTGCAAAGTTTCAGCGCTTACCTGCGCCGCCAAAAAAACTTAGGCTACCACCGAAACACCAACGAAAACCTGATCCATTACACCAAAAAACTGCTCGAAACCGACCGAAACGACCGCATGGCCATGCGCCTCCTTTACAACGAGGTGGAGCGCCGGACAGACGTCGCCGAAAAAGATTGGCTATTGACGCGGATGGCGGTGGACGGTGGACGGTAAACGGTGGACGGTTTGCACGAATTATGTCGGCTGATTATACCTCACGCCGCTTGATTTTGTGCATGGCGATCTTTGTAATCAATTGAACATCAATTGAATCAATCATACTAAATCACAAAAATCAGGCGAATCATAGTATAGAATTGTTTTTCAGCACTTTAGCCACCATTTGGAACTGAATCTGAGTAACTTAAAATTGGGAAATAAATGCAAGTTTTTAACGTATTACTGTAGATTTGCCCAACAAACACCACCTGACGCGCGAGCAAACCACTAAAGGCCTAGCCCCTACCAATCCCCAAAATGAGTCTTCCTACGCAAAGCCTTCGGTGGGCAAACCGTCACACCGTCACACCGTCCACCGTACCATGAACCTTTCAGAACTTAAGCGCCAGTTAGAAGAAATGCTGCTCGACCAGGGACTCCTGGTCAAGGCATTGCAGCAATTGCGCGACCTATTGCCCGAAAAGTCCGAAAAGCGGGTCACCGTGCTGGCCCTGCTCGGCCGGCTCAACGACGCGAACAAAAAGGCGCTGCGCGACACGATTGACGACAGGGCATTGCAAGTGGAATACAATGCCATTCGGTCCGATCTTTCTGATTTGGTGCAGGGCCTTGAGGAAGGGGATTTTGACGCAGATGCTGGGAAGGGACAAGCCTCCTCCGCCAAGGCTACGGCGGCCAAGCAAGGCAGCGTGCTGTACCGAATCCCCCATACCATGCCCCTGGCCCAGGAGACGGAATGTGTGGTGCGCATCGCCATCGACGAAGATGCCATCGTGGAAGAGATCACCCTCGACGACCAGGTGGTGCTGAAAGACCTGACCCGCGTCTCCGACCTCATGCAGGTGGAGCTCGGAGACCCGGCCAAACAGCCCGTATTTGCCATCCGTAGCACCAGCCCCGCCCAGCAGCTTGTCACGGAAGAAGGCTATACCCAGTGGTTTTTTTACGTGGAACCCCTGCGCGACGGCCTGCACCCGCTCGAAGTAAAAGTGTCGGTGCTGGAAATGGCGTTCAACCAGATACACCGCAAAGAGCTGGTTTTCCGGGAAACCATACAAATATACACTGCAAAAGAGGGCGGCGCAGATGCCGAAGAAGCGCCCAAAGCCTCTAAGCCAAAGTTCAAAAATGCCGGCCCGGCATTAGCCTTTGCGGGCACAGCCACCGACGATTCGACGTTTGCCCCTCCCCAAACAAAAGGGATTGAATCTGTCGTCGATTTTAAGCAAATCCCCGAGCCGCCAGGGCCTGCGCCTAAAAAAGCCCCCAGCGGCAACACCCAGCGCAACGTGGCGCTGGGCCTCGCCCTGCTCCTGGGCGGCAGCACAGCCACCTGGGCGCTCACGCCCGCAGCCACCCGCGACTGGTGGGTGGCCAGCATCGTGGAAGACGACGCCGAAGCTTATGCCGCCTACATCGAAAAACACCCAGACAGCCCATACCGCGAAAAGGCCTATTACCTCAGGGCCGAGCGCAGCACCTTGTTGGCCGACTTGCGCGAATACCAGGAAAAATACCCCGATGGGCAGTTTCAGGGAAAAATCGCCACCCGCATCGCTGCCCTTGAAAGCAGGGCATTGGAAAGGGTGGTGGAACAGCCTACGCGGGACAACATCCGCCAATTTGCCGAAACATTCCCGGAAAGCGAGCGGCTTTCATTAGTGAAACAAGCCGCCGAAAACCGCGCCGAAAACCGGGAAGAGTTAGTATCCGCAGTAGAAGAAGCGTATGTCGTTTCAGCAAAGGCCAGGCCCTCGGCCAAAATCGTGGCCGAATACCTGCGGGAGTTCCCCAAGCGCGACAGCTTAGATGCCGTGGCCAATGCCGCTGCCAGCAAGCCGGAAGTAATGTCCGAAGTGCAGCCGGCACTGGAAGAAGCCTATTTGAAAAAAATGGAGCAGAACCTTACGGTAACCAAGGCCGAGGAGTTTCTGGACAAGTTCCCGGAGCCGGTTCGGAAGGAGAAATTTGAAGAAGTGGTGGCGAAAAAGCCGGAAGTGAGGCGGAGGGCGGTGAGGAAGATGCTGCGGATACAGCAGATGAAGCAGGTTAAACAGGATTAGCTACTTTTCCCTTACCTTTGCAAACTTTTTCCCCAAAAAAAGGGTTAAAAGCACTATAGTCAACGCAAAGTGGTTGTGAAAATCTCGATCGCATAATCATTTGAAAATCAGATGTTTTTAATCACTCAAATCATACAAATCACTTTAATCACAGTATAAATAACGGCTAATACAGTCCCGTTCGTACACACACGCCATGTTTCCAAAATACAACGTCATTGTCGTCGGCGCAGGCCATGCGGGCTGCGAGGCTGCCGTGGGCGCCGCCAACCTCGGCGCCAAGGTGCTGCTGGCTACCATGAACATGCAGACCATCGCCCAGATGAGCTGCAACCCCGCGATGGGCGGCGTGGCCAAAGGGCAGATCGTGCGCGAAATCGACGCGCTCGGCGGCTATTCCGGCATCGTGACCGACCATACCGCCGTGCAGTTCCGCATGTTGAACCGCTCGAAAGGCCCGGCCATGTGGAGCCCCCGCGCCCAGAGCGACCGCATGGCTTTCGCCGCAAAATGGCGCTCCATGCTCGAAGCCCACCCCAACATCGACTTCTGGCAGGAAATGGTGCGAGGACTCATCGTGAAAGACGGGCGCGTGCGCGGCGTGGTCACCGGCATGGGCCTCGAAATCGAATCCGATACCGTGGTGCTCACCAACGGTACCTTCCTCAACGGGCTCATCCACATCGGCGAAAAACAGTTCGGCGGCGGCCGCGCAGGCGAGAGCGCCGCCAAAGGCATCACCGAACAGCTCGTGGAACTGGGCTTCGAGGCCGGCCGCATGAAAACCGGCACTCCGCCGCGCCTCGACGGCCGCAGCCTCAACTATTCCAAAATGGAAGTGCAGCCAGGCGATGAGCCTCCGGGCAAGTTCTCCTATACCGACACCCCGCCGCTGACCGACCAACTCTGTTGCTGGAGCACCTACACCAACCAAAAAGTGCACGATACCCTGCGCACGGGCTTCGACAAATCGCCGATGTTCAACGGCCGCATCCAGGGCATCGGGCCCCGGTACTGCCCCAGCATCGAAGACAAGATCGACCGGTTTTCCGACAAAGACCGGCACCAGCTTTTTGTGGAGCCGGAAGGCCGCGACACGGTGGAGATATATATCAACGGCTTTTCCTCCTCCTTGCCGGAAGATGTTCAGTACAAGGCGCTCAGGCAGATTCCGGGCCTGGAAAACGCCAAGATGTTCCGCCCCGGCTACGCCATCGAGTACGATTATTTCCCGCCCACCCAGTTGCAGACCACCTTAGAAACCAACCGCGTAAAAGGACTGTACTTCGCCGGACAAATAAACGGCACCACCGGCTACGAGGAAGCCGCCTGCCAGGGTTTGATGGCGGGCATGAACGCTGCCCTCGCGGCCAAAGGCGAAGCGCCACTGGTGCTCAAGCGCTCCGAAGCCTACATCGGCGTGCTCATCGACGACCTCATCAACAAAGGCACCGAGGAGCCTTACCGCATGTTCACCAGCCGCGCGGAATACCGCATCCTGCTGCGCCAAGACAATGCCGACCTGCGCCTTACCCCCATCGCCCATCGCTTAGGCGTACAGGGCGCCGACCTGCGCATGGATCGAGTACAGGCAAAAAACCAAGCCCTGGCCGAAATCGAGGCCTTTTTCCGCAACGCCAATGTGCTGCCCGATGAAATCAACGGCTACTTAGAAAGCGTAGATTCGGCGCCGATCAGCCAAAAACTGAAATTGCACAACATACTGCTCCGCCCGCAGGTCGATATTGCAGGCATGGCAGCCGTGATACCGGCCTTGCGCGACTTCCTGACAGCCTATGACACTGAAATGTTGGAAATCGCCGAAATTGGGATCAAATACGAAGGTTACATCAAAAAAGAGGAAGAAATGGTGTCGAAGCACAGCCGCCTGGAAGAAATGGCGCTGCACGAAAACTTCGATTACCGCAGCATCAAAGGGCTGAGCATCGAGGCCCGCGACAAGCTGACGAAGATGAAGCCGCGCACCATCGGGCAAGCCAGCCGCATCTCAGGGGTGAACCCGGCAGATGTGAGCGTGTTGTTGGTGCATTTGGGGCGGTGAACAATAAAACAAAAAGTGTTTTTATTTTGTTTACTTTTGCCGCATCAAATTTTACATCTATGAAAGTTGTTTCGCTTTTTTCCGGCGCTGGGGGCTTTGACTTGGGATTTGTTCAAGCAGGCCATCAAATTGTGTGGGCTGGTGATATAAACAAGGATTGTGCGGAAACCTATCAAAACAATATTGGAAAACATTTTGTTTTATCCGATATTCGCGATATCCCTGGCCACCTCATTCCAGATTGTGATATTGTAATTGGAGGTTTTCCATGCCAAGGGTTTTCACAAGCCAATCGAAATCGAAAATTAGACGATAATAGAAACCAACTATATTTGGAGTTTGTCCGCATTGTTCGTGAGAAAAAACCTAAATTTTTTGTCGCCGAAAATGTAAGGGGGCTGTTGAGCATTGGCAACGGCAAAGCGATACACAGAATAATTCATGATTTTGAAAGCATTGGCTACAAAGTAGAATATCGAGTTTTTAATGCAGCTGACTTTGGGGTACCGCAAAGCAGAGTTCGTGTAATAATAATGGGGGTGCGAAAAGATATAGACATTCCGTGCCCATTCCCGGAACCAACCCATTCAAAACATGGAGATTTGCTCTTGAAAAAGTGGGTTTCTGTGGGGGAAGCCCTAAAAAACATCCCTGATCCTGAGGAACCCCACAATCTAAAAAACCATATTTATTCAAAATACAAGGTAACAGACAGGAACTTTACTGGACACCGAAGAACTGATCCGAACAAGCCCTCCCCTACGATCTTGGCTAAGGACACCGGGGGCAACGTGGCAACCCATCATCCTAACAATCATCGGCGAATGTCGGTTCGTGAGAGCGCAATAATCCAAAGTTTTCCAATTGATTTTGAATTTAAGGGATCACTCGGAAGCATGTACAGGCAAATCGGGAATGCTGTAGCTGTATTATTTGCAAGGAGGATTGCGGAAGAATTTAAAAAAATAGAAACTTTGCAAGTTCAAATTGTTTGTCAAGCTGAACAACAAAATACACGTGTCACTGCCACATGAATATTGTCTCTTTGTTTTCGGGCGTAGGAGGATTTGACCTTGGCTTTATTCAGGCCGGGCACCAAGTCGTTTGGGCCAATGACGTGTGGGATGTGGCGGCAGAAACCTATAGACTTAACATCGGCAATCACATTATTTGTAAAGATATCAGGCAAATTCCATCTTCAGCAATCCCTGGCTGTGACTTGATTATCGGAGGGTTCCCATGTCAAGGTTTTTCTATGGCAAACCAAAAACGTAACGAGAACGACGAACGGAATTTTTTATACCTTGAATTTGTACGTATTTTGAGTGACAAAAAACCAGCTTTTTTTTTGGCAGAAAATGTAAAGGGCATATTGAGCCTGGCCAAGGGGAAGGTTTTTAAAATGATACTTGAAGACTTCTCAAGAATTGGCTACAATATCCAATACGCGGTGTTAAATGCCGCTAATTACGGCGTACCTCAAACACGCGAACGGGTAATTATCTTCGGTCAACGGAAAGATATCGCCCATAAGATAAATTTCCCCCCTGAGCCAACCCATCAAAAATTAAACGGAACAAGTTTGTTTGAATCCAAGATAAAATGGGTCAGTTCAAAAGAAGCTTTGCTCAATATCCCCGAGCCAAATGAACCCCACAACCTAAAAAATCATGAAGCCTCAAAATATAAACTTACATTTAATGGATATTTAGGCCATAGAAAAATCGACCCAGAGTTGCCATTCCCTACAATTACATCGAGAGGGGATGAAAAAGGCGGCGTAGTTGTCCTTCATCATCCCAATAATCAACGACGCATTTCGCCAAGAGAAGCTGCCCTTATTCAATCTTTTCCCTTAGATTTTGAATTTATTGGTTCTAAGACGACAGCATACCGACAGATATCCAATGCAGTACCTCCAAAACTAGCTTTTGCACTTGCCAAATTATTCCCATTGCAATTATGAGCCGGATACCAATTAAGCCATTCCCAAGCTATAAGTGGCGCTGGGCTGAGGTTACCCCAAGCGAGGGATTGAACCATCCTCTGCGTTTCCTAGGCGTACTCAGAGCGTTATATGAACACCAAGGGAAGCCGAAAAGTACCACTGACATCAACAAAAGTTTAGAAATTATTGAACTTGAGACCAATGAATTGACTGGTGAAAGGGTACATTTAGCGAGAACTGGAACGCGAAACTTATTCCGAAATTCTGGCCAGTATTGGAAAGCGCTTGGCTTGCTGGCACCCAGCCACAAAACAATCGAACTAACCCCTTTCGGCATAAGCGTTGCAGAAGGCAAAATTGCGCAGCATGAGTTTGCAGTCGCTGTTGTAAAAAACATGACCCTACCGAACCCATATCTAAGTGGAAACGATGCTGATGAATGGCGTCTTGCCAACCTTGAAATAAAACCACTCCAATTAATCCTACAAGTTCTCAATGGACTATCTAAATCATCAGGTATTGGTCATTCATACATTACACCCCAAGAATTAAGAGAAATTGTAGTACCTTTAGCAGGAAACGCTGCTCCTGTCCAAGAATTAGTGGACGCATTACTCGCTTTTCGTGACGGAATCCTGGACATTTCAAAGTTTCCAGATTGTACTCAAGGAAGCAACGACAAAAGGATGCTTCGAGAATTCCTGCTCTTTTTGGCGAACTATGGGTTCTGTTATGTTGTCAGGGGAAAAAATAATGAAACGGAACAATACTTTTTAGCTGAAGGATCTGAAGTTGAATTAGAAGCAATTAATTATCTCCCGAACCACACAAACCCATTAGACCTTCTCAAAGAAATTAGGGCGTCCTCGCCGATATCCGACGTCGAGCGCAAAAAAGTCTGGCGAAAAACAACATCCCGCCCCGAGCAACAACGGTTTAGGAGTGACGTGCTGGAAAAATTTAACTACACCTGTCTGCTTTCAGGGGAAAGGATAAGCTTAGTGTTGGAAGCCTGCCACATCATCCCAGTTGAACATAAAGGTGGCGACAATTTTCAAAATGGCCTCTGCCTGAGATCGGACCTTCATACCTTGTTCGACTGTAGGCACATCAGGTTTAGCCCTCAAGGGCAAGTGCTGTACTCAGACACAGTAAAAGAAAGTGCCACATACAGGGCTTTGCCAGCTCTAGTAAATTTCCCAAACTTCCTTTCTATGGAAGCCCTTGATTGGCGCTTTAAATATTATTGATTCTCCACAAAGAGCTTCTCCGCGTGTCAGATTGAAGGGGCAATATACCTGCCCTTTTGTCCATTGTTCCCCTTTTCTCCTGCCAAAATCCTCCCCTTTTGAAGCCTGGCAGGCAATTTGCCCACTATCTTTAGTGTCCTGTGCTGGCATTTTTGCTGCCAGTTTGACACAATTCAACTTTCGCCCGCAGATTTCCAGTCAAATTCTGGAATTTTGCGTTTAATATTGTGGGAGATTTTTCCCCTCACCCTCCGAATCGTATGAGTATGTTTGATAATTGGTTGATGACACAGCAGTCGGACGACGAGCCCGACTTCGTACCCCTTTTCTCGTTGGAAGAAGACGACGAAAAGGCTGGCGAAATATTCCCCGATAGCCTCCCGATATTACCGCTGAAGAACACCGTGCTGTTTCCGGGCATTGTCACCCCTATAACCGTAGGCCGCGACAAAAGCATCCGCGCCGTCCAAAAGGCTTATGAGGACAACCGCTATATCGGCGTTTTGTCACAAAAAGACATGAAGATCGAAGCGCCGAGCCCGCGCGATTTGTACCGGGTCGGCACCGTAGCCCGTATCTTGAAATTGCTGAAAATGCCCGATGGCTCCACCACCGCTATCTTGCAAGGGCGCAAGCGTTTCCGGCTTGATGAAATCCTTAGTGAAGACCCTTATCTGATTGGTCAGGTAACGATGCTGGAATATGAGCTCCCCAAGAACAAACTGGAGTTCAAGGCCCTCATCAGCAGCGTGCGCGATTCTGCCAAGCAGATCATCGAGCTTTCCCCGCAGATACCCTCCGAAGCCGTCGTCATGTTGAAAAACATCAACAACGACAACTTCCTGCTCAATTTCATCGCCTCCAACTTAGGCATCCAGATCAGCCACAAGCAGGACATCCTGGAGATCAACAACCTCAAGGACAAGGCCAGCGTCATACTCCACCACATGGATTCGGAGCTGCAACTGCTGGAGCTGAAAGACCAGATCGACTCGAAAGTCCGCACCGACATCGAAAAGCAGCAGCGCGACTATTTCCTGAGCCAACAGCTGAAAACCATTCAGGAGGAACTGGGCCAAAACCCCCAGGAAGAGGAGATCAACGACCTGCTGCGCAAGGCTGTGCGCAAAAAATGGCCGAAAAACGTGGAGGAAACCTTCGCCCGCGAAATCAACAAGCTGCGCCGCGTCAACCCACAGGTGGCCGAGTACGCCATCGGGCTGAACTACTTAGAAACGCTGCTCGACTTGCCCTGGCAAGATTTCACGAAAGACAATTTCGACCTCAAAAAGGTGAAACAGGTGCTCGACCGCGACCACTACGGCCTGACCAAAGTGAAAGAGCGCATCCTGGAGCACTTAGCCGTGCTGAAACTCAAGGGCGACATGAAAGCGCCCATCCTCTGCCTCGTAGGCCCGCCCGGCGTAGGCAAAACCTCGTTGGGCAACAGCATCGCCAAAGCCCTCAAGCGCAAATACGTGCGCATGAGCTTAGGCGGCCTGCACGACGAAGCCGAGATCCGCGGCCACCGCAAAACCTACATCGGCGCCATGCCCGGCCGCATCGTGCAATCGCTCAAAAAGGCCAAAGCCGGGAACCCGGTCTTTATCCTCGACGAGATCGACAAAGTTGGAAAGGACTTCCGCGGCGACCCCTCTTCGGCGTTGCTTGAGGTGCTCGACCCCGAACAAAACGTCACCTTCCACGACAACTACCTCGAAATCGAGTACGACCTGTCAAAAGTGCTGTTCATTGCCACCGCCAACTCGCTCAGCACCATTCAGCCAGCCTTGCTCGACCGTATGGAAATAATCGAAATTGCGGGTTACTCGCTCGAAGAAAAGGTAGAGATCGCCAAACGGCACCTCGTGCCGCAGCAGCGCAAGGAGCACGGCCTGAAGCCCAGCCATATCAAGATCAGCGACAAAGCGCTGATAAAAATGATACAGAGCTACACCGCAGAAAGCGGTGTGCGGAACCTGGCCCGCGAAATCGGTTCCGTGATGCGCTATGCCGCCAAGCGCGTGGCCATGGACGAACCGCACGAAACCAACGTGCGGCCCGAGCACCTGCACGGCATCCTCGGCCCTACCAAGTTCGATGCAGACGTCTATCAGGAGCAGCAAGCGCCCGGCGTGGCCATCGGCCTTGCCTGGACCTCGGTGGGCGGCGAGATTCTGTTCATCGAGGTGAGCCTCAACAAAGGCAACGGCAAGCTCCAGCTCACCGGCAACCTCGGCGACGTGATGAAAGAAAGCGCCAGCACGGCGCTCAGCTACATCAAAGCCCATGCCGACGACTTCGGCATCGAGCACGAGCTGTTCGAAAAAATGGACATCCACATCCACATACCCGAAGGCGCCATCCCGAAAGACGGGCCATCGGCAGGCATCACCATGCTGTCGGCCATTACCTCGGCTTTCACCAAACTCCCGCTAAAGCCGTTCACGGCCATGACCGGCGAGATCACCCTGCGCGGCAAAGTACTGCCTGTTGGCGGCATCAAGGAAAAGATACTGGCTGCCAAGCGCGCCGGCATCAAAGAGGTGATCCTGTGCCACGAGAACCAGAAACACGTAGAGGAGATCGAGGAGGAATACATCAAGGGCTTGAAATTCCATTACGTGAAACAAATGGACGAAGTGTTGGCACTGGCGATTGGGCTAAAAACCAAGTCGAGCCAAAACGGGGCCGCGAAAAAAGCGCTGCCAGCCAAAAAGACGCCCTTGAGAAAGAAGCCACCGGTTGGGACGATAGCGCCAATGGTTCCGGCTTGATGGCAATAGAAACAGGGTATTATACTATGATTCGCCTGATTTTTGTGATTGAATATGATTGATTCAACTGATGTTCAATTGATTACAAAGATCGCCATGCACAAAACCAAGCGGCGTGAGGTATAGGTGCAATACTTTACTTTGAGGCTTTTAAACACTCAAACAAAAAAGGCTCTCATTTCTGAGAGCCTTTTTGCGGACTGGACGGGACTCGAACCCGCGACCTCCGCCGTGACAGGGCGGCATTCTAACCGACTGAACTACCAATCCGTGCTTTTTGAAAGCGGACGCAAAGGTAAAACCAACAGGTGCGAAGCAGCAAGCTTTTTTGAAAGTTTTTCTAAAAAAATTACCTGGCAGCCTTTCTCTTCCTTAATTATGCCTTAAAGCCCATGTCTTCTTATTTAAAAACATTGTGTTCACAAGAGATTTTGCCCTTTTCGTAAAAAATTGTATTTCGCACTTTAAAAACCTGTAATTTTGGATCTTTAATATGATTTTATTATTGTAGGGGGGCAAATGATTGTCCCGGCTCGCTTTTAGGTTAATTTTATCCAGTATTTTACACCTTCCATTATTTTACAATACATGCTTTTCACTTCAGCTTGGAAGCCTTTACGGCTTTATTGTTTTAAGGAAGCGATTTCCCAGTATTTGAAACCGCTGATTCAATTTTTGAAGTGATTCCATAATCTATTTCTCTATTGCAAATCCAGCGCGCTGCTCGGGGTTCATGCTTCGCTGCGCTGTATGGTCAGGCTTCGCCGCACAGGCAAGGCCCTTACATGTATTTATCAAAATTAAATCACCTTAAAAACAATCCAACATGTCAAGATTTTCCTATTTGAGCTTTGCTTATTGTTGTTGTGCCATTTGCTTTTTTCAGGTAAAAAGTGATGCGCAAAAAAGCACTGCTGGTCCCAACCCTGGCCTTCCATCCTGGACGGTTACTTCCTCCACGATTGGAAAGGCAGGTACCCCCAGCTTTGTATTCATGGAGGCGCCTCCGGCCGCCAACCTCGACCAATACCGAAACGGCCCGTTTGACAATCCGGACAATTCCTGTACGAATTGGGTAAATGGCAACGCCGGTTCTCAAAACTCCCACTACGTGGAAGGATGGTCAATCCCGTATCGGTGCAAAATGACCGACCTGCCATTAAACACCTCTATTACCCTCACCATTGGGTACGACATCAAGCACAGCGACCGGCATGCGCTCGATTATTTGACGCATTATGATTATTTGCTGCCGCATGCTGTCTGCAACCATGGCAGCACAGAATGCCTGAATCCTATTGCTGGGGTTTCGGGTATTTCGGGAACCACCACCACCTTTGCCATTCCTGCGCCCAGCTCCACTAATTCGCCCGTCATGGGCCAGCCAACTACCAGCTTCAATGCCCACCCGGCCACTTTTATGACCCTTTATGGCGGCACAATTACAAATATTGTGTACGGTGTTCAAGGCGATTTGACAGCAGCTCAAGCCGAAACGACCATTAAAGTGACATTTACAGTTGATGGGGCAAGTGCTGTGTTGGCATGGGGTGGCCATGTCGCCTCAAGGCTCGATTGGGGATATGTGGGCGGCGTGCCGCGCTCGGCGGGCAATATCAGCGGATCGCCGTACCACATGCGCTTGAAAGAATGGACATTGAACAATTTGGGCAATCAGGACCGTTCTTTGAGCGGAGCGGCCGTAGCACCTGTTTGTGACCTTACAGGTCCCAATGCCGTATGTTCTGGAAGTACCAACCAGTATTGTGTTACCAACCAATCTGGCCAAACATACTTGTGGACCATTGTCAGCGGAAATGCGACAATCTCGGGTTCAGCTACAGGTAATTGTGTAAATATCCAGGCGGGCACATCAGGCTCGTACACCGTCAAAGTTGCCATTTCCTCGGGGGGCAATGGCCTCTGCGTTGAATGTGAGCAAACCGTCTCCATATTAGGTGGTACTGTGTGCAGTATAAGCGGCCCATCAGAATCCTGTCCAAATACGACACAGCAGTTTTGCGGGCCTGCCGGTGTGCCTGGATATACCTGGTCAATCGCCGGAAATGGCACTATTAATGGTGCGACTAATCAACAATGTGTCAATGTGCTCGCTGGTAGCACCTGCAACGCAACTTATACGTTGACTTTAACCCTTACAGATGGCAGTTGTATCTCGACTTGCACCAAGGTGGTAACGGTTCAAGATTTAACCCCGCCAGTGTTCACGTCCTGTCCTTCAGGATCCGACCTCGGTTGCAACCCCTCTGGCGTTCCTGGCCCAGGAGCTGCAACAGCAACAGATAACTGTGGTGCCCCAACCATCACTTCTTCCCTTGGCGGGATCAGCTCGAACGGCTGCCTACGCTCACAGACGCGGACCTACACGGCGACGGACGCCTGCGGGAATACGGCGACCTGCACACAGGTGTTCACCTGGACGGAAGCAACCGCGCCGGTGTTCGACAACTGCGTGAACGGCACGACAGACCTGGGCTGCAACCCCGCCCCGCCCGTCTGCGCGACCAACATCACGGCGCACAACGAGTGCGGAAACGTACCGGTGACCTGCTCGGCAGGGACGGTAACCGTCAGCGGCTGTGCCCGAACCCAGGTGTTCACATACACGGCAACGGCCTGCGG
>CAZULM010000080.1:0-26806 GCA_964621185.1 uncultured Saprospiraceae bacterium | reverse complement strand
CATCCAGCATCCAGCATCCAGCATCCAGCATCCAGCATCCAGCATCCAGCATCAAAAAGATATGTACCACACCAGTGTCCTCTTAAACGAATCCATTGATAGCCTTGCAGTTGTGCCGGGTTCGGTGTATGTGGATGCGACGTTTGGCGGCGGTGGACACGCAAAATTGATATTGGAGAAACTGGGCGGGAAAGGGCATTTGTACGCGTTCGACCAGGATGCAGACGCGATGCAGAACGCAGGGCAGGCGGTGTTTGAGGAAGCTTTGAACTTCACCTTTGTTCATTCAAATTTCAGGTTTTTGACACGGCAATTGCGGGCAGAAGGCGTACGCGTGGGAACGGTGCAGGGGATATTGGCCGATTTGGGCGTGAGCAGTCACCAATTAGACAGTGCAGAACGGGGATTTTCCTACCGATTCGATGCGGCGCTCGACATGCGGATGGATGCGCGGGAAGGCATGACAGCCGCTGAAGTGCTGAATCAGTACAGCGCCCAGGAATTGCAGCGGGTATTCGGGGACTTGGGCGAAGTGCGGAATGCCAAGACCCTTGCTGAAGCCATCGTGCGCCTGCGGGAAGGCCAATTGTTCCGCAAAACGGGGGAGTTGGTAGATGTCTGCGAGAAGTATTTCATGGGCGACCGCATGCGCTACCGTTCCCAAGTGTTCCAGGCCCTGCGCATGGAAGTGAACAACGAGCTGGGCGCTTTGGAGGATTTCCTGCACGCAGCCTACGAAATGCTGGCGCCCGGTGGCCGGTTGGCAGTCATCACCTTCCACTCCTTAGAAGACCGGATGGTGAAAAACTTCCTGAAAACCGGCAATACCCAGGGCGAAATGAAAAAGGATTTTTATGGGAACATCGAGCGGCCTTGGGAAATCGTCACCAAAAAGGCCATTGAACCCAGTCAAGCTGAAGTGAAACAAAACATTAGAGCCCGAAGCTCAAAACTCCGGGTAGGCACCAAAAAAGCTGTTGGCTTTTAGCTGTTGGCCGTTGGCAGTTGGAATGCTTGGGCAATTTTTAGATAATCAAAACATCAGAAATATGAGAGATTTTCGAAAATACGACATTTGGAAAGAAGGGCTTGACCTTTCGCAAGCAATTTACCTGCTGACAGGAAGCTTTCCCAAAAAAGAGCTTTTTGGGTTGAGTTCTCAAATGCGCAGGGCTTCGGTTTCCATACCTTCAAACATAGCTGAAGGTGCGAGCCGCAGTACTGAAGCTGCCTTCTCCCATTTTATTGAAATCTCGATAGGTTCTGCCTTTGAATTGGAAACCCAGTTAGAACTATCAAAACGGGGCAACTATATATCCTCCGAAAAACTAGCTGAATTGCTTGAACCGCTTCAAGTATTGCAGCGTAAACTAAATGCTTTTCGAAATAAACTAAAATAGCCAACAGCCAACAGCCAAAACCATGGCCAACAAACTCTTAAACGCACTCAACGTCAGCCAGCACACGACCAACTTCGTGTTCGGCAACTTCAAGTTCATGCTGTTCTTGGGGTTTCTGGGCATTATTTACATCGCAAATGCCCACTACGCCGAAAAAGGGGTGCGCCGGATACAGCAGCTGCAAAAAGAAATGAAAGAGCTCAAATGGGAGTACACCTCCATCAAAAGCGAGACCATGTACCGCTCTATGCAGAGCCAAATAGACCAAAGCCTCGATAAAACCGGGATCGACCTGGAAGGCGAAGGCCCAAAGGTAATTCTGGTTAAGTAACGATATGTGAAACAAAGAGTGTTTTGCGAAAACAACAGGGGGTAAGTCCTTAATAATCAACGTGATCCATCCCAAAAATCTCAATAATCACAAGAATCCTGGTAAAAAGTCATGCTGAACGTAAAAAATGAAGTCCTGATCCGCGTTTACCTGGTCGCTGCCGGGGTGGTAGGGCTCGCGTTCCTGATTTTTTTGCGGCTTTTCCAGATCAGTGTGAAAGATGCCCCGAAATGGCAGGCAAAAGCCGACAGCCTGTATGTGAAATGGGTGAACGCCCCTTCGCAGCGCGGCAACATCCTGGCCGACGACGGCTCCCTGCTGGCCACTTCCCTGCCGTACTTCAACATCCATTTCGACGCGAAAACCGAGGGCTTGACGGATGCCATCTTCAACGACCAGGCAGTGGACAGCCTCGGCTGGCTGCTCTCCACCTACATCGACCAACAATATACCCCTGGCGCTTATGCTGCCTGGCTGCGCCGCCTGCGCGACAGCACCGACAGCAAGGCCCTAGGCATTCGCTATGTGCCGATCGCCAAGGGCCTGCCTTACGCCAAAGCCTTGATGGTCAAGAACTTCCCGATCTTCCGGGAAGGCCGGCACCGGGGCGGGTTCATCATGGAGCAGGACAACCGGCGCGAGCGGCCATTCAAGATACTGGCGCAGCGCACCATCGGCTACAACCGCGAAGGCGCGCTCCCCGTGGGCCTCGAAGGCAGCTTCGACAATATACTGGAGGGCAGGCCAGGGCGGCAGTTGATGATCCGCGTGCCGGGAGATGTCTATATACCGGTGAACGACCTGGCAGAGATAGAGCCGGAGGCCGGCGACGACATCGTGACCACCCTCGACATCAACATCCAGGACATTGCGGAGAACAGCTTGCTCAAAGCCTGTCAGACCCACAATGCCGACCACGGCTGCGCCATCGTGATGGAGGTGAAGACCGGGAAAATCCGCGCTATGGCCAATATCGGGCGCACCCCGGAAGGCTGGTGGGAAACCTACAACTATGCCGTAGGGGAACGCGTAGAACCGGGTTCCATGTTCAAATTGGCCTCATTTATGGCCATGCTGGAGGATGGGAAGCTGAAAGATTTCAACGAAAAAATCCCTGTGTACAAGGGTAAAGTACAAATCTACACGGAGGAACTGGTGGATGCAGAGCCACATGGCCTCGACTCTATGAGCATACTTCAGGTATTCGCGCGGTCGAGCAATGTTGGCACCGCCACCCTGACCCAGCAGTTTTACAAGTCGAACCCTTCGGCGTTCGTCAACCATTTGCGCAACTTTGGCCTCGACCTGCCAACCGACATTGAGGTCGGCGGGGAAGAAGCGCCCATCATCAAAAACCCGAAAGACCCCAAAAGCGACTGGTCGGGCACGACCCTGCCCTGGATGAGCATCGGCTATGAATTGTTGCTGACACCCTTGCAGCTCCTCACCTTTTACAACGCCGTGGCCAACGATGGCCGCATGATGAAGCCATACTTGGTGCAGCGCACCGAGCGGTATGGGGAATTGATCAAAGAGTTCCGCCCAACAGTGGTGAAGCGCAGCATCGCTTCCAAAACGACCATCAAACGGGCGAAGGAACTGCTGAACGAGGTGGTGTTGACAGGCACCGCCAAAACGATCAACCCCAGGCATTACGCCATCGCCGGGAAAACAGGCACGGCCCAGCTGAACTACCACAAGTTCCGCGCTTCCAAGGGCATACGGCACCAGGCCGCATTTTGCGGCTATTTCCCGGCTGAGGCGCCCGTATATTCCTGCATCGTGGTCATCAGCGAGCCGGAGCGCGGCGGCTACCACGGCGCAGAAGTGGCAGCCCCGGTGTTCAAGGCCATCGCCGACAAGTGCTTTGCCATGAAAGCGGAGCTGCACGAGCCGGTCAACGCCCACAAGGCGCCGAAACTGGTGTCGAGCAAGATGCCAACCTTTGACGCAGGGTCGCGACAGGACATGAAAAATAGCCTTCGCTGGCTCGGGCTGGAATATTACGACCAGAACGACGACAAAGAAAAAGATGCCGACTGGTCGGTGATCGTCGCAGAAAAAGGAGATTCGCTGGTGCTGAAAAGCAGGGTAGTGGCTGATAAGACCATTCCCTCGGTTGTCGGCATGGGCTTGAAAGACGCCATTTATTTGCTCGAAAACAGGGGCTGCCGTGTCAAGGTGCGGGGCTATGGAAAAGTGCGGCAGCAGAGCCTGGCCGTCGGCACCAGGGCAAGCGGGCAAACTTGTGTTTTATTCCTCGAATAACCAAAAAGAATATGACGCTCAAGCAGCTTCTCAAAAACGTCCAGGTACTGGACATAACAGGCGACCCCGATCAGGAAGTTGGCCAAATCCGCTTCGACTCGCGCGCTGTGCAGCCCGGCGATGTGTTTGTGGCAGTTCGGGGAGCAGCGGCTGACGGCCACCAGTTCATTGACAAAGCGATCGAAAACGGCGCAGCCGCCATCGTGTGCGAAACGCCAACGGCCAACAGCCGACGGCCAACGGCCCTGGTAGCTGACAGCGCAGAGGCATTGGGGCAGATGGCCTCCAATTTCTATGGCAACCCCTCGGCCCAAACCAAGCTCATCGGCATCACGGGCACCAACGGCAAAACCACCACCGCGACCCTGCTATGGCAGCTTTTCAGCCGCTTAGGCTACAAATGCGGGCTGATCGGCACCGTGGAGAACAGGGTAGGGGAGGCAGTGCTCCCAAGCACCCACACCACCCCTGATGCCGTCCGGCTGCACAGCCTGCTCCGCGAGATGGCCGATGCCGCCTGCACCCATGTGTTCATAGAAGTGAGCAGCCATGCCGTGCACCAGCGCCGCATTGCGGGCGCCACATTCACTGGCGGGGTTTTTACCAACCTCACGCACGACCACCTCGACTACCACGAAACCTTCGCAGCCTACCGCGATGCCAAGAAAAAGTTCTTTGACGATTTGGCCAATACTGCCTTCGCCCTCACCAACATCGACGACCGCAACGGCGCGGTGATGTTGCAGAACACCAAGGCCAAAAAATCAACGTATGGCTTGAAAAAAGCCGCAGATTTTAAAGCCAAGATCATCGAGAACAGCCTCAACGGGCTACACTTAGAATTAGACGGCACCGCCATTCACGCCCGGATGATCGGCGAGTTCAACGCCTACAACCTCAATGCTGCTTACGCCGTGGCAGCATTGTTGGGAGAAGACAAGATGAAAACCCTGACCGCCCTGAGCGACCTGCAAGGTGCAGAAGGCCGCTTCGAATACATCAACCACCCCACAAAACCCGGTTGTATCGGAATTGTGGATTATGCCCATACCCCCGACGCGTTGGAAAAAGTGCTGGAGACCATCGCCAAATTGAAGAAAAAATCGTCGCGCGTCATCACCGTCACGGGCGCTGGCGGCGACCGCGACAAAACAAAGCGCCCGATCATGGCACAGGTTTGCGCCCGGCTCAGCGACCAATTGATACTGACCAGCGACAATCCACGTACCGAGGATCCGGCAGCCATACTGAATGACATGGAAGCCGGACTTGACAAAGAAGCCTTGAAAAAGACCCTGACGATCCCCGACCGCAAACAAGCCATAAAAACCGCAGAACGCCTGGCCAATGCCAACGATGTGATTTTGATTGCCGGTAAAGGCCACGAGAAATACCAGGACATACAAGGGGTGAAGTACCCTTTTGACGACAAACAAGAGCTGTTTTTAGTGATGAGTTATAAGTTATGAGTTTGCACGGCATGTGTAACTTGATTTGGAGTTGGCTTTTCAGCACCATAGCGAAAACTAAGGCATGAGTGCTGAAAATCAAATATTTGGCAAAGAACAATGATGTGCCAATTCATCATTCATCATTTATAGCTCATCATTAAATTAAAGACATAATAGTGGAGGGACTATTATTTTGAAATGGTTGCGGGGCGATGCAAGATCGCCCCACAGCCCTCTTAACCTCCACAACCGGTAAATTCATCATTTATAATTCATCATTCATCATTCAAATAAATGCTTGTCTACCTTTTTGAATACCTAAAAGAGCATTTTGATATGCCGGGCGCGGGCCTGTTCAGGTACATTTCGTTCCGGGCGGGGGTAGCCATGCTGTTGTCGCTGCTCATCTCCTTAGTGATCGGCCACCGGATCATCAAATGGTTGCGCTCGCTGCAGATCGGGGAGTCTATCCGCGATTTGGGGCTTGCTGGGCAAACCTCCAAGGCTGGCACCCCGACCATGGGCGGCATCATCATTGTGGCGGCGACGCTGATACCCTGCCTGTTGATGGCGCGGCTCGACAATGTGTATGTGCTGCTCATGCTTTTCAGCACGGTCTGGATGTTCGCCATCGGTTTTATCGACGACTACATCAAGGTGTTCAAAAAGGATAAAGAGGGCCTGAAGGGGCGGTTCAAGATCGCAGGACAGGTGGGCTTGGGACTGATCGTTGGGGTGAGCATGTTGCTGAACGACGAAGTGGTGGTGCGGCTCGATGCGCAGGTGGCGACATTGAACGGATATGAGATCACGGACACCATCTACGTGAAAGACCCGGTTAAAATGGGGGTGTACAACGAGATGGTGTATGCGAAGGCGCCGATCACCAACGTGCCTTTTTTGAAGAACAACGAGCTGGACTATTCGCGCATGTTGTGGTTTTTGGGCGACAATGCCCGCGACCTGAGCTCGATTTTGTTCGTTATCATGTCGATCATTGTCATTACTGCTGTCAGCAATGGCGCCAATTTGACAGATGGCCTGGATGGGCAGTTGGCGGGCGTTTCAGCGATTGTCTGCGTGGCCCTGGGCATCTTGGCCTACCTGAGCGGCAACTCGGTGGCGGCTGATTTTTTGAAGATATTGTACATCCCCAACAGCAGCGAGATGGTGATCTATGCCGCCTGTTTGCTCGGGGGCTGCATTGGCTTCCTTTGGTACAATGTTTTTCCGGCGCGGGTATTCATGGGCGACACGGGCAGCCTCACGCTGGGCGGCATTATCGCGGCAATGGCCATCATCCTGCGCAAAGAATTGCTGATCCCGGTGCTGTGCGGGGTGTTTTTGGTCGAAAACCTGTCTGTGATTATTCAGGTTTGGTGGTTCAAGCGGACGAAGAAGAAATACGGGGAGGGGCGCAGGGTGTTCCTGATGGCGCCGCTGCACCACCATTTCCAGAAAAAAGGCTACCACGAGGTGACCATTTCGGTGCGGTTCTGGATCGTGCAGATTTTGCTCGCGGTGGCAACCATCATTACGCTTAAAATTCGATAAGGCTGGACTCGAGTTCGCTCGCGAAGTGTGGGAGAACCACCTCAAAAAACGGAACAGAAAGCCTAATTAACGAAACAATAATGAGAAATCCGTCCAAATCCGTCAAATCCGTTCAATCCGTGTTCCAACACGGCGAGCAGGATTTCCGCGCCCCACAACATCACAATACCCCAATGGAACGCGGATTGAACGGATTTGACGGATAAAAACAGATAAAAGCAGATAAAATTAATGAAAAAACGACTCGTCATACTCGGCTCCGGTGAATCCGGCACAGGTGCGGCCCTCTTGGCCTCGCACCTGGGGTACGACGTGTTCGTGTCCGACAAGGGCCCCATCAAAGAGCATTTCAAACACGAACTCGATCAAAACGGCATCGACTGGGAAGAAAACCAGCACAGCCTCAATAACATACTGAACGCCCAAGAAATCATCAAAAGCCCCGGCATTCCGGAGAAGTCGGAGGTGATGCAAGCTGTGCGCGCCAAAGGCATCAACGTCATTGGCGAGATCGAATTTGCCTTCCGCCACGCTGGCAATTGCCAGATCGTCGCCATCACCGGCTCCAACGGGAAAACCACCACCACCGAGCTGACCAACCACCTGCTGGAAAGCGCCGGGTTGAACGTCCGCAAAGGCGGCAACGTCGGCAATTCATTCGCCCGCATGGTTCTCCACGACCTGCGCCAAAAACAATCAAAAGACAAGTCGCGCATTTTCGTGCTGGAAGTGAGCAGCTTCCAATTAGACGACATCCAGCAGTTCAGGCCCAAAATAGCCTTGCTGCTCAACATCACCCCTGACCACCTCGATCGATACGACTATAAACTGGAAAACTACGCAGCCTCAAAATTCCGCATCACCATGAACCAACAGCGTGGCGACAAATTCATCTACAACGGCTTCGACCCGGTCGTGCTGGCGGGCATCGACCTGGCCACTAAAAACCGTGCCACGGGCAGCGCCCCCAAAGCCATCGCCATCCGCAAAGGCTTTTTCAAAAACGGGCAAATTAAAGTCGGCAAAGAATTGTTCGATATGCGCCAAAGCGCCCTGCGCGGCCCGCACAACATGTTCAACGCCGCCTGTGCCATACGCGCCGCCTTGTTGCTCAACGCTGCGCCCCAAAAAATACAGGAAGGCCTGGGCACCTTCAATCCGCCGCCCCACCGCCTGGAAAAAGTTGCTGTAACGAACGGCATTACCTGGATCAACGACTCCAAAGCCACCAATGTGGACTCTGTGTGCTACGCCCTGCAAGCGATGGACAGCCCCACGGTTTGGATCGTAGGCGGGCAGGACAAAGGCAACGATTACAGCCCATTGCTCAAGCTGGTAAAAAAACACGTGAAAGCCATTGTATGCATGGGCATCGACAATTCAAAGATAATCAGCGTGTTCGGAGCCTTGAAAAAACCAATGGCCGAAACCCGAAGCGCCCAGGAAGCCGTGCAGGCAGCAGCAAAAATGGCCCAAAAGGGCGACACCGTGCTGCTCAGCCCTGCCTGCGCCAGCTTCGACCTGTTCAAAAACTACGAAGACCGTGGCCACCAATTCCGCCAAGCCGTCCAATCACTCATAACTCACAACTCATCACTCATCACTTAAAAAAATGTCACTTGGCAACCGCATAGCAGCAGAACTTAAAGGCGATCGGACGATCTGGATGATCGTCGCCGTGCTGGGCTTGTTCAGCATCCTGGCCGTGTATTCGGCATCGGGCTGGGAGGCATGGCGTTCGCGCGGGGGCGATACCACGGTGTTCCTCATCAAGCACGTGGTGATGTTGGCGTTTGGGTTGTTGATCATTTACCTCTGCCACTTGCTGCATTACCGGCAGTATCAGCGGATAGCCCCCATGATGATATTGCTGGCCATCCCTTTGTTGGTGTTCACCCTGGCATTTGGCCGGCATATCAACGACGCGACGCGGTGGATCAGCGTGGGAGGCTTCAGCTTCCAGCCTTCTGAATTTGCCAAGATCGCGCTGATCATCTACATCGCAAGGGAATTGACCCGAAAACAGGACTATATCACCAGTTTCAAGGATGCGTTCATGCCCATCCTGGTGCCGGTATTGATCGTTTGCGGGCTGATAGCCCCTTCAAACCTGAGCACGGCGGCTGTGCTTTTTGTCACCTGTATCCTGCTGATGTTCATGGGCCGCGTGAGCTGGAAATACATTTTCCTGCTGGCGGTATTGGGTGTGGTCGTGTTGGTGGGCTTGATCGCTATAGGGAAGCTGTACCCGCACCTCGACCTGGTGCGGGTGGAGACCTGGATTTCGCGCCTGAATGAATTTGCAAACGTGGAAGACGGCGGATACCAGGTGCAGCAGGCCAAGATCGCCATCGCAAAGGGCGGGATTATCGGCAACGGCCCGGGCAACAGCCTGATCCGCAACTTTTTGCCTTATGCCCATGCCGACTTCATCTATGCCATTATTTGCGAGGAATACGGCTTGTTGGGCGGCACGGTGATATTGGTGCTGTACGTGCTGTTGTTTTTGCGGAACGTGAAACTGGTGACGCGCAGCCCCAAGGCCTTCGGCGCGTTCTTAGCCATCGGCCTTAGCTTGCTGCTGACGGTGCAGGCGCTGGCCAATATCGCCGTGAACGTGAACCTCGTGCCGGCTACCGGCCTCACATTGCCCCTCATTTCGATGGGCGGCACGAGCATCCTGTTCACCTGCATCTCGCTCGGCATGATCCTGAGCGTGAGCAAATACATCGAATCGTTGGAATAATTTAATCCTGGGCTCAAAGCCAGACAACAAAGCAAATTTTATGCAAAACGAACTGAAAATAATGATAACAGGAGGCGGCACCGGAGGCCACGTGTTCCCGGCGATCGCTGTTGCCGACGCGATCAAGCGCCTGCGGCCTGATGCCGAATTTCTGTTCGTGGGGGCCAACGGGCGCATGGAAATGGAGCGGGTGCCAAAAGCAGGTTACGACATCGTAGGGCTGAACATAGCGGGCTTCCAGCGCAGCTTGAGCTTTAAAAACCTGGCCTTCCCCTTCAAGCTGCTGTCGAGCCTGCGCAGGGCCAAGCGCATCGTGGCTGAATTCAAGCCCCAGGTCGTCATCGGCACCGGCGGCTATGCCAGCGGGCCGGTGATGCGGGCGGCACAGCGGGCAGGCATCCCCACGCTCATACAGGAGCAAAACTCCTACGCGGGGATGACCAACAAACTGCTGGGCAAAAAAGCGACCAGTGTCTGTGTCGCTTACGAACATATGGAGCAGTTTTTTGACAAAGACAAACTCCTGTTCACGGGCAACCCGGTGCGCTCGGATATCGTGGGCCTGGAGGGGAAACGCGCCGAAGGGCTGGCCTACTACGGCCTGAACCCCGACCTGAAAACCATCGTGGTGACAGGCGGCAGCTTAGGCGCAAAAACCCTCAACGAAGCCATGGCCAATGGCTATGAACTGTTGAAAGACGGCAAGGTGAATGTCGTGTGGCAATGCGGTAAATTCTATGAATTGGTGTTCAAGGAGTGTGATACAGCGCAATTGCCCAATGTAAAGATCACGGCTTTCATCGACCGCATGGACCTGCTGTACGCTGCCGCCGACGTGGTGATCTCCAGGGCCGGCGCCCTCAGCATCAGCGAGCTGTGCTTGGTGGGTAAGCCCGCCATCCTGGTGCCTTCGCCCAACGTAGCGGAAGACCACCAGACAAAAAACGCGATGGCACTGGTAGAAAAAGGCGCTGCACGCCTGGTACACGATTCGGAAGCACCCGTAAAGCTGGTGAAAGAAGCCTTGATGATTTTGGAAAACGATGCCCTGGCTTTTAGCCTGGGCGAAAGCATAAGGCCGCTGGGCCGGCCAAACGCAGCGGACATCATTGCCCGCGAAGCCCTGAGAATCGCAAAAGCAGACATATAAGATATCGAAAAATGAAACAGACCGCAGCAACAATACTGGCAACGGCACTCCTGCTATCCGCCTGCAACAACGACGAGAAATGGACAAAAATGATCGCCGGGGAATGGCATGGCGTCAGCTGGATTGCCGAGGGCGACACCGTGATGAAAGACCCCTCGAAGCTGACCATGATCCTTTCAAAAGACAGCATCTACAACCTCGTTGCAGATTCCAGGGTAGAAAATGGGAACTGGTACCTTAAAAACGACACCCTCTTTTTAATCCCTGAAATGACTGAAGACATAAAAATGAAAATCGTGGCGCTTGACGCCGAGAACCTGGAGCTGCGGGTATTCCGCGGGCGGGTAGAAGAAATAAAGTTCAAACGATAACAACAACAAACTTGAAAACCATCGTGCTCGAAATGGAACGTTTGCGCAACTTGAATGTGGGCTTGGGGCAATACTGCCTCCAGCTTGGTCGGGCGCTGGCTCAACAGCCGGCAGCGCAGGCGCAGCATTTCGAGTGCTATGCGCCAAAACACCTGACTGGTATTTTGGGCCCTGCTTTCAGCTATCGCGCAGCCCGGAAATGGCACAAGCTGACGGGCGTCGGCACCGGGGCATCACTCTGGCACTGCACGCATCAGGATTCAGCCTATTGGCCGGCGAGCAGCAAAACCCCGGTGCTAATGACGATCCACGACCTCAATTTCTTGGAGCGCAGCGATTACGGCAATTGGAAAAAAGCGCAGAAAACCAAGCAATTGCAAAGCAAGGTCAACCGTTGCCAGGGCCTGGTGTATATCTCGGAATTTGTAAAGGAAACTGCAAGGGAGCACCTCCGGCTGCCGACAGGGATACAGGAAAAAGTGATTTTGAACGGGGTCGCCGTCGAGTTCCCAACAACAATGGAAGCTGCGGCAACAAGCGAGCCCTATCTCTTTTCGATCGGCTTGCACCCCAAGAAAAACTACGCCGTTGCCTTGCCTATTTTGAAATCAAACCCTGATTACAAATGGATCATTGCCGGAGCAGACAGCAAGGGATACCGGGCGGCGCTTGAGAAAGAAGCGGCAAGCTTGGGCGTGCGCCACCAACTCTCCTTCAGCGGGGCGGTGACAGAAGCCGAGAAATGGCAGCTCTACCAAGACTGCACCGCACTGATTTTTCCTTCCCTGTCGGAAGGGTTTGGCCTGCCGGTGCTGGAGGCCATGGCCTTCGGGAAGCCCGTTTTCCTTTCCGACCGCACGAGTCTGCCCGAAATCGGCGGCGAAGAAGCCTTTTATTTCAAAAGCTTCGAGCCCGAACACGTCCAGAAAATATTTTCCGAAGGCATGAACGCGCTAAAAAATGATCCTCAAAAACCCCAACGCCTCAAAGGCCACGCCGCCAAATTTACCTGGAAAAACGCCGCCCAAGATTACCTCGAATTCTACCACCAAATCACTCATAACTCATAACTAAAAAAATGCTTTTCTCCTCCATCCATAAAGTCTATTTCATCGGCATCGGCGGCATCGGCATGTCGGCCCTGGCCCGCTACTTCCGCCTGCACGGCGCGGAGGTGCACGGCTACGACCGCACCGAAACCGAGCTGACCCGTGCCCTGGAAGCGGAAGGGATGCAAGTGCATTATGAGGATAACCTGAAGTTCATCCCGGAAGCTGTTGACCTTGTGGTGTACACCCCGGCGGTGCCAAAGGAGCACAGCGAACTACAATGGTTTGTCGACAATGGCTACCCCGTAAAAAAACGGGCCGAGGTGCTGGGCATCATCAGCAAGGCCAAGCGCTGTATCGCCATCGCGGGCACTCATGGGAAGACGACAACCAGCACCCTGACCAGCCACCTTTTGCGGGCCTGCGGCGTGGATGTCACGGTATTTGTGGGCGGCATCTCCGGCAATTTGAGCAGCAACTTTGTGGAGGGCAAAAGCGATTGGGTAGTGGCAGAGGCGGACGAATACGACCGCTCTTTCCTGCACCTCCACCCCGAAATCGCGGTCATCAACTCCGTGGATGCCGACCATTTGGATATTTATGGGACCGAAGCAGCGGTGCGGGCGAGCTATCAAAAATTCGCCACACAGCTAAAGCCCGGCGGCTTGCTGCTTTTGGAGCAAAGCATTGACATACAAGCAGATAACTGCATCCGTTTCGGCATCGAGGCGGGCGATGTCCAAGCCAAGGACATCAGGGTTGAAGATGGCTACACCGTTTTCGACTATGTTTCGCGCATCAGTTCCCCTTTAACAGGCCAAGACAAGCTTACTGTGCTGGAAATGAAGGGGCTGCGCTTGCCCTATCCGGGCCTCCACAATGTGAAGAACGCGCTGGCGGCCATCACCGCGACCCTGAACACGGGCGCGGTGGACGCGGCAAGAATCCCGGCGGCACTTGAAAGCTTCAAAGGCGTGAAGCGCCGCTTCGAGACCATCGCCAAAACAGAAACCACGGTGTATGTGGACGATTACGCCCACCACCCCGCAGAAATAGAAGCGACCATAGAGGCCGCCCGGATGCTGTATCCGGGCCGAAAAATCACTGGTATTTTTCAGCCCCACCTGTTCACGCGCACCCGCGATTTCGCCGACGGTTTTGCCGCCGCCCTCGACAAGCTCGACGCCTGCATCTTGCTCCCCATCTATCCGGCCCGCGAACTGCCGATAGAAGGCGTGACATCAGAAATGCTGCTCCAAAAAATGGCCAACAAGCACAAGCAGCCCATCCAAAAAAACGAACTTATCAACCACCTCAAAAACATGAAAGACAACAACCAGCTCGACATTCTAATCACCATGGGCGCCGGCGACATCGACACCCTCATCGCCCCCATCCAAAACCTCATCACAAGTCCCTAAACATTCATCATTCATCATTCATCATTAATTAATGTACACTTCACTCCGCTACGACCGCATTCTCTGGGTAGGTTTCCTGCTCTTGATCGGCTTGTTGCTCTACTCGGCAATCGGGCGGAAGAAGGAGAGTTTTGCAGAAGGCGTGGAAATTGAGGTAGTCCCGTTGAAAAGCGGCGACAAGCTGATCAGCGAACGGGATGTGCGGCAGGCTTTGTTGCGGTCATTTGGAAACACGTTGGAAGGGACCGAGCTGGCCAACCTGGAAGTAGAGCGCATGGAGCGGGTATTGGAGCAAGACCCCTTTGTTTTGGATGCGGATGCGTACATCGACCAGCACAATGTTTTTCACCTGAAAATAAAACAGCGCGAGCCGGTGCTGCGCGTGCTCGACATCAACGGCGGCAATTATTACCTCGACAAAGACGGCATAAAAATGCCCCCTTCGCCCAATTTCGCCGCCCGGGTCATGGTAGCCACCGGAAACATAGCGCCCTACATGCTGGATTTTAAAAAGCACAAAAAACGCAGTACCCTGAAAGACCTGTTCAGCTTGACGGAAACCCTTTTGGCCGATGAGTTTCTGTCGGGGTTTATCCAGCAGATACACATCAACGGCAATGGAGAATTCATCTTGGTGCCTTTGATCGGCGACCAAAAAATAATCCTCGGCTCCGGCCGAAAAGTGGACGACAAGCTGCGGCGGCTCAAGATTTTTTACCAGCAAGGAATGCCTTACACCGGCTGGAGGATTTACGAATCGATCAACTTGTCTTTCAATGGGCAGGTGGTTTGTAAAAAATAACATGCGCCTAAACGCTTATGAAACAAAATATTATGAAAAATAACTTGACGATATTGACAATGCTTGCCCTGCCTGCGCTCCTATTGGCACAGCCGCAACAAGCCACGCTGCTGGGCCGCTGGGACGACCCGACGATTGTCGGCTCCAATGCCTACAACAACCGCTACAACGAAGTGTGGAGCGTAGCCGTCAACGGCCACGAGTATGCTGTCATAGGTAGCACCAAAGGGACGCACTTCATCGACGTCAGCAACCCGGCGCAGCCTTTTGAGGCAGATTTTATTCCCGGCAAGGCTCAAGGGCCGGCCATTATCCACCGCGATTACAAGACCTACAAGCACTATGTATATGGCGTGTGCGACGAGGGGAACAGCAGCCTGCAGATCATGGACGTTTCCACACTGCCCGATTCGGTGCGCTTGGTTTCCAATTCAAGTTCCATCATCGTCACCACGCACAATATTTTCATCGATACCAGCAGGGCCATGTTGTATTCGCTGGTATTTGGCGGCTCAAACCCCTATGGCTACGGGGGCATGGCGGTGCTCAGCTTAGCCAACCCGGAGCAGCCGGTGTTCGTAAAAAAGTTCAGCAACATCGAAGGCTTCTCCTTTGGGCATATACACGATGCTTTCGTGCGCAACGATACGGCATACCTGAACGCCGGCACCAACGGCTTCGCGGTGGCAAATTTCAACAACCCGACGCAGCCAAAACTGCTGGGAACCCTCACATCATACCCAGGGAAAGGATACAACCACTCCGGCTGGCTGACACCCGACGGGCGGTATTATTTCATGCTCGATGAAGACCACGGCTCACCGATCAAATCGCTGGACCTGACCAACATAGACGATATAAAGGTGTTGACGACTTTCAACGCCAACAGCTCGCCGACCCAGATACCCCACAATGCCCTGATCGCCTGCAACTACCTGTACGTGTCCTATTACTACGACGGGCTGCAGGTGTACGACATCAGCGACCCTGCCAACGTGCAGCGGGTGCTGTACTACGATACATGCATCCTGCCCAACAACACCAGCTATGAGGGCGCCTGGGGGGTGAACCCCTGGCTGCCGTCGGGCAATATCCTGATCTCTGACATGCAGCGCGGGCTGTTCGTCTTTAAGGGTATCGGCGACAACTGCAATGCACCGGTTTCAAAAACTCGGGATGTTTTAAAACAAAAATTTTTCCTACAAACCAGCCCCCAACCAGCAAGCAGCACCTTGACCGTGCAGCTCTCGGTTGATGGGGTATTGGCCGACGCAAATGCCCAGCTAATGAACGCCAACATGCAACAGGTGTTGTCACAAAATATTGACAGCCAAAATTTTGAGATGAATTTGCCAAGCTCCTTGCCCAATGGGGTTTACTTCCTTCGGGTGCAAACCAAGCAAGGTATTGCAGTGAAAAAAGTGTTGGTGCAGCGCTGAAAAAAAGGGGCAGGGCGAAATGTCGGTTTGGAAAAACTTAAACAAACCGAAAAAAAATAAAAACAAATAGTTTAAAAATAATACTTTTGTCGCGGGAAAGGGTTTCGGGCCGCCTCGAAAGATTCAAAACAAATCGAAGCTCACCACTTAAACAGTTACATTATGTCGGATTTGATCCCACAACCCCATGATGTTGTCGTTGCGCTGGACATAGGTACTACGAAGGTATGTTGCCTCGCCGGCCGAAAGAACAATCACGGGAAACTCGAAATCATCGGAATCGGCAAAGTAGAAAGCGCAGGCGTGCTGCGCGGCGTCGTTTCCAATATTGAAAAAACCGTCGGCGCCATCCGGGAGGCCGTGGAAAGCTGCGAGCGCAAAGCTGGCATGAAATTCCATTCCGTCCACGTAGGCATCGCAGGCCAGCACATCAAAAGCCTGCAGCACCGGGGCATCCTTACCCGCGACAGCGACCACACGGAAATCTCCAACCGCGACATTGACCGCATCGTGAACGACATGTTCAAGCTGGTGCTGCCGCCGGGCGACAAGATCCTGCACGTTTTCCCGCAGGAGTTCACCGTCGATTCCGAGCAGGGCATCACCGACCCGGTCGGCATGTGCGGCGTGCGCCTGGAGGCCAATTTCCACATCATCACCGGCCAGATCACCGCTGTGAACAACATCTACCGCTGCATCGAAAAAGCCGGCTTGAAGGTGGCCGACCTTACCCTCGAGCCCATCGCCAGCGCCGACGCCACCCTGAGCGACGAGGAAAAGCAGGCAGGCGTGGCGCTGGTGGACATCGGCGGCGGCACCACCGACATCACCATCTTCCACGAAGGCATCATCCGCCACACAGCGGTGATACCTTTCGGAGGCAATGTCGTCACCGCCGACATCAAGGAAGGCTGTACCGTGATGCAGCCGCAGGCAGAAAAGCTCAAAGTTAAATTCGGCTCTGCCCTGGCCAATGAGGTGTTCGACAACCGCATCATCACCATCCCCGGGCTCAAAGGCCGCGACCACAAGGAGATCAGCGAGAAAAACCTCGCCCGCATCATCCAGGCGCGGATGGAGGAGGTGCTCGACTACGTGCTGTGGGAAATCCGCCGCAGCGGCTACGAGCGCAAGCTCATCGGCGGCATTGTGCTCACCGGCGGCGGCTCGCTGCTGGCGCACACCGACAAGCTCGCCGAGCTGCACTCCGGCATGTCGTGCCGCGTGGGCATCCCCGTGGAGAACCTGGCGCACGGCTACCACGAATCGGTGAGCAGCCCCATCTTCAGCACCGGCATCGGCTTGCTGCTGCGGGGGCTGCAAGAGCTCCAGCCGGAGAACAGCCAGGCATCAGAAGAACAAAAGACCCAAAACGGAAAGCAAGAGCCTTCCAACGTCTCCGAAGAAAAAGAGCCTTCCTGGTTCGACAACGTCTTCAAAAAGACAAAGGAATGGTTCGAGGCAGAACCGGATATGGACTTCAATAAAAAATGATGAATGATAAATGATGAGAGATGAATTTTTCCGCTTTAACGTGTACCTGTACTTGTAGCTAAAAATTCATCATCCATATCTCATCATTCATCATTCATATCTCATCATTCATCATTAAAATAAAAATCATGCTTTTTGACTTGCCAAAAGATGAGCCGAGCATCATAAAAATAATCGGTGTAGGCGGCGGCGGTTCAAATGCCGTTACCCATATGTACAAACAAGGCATCGTTGGCGTGGATTACGCCATTTGCAATACAGATGCCCAGGCCATGCAACTCAGCCCTGTGCCAAACAAAATCTCTCTCGGCCAAATCCTCACAGAAGGGCGCGGCGCGGGCAGCAAGCCCAGCGTGGGCAAACAAGCCTGCATGGAAAGCCTCGAAGAGATCACCCGTTTCCTCGACGACGGCACCAAGATGGTGTTCATCACCGCGGGCATGGGCGGCGGCACCGGCACCGGCGCAGCGCCCATCATCGCCAAAGCTTCCCAGGAACTGGGCATCCTGACAGTGGGAATCGTCACCCTGCCATTCACTTTTGAAGGCAAAATCCGCGTCGGCAACGGCATGGACGGCCTCGAAGAATTGCGCAAAAACGTCGATTGCCTCGTGATTATCTCCAACGACAAGCTCCGCGACATCTTCGGAAACCTGTCCATCTCGCAAGCCTTCGCGGAGGCCGACAACATCCTTTGCACCGCTGCGAAGGGCATCGCGGAAATCATCACCGTGCCCGGCTACGTGAACGTTGACTTCGAAGATGTGAACACCACCATGCGCGGCTCCGGGGTCGCCATAATGGGCACTGCGGCCATCGAGGGCGAAAACCGCGCCTTCCGCGCCGCCGACGAGGCGCTGCGCTCGCCCCTGCTCGAAGACAACGATATCTATGGGGCCAAAAACATCCTGGTGAACATCACTTCCGGGGTGAAAGAAGCCACCATGGACGAAATCTTCGAGATCACGCAGTTCGTTCAGGAAAAAGCCGGCGAAAACGCCAACCTGATCTGGGGCAACTGCTTCGACGAGCGGCTGGGCGAAAAGCTCGCCGTGACCATCATCGCCACCGGCTTCGAGGTCAGCGAGCGCGGCAAAGCCACCATCAGCGGCCAACGGCAGGCAAACCCCGCAGCCGACCGCCAGGTCGTGCACCTCGACGAAGACGACCATGTCGGAAAAAAGCTCAAGCCTTCTCTCTTCACAGTCACGTCTGACGAGCCTTATGCCCCGGTAGATGAGAAGGCTGCCAGCGCGCTCGAGTTCGAGTTCGACAACATCCGGGAGACAGTGGACAAGATCCGGCGCACAACGCCGGTGAGCTCCGACCCTTACCTGCGGGGCCAAGACGACGACGAGATCACGCCGGAAGAGCGCCGAAAGCGCATCGAGGAGGCACAGCGCCGCCGCCAGGAAGCGCTCAACCGGCCGATCAATGTGGTGAAGCTCAATTCGCCCCAAACGATCATCGACCTGGAGAGCCAGCCGGCCTACCTCCGCAAGAGCATCAACCTGGAAGACGTGCCGGACTCCGAGCAGCCCGAGATGTCGAACTGGACGATCTCGCTCGAAGAAGAAGGCGAGATCCGCGTGGGCGGGAATTCGTTCCTGCACGACAACGTTGATTAGAGATGAGAGATGAGAGGCGCATCATTTATGCAGTTTTTAGCTTTTGATTCTAAGCACAGAAATAAATTGTATTTGACAAGTGCTGAAAACCAATACCAAAGGCAATAAGTAGCGTTGTGCTATTCTCATCTCTCATCTCTCCAAAAAAGGATATTTCTGCTAAGTGGTAGCGGCCTCGGTGTGTGGGACACCGGGCCGCTTTTTTTGTATGGATAGGGCGGGTTCTGTAACCAGGCAATATGGCACGATGCTTGCGGAAGAAAATAAGGCATTTTGGCCTGCCCGTGACAACGATTTTAATGTCTTTTTAATAACTTGGAATTTTATGCCCAATCTACGCCGTTTTTTTAATTTTAATTTAATTCCTCCCCCAATAGCCCATAGTACCTTTACCGGGTAATTTGATTTTAATCCGCATTTCTCGTGAAAGGTGATCCTTACCGCATATCCAGGCTCTCTGGTGTGAGATAGTGTTCTCCTTGATTTTTTTGCAAAGTATTTTTCCAGACCGATTGTTAAGCCATCGACCCTTGTTGGGTTTCGACGGTTTTTTCGCGTAAGAAATCTTGTCAACTTTTACGGGTTGGCTAATGCACTGTGAATAAATTGATTACTGCCATCATTTAATATTGTCTCATGAAAGGAATCATTACATCTCTCCAACATTTGCTGCAATTTTCAGGGAAAAGCATTTTGTCAATGCTCTTTTTTGCCTGTATATGCAGTGTTGCCAGCGGCCAGACGGGCGCTGCCAAAGACCTTGGCGACTTGTCCGACATCGATTGGAAAGCAAATGCGGACTTGGGTTCTGCAATTTCTGTCGAACAAGCAAAAGCTGACCTGGCGCTTACCGCCCCAAACATGCCCTTGAACGAAAAGGCGCTATTCCTGTCGTACAAGCGTCTGCTAACCTACATCCAGGCAAACCTCCAAGCTGGGAAACCTGCGGAAGAGGCCATTGCCTTGTCTTATGAGCAGGTGTTGGGCGAAGCGCCCAAAGACCCTGACCTAGCTTTTTTGCCGGATGGGCTTTTGGCGACCTTTGTGCCCGGCCTGATAGAATCGTTCACGGTTTCTCCCAAAGCTGGCAACTAGTATTGTTGCCTTTCTAATTTGACAATCCAGTTTTTTCAAACTTGTAGCTAATCTCTACTTATGAAAAGTTTTGTACCCGCAATGCGTATCATTACGCCCATCATAATTGCAATTTCTTCCCTCATTTGTGGGCCACTTGGTGCCCAGACTACCCTCATCGACCCTGCAGGTGCAGGCGGATTTGAGCTGGGCTCCGACTTCCCTTCCAATGGCTGGACGCTTGTCAACGGCGTAGGTGTGACCAATCAATGGTTTCTTGGCACCGTGCCCAGTTTGTTTGGCACTCGAAGCGCTTATGTCAGCGACCAGGTTGGTGGCACTACACATACCTACAGCACCACGGGTAGCACGGTACACTTCTACCGCGACGTTACTTTCCCCGCTGGGCAAACCAACATAACCCTGAGCTTCCAATGGTACTGTGCCGGCGAGTCAACATTTGACTACATGCAGGTGTCGATGGGCCCGACCTCGATTGTCCCGGTAGCGGTTCAAGGCACAACTGGATCCAACCCTTTGACAACGCCGATTATTCCTGGAACTACGGTAGTGGGCGGCTTCAACCTCAACGGCCTTGCGGTTCAAACTTTCACGTTGAGCCTTCCACCTGCACTCATAGGCAACTGTTCAAGCCCGGTAACATTGCGCCTCTTTTTCACCTGGCGCAATGATACCTCTGTTTTCAACAACCCACCTGCCGCAGTTGACAACATCTCATTGATCTCTGCCACCCCGGCACCCCCTCTGGCCGCCGGCACTTACACCGTAGGGCCAACCGGGACCTATTCGACCCTGACCGCTGCTGCATCCGACGTGAACACGCGGGGCGTGAGCGGCCCAGTGGTATTGGAGCTTCAAGCAACCTATACGGGTGCGGGGGAAACATTCCCCATAACGCTTGCAGGCCAAGGAAGCTGCAGCCCTTTGACGTCTGTCAACACCGCAACCATCCGGCCAGCTGCCGGTTCCCCGCTCTTGACCATTGCCGGCACCAACGCAGGGCCGACCATCGACCTTAACAACGGCAACTGGTGGCGCATCGACGGCCGCCCAGGTGGCGTGGGCGCCACCAAAGGATTGGTGATTTCCAATAGCAGCACTTCTGGAAATGCAATCCGCTTTATCAATGACGCATCCAACAATATTGTACGCTACTGCGATGCGCAAGGGATGAATACCGCTACTACGAGCGGTGTCATCCTGTTCAGTACGACCACTTTCACGGGCGGCAACGACAACAACCTCATCGACAACTGCGATGTGCATGATTTGGCAGGCTCGACGCCAGCCAACTGCATTTACAGCTTGGGCACCAGCACTTCGGTGAACCATTTCAACAGCAACAACACCGTTTCGAATTCCAATATCTACAACTTCTTTTTGTCAACCAGCACCTCTTTTGGCATCCAAATGACGACGGGCAGCACGGAATGGACGGTGACGGGGAACAGCTTCTATCAAACGGCGGCCCGCACCATCGCCTCTACGTTTACTGCCATTAATATGGCCAGCACCACGACGAATGCATTCGTCATTACCAACAACTTTATTGGCGGTTCTGCACCCTTATGCGGCGGCGGCGCAATGACATTGCTGGGTACCGGCAACTTTAGGGCTGTTAACGCGACCGTTGGGCCTGCAACCACATCAGTATTGGGCAATACCATCCAAAACATCAACTATACAACCACCAACGCGACCAACTTCAACGGCGCGCTGCTATTGGGTCAAGGCAACTTCATTGTGAGCAGCAACACCATTGGCAGCCTTACGGCCAACAACAGCATCGTTGTATCGGCCAGCGGTTCCACGTTTGTGTTCAACGGTATTATCCTGGGCGGAACCTCGCCGACCAATACCTCCATCATCGGCAACAACAATATTGGCGGCATCAGCTTGACGGTAACCGGCGCACCCGCCACCCCGGGCCTCATTCGCGGCATCTCGGTACAGGGCACCGTGGCAGCGCACAATTATATTATCACCGGCAATACAGTGGGCAGCACAACGCTTGCCAACAGTATTACCGCCGATGGCAACGTAGCTGGCTCTGTATTGGGAATTGTGTCCTTTTCCAATGCGCTCGGTCAGGTGATCATCAATAATACGGTGTCGAACCTAACTGGCACCAATGCCGGAACTGCCAATATCCTTTGGGGCATTTTGGCACAAGGCAGCAGCAACATAGGCACTTATTCTGTTACGGGCAATACGGTGCAAAACTTGACCAACGGCACAGGCAACACCGCCAACTACTCATTGGTCGGCATCCAGGTGAGCACCAACCTTTCTACGGTTGGCAGTAATACCATTCAGGGCAATACGGTCCGTAACCTTTTGCAGACCAACGCAACGGTCGGTACAAGCCTTGCCGGTATGGTCATCGCCTTGCCCACGGTCACCACCAACATGGTATCGCGGAACTTCCTGCACAGCTTCGACATGTCGAACACCATCCCAGCAGGGGGCATTGTCGGCATTTTGATGTCAGCAGGAAGCAGCGCTGTTCAAAACAACATGATCCGCTTGGGCGTAGGTGCTGCCGGAACTGGGATTACAAACGGGTATGGCTTTACAGGCATCTTGGAGGCAGCCGGTAACAACAATTTCTACCATAACAGCGTGTATATCGGCGGTTCAGGTGTCAGCGCGGGGGCAAACAACACCTTTGCTTTTTCCAGCACCGTGACTACCGGCGCCAGGAATTACATCAACAACATTTTCTACAATGCGCGCTCCAACGGCGCCGGCACAGGCAAGCACTATGCGATTGCTGTAGGCGGCACTGCGCCTAACCCGGCCGGTGTGGCCAGCAATTACAACGACCTGCTTTCCAATGGCATCGGCGGTTTTGTCGGTCTGTTCAACACAGCCGATCAATTGACCATCGCCAACTGGCGCACGGCCACTGGCCTGGATTTCCAAAGTATCAGTGCTGATCCGCAGTATTTGACACCCAATGGCACGTCTGCCACAGTTGACCTGCATATTAATGCCGGGGTGCCAACATCCATTGAAGCAGCCGGCCAACCCATCGGCTCGGTTTCGCAAGACTTTGATGGCCAAATCCGCTCTACGTTGACGCCGACCGATATAGGCGCAGATGCCGGCAACTTCCTGTTGCTCGACGTTTCCGGCCCTGGTATCGGCTACAACCCGCTGGTCAATGCCTGCGGCACTGGGAATATCCCCCTGATTGGAGTGAACATTACCGACGGCACGGGCATCCCGCTCGCAGGCGGATTGGTCCCTCGCGTCTATTACCGCAAAAATGCGGGCGCTTGGTTCTCCAATGCCGGTACATTGTCCAGCGGCGGCGCTACCAACAGCACTTGGTCTTTCAGCATATTGGTAGCTGATATGGGGGGCATTGTTGCTGGCGATGTGGTTGACTATTATGTAATCGCACAGGACAACCTGGGCAATATCGGCTCCAACTTCGGAGGTGCTCTGGCAACGAATGTCAATACGGTTATCACACATCCTGTCACGCCTAACAATGTAACGGTGTTGAACGCCCTGAGCGGTACCTACACCGTCGGTGTTGGCGGCAACTACACCACCTTGACAGCAGCCGTGGCCGACTACAACACCAAATGTATTGGCGGTCCGATTGTGTTCAGCCTTACCGATGCAACATATCCCACAGAAACATTCCCGATCACCATCAACGCGAACAGCTCGTCCAGCTCCGTCAATACGCTGACGATTAAGCCGGCTGCCGGCAACAACGCGACCATCAGCGGCCTCTCTGCTACTGGCTTGATTGTGTTGAACGGCGCCGACTGGGTAATCATCAACGGCAGCAACGGCGCCGGGACAAACTCCATCTGCCCGCCCTCGAGCGCCACGCGCAACCTGACGCTGACGAATACCAGCACCAGCACCACGAGTGCAGTGATCTGGCTTCAAAACGTCGTTTCAACAACAAACGGCGCCACCAACAACCAGGTCATAAACTGCAATATCTCCGGTAACGGCCCTTTGCAGACCCTTTGCGGCATCGGCTCCGGCAGCCCTACCCTCGGCACGGCCAGCCTGGGCACCAACAACAACTTCAACTCGTTCATCAACAACAACATCAGCAACGCCCAGTACGGTGTGATTTCACAAGGCAACTCCGCCTTCAACAAAAACACCGGCAACGTCATCAACCAAAACTTGATGAACACGGCGGCGCCCACCAACCTTGCTACGGGTGGCGTATTTGTGACGTTTGAAGATAATGTTACCATTTCTGGCAACAACATCTCCAACATATCGCAAACCACCAGCCCCGACGTGTGCGCCATTAATGCAGGTTTCCTACACAGTGGCTTGCTTGTCAGCACTTTTGCAGGCAATGAATGTACCAATGTAACCATTACCAACAACGTGATTGGTTCCGTTCTGAATTCCGGCACCTTCTCTGCTGGCGGTATCGCCCTGGCTTCAGCAGCTTCAGGCACATCCTTGATCGCCAACAACATGATTTCAGGTGTTGCCGCGAATGGCACGGCTTCTGATTTTGGCGGCGGTATCATTTTAGGTGGCGGCTTTGGCACGACCATCAATGTGTTCCATAACACGGTGGCCATGCAAGGAACGCTCCCTGGCGCTACTGGCGGGACAACCGTTTCAGCTGCGCTGGCAGTAACCAACAGTACACCACCCTCCAACCTGAACATCAGGAACAACATCCTGAGCAATACCCAGGCAGGCAATACTGGAGCGACCACGAAATTTACGGCTATTGGCCTTGCCTATGCAAGCACCACCGGAAACTATGTCGGCACCAACTCTGACAATAACGATCTGTATGCCGCCGGCGCCGGCCCTGGCTCCTACCAAGTAGGCATCACGGGCGGGCTTCTGGCCGGTCCTGTGCGGACGACAATTGCCAACTGGCGCACTGAAACTGGCCGCGACTTGAACTCCTTCAATGTTGTGCCCAACTTTGTCTCTGCCACTGACCTGCACCTCGTTGCCGGAACCAACCATTGCCTCGACGGTGGTGGCACGCCGCTTGCGGTGACCACAGACATAGACTGCCAAACGCGCAATGCTACCGCACCTGACATCGGTGCAGACGAATTTGTCAACCCGAACCTTACCCTGACGGTCACAGAAACTTCTGGTGTGGCCAACAACGACGGCATCATCTGTTCCGGTGCTACCGCAACCATTACGGCTACCGGTGGCGGCACTTACCTCTGGAGCACCGGCGCCACTACAGCTGCCATTTCCCCGGCACCAACCGTGACGACTACCTATACCGTAACCGTGACAAATGGCGGCTGCCCAGATGTAATGACGACCACCATCACGGTTATTGCTGCACCAACACTGACGCCAACACTGACGCAACCGACTACTTGTATCTCTACAGATGGCGCCATCACCCTCACTGTTACCCCCGCAGGCACTTATACTTTCGACTGGGCAGACTTGCCTGGCACCAATGACCCGCAGAACCGCACTGGCCTGATGGTTGGCACATATAATGTGACCGTTACCAATACCGCTACAAGCTGCACTTCAACAGGTTCCTATATATTGACAGGCCCTGGTGGATGTGATGTCTGCCCGACCATCCCGAACGTGACTGCCAACCCAAATCCTGTTTGTGTGAATGTAAACTTTACGCTTACTTCAAACAACTTGACGAACATGGGAAATACTTATGGGATTATCTTCAAACATTTCCCGGCGCCAACTGCAACTCCCTATACAGGGGGTACCGTGATTGCCACAGTGCCAAATGCAAGCCTGACGGGTGGTGGCACGACTGCCACTGCAACGTCTTCATTTGCTGTAACGGGCACATATTATATCTATGCCATCCTGACGCCTACGCCGACGGACCCGCAATGCCGCCCATCAGCAACCACCACCCTGGTGGTAAATCCAGTGCCAACGGCAGGGACCACTGTTGCTGAAACTTCGGGCACCACCAATAATGACGGCATTATCTGTGCAGGCGCATCTGCAACGATTACAGCTACCGGTGGCACCAGTTATTCTTGGAGCACCGGCGCCAACACGGCTGCCATTACAGTTAGCCCCGCCGTAACAACAACGTACACTGTTACGGTGACCAATTCCAGTGGCTGCACTGCTACGACCTCGCGTACCATTACTGTAAATCCATTGCCAACCGTATTTATGATGACGGGAGGTGGTGCATATTGTGCAGGTGGTCAAGGCGCCAATGTCGGCCTTAGCGGCTCCCAATCTGGCGTCAACTACCAACTGCTCTTGAACGGCAACCCGGTTGGGGCCCCTGTTGCGGGCACGGGTGCGGCCATCTCCTTTGGCCCTCAATCCGGGGTTGGAACCTACACAGCCAATGCTATCAATCCAACGACAGGCTGTTCTATTGCCATGACCGGCTCGGTGGCAGTTTCTACCTTCAACTGCAACATCACCATCACCGACCCCTGCGTCTGCAAGAACAACGCGACGAACCTCGTGAACGGCCAGTTCGACGAGACGATCAAGGTGAACGCGCCAAGCAACCAGACTTGGACAGTCGTTGCAGCGACCGGGTTGTATTCTCCGACGAGCCTGCCTCCGCCGAACAACCCGATCCCGATCACCAACGGCTTCATGCTGACGAACCTCGGCC
>CAZULM010000079.1:0-27164 GCA_964621185.1 uncultured Saprospiraceae bacterium | reverse complement strand
CACTCAATTTCATTCAATCGCATTGCACTTGGGGTACAATATGCGGATAGTCATTATAGATATTATTCAGTTTCGAACTGAATCGCCAAACAGCATCCGAGCCAATGTGAACGAACAACGAACAACGAACAACACCCCTTACATTTGCCCCATGATATTCTCCCGACACAACAAAGGGTTGTCCCGCATCGTGTGGTTGATAGTTCCCGTGGTTTTTTTGGCCGACGTATTGTTGCCGCGCCAGTACGATGTTGTTTTTGCCTATTTGCTGGCACATTTCCTGGCCATAGCGTTCAGGGAAAAAAACGACGTGCTGCTCCTGGCCGTGCTCACCTCGGTGCTGAGCGTCATTGCCCTGGCATTCAAGCCCCATGAGGCGCCTTTTCAGGAGATGATGCTGGAGCGGCTGCCCGCCATCGCCGCATTTTGGGCGGCAGCGTTCTTTGTGCTGCGGTTCATCGAAATGCGCGATGACGAGGCTTTGAAGGAGGGGCGGTTCAAAGCCCTTTTTGAGTACGCCACCAACGGCATCCTCATGGCCAACCGGCAAGGCGACATCATCATGGCCAATCCGGCATTGGAAGAATTGTTTGGTTACGAAAAAGGCGCGCTGATCGGGAAAAAGGTAGAAACCCTCATCCCCAACCGCTTCGCTGCGGTCCACAACGAACATCGCCGGCGCTTCCACCACGACCCGCACCCGCGGGCAATGGGCTCCAACCTGAACCTGTTCGGCATGAAAAAGGACGGCTCCGAGCTCCCTGTGGAGGTGAGCCTCAGCCCTTTCAAAAACCAGGAAGGCGAATTTGTAGTCGCTTTTGTTGTGGACAACACTTCCCGGAAAAATTACGAAAAATCCATCCTCAAGCAGAAACAGGAACTGGCCAGCTTGTCTGACGCGCTCCGGGAACTCAACGAAGGACTGGAAGCCAAGGTCGCCAACCGCACCCAGGAACTGGAAATCGCCAAAAACGAGCTGTCGGCAGCCCTCGAAAAGGAGCGCGAGCTGGGCGAGCTCAAAAGCCGCTTCGTCAGCATGGCCTCCCACGAGTTCCGCACGCCGCTCACCTCCGTGCTGTCGTCGGCCGGCCTGGTACAGCAGTACGCCGAGCGGCAGGATATGGACAACATAAAAAAGCACGCCGAGCGGATCAAGAGCGCGGTGAAGGGCCTCAACACCATCCTCACCGAGTTCCTTTCGCTGGGGCGCTTGGAAGAAGGCCGGGTGTCGGTGAACCGGGAAGATGCGGTGATCACTGCCTGTGTGTCAGACGTGTTCGAAGGCCTGAAGAACCTCTTGAAGCCCGGCCAGACCCTGGAACACCGGCACACGGGCCCCGCCGAGGTTTCCCTCGATTGCAACCTGACCAAGAACATACTCACCAACCTGATCTCCAACGCGATAAAATATTCGCCGGAAAATGCCCCGATCCTGGTAGAAAGCAGCGTCGGCGAGAAGTCGATCCGTATCAGTGTGCGCGACAAGGGCATGGGCATCCCCGTAGCCGAGCAGAAACACTTGTTCGACCGTTTTTTCCGCGCCAGCAACGCCGCCAACAGCACCCAGGGCACCGGCCTTGGCCTGTACATCGTGCAGCGCTACGCCGAGATGATGGGCGGCACGGTGGGCTTCGAGAGCGAGCCAGAGGTAGGGAGCGCGTTCTGGGTGGAGCTTGAACGTATATAAACGAAAAAGGCCAGCCTTTGCCATATTGCCCAAAAAACAAATCACCAAGCTCGAACCAAAGCCCTGAAAGGGCGAAATCCCCAACATCGGGCAACGCCCGATGCTGAAAGGGCGAAATCCCCAACATCGGGCAACGCCCGATGCTTTTACCCCTCCCATGTTTGAATATTTTTTCCATCTTTGCACCTCATCCTTCACCATCGCTAAAACCCACCACAGCACCCGCCAAATTATGTTTCCAACGGATCTTGAAATCGCGACCGCAGCCCCCATCAAGCACATCAATACCATCGCCGCCAAATTGGGTATCGACCCGGAACTCCTGGAGCAGTACGGAAAATACAAGGCAAAACTCCCCCTCTCCCTTATCGACGAAGCCAAGATCGCCCAAAGCAACTTAGTGCTGGTGTCGGCCCTGAACCCCACCATGGCTGGCGAAGGCAAGACCATGACCAGCGTGGGCCTCACCGACGGCCTCAACCGCGTGGGCAAAAAAGCTGCCGCTGCCCTGCGCGAGCCCTCACTCGGCCCCGTGTTCGGCATCAAGGGCGGCGCTGCCGGTGGCGGCTACTGCCAGGTGATCCCCATGACCGACATCAACCTGCACTTCACAGGCGACTTTTCCGCCATCGAAAAAGCCAACAACCTGCTCTCCGCGCTCATCGACAACAATATCCAGAACAAAGAGCACAGCCTCAACATCGACCCGCGCACCATCGTGTGGAAACGCGTGATGGACATGAACGACCGCTCCCTGCGCCAGATCGTGATCGGCCTGGGCGGCAGCGCCAACGGCATCCCCCGCGAAGACGGCTTCAACATCACCCCGGCTTCCGAGGTGATGGCCATCCTCTGCCTCTCCAAAGACTTCGAAGACCTGAAAACCCGGCTCGGGAATATCTTTATCGGGTTCACTTTCGATAAAAACCCTGTTTTTGCCCGCGACCTGAAAGCGGAAGGCGCCATGGCACTGCTGCTGAAAGATGCCATCATGCCCAACTTAGTGCAAACCCTGGAAGGCAACCCGGCATTCCTGCACGGCGGCCCCTTCGCCAACATCGCCCAGGGCACCAATTCCATCATCGCCACCCGCATGGCCCTCTCCCTGAACGATTATGTGGTGACGGAAGCAGGATTCGGCGCTGATCTCGGTGCAGAGAAGTTCCTCGACATCAAATGCCCCTACGGCAACCTCAAGCCCAAAGCAGTGGTGCTGGTGGCCACCATCCGCGCCCTGCGCCACCACGGCGGCGCCAAAAAAGAGGAATACAACACCGCCAACATGGATTATGTGCAAAAAGGCTTTGAGAACTTAGAAAAGCACATCGAGAACGTGAAAAAATTCGGCATCACCCCGGTGGTCGCCATCAACTTTTTCCCCAACGACACCGACGCGGAGATCAACATGGTGATCGAAAAATGCGCCGGCTTGGGGGTTAAGGCTGTTGTGTCCAAAGGCTTCGCCCAGGGAAGCGAGGGCAACGTCAACTTAGCCAATGCTGTGGTAGAAATGGTGGAAAGCGGCAAAAACAACTACAAACAGCTATACGACTGGAAACTGCCCATCGAAGACAAGATTCAGGTCATAGCCAGGGAAATCTACGGCGCCGATGAGGTAGAGTACAGCTCCAAGGCGCGCACACAGCTGCGGAACATCAAAAAGCTCGGCTATGACCAGTTGCCTGTCTGCATGGCCAAAACCCAAAAATCGCTCTCCGACGACGAGAAAAAGATCGGTCGCCCGCGCAATTTCAACATAACGGTGCGGGAATTCGAGTTTGCCGCAGGCGCCGGGTTCATCGTGCCGATCCTGGGCGACATTATGCGAATGCCGGGGCTGCCCTCCATTCCGGCTTCTGAGGGCATGGACATCGACAAGGACGGCAACATCACGGGGCTCTCTTAGGGTTCAACGCTATGCATTGCCCTGCCCAAAAACCAGCGTATCCCCAACCTGCACGCTTGCCCCAGGCTCGCCCGTCCACACCAAGTTTTGCCCGAAGCAAATCCTCCGCTCGAAGTTGCGATAGCCGGCCAGCGTTTTTAGCGGCTCGGCAGCCCGCTGCGCCGTTTCCTGGTTGGTAGTGGTAATGATACAGCGGCCACAGGGTTTTACGCCCCGAAAGGAGGTGTTGCCAATTTGGAAATCGGACCAGTTGTCCTCCTCGTATGCCTGACCGCCCGTGAAGACAAAATTGGGCCGGAAGCGGTTCATGGGCAGAGGTTCCTCAAGCCGGGCGTTCAGGTCTTCCAAAGATGCTTGGCCGATTATCAGGAAAGGGTAGCCGTCGGCAAAACTGACATATTGTCCCTTGGGTGCGTACCGCCCATCGGCCGGGCGCCGGGTGGAATCGGGCATCAAGACTAAGCGCAAATTTTGGCCCAAAACACCTGAAAACCAGGCGTTCATTGCCTCTGGGAGCAATGCAGCCACACATTGGTCGTCCCAGATCCTTACCGTAGTCGCCTGCAAGTCGCGTGCGGACACATGGAGCGGCACCTGCAACACATCTGAAGGCCGGTCTTTGTGGAACACCAGCAAATTCTCCCCCCCAATTGCCGTGCGCAGCAAGGCCATTTCGGCGATTTCCCGCTGCGACACAAAGCGGCCCGACGCATCCACCAGCATCCAGCGGCGATCATGTTGCAGCCCGCGTATTTCGACAGCCGACGATTGAAGGCCAATGCCGCCCAGCGACTTGATGGGGTAAATCCAGATTTGAGAGAGTTGGTACATTTTACGGTGGACGGTGCACCGGTGGACCGGTGGGTGAATTTACAAAACCTGCTGAAATACAAAAGCCAAAAAAAAACCAGATGCCGTGCAAACTCATAACTCATAACTCATAACTTCTCACTCCTCACTCCACTTTGTGCACGCTCCGCTTCAGCACCTCTTTATAATACGCCTCGTAATCGGGCAGCACGTTTTCAATGTCGAAGCGTCGGGCCTGGGCCAGGGCATTCGCGCGGAACTGGGCCAGCATTTCCTCGTTTTGGAGCAGCTTGATGGCATTTTCCGCCATTTCATCAACGTTTCCTGGCTCACTTAGGAAACCCGTCACGCCTTGGGTGTTCACTTCCGGCAGGCCACCGCTGTTGGAGGAGATGACCGGCACCTCGCAGGCCATTGCTTCTAAGGCGGCCAGGCCAAAGCTCTCGCTTTCGGAGGGGATGACGAACAGGTCGCAGATCGCCAGCAGCTCTTCGATGGCGTCCTGCTTGCCGAGGAAGCGCACATCGTCGCAGATGCCGAGCTCGCGGCACAGGCGTTCGCAGTTCTGCCGCTCCGGGCCGTCGCCGATCATCAGGAGCTTGGACGGCACCTTGTCGTGGATTTTTTTGAATATCAGCACCACGTCTTCCACCCTTTTTACTTTCCTGAAATTGGAGGTGTGTGCGATGATGCGTTCGCCTTCTGGCGCGATGAGTTTTTTGAAATGCTCTTTATCTGTTTTTCTAAAGCGTTCAAAATCAATGAAATTGTAAATGACTTTGATGTTGCGCTCAATGTTGAACAGATCGAGGGTGTCGTCTTTAAGGCTTTGCGACACGGCTGTGACGCCGTCGCTTTTGTTGATGCTGAACTCCACCACGGGGGCGAACGCGCGGTTGTTGCCCACCAGCGTAATATCGGTGCCGTGCAGGGTGGTCACCACGGGCAGGTAGCGCCCTTGGGTCAGCAGTATTTTTTTGGCCATGTACGCTACCGTGGCGTGGGGTATGGCGTAATGCACGTGCAGAATATCGAGATTCGAGTAGCGCACCACATCCACGATCTTGGAGGCCAGTGCCGTGTCGTAGGGCGGGTATTCGAATAAAGGGTAATCCTCGCTATCGACCTCATGGTAAAAAACATTGGCCTCGAAATGCGACAGGCGCACCGGGCGGCGGTAAGTGATAAAATGGATTTCATGCCCTCGCCGGGCCAGCCCAAGCCCAAGTTCGGTGGCGACCACGCCCGAACCGCCGTAGGTAGGGTAACAAACTATTCCAATTTTCATGCGTATCCTGCTGGTTGTTTCTTGGCAAAAGTCAACATTTCAAAACCAATGAGATTTTTTTCTGCCGAAAGCACACACAACATATCCTCAACGGCACTTGTTCAGGGGCGGGCAACCTTCGAGCAATTCGATTGTTACCCTCCACAGCGATCTATGTACATTTGCAAAACAATGGCTGCCGAAAAGAACAACCCGATATTGCCCTCAGACGACCCCAGCGCAGAAAGTCGCAAGCACGACCACATCGCACTGGCTTTCAGGAGCCGTGTGGAAAGTGCTGCGCTCGACCCCCGTTTTTTTTACGAGCCAATGCTGGCAGCACACCCGGAGCCTGGCTCACTGGCGCCATTTTCTTTTCTGGGGAAATCATTGCGCACCCCGATATGGGTGTCTTCCATGACCGGCGGCACCGGACAAGCCGGCAAGATCAACCGACAACTCGCCCGCGCCTGCGCAGAGTTCGGCATGGGCATGGGCCTCGGTTCCTGCCGCCAGCTCCTGTATTCCGACGAACACCTCGCAGATTTTGACCTGCGGGGCATCTTAGGCGAAAGCTTGCCCTTTTTTGCCAACCTCGGTTCTGCCCAATTAGAAAAAATGCTCGCCCAAAAAGAGGCCGAGCGCATCCCGGAGCTGATCCACAAACTTAAGGCAGACGGCCTGATCGTGCACGTGAACCCCCTCCAGGAGGCCATGCAGCCAGAAGGCGACAGCTTCAAACGCCCGCCCATTGAAGTAGTAGAAGAGCTGCTGCAACTGTTTGATTTCAAAATAATTGTAAAAGAGGTAGGCCAGGGCTTCGGGCCAGAGAGCTTGCGGGCACTGCTGAAACTTCCCCTTGCCGCCATTGAGTTCGCCGCAGCAGGCGGCACCAACTTCGCCAAACTCGAACTGCTGCGCAGCGACCCTGAAAGGCAGCTGGTATTTGAAAAGATCAGCAGCCTGGGGCATACCGCGACTGAAATGCTCGGATGGGTCAACAGCTTCCAAAAAGAGCTCGGCGACGCTTGCCGTACCCGGCAGCTCATCATCTCCGGCGGCATCAACGACTTTTTGGACGGGTATTGCCTGACCAAAAAATCCGCCCTTCCCGCAGTTTACGGGCAAGCATCCGGCTTCCTCAAACACGCGCAGGGCGATTATGCGGAATTGCAAAGGTATGTACAGTGGCAGGTGCGCGGGCTGGAGCTGGCAAACGCTTTTTTAACGATGAGAGATGAATGATGAGAGATGAATGATAATTAGTAAGTATACCTCGCGCCGCTTGGTTTTGTGCATGCCGATCTTTGTAATCAATTGAACATCTGTTTAATAAATCATACTCAATCACAAAAATCAGGCGAATCATAGTATAAAAATGATAAACGGCTTTTCAAAACTCTCCAAGGCAGAGAAAATTCGGTGGCTGGCAGAGAACTTCTCCGACAACCCGGCAGAATTTTCTGCAGAGCTAGGCTCCTGGCAGTATGCCGATGCCTCCATGCAACGCATCATCGACGGGTTCACGGAAAACGCCGTGGCCAACTTTGCCCTGCCCTACAGCATAGCCCCGAACTTTGTCGTCAACACCAAAACTTACGCCGTGCCGATGGTGATCGAAGAGAGCAGCGTGGTGGCCGCCGCCAGCAGCGCCGCCAAGTTTTGGCAAGAACGGGGCGGTTTTCGCGCTGAAATTCTTGGCACCGTAAAACTCGGCCAGGTGCATTTCCGCTGGCCCGGCAAACCAGAGCGCTTGCGACAGCTTTTCCCCGGAATAAAAACCGCCCTGCTCGCCTCAGCCGACGACCTCACAGCCAACATGGTCAAGCGCGGCGGCGGTGTCCAAGACATCGAACTGCTTGATTTTGACAGTGTTGAACCGGGCTATTATCAATTGCGGGCTTCTTTCCAAACCTGCGACAGCATGGGCGCAAATTTCGTGAACTCGGTGCTGGAGCGCTTCGCCGACACGCTGGAAGGCTTTTTAACCGCCCATCCCGGACTGAGCGACCTGGAGCGCGACGTGGAGGTCATCATGTCTATATTGTCGAACTACACCCCCAACTGCCTGGTGCGCGCCTGGGCGGAATGCCCTATCGCCTCTTTCAGCGAGCTCGCGCGCAAACAGGGCATGGATGCCAATACGCTGGCCGAGCGCTTTGCCATGGCGGTGCGTATCGCCCAAATTGACCCCTACCGCGCCACTACCCACAACAAGGGCATCTACAACGGCATCGACGCAGTGGTACTGGCTACCGGCAACGATTTCCGCGCTGTTGAAGCCTGCGGGCACACTTATGCCTGCCGCGATGGGCAATACAGGAGCCTTAGTTCTTGCACGGTGTCCAACGGCCATTTTAAGTTCGAACTGGAAGTGCCGCTCGCGCTCGGCACAGTAGGCGGCCTCACCGCCCTGCACCCGCTTGCGCGGCGCTCCTTAGAGATGCTGGGGCACCCATCCGCCGAGGAACTGATGTGCATCACTGCCTGTGTCGGGCTCGCCCAGAATTTCGCCGCCGTCCGCTCGCTCGTCACTACGGGCATCCAGCATGGGCACATGAAGATGCACCTCACGAACATACTCAACCACCTGGGCGCCACGGAGGAAGAAGCTGCCGCTGCGCAGTTTTATTTTCAAAACCAGACGGTGAGCTTTAGCGCGGCAAGGGCGTTTTTGAAAAAGAATGATGAGAGATGAACGATGAATGATCAATGATGAATATTGTTGAATATTGGAAAATAATACAGAACAAGGTGGGGGGTGTTTGTATGCCTTCGGGAAGGGCAGCTTTTATGCGTTGCTGCTCTTTGCGCTGCCGTGCTGGTATGTGGTGACGCATTACCCAGATATCAAAGCCAAAATTGACGGGATTTCAGAACTGCCTGTTTTTCGTGAGATGACGCGGGATTTTCGCACGGGCGCCCAATTGGCGGGGGCGAAGTTCGGCGCCCACTTGAAAGCTTTTTATGCCGATTCGCTTTTCATTGATGAAAAAAAGATGCAATTTGCCCGAAAAAACACCTATTGGAACCGCCAAAGCATCGAGGCAGGGCTGACGCAAAAATTGTCGCGGGGGTACCACGCCAATATTCGAGCCTATTTAGACTATATCGAAAGTTTCCGCGACATCGCCGCGGCTGAAATGCGCCAATCAAAGATACCAGCCTCCATTACCCTGGCGCAGGGAATCCTCGAAACAGATGCCGGGCGCAGCATCCTGGCCTTGAAAGGCAACAACCATTTCGGCATTAAATGCCGGGCAAACCCGGGCTTCCGCCGCGACGGCAGGATCACCGACGGCGATTTCAACTTCCACTCCTTAGCCATCGACTGCATGCAGATGCGCGACGACTACGCCTGGGACCGCTTCGAAGTGTACGCCACCCCGGCACACAGTTTCAAACGGCACAGCCAATTGCTGAAAGACAAACGCTACAGCTGGATGCTGCCGCGTTTCCAGGTCGGTGGGGTGTATCCAATTCCCCGAAAACTTTATGGACAATCGGAAGTGCCCTATTACGCCGCCTGGGCTGTAGGGCTCAAATCTTCCGGCTATGCCACCTCCCGCAGCTACGCCGAAAAGCTCACGCTGATCATCGAAACCTACCAGCTTTGGAAAATAGACTACGAGGAAGTGGAGGAGTAAGGATGGCTGGGGCGGGCATGCAAGGAAAAGCGAACCAGGTTCGTTGAACAACTATTTTCTACCTTACCTTGTGCCGCTTAACGCATTTCGAACGAACCCTCCTACGCCAAGGCTACGACGGGTAAACAACAAATCGTGGACACCACCGAACTGCTCAACCGCGTCCGAAAGGTCGAGATAAAGACCAGGGGGATGACCAAACACCTGTTCACCGGGGGCTACCACAGCGCCTTCAAGGGCAGGGGCATGTCGTTCAGCGAGGTGCGGCAATACCAGTTTGGCGACGACGTGCGCTCCATCGACTGGAACGTGACGGCAAGGACGAGCGAGCCACATGTAAAGATTTTTGAAGAGGAGCGGGAACTGACCGTGATGTTGATGGTGGATATCAGCGGCTCTTCCTTTTTTGGCACCACAGGCATGTTGAAACAGGAAATGCTGACAGAGTTGTGCGCCGTGCTGGCTTTCAGCGCCAATTCCAACAATGACAAGGTGGGCTTGATGCTTTTTTCCGACAAAGAAGAACTGTACCTGCCCCCGAAAAGCGGGCGGCAACACACCCTCCGAATCATCCGTGAATTGTTGAACGTGCAGCCTGGCGACCGCGGCACGGATTTGAGCGCAGCCATGCAATTTGCCCGCCATGTGCTGAAAAAGCGCAGCGTCTGTTTCCTGTTGTCCGATTTTTGGGGTTCAAACTACGAAGCTGCCCTGCGCGTGCTCGCGCGCCGGCACGACGTGGTCGGTATCCAATGCTGGGACCCCCGTGAAAGGGAGCTGCCCAATGTGGGCCTGCTGCACTTGCGCGACGCAGAATCCAGCCAAATGAACTGGATTGACACTGCCGACCCCCATTTGCGCCGCGAATACACGCAACGATTCGACAAAAACCGCGTCCTTGCGGCAAGTGCGTTCCGGCGGGCAGGGGCCGATTTTTTAAGCCTCCCCACCGCCGAACCCTACACAGCGGCACTGCTGCACTTTTTTGAAAACCGCGCCAGAAACTTGTGAGCTTCATACCCGATCTGATGAACCATCTTGCCCGATTTTGCTGTCTTTTTCTTGCTGCACTCGCGCTGCAAACCCAGGCGCAAACCGGTGCTTTGCTTTCAGCCGACAGCACACTGGTGGAAACTGGCAACCCCTTCGTGCTGCGCATAACGCTTTCCGACGCCAAAATCCCCGACACCCTCGACTTTGGGCCCTGGCAGGGCATCATTGGCAAAAAAAACATCCTTTCCGAAACAGGCTGGGTGCGGAAAGGAAACTCGCTGACCCGCGAAATAACCCTCATCTTTTTTGATGCCGACACGCTCAACTTTCCGCCTTTGACCATCGCTTTCAAGGCGGCGGACTCTATTCAAACAAACGCCCTGGAAATCTACGTGTACCCTACCCCTTCGCCGGAAGACCTCAATGACATGGCACCTATCAAGGACATCAGCCGGGAACCCGTATTCTGGACCGATTATTTGGACAAAATCTTTTGGTTTTTGGGGGCAATTGCAGTGTTGACGCTTTTGTTTTGGCTGTATTCCCGCAACAAAAAACGGAGCATGCTCAGCCGGACGCTTGGGCTCCCCCCCCATGAGCTGGCCCTGAAAAAACTGGCAGCGCTGTCCCAAAAATCGCTGTGGGAAACCGGGGCCATAAAAGCCCATTGCGCAGAACTGACCTTTATCCTGCGCGAATATTTGGAAAAAAGGTATCAGGTGCCAGCCTTGGAGTGCACCTCTGCTGAATTATTGGCACATTTGAACCGAACTGAATTTCCCGATGAACTGAAGGCTATCCTTGAATCGGTACTTGCCCAGACAGATCTGGTAAAATTTGCCAAAGCTGTACCACCGGATTCCTTTCAGGCTTATTCTATGGGCTTTGTGGTGGATTTGGTGCAAAAGACCATTCCAAAGCCCGTTGAAGAACCGTCGGAAGAAAGCCCAGCCCAAACCTAATATCCCCAACTTATGACATTCGCATCTCCAGTCTGGCTCCTGCTTCTCCTGCCGCTTTTGCTGCTCTGGCATTACCGGGACGCCAAGGGCATTGCCATGAGGATGCCACAGCCCAACCAGGTGTTTGAAGGCAAAAACTGGCGCTCCCGCACACGCAGGCACTGGCATTGGCTGCGCTGGGCAACGCTGGCTTGCCTGGTGCTGGCCATGGCGCGCCCGCAGCGGAAATGGCAGGAGGAAAAGGTAAAGGCCGATGCGCTCGACATCGTGCTGGCGATGGATATCTCCCCTTCGATGTTGAGCAAGGATTTCGACCCCGACCGGCTGACGGTGGCCAAAAAAGTCGCTGCCGACTTTGTGGAGAACCGGCCACACGACCGCATCGGGCTGGTGGCATTTTCACAAGAGGCCTTCACCCAATGCCCATTGACCACCGACAGGAAAGTAGTGCAGTCCTTTATCCGGGAACTTACTGTGGGCCGACTTGAGGACGGCACGGCCATCGGCATGGGCCTGGCCACGGCCGTCAACCGCTTGAAAGACAGCCCTTCCCCCAGCAAGCTGGTGATCCTGCTCACCGACGGGGAAAACCACGGCGGCTACATCACCCCCTTGCAAGCGGCAGATATAGCCCAGACACTGGGCGTTCGGGTTTATACGGTGGGTATCGGCTCGGAGGGCATCGTGATGTCGCCTGACCAGCGGGATCCAAATGGCGCTTACGTGTTCGCGCCCCGGAGGATGACCTTCAACACCGAATTGCTGGAACAGATTGCGGCCATTACCGACGGGAAGTTTTACCGCGCCTATTCCGAGCGCGACCTGGCGGGGATTTACGCGGAGATCGACCGCTTGGAGAAGACCAGGATAGAGGTGAGCACCGTGCAGCGCACCAAAGATTATTTCGAATGGCTTGTAGCCATAGCAGCGGCATTGCTGTTGCTGGAGCTGTTTGGGAAATGGGCGGTTTTGCGCTCTGTGACCCCTTGAGCTATTTGGCCATCGCCTTCAAGAGCCCACCCAGCATGTTGAACAAGCCTTCCTCAGCCTGTTCGTTCTCCACAGGAAGTTTGACGTATGTCTGTCCTGTTTTTTCATCCTTGTGCACAATGGATTTTACCAGATTCTCGGGCGTATCCAGGTCTGTGGCGATTTCGGGGCCTGAAGCTTTGGCGCCGCGTTCAGCCTGGCCACTTTATACCTCGCTCCGCCAGGTTTTGTGCATGACCAATATCGCAAACATTTGACCCACTGTGCGTAATCCAATGGTTAACAGCCAATAGCCAACGGCACGAGGTATAACAATGCCTAACCCCAAAGTATTCGGGATTAGGCATGAAATGTCTATTCGACAAACTGAAAACAGCGATACTTACCGTGCTGTTACCGCACCCCGATCACCTCAACTTCCGCACCTGTTAGCGATGGGTTGTACCAGCAATCGATGCGGTTGGCCTTGAACTGCAGCACCGCGTTTTTGGCTTCTTCAGGTGTGTTGTAGCCTTTCACGATGTAGCTGGCGCCGGGTTGTCCGCCCGGGCACTTGCTGCCGCTGTGCCAGAGCAGCATCAGGCCGTCGATGGAAGGCGCCTTGTCAACAGGCGTGTCTTTGCAATAAACAGCAAATTGCACGAAATGCAGTTCCGCCACCGGGGTGAAAAGGTCGGATCCGACCTGGCCGACGCCCTTGCGCACGTTGCGCTGCACTTCCAGGCCATTTACGGTCATAGTCGTGGATGGCGGCGGCACGGTAGAATAGGTGGCTGGCGCCGTGCCATCGGTGCTGTACTCAGCGGGCCTCAGTCCCTTGGCTGTCGTGGTGGATGGCGCTGATTTGGCGGCGGCGCCCTGCACCCGCGACAGGGCAGCGGCGCGGCGCGAAGCTTGGTCCTCAGCAGATTCGTAGGCAGGTGCAGCCGAACCCTTGGACGTGCTTGTGGCTGCCGGGGTGGAATATTGTTGTGGCTTGGTGGCTTCAGGGTTGTAGCGACGCACGGTGGTTATCTGCCCGAACGTTTGGGCGACAGTCCAAAACAGCAGCAGGAACAACAGCGCCTTTTTTTGAATTCTCATAATAAGTAGTTGAGTTTTGAATAGTGGTGAATGCGATTACGATCGGTTTTTTCAAGCAAAAAATGCGCCGTAAAAAACTTTTGGGCAAAGATTACCCGAATTTTGGCACTTGTATAACGGTTTAACGATTAATTTGATTAACTTTGTACATTCCAGCCTTTGTTATACCTCAGGCCGCTTGGTTATGTGCATGCAGATATTTGTAATCAATTGAAGATCAGTTAAATCAATCATATCCAATCACAAAAATCAGGCGAATCATAGTATAATAGGCTTTTCAAAGGCGCATTTCTAACTAAAATCACAAAATGGCAAGATCACAAGTATCGTTCAACAAGAAAGAAAAAGAAAAACTCCGCAGAAAAAAGAAGCAGGAAAAAGAATCGCGCAGGGAGCAGCGCAAGCTCGAAAAAGCCGAAGAAGGCCCAAAAAGCTTCGAAGACATGCTTTCTTATGTTGATGAAAACGGGTTTTTGACCGATACGCCGCCCGACCCTGCCAAAAAGAAAAAATTCAGGGCCGAAGACATCGTCATCGGGGTGCCGCTCCGCGACGAAGCGCCGCAAGACCCCGTCCGAAAAGGCCAAGTGAAGTTTTTCAACGACGAAAAAGGCTATGGCTTTATCGTGGATGCCGAAACCAGCGAGAGCATTTTCGTGCACGCCAGCAATATCCTACAGCATATCCACGACAACGACAAGGTATTATTCGAGGTGGAAAATGGGCCGAAAGGGCCTAATGCGGTACAAGTGCGCGTGGAGGAGTGGTAGTTGTGGACAGTTGCTGATTATTCAGCCAACAGGTGCTCAGATGGGTCGTTTGTCCGCTCCTGATCATACAGTTCTTGTTCAAAAGCACTGATTTTCTTGATGATCAATATGGCCAGTATGCCTGCGGGCAGGGCAAACACCAATCCAATCGTGTTCGACCTCAACCCTTGGACGATGCCTTCGACATCGGTATCATTCCCTACCCTGCGCGCAACCTGGCTGACAAAATTGTAAAGCAGCCAAGCTGCCCACCACCAGCCAATGATTGCCGACGATTGGAGACCCTCCCGTTCCACCTTGCCCGCAATATTATCTTGTGTCTCGTTCCATAATTCTTTCATAATGGTGTATGGGCGCACCAAGTTTATGAACGGCACGAACCAAGCACCGGCTGCCCAGCCTTCCTGGTAACTCAAAATACTGGTAGGGCTTTCCAAACGGTGCAGGTTGGCATAGGCTCGCCTGAACCACAAGATAAACACGACTACTGTAGCAATCAAACTGCCGAGGTATGCCATCGCACTTATACCAACAACAAGGTCGCTGAGCGAGGCTGTTTCCATGTCCAAATCGCTTGCTTCGATCAAGCCTGCTTGCCACCACGAAGTGCCGGCAAAGGCTAAAACAGACAAAAGGTGCAGGTAGAAAATTGTGATTGCCCAGCGGGCGCGATCATGGTTGGGTAGAATGGAGTCCATAGGTTTTGCTTTATTATTGAATAGATTTAGGGATAAAATTAGGCAAGATTTAGAATTTTGCCAGAAAAACATCCAATGTTGAACACTGCTCGCTGGTTCTTATTTGCCACCTTGGCCATCGGCGTGGGCCTTTACCCAGGAATTTACTTTATCCTCGACAGGGAGTTCGGCCTGCTGAACACCAAAAGCGAAGCATTGCTGGCCAATGCCCTTTGGAACATCGGGTTCTACACGCACATCCTCTTCGGCGGGCTTGCCCTTTTGGTCGGCTGGACGCAGTTCAGTGCCAGGATCAGGCGCAACTACCTTCATTGGCACCGCAGGCTGGGCAAGCTGTACGTGCTCTCTGTGATGCTGAGCGCCACCGCCGGGATCGGCATCGGCTTCTTCGCCACGGGGGGCTGGGTAGCTGCCGCAGGGTTTATCGGGCTGGGGCTGGTGTGGTTTGGCACAACACTTTCTGCCTACCTGAACATCCGACAGCTGCGGCTGCGGCAGCACGAGGTTATGATGACCTACAGCTATGCCGCCTGCTTCGCCGCCGTCACCCTGAGGATATGGCTGCCGGCCCTGGTGCCGGTTTTTGGCAATTTTGTTGCTGCCTACACCCTTGTAGCTTGGCTGTGCTGGCTGCCGAATTTAGCGGTGGCATATGGTATCCTTACCTGGCCTTCGGCTCGTTCAGCTCAATCACATACCCGTCAGGATCGGTGATGTATATCTGCCAGGCACCGTCGAAGCGCTGCTGGCGGTGGTAGGGCAAGCCTATTTTCAGCAAATACTGCTCGATCGGGTTGGCATCCTGGATGGACAGGGCGAAGTGGGCGCCGTTGCGGTCGTTGTTGCTCACCGCGTCGAGACGGCCAGCCAACAGGTGCAACTCCTGGCCGGGCGCTATCTTGAACCAGGCACGGATCGCTTTCAGGTTTTCAGGCACTTCAATGGCTTCCAGCCCTACAATTTCACGGTAGAATTTGGCACTGGACTCGATGTCTTTCACGGAAAGCGCCACGTGGTTGTAACCGGTGATGGGGATCTGGGCAGAGGTGGCCAATGCGCATTGGAGCAATAAGAAGGCCGCGACGATGAGCTTGTGCATAGCTAATTATAGTGCTTTTGATAAATCGGGTCAAGATAACCCGGTTTTGAGGATATGCTTGGCTTTTTGTTGTTTCTCACAACATACAAGCATGTGCCCCTCCTCATGTTATCTGCCAAATGCAGCGCTATGTATGAAGGCATGGGAAGGCTGGAAGAATTGGAATCGGGCGTGAAGCAGTTGGAAGAGGCCATACAGCGCTTGAAAAAAACCATGGGCAAATGAGCGAGCCCTCCCATTCGCACTTCCATTCTCAAACAAAACGAACCTTCAATAATTTTTCCCAACCCGATGGAGGGCATCTTTTACGCGCCGAGCCTGCTCCGGTCCAGTTTCCTGAATTGAGTTCACTTATACTCTGATTAAAGTGATTTGTATGAATTGAGTGATTAAAAACATGTGATTTTCAAATGATTATTCGATCACGACTTTCACAACCACTTTGCGTTGACTATAAAACCAGACACCCATTTCAGGGTCAGCAATCACCATGCGCAGGTCAATTGGGATTTCATCCTCCCGCCCCTCTCCCCCCTACTGCCCGCTCCAGCTTCTGCACAAACGCCCCACCTAAGCCCCTGCCTTTCCGCTTCTCCAATGCCTCCGCCAAAAGCCGCACCAGCCGCTCATACGGCACGATCTCCAGTTCGTGGGCCTGGTTGGTGAACTGCAGCGGGGCGAGGCGCAGCTCGTCAACGTAGGGCTGCACCTTGTCGAGGAACTTCTCGCCATCGTAATTGTACTTGGAGAGTATGACGAGGATTTTGACGAAAAGCTGGGAGCGGTGCGTGTCCTCGCTGTTGCGGAGGTAGCGCTCGCGGTATTTCTCAAGCGCGGCGACGCGGCGCCACAGGTCGTCGTCGCGGCCTTCCAGGAAGCCCAGCATCACCTCGGCAGCCAGAATGGCGATGTTCATGCCCGTCTTGTCCTGAGAAAAATCCTTGATCTCGTTGCGGAAACGGCTGCTCTTCACCTTCGGCACCATGCCCTCGGGGAAGGCTACCCCCGTCAATTGCGCGACGATGTACAGGTAAGCACCGAGGATTTGCCAGGTCTCGCGCTGGGTGTCGCGCAGCACGTTGAAGCGCCGGTGCCGCACTGCCAAAGCGTACATCTCAGCAGCGCCAAGGTAGTCCTCGTTGTGCATTTTAAGGTAAAAACCGATTTCCAAGGTGTTGAACCAGTGCATATTGCCGACGGCGACCTCTTCAAGGGCCTTTTTTAGGAAACGCTCGCCTTTTTCGTATTGCCCCAAATAAACGCAGTTGGTGATGCCGTGGTAATAAAAAATGCGCAGCGTGCCCTTGCAGTCGTAGTCCCGTTTGGAAAAGAATTCTATAGCCTGTTCGTTGGAAGCTGCCGCCGCTCGGTAATTGGCCTCTATCTGGTGGCGCATGGCATCCATCAAAAAATATACGGTGTGAAAATTGTGCGAAGGAATTACGCCCACATAAGGCTTCATCTCTTCCAAATGGCACTGCGCCATCACGGCGTTGTCCCTTTGCAGCGCCTTTTTGTTGGCGTAAAAAAGCGTTACCCAATCGAAATGTATTATGGCCCGCTCTTCTATGGCCCGCCATTTGGCGTAAGTTTCGAACAGCTTGCGGTGCGATTCGTACTCGTGCATGCTGCCGCCCGAGACGCATACATAGTTCATCATGGCTTTGGCAGCTTCTGCCACAAATTCGGGCCGCCCGTAATCGAGGCCGATCTTCATCAGTTCCTCCGCCACCTTTTTTGAGGCGTTCTTGCAGGCCTGGATGTTCAAGGATTTGGCGATCGCCGTCAACTGGAAGCCCTTGAACCGCCCATGGTTCAGCGGATCGAACACCTCCTTGTCGTAGCCGATGTGCAGCACCATCTGCTCTAAGCACCGCTGGAGCTCTTTGGCAACCTGCCGGAACCGCGTGCGCTCGCCAACATTCGCAGCGGCAACGGCATCGGCTTCAGTGCGGAAGTTGCTCGACTGGATGGCATGGAAAAGCCGCAGCACACTGCGGTTGTTGTTGGCAAAATAACCGAGCAGCTCCTCCGGGTTGGGCAGTGCTTGTTCTGTCAGGCAAACTAATTCTGTCAGTTCCTTAATCATAACGCGAGGATTAGTAATAGCGTGAGTAAATACAAACTATTCACAATCAATAAGTAACAAGTATTTGTAACAAATATCGGCTTCAATTCCCCGGATTTTTATAACACTTTTCTCCCGGAATTCCACCGGAGTTTCGCGGCTGGCCTGCAAGGAACTTGCAGCAACGGGCGCTGTGCGGCAAATTGGGGTGCGAACACTCAATTGCCCTCCCCTTAAATGAAGCCGGATTTCTTCAAAACCAGTAAAAATGGGTCAAAATGGCTGCACTTATTGAAAATGTCAAGCGCTTGAAAGGCACATTGGGCACCACGCCTTCAAAACCAGCGTCTGCCCAAAGCCGGGCTTTTTTTCTCCGGAATTTGCTGGGCACCCAAGCGTCCTGCCATTTCAAGGGGTCGTTTTTTGTAACATTTTCCAGGATTGATTCCTGCCAAATTTCAGTAAAAACGGCCGAAACGGCGACAAGCCTGCGGATAGGGGCGGTTTTTTGCGAACATTCGAGGGCAGCAGCAGATCAAGCTAAAAAATTGAAAATCAGAACTTTAGAAAAAAATCCAAACCGGAGCTGTTGCCGCAAGGCCAGCTTTTTTACTGCCCAACTGTCGCAACGCCCCCCAAAAAACCCCCGCACTTTTGTATCGACATCAAACACGCTTCACTTTTTAAACACCGTAAACATGAACAGCTTTTCTACACCAGCACAAGCCCCAAACCTTTTGAAACAGGCAAATCATGCCTGCACTGCCGCCAGTACCATTATCGTCGTCGATATCGTGTCTGCCGTGCGGCCACCCGGCCTTGAGGGACACAATCGCCGCGAACACAGTTTTTTTGTATAAAAAATTGAAATTCAATAATTTAAGACAAATAAAAGCGCATTTTTCTCGCAAAAAAACCGCAAAAAACCTGCACAACTGTCGCAACTTTTTTGAAAACCCCTACCCCATCTTTGTCACATCAAAACATCGAAACGCCATGATACACATCCGAACGCAACCTGAAACCAAACCATACCTGCCCCAACCGACCACACTCGCCTGGATCAAAACCCGAGTCGCAGGCGCCGAGGAGTACCGCCTGGAATTGGCCAAAACTCATTTGGACATCGGCATGAACGCAGGATGGGGACAGGAGGCACGCGCAAAAACCACGCTGCTGGAGAGCGGCGCCGTGCTGGCTTCCTTCCCACTCCTCGGCAAACTGCCCGGCAGCATCCAACCCGACCCGTTCACAACTTGGTTCGAATTAGATGCGCCGGCACTGTTGCCCGCCGGCATTTTCGGGCGGGAAATCGAGATCGCAGCGGGAAAGCACCTTATGGCGCCTTCTTTGGGAAACTGGGTCGTTTTTTTCAAGCCCAACAACCCACAAAAGGTTTGGGTGCCTGCGCCCAGCGACAGGGCACACAAAAACCTTATCGACAACGATCAAAAACAACTTTTGACCCTCAAGCCATAAGTCCACAAAATCATCAAAACACGCAAGTCCCTTTGAAAAAGCCATGATGAACCCCGCGAAGCACGAGAGCCCTTTTCTTCCCGCTAGCGTGCCGACCGGGGCCATCAAGGGAACTTGGGAGACAACAACGCCATGAAAACGCCCAAAGCCCGATGAAAACACCAGGAACAACATGAAAACAAGCCCGGTCTTGGAAGGCCGGCGGGCTGCTCATCGGCAATGCGCCGGATAAAAAACCTGAACAGCAAGCCCAATCGCCTCCCAAACCAACCCCAAAACGGAGCACACCGGAAAATCCGAAAAAGAGTACGGACGCGGCAGCCGAAAAGCGCAAAGAGTAGGCAAAAAACACGCTTCAACGATTATGAAAACTTTTACCATGCTTCTTCTGCTGACCATGCTGCGCTTCAACAGCATGACGGCACAGGAAGGCGAACCAATCCCCATCCCGGGGCAGTATATCGTCTTGCTGACAGAATCGGCCGCCATGCCGGTAGCCCTGCAGCGCACGAACGCCGGCAGCCGGGAACAGACCTATGCCGCCAACCAAACCAAAAGAGAGGCCAACCTGACGCAGGTGGCCCAAGTGAAACGCAATGCCAACATCAGCGCCGAAAACGTGATCGCCGAATTCGCCGACGCCGTTGTGGGCTTTTCCGCCAGGCTCTCTGCCGCAGAAGTCGCCCAACTGAGCGCCAACCCGGCCGTGGAAGGCGTTTACCAGGACTACCTCATCCAGCTCGACCCGCAATTGCTCGAAAGCACACCGCCGGAAATGGAAGGCGCAGGCCAAAAGGTGCCTTGCGCCATCCTCAATGCCGGCGGTTTCAAAGTGTCCAACAGCGCCAACTGGATATGGATACTCGACACGGGCATCGACATCGACCACCCCGACTTGACGGTGCTCGACCTGTTCCCCTATGCGCGCTCGTTCATCCCCGGCGAGAGCTACGACGACGGCAACGGCCACGGTACCCATGTGGCGGGAATTGCAGCGGCAAAGAACAACAGCTTCGGCACGGTGGGCGTCTCCGCCGGCGCGTCGTTGGTTCCGGTAAAGGTGCTGTCGAACAGCGGCCAGGCTGCCATGACCTACCTCGTGCAGGGCATCAACCACGCCTCGATTTATGGCGACCCAAACGATGTGGTGAACCTCAGCCTGGGCGCTTACCCCGTCAGCAACTGTCAGGACAACAACCCCGCCCTGAAAAAAGCCATACTCAACCTGGCCCGCCTGGAGATATGGACCTGCATCGCTGCGGGCAACAACTCCGGCAAGGCCGTCAACTGCTCGCCGGCTTGCATCAACGGCCCCATGGTGTTCACGGTCGGCGGCGCCACCTGCGCGCGGGGCTGCTACTCGGCCACCAACTGGGGCGCCAGCGTGGTTGATTGGGTGGCCACCGGCACCAATGTTTACTCCACGTACAAAAACGGCGGCTATGCGACCCTGAGCGGAACCTCCATGGCGACGCCCGTGGTCTCGGGCATCATCCACGCGCGGGGCGGCGCGCCCGTGACGGGCGGCACGGTGACCTGCGGCAACCTGGACGTGCCGCCAGCAGCGTACAAGATTGCCAAAAGACAGTAAAGATATAGTCAACGCAAAGTGGTTATGAATGTCGAAATGCAACAATCATTTTAAAATCAAGCATTTGTTTCACTCAAATCATTCAAAATCACTTTAATCAAAGTATAAAAACCAGGGGGAAGCCGGAAAACCCTGAAAAGAGTACGGCCGCGGATACCGAAAAGCGTATAGAGTAGGTGAAAACACGCATCAATTTTTTTTATGAAAACGTATTCTTTTTTGATTGTTTTGGCTGTGATTACATTTTCAGCTACTAAAATCCAAGCATCAGTGGAGCCTTATTTTACCAGTTATTTTTATCAAATGCCTGAAATGTCAATTCCTTTTGATATCAATGGTACAGGCCCAATAATTTCTTTTGAAATTGGACGGAAAAAGTTTGACTGTGAAAAATTTGGTGTTTGCTGGACCAAAATTGATCCCAATATTAAATTAGAAACCCCGGCATTAGGAAGATCTGCAAGTGGCACTGGTGCTGTTATTGGGAAAAAACTAACAGTTGAGTTTTACCGAACTTCAATGAATGACGAAACTTACAAAATTTATTTTAGTGGTGGAAATTTTATTGTTGAAGATGATTTTGAAATGCCTAGCGAGGTAACAAGGGCTTTAGGGCTGGAATCTTATACTATTAAAGCAGGCATTTATCCTATTACGGAGGTTAGCGAAAACAAACTTTTGGTTAATTTTTAGTCAACTAAACGTACGGCAGGCTAAAACCTGCCGTACCTTCAATAATAAAATAATAAAAAAAATGCAACACTTCAAATTTATAGTCATTTTCAGCTTTTTTATGTTAGCCTCCAGCTGTAGGTTTATCCTAATCAAAATGGAAGGCATAAAACAACCTAAAATAGAAAACCACCAATCTCTTTCTAAATTCCTACTTTCAAGCAAAGTGGACACTTCTGAAATACTTGGTTTTCGGGATACAAAAGCATTATTTGAGTATTACGCCACAGAGATTGGAGCACCTGATGCACGGTTTTTCAACCGAGAAAAAAAGCTAATAGACTATCGTAGCATTGAAACTGATTGTAACGCAAACGTCTCGCCCTTTATCGAAAAAATTGACTCAATTAACTCCCTCAAACCAGTACCTGGGAAGACAATGGATGATTTCTTAAAGAACTTGGTTGTTGAAAAAACTGCCTTGGATTTCAAATTAGAAGATCAGGAATATGATGCTTACATTATTATATATTGGGCAAAATATCTTGGTAAAGTTACAAAAAGCCACATTTCAGAATGGCAAAAGCTCATAACAAAAGTAAACAACGACAAGAAAAAAATAAGGATGATTTTGGTAAATGTGGACTATCAATCATTCTGGGGGTGTCAGCCAAGTGATGTCCCTAAATTTGATTTTTACGGAGGTAAAAGCAAAAAAAAATAGTACTGCCTTTTCAGAAACATATTCCTTTTTCAAGGGGTGCTTTTTCTCATCAAAATCTTACCATTGAAAATCAAAATATAGCATCCATCAATCTTTCAAATCCACCCAAATCTGGGTATAAAAACCAGGGGGAAGCCGGAAAACCCTGAAAAGAGTACGGCCGCGGATACCGAAAAGCGTATAGAGTAGGTGGAAACACGCTTCAATTTTTTTTATTATGAAAACCAAGCTTTTTTTATCATTGTTGGTCGCACTAAGCTTTGCTGCTCAGGAAACTAAAGCAGAGTTATCGGTTCGACACGGCATGCAGCCTTCCAATAATTTGTCGGATACGTCTTTTGTTGCCTCTGGCTATTCAGTTGGTCCAATTGTCACAATAGAAATTGGCAGGAAAAAATTTGGCTGCTTACGATTTGGGATTTGTCGCATAACCATTGATCCCAATCCACAAGATACACTCACAGTGCTGGCGGCGAACAAAGTTTCTGGGACTGGGTCTGTAAATGGAAAAAAATTATCAATGGAATTTTACCGCTCGTCCATGACACCCAGCACTTTTGACACATACTTTGGAGGAGACAGCTTTATTGTCGAAGAGGACTTCCAACTTCCAGCTGACGTAGCTACAGTACTTGGAGTAAAATCCTACACAATAAAGGCCGGAATCTATCCAATAGTAGTCCTTGACAACAACAATCTTTTAGTCAACTTTTAATATTCACGCATGCGGCAGGCTTTTACCTGCCGCATGGTTCAATTATTCTCATATGAAACTTTTTTCGTCTGTCGTCGTCTCGCTCCTTTTCTTTTTTTCCCTTGGATGCAAGCCCATCCTACTAAAAATAGAAGGCATTAGACAACCTAAATTAGAAAATCACCAATCGCTCTCAAAATTTTTGCTGTCTTGCAGGGTTGACACATCAGAAATTCTTTGTTTTAAGGACACATTTGCCCTAAATAAATTTTACGCTACGGACATAGCCTTTCCAGATGCCCGTTTTTTTAACAAGGAAAAAAAGCTCGTAGATTATCGCAGCCTTGAATCAGATTGCAATGCAAAGGTTTCTCCCTTTATTGAGAAGATTGGAAGCATTAATAAACTAACACCTGTACCTGCCAAGACCTTAGATGAATTTATCAAGGATCTCGTTGTCGTGCAAAATGCACAAAAGTTCATATTAGAAGATCAGGAGTACGATGCATATATGATTATTTATTGGGCAAAATATTTGGGGAAAGTTACAAAAAGTCATATTTCAGAATGGCAAGAACTCGTGAATAAGGGTAACAAAGGCTCAAAAAAAACAAGGGTAATTCTGGTGAATTTGGATTACCAATCATTTTGGGGAATAAAGTCCAGTGACCTGCCAAAATTAAGTTATTAACTGATGTTACGCAGCTCCAAAAGCCATCGAAGCGGTTTTAATTTCATGAAGTTGCTTGAGAGCGGCCGTGATGGCCGAATTGCAAAGTTTGGTTTTCATTGCGAAGTGGTTAAGATAGCGCACACCTTTAGAGTTGTCTTTGTTTGTAAAGACCTGCTTGACCAAAGCGACTGGGAATTCCAGGTCTTTGAGCCAAACCTTAACTATAACAAAATATTGTTGATGAGTCTGCATCCGACAGCTTTATTGAGGTTTTGAATTACAACAAAAAAGTGACAGTGCACCCCGTTGCACCTCAATGTCTTTAAGTCAAAAACAAAGGAGGAATCCAGAAAATCCGAAATAGAGTATGGACGCGGATGCCGAAAAGCGAAGAGAGTAGGCAAAAACACGCTTCAATTTTATCAAAATGAAATTATTACTATTTTTCAAACATTCGGCAGCGGCTTTGCTGCTTGCTGTTATTTGCCAAGTTTCTGCTTTTGCACAGTCAAGTACGGTGTTTTCGGGAGTAACCAAAAAAAACGATATGCTTGTGTTTCAAAGTCAGGCTGCTTTTGAAACCGTCCTTAACCAATTACGGCAAGACGTAGAGAACTATGATTACAGCCAAATGCCAAACGAACAACCTACCAATGAATTTCTGGACCCAATGCACGCACTGGCAAATTTCGAAGAAAGCTTAGGGTTTACATCCCTTAGGAAGACAGCCTTGTTACACGTTTTTAACGAAGCCCTTGAGGGCAACCAACTCGAAATTGACGAGGGATTGCACAAGCCAAATATGCAAGCCTATAGTAATCACAGTAAACAACCAATGCAACGCTTTTTTCGCATGGAATAAAACTGGGACTCCTGGAGGTATTGCGTTCAAAGACTTAAGCACTCTAGTTGGCAGTGGCTCAATTCAGTCATGGGCTTGGAACTTTGGTGACGGAAGCGCTATTGATTATACCCAACACCCGAACCATATTTTTCCATGTGACAAACGCTTTCTTGTTACGCTCACTATTACTACAGTTGCCGGATGTAGAAGTTCATTGACGCTTCCTGTAGAAGTGTCTTCTTATAATTGCTGCGACAGAAACCCTAAAATCAAAGAGACAAAATTTTATAACTGGGATAGAAAAAACTATAAAATGTACATTGAAGCAAAGCATGTCAACCTGCCCTTTTCCAGGTATGTTCACACTACAATTCGCCATTTAAAACGCCTATAAAATGTTGAAAAAAATCCTGCGCTTTTGCCTCTTTCTTGTCACCTTTGAAGCTGACTCAATTGCTCAACAATTCGACTACACATTTTCACAAAGGGTGGAGCCCTACGAAAATTTAGAGCAACAAATCCCACTAAGCAATCAAAATTTCTGGTTTTCAGAAACCTGGACTATTCCGATTGGGTTTAATTTCATGTTTTTTGATTACCCATTTGACTCTGTCACAGTTTATTGCGCTTCATCCTTGTTTTTTGGGTTCGCAGAAAATGAAGTGGCATTGCATTTTGCGGGATTTAGCCAGGCTATTGTTGACCGAGGCTGGGATTTGGCGGACTCTTCAATCTCGCCAATCTCCTACAATCTGTCTGGAGATTCTCCTAATAGAATATGTAAAATTGAATTCAGAAACGCAGGTTTTGTTATGGCGCCTGAAGTTGACTCGGTGAACGTTCAAATAAGGCTTTACGAATCAGACCACGCCTTGGAGGTACATTTAGGCTCTCACCATGTTAGTGGGCCAGCGTCGTACGAAAGTGTTGGCGCCACCGGACCAGCAATTGGCTTCATCAACAGCTTAGACGACAAGTATGCTTTTCTTTATAATACCGTCCAGTCTCCTAGTTTTGGCTTTCCCCCATTTTCATTCACTGGTTTACAGGGAGACTGGCCTGATGGTCAAGTTTACAGATTTGCTCCACAGATGTCCGCTACGGATAGCCCAGATGCGCTTGAAGTAAAAATAGTAAACATTCTAAGCCGTAAACTGCTTTGGTTGCAGCATATTGAAACCAGCAAACGATTCCAGATTTTCGATAGCGTCGGGAGAATTTGCCTTGAAGGGGATATGGAAAACATGCAAACATATATGATAATCCCCTATTCAGCCTTGCGTACAGGATGGTATGTGCTGCGGGTATTCGGAAACGACGGAAAAATAACGGCTCAACCTTTTGTTGCATTTTAACCGAGAATTTGGAAACCAAAAGGCGCAGCAAAAGAAAAAAAGCCATTACGTTTGTCCCCGACTACTTAACTCTTCATTTCAAAATTTTAAACACTTTCAACAATGTTAAAACACAAAAACTTGCTCGTCATTTTTTGCTTCCTTGCCATCAACGGCTTCTCCCAAAACCAACTCAATCTCAGCATGAAGGCTGGCGCACTCAGTGGCAAGCCAAAGATCACTTCTAAGGAGGACAGATACGACCCGGCAAAAAAAACCCGGGATGGCGGCAGCAGTTTTTCAATGGCCTTCAGTTTGCCCATTAAAAACAAATTTAGAATTGGGGCAGAGCTGGGTTTCAACAATTTTAACCCCGATATTGATGGAAACATCGTGTATGAGGGGCAATTCCCTACCTATTTCAGAGGAAGCTATTCTATAAATCAAACCTACCTGGCAATCGTACCGGAATACCGGATCAAAGATGTATTATTTGTCAATGCAGGCCTTGGGTTCGTTAAAGATATCAGCAGCGCATTCAGATCCGGATACCGGGCCAGTTCAGGAATCGAAGTAGATATTCGTGGGTGGGAATTCAAACGCGACGAAGCCATTGGTTACTTCGTAGGCTTTGGCATTTGTCCCAACCTGACGGATAACCTTGCCTGGCTGGCTGAAATCCGCTTCATGGGAAGCCCTGCTGACCTAAGCAAAGACTTTGCCATCCAAATGGGCTACAACGCCCTCAACATCAACATCGGCCTCATGTACAAGCCAAAATAACAAACCCATCAAAACACGCTTCAACCGTTTTACCCAACTACAAAAATCCTTCGTTATGAAAACCCAAACGCTCCTCAATCGCACTGGCATCGCCATGACCCTGCTGCTCATCGCCTGCCTCAGGCTCAATGCCTTCAGCCCGCCGCCCTACGACACTGCCGCCGCTTGGCTCCAGCCCTGGATGTCAACAGCCGCGCTCGACCTCGACGAGCTGAACCGCAGCTATGAAGAATCCATCGCCCCCCTGCGCAACCGCCTGCATGACGTGAACCTGATGCTCCACGACCCCACATCCCTCGACCCCAACAAAGGGTTCAAGCTGCTTTGGGAACGCGTACAGCTCGAAGACGCCCTCAAAGCAATGGAAGCAGAGCACCAGCTCAAATTCGT
>CAZULM010000078.1:0-27352 GCA_964621185.1 uncultured Saprospiraceae bacterium | reverse complement strand
AGCCCCCGTTGGGGTAGATCGGCCAGTTCTGGTAGAACTCGCTGACGTACGGCGCCCCCGTCACCGATGGGTCGGTGTTTATGTTGTCGCTGCAAGATATCTCGTAGTCCGCCGGGAACAGCACGTCCGAGACGTGCCGACGGTCGAAGTAGATGTACTGGTTGCAGGTCGTCGAGTTGCCCCACTGGTCCGTCGCCGTCCACTTCCGCAGCACGTAAGCGCTGACGTTGCCCTGCCCGTTCACCGTCCCTGTGCAGGAAACGTCAACCCAGGTGTCCGTGCGCGTCAGCGTGTAGTTCGAGCAGTCTGTCACGTCGGGGAACGCGGCCCCTATCCCAAGCACGTTCTGCAGGTAGGAAGGGTCATAGTTCGTGATCGCGCAGATCAGGTGGATGTCCTGGCACGACAGGGTCGGCGGCAGCTTGTCCTCTATCTTGACGTCGCCCCAGCAGGTGTTGCCGCTCACCAAGTGCGTCACCCGGTAGCGGTACGTCTTGCCGATGTCCGCCGCCGTCAGCAGCGCCGTCGTCCAGGGGCCGTTGCCGAACGGCGCGGTGCGGTCAAGCTCCACGATGTAGTCGTCGAAGCAGCCGTAGCTGCCCTCCAGCACGTCGTCGGGCTTGATCTCGCCCGTGCAGCTCGCCGGCAGCGAGATGTTCACCAAGTCGTTGCAGTTCAGCGTGGCCGGCGTCGCGATCACGTGCGCCACCGTCGATACGCTCTGGATGCAGCCGGGGTCGTTCGGCCCGAAGGCCTTGGGGACGCCGCCGTTCACGGTATAGACGATCGTGTGGTTGCCCACGCCCAGCTGGCTGGGGTTGAACTGCGTGGCCGGGACACCGTTGATCGTGAACGCCTGGCTCGTGATGTTCGCGTCGCCGGGGTCCCCGACAAGGTTGAACGCCGGGCTGAACAGGCAGAAGTTCGGGCTCAGGTCGGAGGTGATCGAGGGGTTCGGGTACGCGCAGCTGTTGCCGATGGTCAGGAAGGTGCCCTGGCTGTTGCTGACGGTCACGCTGTAGCCCAGCGCGTCAACGTGGATGCCCTTGAGCTCGAACATGTTCATCGCAGGGCCCAGGTTCGTCAGCGTGAAGCCGTTGGTGATCGGTTGGGGAGCATTCGGCGGCGCCGGGCTTGTCGAAAGGTACAGGCCGGTGGCATTGACAACCGTCCAGACCTGGGTGCCGGGCGCGTTCACCTTGATCGTCTCGTCGAACTGGCCGTTGGTCAGCGTGGTGGCGTTGTTCTTGCAGACACATGGCGCGGTAACAGCAGCGTTGCAGTTAAAGGTAGCAATGGTGGCGGAGCCGGCCATGATAGCTGTGCATCCGCCTTGCGTATGGGTAGCGATCACGGTATAAGTGCCGACACCCAATTGTGGGCCGAAAGAGATGGCTGCGCCAGTGCCCGCCACAGGAGCGCCTACGGGGTTGCCGTTGAGGCGAAGCTGATAATTGACATTGGTCTGTGAGCCGCTCAAATCAACCGTTACTCCTGTAATATCCGTAGTACAAACCAAGCCGCCACCTGTAACGTTAAAGGTAGCCGGTACAGGGTTGACCAATACGGTAGCGGTAATCGGAGTGCCGGGGCAGTTGTTGGCAGTAGGTGTGATGGTGAATGTTACGGTTATCGGGGCGTTGGTTGTGTTGGTAAGGGAGCCGCTTATATTGCCCGATCCGCTGGCGGCGATGCCTGTTACGGTGCCGGTGTTGTTGCGCACCCAGTTATAAACAGTACCGGTGACGTTGCCCGTCAGCACGATGGTTGTTATCGCACTGCCCGAACAGATGGTCTGTGAAGCGGGTGTAGCTACCGCATTCGGCGTTGGGTTTACCGTGAGCGTGAACTGTATCGGTGTGCCCGTACAGGTGATGCCGTTATTGGTAAAAGTGGCCACAACGCTAAAAATCGAGGTTAGTGGCGTGTTGCCGGCATTTGTGGCGGTAAATGCCGGCACGTTGCCCATTCCACTATTTGTTCCCAAGCCTATGGCCTCATTGGTACGCGACCAACTGAACACGGCACCAGGAACATTGCTTGTGAAAACAATGGATGGCACCGATGCGCCGGCACAATAGGTCATGTTCGCCACGGCATTTACCTGCGGGTTCGGGTTGACGGTGATGGTAAACTGTATCGGCGTTCCCGTACAGGTAACGCCGTTGTTGGTAAAGGTGGCCACAACGCTAAAGGTGGACGTAATTGGTGCAGAGCCAGTATTGGTGGCAGTGAAGGCTGGCACGTTACCCGTTCCACTGTTGGTGCCAAGGCCTATCGGTTCGTTTGTCCGCGACCAGGAAAAAACAGCGCCCGGGACATTGCTCGTAAACACTACCGAGGGTACTGATGCGCCAGCACAATAGGTCATGTTCGCCACGGCATTTACCTGCGGGTTCGGATTGACGGTGATGGTAAACTGTATCGGTGTGCCGGTACAGGTAGTACCGTTGTTGGTAAAGGTGGCAACCACGCTGAATGTGGCAGTTAGCGGCGCTCCACCGGCATTGGTGGCGGTAAATGCCGGCACGTTGCCCGTACCGCTGTTGCTTCCCAAACCGATGGCTTCGTTTGTGCGCGACCAACTGAACACGGCACCTGGGACATTGCTCGTAAACACCACCGATGGCACCGACGCGCCGGCGCAATAGGTCATGTTGGGCACCGCGTTGACTTGCGGGTTCGGATTGACCGTGATGGTAAACTGTATCGGCGTGCCCGTGCAAGTGACGCCGTTGGCAGTAAAGGTGGCAACGACACTGAAGGTCGAAGTAATTGGGGCGCTGCCTGGATTGGTGGCTATAAAACCAGGCACGTTACCCGTGCCGCTGTTCGTGCCCAGACCTATCGGCTCGTTGGTCCGCGACCAGGAAAAAACAGCGCCCTGCACATTGCTCGTAAACACCACCGATGGCGCCGATGCGCCGGCACAATAGGTCATATTGGACACGGGGTTCACCTGCGGCACCGGATTGACGGTTACGGTGACGGACTGATTCATAACAGGCTTTGCACAACCAGAGGCATCCTGAATGCTGATCAAAGTGTAAGTTGCTGTCGAGGTAGGCGAAACCGGAACCGTTATCATGTCCATGGTAGGGTCGCCGTCGTTGTCATTGGGGATCGTAACGGGGAAATAGGTAGTATCGGCACTCGTTGCCCGGCAAATGGTCGCCATATACGGGGGTGTGCCACCTGAACCTGTAACTTTCAAGGTGGTTGAACCGCCTGCGCATATTGTGGAAGGAGCATTGGGCGCCAGGGCAAGGGCCCCAGTGATACTGCAGCAGCCAAAAACCAGGCTGCCACCCGTGACGCAGCCAAAACCAGGCTTGCAAATGGTGAAGATCACCGATTGGCCTGGAGATGCCGTTTGGGTTATTGAGCTCACCACGTTGCCCATGCTGTTTGTTACGGTCATAACAACCTGGATGTCGCCATTGGCCATGCCGGAAAATGCAACGGCAATGATAAAGTTGTTGCCTATGCCAACGGGGGCTGCGCAATTGGTAGCCCCCCCACTTTGACTGGGTGTGCCGATGTTAAAGTATAGTGCATCGAAATTTCCCTGAGCGGTCATCAGGTTTAATGCCCCCGTGCATTGGGGGCCGAAAACCTCTCCATTGGGCCCGTTGCTAAGGTTAAATATGATGTCAAGACAGCGGTAGCTGTTCTGCATCCCGCAACAATTGGTGCCCAACGATTGCGAGGTGCAAAACTGCTGGTTGGTCAGATTCAGATTCGTTGTCGGATTGACGTTGAACTCGTATCGGCTGACATTGCCTGCGGGGTTGCACTGCGCGTACGCGGCAGTAGCGCTAACCGCGAGCAATGCAAAGCAGAAAATCAAAGGGGGTGCGAAGGCTTGGGCGAGATTACGGCAAAGTTGCGCTGTAAAACGACCAAAGTTCAACACAGGGGAATCAAGCTGTGCATCAAAAGTAAACTTTTTCATGAATTAGACCTTGAAAGACGTTGTTAAAAGATATTAATATGGACTAAAGGAAGATTAAAGCCGAACCACCTTGCCAATTCAGGCAAACTTAGATGGGAAAAATGCAAAAAAGCACATGCCCCAATTGAACGGAACATATAGCTTTTGGATAAATCAGTATCGAGATGCTGCTTCGATATAAAGGTGAGCGCCCCTTTTTAAGGTGGCTGCAACCTGGGAAAGCCAAAAGGCCAAACGCCCCAAATTGCATACTGGGCGAAGCTACCAAGACATCACGAGCATTATTTACGGCAAACACGGATTAAAAAATTATCAATAGAACCAACAAATGTACTGATTCAAATAATTGCCAAACAAAATTTTGGCATATTTTTTTTGCAAAAAATACGAACGCCTTTTTTGGCCTGGCAAAGTGCAGAATTCAAGAACTTTCACAGCGTTGAGCGGGCAATTGAACGCCAAGTTGAGCAAGCCCTCATTTCCTCCCGAAATCCGCCGGTATCTCCCCCCAGCTTTCCGTTTCCCATTTGAGTATCGGGTTGCTTATCTTGTTGGCAGCCAGCCATTTTTCGGCGCGTTCGATGAGGTCGAATATCGCCCCGTTGCGCCCCGTTGCTTCGAGCTTGGTGTTGCACTTGCCCTTTTTCACCCAGCCTTGCGCTATTTTTGAATCGGAATAAATGGGCAGGTTGGGCTTCCCTTGGGCCTTAAGCATCGCCAGGGCGTGCACGATGGCGAGGAACTCCCCGATATTGTTGGTGCCGTCCTCCAAAGGGCCCACATGGAAAAGCTTGCGCCCGTCGGCAGTCCAAACACCCTGGTATTCCATGTCGCCCGGGTTGCCGCTACAGGCCGCGTCCACGGCAACGCTCTCGCGCACGATGGCCGAGCGGGGCGCCTTCCCCATAGGCTTGGGGCTGGTTTCGCTTTTCTGGACAAATTTCCAATAGCTTCCTTTGAAGGCCAATTCTGCCGCTGCCATGGAATCGAAGCTCTTGTATTGGGCCTGGGGAAAACCGTTTACCTGTTTTTTGCACTCCTCCCAGGTTTTATAAATACCGGGCTTGTGGCCTTCCCAGACGACGTAGAATTTTTGTTTTGGCATGATGGGGCAAAAGTAAGGTTTTACTGCCCAAAAAAACCGGATGGCTGGCAGCCATCCGGTCGAACTGGAATATGATCGAAGTGTATGAAGTTTGCCAAACGGAAAGTGGTTTGCTAAAATATAGGGAGGTAAATCCTTCATAATCCATTTAATCCATCCTAAAAATCTTGCAAATCACCGGAATCATGGTATAAAAAAGGGCCGGGGCGCAAAAAAAACCTGTCCTCCCCGGCTTGGCATGATGCTATCTAAATCGCTTCAAAAGCGGCTATTCCATTCTGGTCTGTCACGAGCGCTTCCCGGCTGAGCGAGAACCAGTTTGGTTCTGCCGGTTTCACCTGTAGCCTTGGGCTAGTCAACTCAAACTCAAGGCTGTCGTATTTGTACAGACTCCAGGCACCGTTGTTGTATTCTAATGCCGTGAGGTGCTCCACCCAATCGCCGCTGTTCATATAGGACAGCACTTTGCCGTTGGGCAGCGCTATTTCGCGCATTTCGGGTTGGTGGATATGGCCGCAGATGACACAATCGTACCCTTTTTCAGCGGCAATGTCTATGGCTGTTTTTTCAAAATCGTCAATAAATTTAACTGCGCCTTTCACGCCCTTTTTCACCTTGCCGGCAAATGAAACCGGGCTGAGACCAAAGAATTTGCGGGTAGCGTTGATGGCCCGGTTGATCCGTATGAGCAGATCGTAGCCTTCGGCGCCGAGCTTGGCAAGCCAGCGCGCCCGTTGGATGCTGATGTCGAACACATCGCCGTGGAACACCCAGTGCGTGCGGCCATCCACCTGGAACACCAGTTTGTTGCGCAAGTGGATCAGCCCGAGCGACATCTCGCCAAATTTCCGCAAAACATCGTCGTGGTTGCCGGTGAGGTAATAGACTTTGGTGCCGTTGACAGCCATTTTCAACAAGCGCCGCACCACCTCCATGTGCTCTTTGGGAAAATACCTTTTCCTGAAATTCCATATATCGAAGATGTCGCCGTTCAGCACCAAGGTCTTGGGCTCGATGCTTTTGAGGTAGTGGTGCAATTCCTTGGCATGGCAACCATAGGTGCCCAGGTGGATGTCAGAAAGTACCACGATGTCGATTTTACGCTTCATGTGGAACGGGCTTATAATGCGTTGAGAAAAGACAAAAAGCCCGCGCCAGGGAAAACAGCCCATCGGCAAAAATACCTGACGGAGTATCAGGCTTTTGATTAGTGCGACCGAGTTGCGGACGGGCGGAGAGAGACGGTTGGCGCGGGAGGAAAATCATGCAAATGATGCTAAATTATGGGGCAAAATTACGCCCTCCCGCGCCGAAGGCTGTTAAGCAAGTATAAAGTTAGGGTTAACTAATACGACCCCCTGAAAAATTTTATCGTCTGCGCCTGATCGAATGTTTTTGGCCTGACATCGGGCTGGCTACCAGCTTCGTAGCAATACCGGATTAGGGTATCGGCGCTCCATTCAACGATGCCAAATAGGGTCTTGTCCTGGAATGGCCCTGCGTTGAATCCAGAAAAATCGAGGGTGGCCGGGCTTGCCTTGCAGTTCAGGACAAACACACAGGTAACTGTGTCGATTATTTGTCCGAACTTGTTGAGCCACAAAGCTTTGTTGTCGCTTTTGAATACCAGCCCGTAGCCTTCCCGGTTGGTCCAGGTGCCGGTCAGTTCCCGGCATGGTGGCCTTCCCTGGCAAGACATCAATATGGAAATTGCCGTGATGGTCAGGCAAAAAAATGTAAAGGTTTCACGCATATCCTGCTGTTTTAGTTAAATTTCTTGGGGTAAAGACAAGCAATGCCCCCAAAAGTCGCAAAAATCGGGTATCAATGTAGTGCTTGTTTCCGCAACTGGCAGCGATTTCTTTCGGCGCTTTTTCTGAACATTCGCTTTTTTGCAAGCGTTATGTATCGAGCTGTTGGCTGTTGGCCATTAGCCATTGGCTACCTTACAGTAGATCAAAACATTACGATATTGGTCATGCACAAAACCTGGCAACGCAATGTTTATAGCCAACGCAAAGTGGCTGTGAAAATTGAATGTTTGTAATCGATTGAAAATCAATTTTTCACCCGCCTTCGCAAATGCTACCGCGGGTAAAGCATCCGTCAATCCATCAAATCCACCCAAATCCTGGTATAAGCCTCCTGTCAACAAAAATTTATGAAAAAACTCAGCCTTGGGTTCTCGCCCTGCCCCAACGACACCTTTATTTTCGATGCCCTGATTCATGGGAAAGTCGATTGCGAAGGACTTGAATTCGACGTGGTCATGGAAGACGTGGAAGCGCTCAACCAACGCGCCTTCGCCGGGAACATCGACGCGACCAAGCTCAGCTACCACGCCTTCGCGCAGCTCACGCACCTGTACAACCTGCTGGACGCCGGCAGCGCCCTTGGGAAAAACTGCGGCCCTCTGCTGATCGCCAAAAAAAGCATGGGCCCGGCTGAGATTAACGCCGCGCACATCGCCATTCCCGGTAAAATGACCACGGCCAATTTCCTGCTCAGTATGGCCTACCCCGAAGCGCGGCACAAAACACCGCTGCTTTTTTCCGACATAGAAGCTGCCGTGCTCGATGGCCGATTCGACGCAGGGCTTATCATCCATGAAAACCGGTTCACCTATGCCGAAAAAGGGCTTGTCAAGCTGATCGACCTGGGCGAATACTGGGAAAACAGCACCGGCCTGCCGATCCCGCTGGGGGGCATCGTGGTGCGGAAAAGCTTGCCGGAGGAAACGCAAGCCAAGCTCAACCGCTCCCTTCGGCGCAGCGTGGAATACGCCTTTGCACACACCGACGACGTGATGCCCTTTGTGCGCGCGCACGCCCAGGAAATGGAGGAATCGGTGATGCGGGCGCACATCGCGTTGTACGTGAACCGGTTCACGGTTGACTTGGGTGAGGAGGGAAAGGCGGCGGTGCGGGAGATGTTTCGGGTTGGGCAAGCTATTTCCGGCGCATATCCTTCACATGCAATGCCAACTTCCGCTGCCCTTTCCAATTTTCCTCCCGCAAGCTGAAAGCAATATCGAAAGCCCCCCCTTTCACTTGTTCAAAAGCTTTTCCCAGGCCAAAGCCGATGCCTGTAAATATGGGTTTGCTGCCGCCCTGGCACAGCGAGAGCCGCACATGGTTGTTGTCGAGCAACTTGGAATGGCCCGTGTCCGCCACGTTTTCCGCCCAGAAAACGGGGCTCATGTTGGCGGGGCCGAATGGCTCGAACTGCTTCAGTTTCGACCAGAAGGCAGTGGTGATCTGCTTGAAACTGATTTTTGCGGCAATCTCGATCGTCGGGCTTTCCTGTTCCAAAACCAGGTTGTTGCCGACAACCGTTTCGAACCGCTCGGTAAAAGCGGCCACATTTTCTATCGGCATCTGCATACCCGCCGCGTGGGCGTGGCCGCCGTAGGAGAAGAACAGGTCTTCACAGTGCTGGAGCGCCGCGTACAAGTCGAAGCCCCGCACCGAGCGCGCCGAACCGACGGCCCTGCCGTTGCTTTCGGTCAGGATCACCGTCGGCTTGTAAAAATCCTCGGCGATACGGCTGGCCGATATGCCGATGACGCCCTTGTGCCAGGCAGGGTCGAACAGGACGATGCTCTTTTTCTGTTCCCAACCGGGCAGGCTGCGGAACCGCAGCCGCGCTTCCTCGGCGGTGGCGTAATCGACGGTACGGCGGTCGATGTTGCGGCGCTGCAGGTGGCTGGCAGCGTCCAAGGCGCTGGCTTTGTCGGCTGATAGCAGGAGCTTCACGGCATCGCGGGCATCGCCCAATCGGCCAGCGGCATTGATCATCGGGCCGAGGCCAAACACTAAGTCCATGACCGTGAGCGGCTTGGGGCGGTTCATGTTTTCGACGAGCGCGGCAAGGCCGATGCGCGGAGCGCGGTTGATGCGGCGCAGGCCGAAATGTACGAGCGTCCGGTTCTCGCCGGTCATGGGCACGATATCGCAGGCGATGCTGACGGCCACCAGGTCGAGCAGGGAGGCCAGTTCTTCGCTGGGGGTGTTGTGCTGCAAGGCGAGTGCCTGGGCCAGCTTGAAGGCGATGCCGCAGCCGCTCAGTTCCTTATAGGGATAGCCGCAATCGGGGCGCTTGGGATCGAGGTTTGCCACGGCATCGGGCAGCGCGCCTTCGGGCAGATGGTGGTCGCAAACGATGAAATCGATGCCGTAACTTTTAGCTAAGGTTACCGCTGCGTTGGCTTTGATGCCGCAATCCATGGCGATAATGAGGGAGCAGGCATTTTCGCGGGCGTATTCAACCCCGGCAAGACTCACGCCGTAGCCTTCTTTTTCACGGTCGGGCAAATAGTAGTCAAGGTTGGCCGTCAGCCGGGAAAGGAAGGCATACATCAGTGCGACGCTTGTGGTGCCGTCCACGTCGTAGTCGCCATACAGCAGGATGCGCTGCCCATTTTGCAAGCCGGCATCCAGCCGGGCAACGGCGGCATCCATATCCTGCATGAGGAAGGGGTTGTGCAAGTCGGCAAATTCGGGCTTGAAAAATCGGCGGGCAGCTTCGGGGCTGTCGATGCCGCGTTGGGCGAGCAATTGGGCAATCAGAGGCTCAAGGCCCAGCGCCGTTTCGAGGCGCTGGGCCAGGGCATTGTCTGTGGGCATCAAATGCCAGCGTGCAGTTTTCATTGTGGGTGTATAGCTTTCCTACGAAGATAAGGGAGCTATTTCAGATTTGCAAGGTTTTGTTTGAGAAACATGAGAAGGGAGGAAATGTGCCCCCCCCCTTTACCGCGGCAGCACCCGGAACTCCGTCCGGCGGTTTTTCTCGTGCTGCTCTTCCGTGCAATTGACGCCGTTGCCGCAGTGGTTGGCCAGTTGGGTTTCTCCATAGCCGCGGTACTCGAGTCGCGAGCGTTTGATGCCCTTGGACACCAGGTATTCCACCACGCTCAAGGCCCGTTGTCTGGACAGTTCCATGTTGAAATCGTCGGAGGCCCGCGAATCGGTGTGGGCACTGATCTCTACCCGTATTTCGGGCCGTTTCAACATCAGTTTCAGCAGCTTCTCGTTGATGACCTCCCTGGCCTCGGCGTTGAGGTAGGCGCTGTTGAGGCCGTAGTAGATGGGCAATATGTTGTAGTCGAGCAGCTCGCACTCGATCTTCTTCCACTCAAAGCCCCGGTTCGTGCCGCTGCGGTCGTGCACTAAGAATACCTCTTCGCGCTCGATGGGCGCCACTTCCACCGAATCGACGGTCGCGTCTTGGTCGATCATGCGCTTTTTTATGGTGATGTACTCCGCCGGGATTTCGATTTCGCGCACGGTGGCGGGAGTCTTGACCACTTTTTTGGTGATCGTCCGGAAGCGGCCTTCTTTGGGCGCCACTTTGACGAAGGTAGGCTTGGCCACTATTTTTTGCACCGGGATATGCTTCACCACTGCTTTGTGCTCTACGAAACAGATCACGTCGCAATCGCCGGGCGTTGGGGAGTTGCAGCCGTCGATGGCCGGCCGCGTCTCGAAGCGGGAATAGGCCGGCTCTACCTCGAAAAGCTCGAAGGTATCGAGGGTTTTTACCGTGGTGATGGCGTACTGGCTCACGCCTTCTTCCACCAGGATGGTTTCGGTGACATCCTCGTACACGGCGGGCACATACTCGAAGCGCTTGGATGCTTCTTTTACCATAATGCGCTCTTCCACAGTTTTGTACGTGGCTGGCACCACTTTGTATTCATGGTAGGCAGGGGTGACGACAACTTTTGCCTTTTCTGAAATTTCTTCAATAGGGCACCGGATAAAACAGTCGCCCGGCTCGGCATCGGTCGGTAAATTTTGTGCCGAAACCGCAATGCTGAAAAACGAGGCGAGCAACAGTAAGAAGGAAGGCTTGTGCATTGTAAAAATTTTGACTTGAGTACTTTTTTGTTGAGCGAAATGAACGGTTTTGAAAAGACTTGGAAGTCCCGTCGCAAACAAACGGAACAATACAGGTGCGTAAAGCTATAAACATTATCAAAGCTGATAATAGCAAAGTTTTTCTGCGGCGGCAAATATTCCAATAAAACTGAAAGCTACCAAACGCAGGGCGAAAAAGCACAAAGATTGTCCACTATTGGCTTGTATGGCCAAACGGCCTGAAAGCAATGGCGCGCGCCTCGATGGCAGAATAAGCCGCCACACGCAAAAAAATTTCGGGCCTGTTGTTCAGACGCTTAGCTTTGTCGGCGCAAAAACAATACAAAGCAAGCCACTCATGAAATCCATCTGGGTATTCCTGCTCGGAGCCGCCGTTAATTTGGCATTCCTCGCCATCATCTGCCAGTCGTACCTTGAAGCTAAAGGAAACAACCTTGCGCCCACCGACATGGCGCCGTTCATCCCCTACGCCCTCTGGGTAGCCGGCTTTGTAATAGCAGGGGCATTGGCCCGGTATTATGAGCGCCCCGGCTTGGGGAATGTTTTGGTCATGATTGTCCCTGCCCTCGGCGTATTGACGGCCCTATTCTTCATCTTTCTGATTTTTGTTCCAAAAGGCTTGGAAATCAAGCATATATTGGGGTTCTTATTGGCCGTCCTGCTGGTTGTCGCAGCGTTCTACCTGAAAGCCGGCAGCTATAAAAGGATGTTCGATGCCGCCAAAGCGCAGGCAGCCCGCCAACAGGAGCGGCAGGCAAGTGCCTTGGGGAGGGTGACGTTTAAAAACACCGGCCGGAGCGGGCTGGCAACGTACCGGGGCGAGGCGAGCAGTTTTGACTTGTACTACGAATTTGGCGGCAACGACATGGTGATTGTTATCGACGTGCCAAGCCTCGGCGAATGGCTTGCCAAAACAGGCCTCCCACCCGAACAACGGGAGCAGGTGCTGCACGAGATCGGGGCAGAGGCCGTAAAGGCACAGGCGCCGAACGGGCGCTACGCGCTGGAGGGGGATTCGATCGTGGTACACAGTCGGTAGTTTTTTGTACCAATACCCGATTTTCTATTTTCACCGTAATATCACGTTCTGTTTTTACCGACAAAACTGCCTTCATGCAACGTCTGTTTGTCCTGTTATCCCTCGCGGCCCTGTCGTGGCAAGCCCCCAACCAACTCGTCTTTGAAACTGCCGACCTCCGCCTGGCCATTGACGCCAAAGGCCAGGTGCGCGAGCTCGTGGACAAAGCCCGGAAAAAAAACTACTGTGCAAAAGACACAGCAGCGCCGTTATTGTCCATCCGCATCGGCGGGAAAATGCAGTTCCCCATTGCTGCACAGCCTGGAGAAGCCAAGCACACGGTGCTTTTCAAATTTGAAGAAGGCGCACAAGCGACCATATTGGTGACGGAAAAGCCGAGCCACCTCAAGTTTGAGCTGCTTTCGCTCCACAGCCCCGAGCCCGTCGAGCTGGTCGTTTGGGGCCCCTATCCCACCAGTATCAAAGAAACCATCGGCGAAACGGTGGGCGTGGTGCGCAACGCCGAATTCGCCATCGGCTTGCAGGCCCTGAACCCCAAAACGCTGGGCGGATACCCCTGGACCGACAACGACTGCATGCCCCAGCTCGACATATTCGATCAGGACGACCCTTCCGACCTGAACGAGGCGGGCAAGCGCTACGTGCTGTACCGGGTGGAGGCCGCCAAACCGGAGCATTTCGGCAGCACTTTGCAAGCCTTTTGCCGGAACCGCGACGCCGAAAGGATCGTCGCCAACTGGGACCACGCCAGATTCACCGCCCCCGTTTTTGACGATGGCGGCGTGGTCGGCTCAAAAATCGCGCTCTTTGGCTGCCCGGCAGCCAAAACACTCGAAACCATCGGCGCCATTGAAATCGCCGAAAACCTGCCGCACCCCATGATCGATGGGCAATGGGGCAAAAAAGCGCCAAGCGCCTCGGCGGCCTACCTCATCATGGGCTTCGACGAGGCCAATTTCGACAAGGCGTTGGCCGTGGCCAAAAAAGCGGGGCTGCGCTACCTTTACCACGACGGGCCCTTTGAAAACTGGGGACATTTTTCCCTGAACAAAACGTCGTTCCCCGACGGCTTGGCCAGCATGAAACGCTGTGTGGAAAAAGCCGAAGCCCAGGGCGTGATGCTGGGCCTGCACACCCTCTCCAATTTCATCACCACCAACGACCCCTACGTTACGCCGGCGCCCGACCCACGCCTCGCCAAAGTGGGCGGCAGCCAGATCAGCGCCGCGATTGATGCCGCAGAGACGGAAATACCCGTCGCCGCGCCGGATTTTTTCCGGCAATTCAACAACAACAACCTGCGAACGGCTGTCATCGGAGCGGAACTGATTCGCTACGGCGGCGTTTCCGAAAGCCAGCCCTGGAAACTGCTCGACTGTCAGCGCGGCGCTTATGGCACCAAGGCGGCCGCGCATCGCGAAGGCGAAACCATTTCCCTGTTGGCCGACCACGGCTACAAGGTGTTCTTGAGCAACGCCGAGCTGGGCATGGAAATGGCCAAGCGCATCGCAGCGCTGTTCAACGAAACCGGCCTGCGCCAGATTTCCTTCGACGGCCTGGAGGGCAACCGCTCCACCGGCATGGGCAATTACGGGGAAATACTGTTCACCAATACCTGGTACGAAAACCTCAACAGCGACATTCGCCGACACTACATTGCAGACGCCAGCCGCAGCTCCCACTATTTTTGGCATATCTACACGCGCATGAACTGGGGCGAACCCTGGTACGCAGGCTTCCGCGAGAGCCAGACGGAATACCGGCTCAAAAACCAGGCGTATTTCCAGCGCAACCTGATGCCGGGCATGTTGGGCTGGTTCAGCATGAGGGCAAGCACCAGCGTGGAAGACATCGAGTGGATGCTGGCGCGCTCGGCAGCCTTCAATGCCGGGTACGGATTTGTGACCAACTACGAAGCCCTGGAAAAGAACGGCGACACCGAAAGCATCCTGGCCCTCATCGGCAGCTGGGAAAAAGCGCGGATGGCGGGTGTTTTCAGCGCCGCGCAAAAACAGCGAATGGAAAACATCAACAACGAATTCCACCTGGAAAGCACCGGAGACAAAACCTGGGATTTGTACCAGATTTATTCCTACAAATTCAAACATGCACAGCGCACACGGCAGCCCGGCGAGCCGCTGTATTCCACCTTTACATTCGAAAACCCCGCCGCCAAACAACCCTTGCAGTTTATCCTGACAGCCCTCGACGGCGGCATCAGCAACCTGCGGTTCGAGCTGGACAACTACAAAACCATTCCCTTCAAAATTGACCTGAAAAAAGGCGAAACCCTGAAATACCAAGGCGGCGCCACAGCCCTGATCTACGACGAAAACTGGCAGAAACTCCGGGTGCTGCGCATGGACGAAACAGCCTGGGCCATTTCAAAAGGCAAACACCAGCTGACTTTTGATTGCGATTTCAGCAATGGCACAACGCCTGTTGCCAAACTGGAACTGCGGCTGGCAGGCGCCGCCGAACCACTGAAAATGAAATGAAAAGCAGCACCATTGCCGTCACCGGCGCCAGCGGGCATATTGGCAATGTCGTTTGCCGGAAACTGCTGGGACAAGGCCATCGGGTTCGAGCCATGTACCAATCGGACAGCAGGAGCCTGGAAGGGCTGCCGCTTGCGCTGCTGCGAGGCTCGGTGCTGCAAAAAGCCGACCTGCTGCGCCTGATGGAGGGCTGCGACCTGGTGGTGCACTGCGCCGCCATCATCAGCATCAACGGCGACCCCAGCGGGGCAGTGTGGCAAACCAACACACAGGGGCCGAAAAACGTGCTGGAAGTCGCCCATGAATGTGGCGTTTCAAAAATGGTCCACCTCAGCAGCGTACACGCGGTGGAAGAACTTCCGCTGGATCAGCCTTTTAATGAAAGCAGGCCGTACAAAAATGAAAACGCCTTTGTGTACGATCATTCCAAAGCCCAGGGTGAAAAAAGCCTGTTGGAGATGGCCAAAGGGCTACCGGTGGAATTGGTGATCCTGCGGCCAAGTTCGGTCGTGGGGCCTTTCGATTTCAAACCCTCGGAAATGGGCAAGGCATTGCTCGATTTTTACCACCAAAAAATACCTGTTTTGCCGCCAGGCGGCTATGATTTTGTGGATGTGCGCGACGTAGCCGATTCGGTGTTGGCGGCGCTGGAGAAAGGGGGTAATGGGGAAGTGTACCTGTTGAGCGGGCGCTATCATTCCATGCGGCAATTGGCCAATCTGGTGCAAAAGGTAACCGGAAAAAAGGCCCCGCGGCGGCAACTGCCCTTTTTCCTGTTGAAACTGGCGCTTCCGGTTGTCACCCTGTACAGCAAAATCAGCGGCGCAGCGCCGTTGTTTACCATAGAATCCATCACGGCGTTGAAGCACGGGCACCCCAACATGGACCATTCCAAAGCAGCCGCGCAGCTTGGGCATCGGGTGCGGGATTTTGAAACGACCCTGCGGGATTTTTATGCCTGGCAAGGACTTGATACTGCATAGGTTACAAATAATTGAAATGAGCATCGACACTTTACACATCATCGCCTGCGTATGGCTGGCCATTGCGGTCGCCGTGCATGTCGCCATGTTTTACGTGACGGCTCCTTTTGGCCGGCACAGCTCCGACAAATGGGGCATCACCATCAACAATAAGCTGGGCTGGTTTGTCATGGAACTTCCTTCGCTGGGCATCATGGTTTGGTTTCTGCTTTGCGGGAGCCATTCTTTCGATTCCTACGCCTGGGTGCTGTTTGCCGCCTGGATACTGCATTATGCCAACCGCACCCTCGTTTACCCGCTGCGCATCAAAAGCACGCCCAAAAAGATGCCCTTGTTTATTGTGGCCAATGCCATTCTTTTCAACGTAGTAAATGCAGGGCTGAACGGCTACTACCTGGCAGAATTGGCGCCTGTTGAAGCTTATTCGGGAGCCTGGTTTTCCTCTGCCCATTTCATAGCCGGCGCTTGCCTGTTTGGCATCGGGATGTACATCAACGTAAAATCGGACAACATCCTGATCGGCTTGCGCGGCCCCGGGGAAACCGGCTACAAGATTCCCCGGGGCTTTCTGTTCAAGTATGTTTCCTCGCCCAACCTGCTGGGCGAGATCATTGAGTGGAGCGGTTTCGCCCTGATGGCCTGGAACCTGCCAGCCCTGACGTTCATGGTGTGGACCTGGGCCAACTTAGTGCCGCGGGCGAAAAACCACCACGACTGGTATCTGCGGAATTTCCCGGACTATCCGGCGGACAGGAAGGTTGTATTCCCCTGGATTTTTTAGATGCGGCCCCCGCCACCTGGTCTGACGACTCCCAGTCGTCCGACCAGTAAGCAGCGCGGAACGCAAAACTTCCAAAAATGCTTTTTGACCTTGATAATACTCCAGTTTTTTATCTGTCTTGGTGGCGATTGGAAAAGGTTTGGCATCGTGCTGTACTTACTGGTCGGACGACTCCCAGTCGTCAGACCAGTGAGCAATCATTCAAATTTGTAGGAATATTTGTACGAAGTGCCATTGGATAGCGTGGTCGTACCCGTTTTGGCATAGCCATCGGCATCCATGGTGTAGCTGAAGTTGGCGAACCAGCCGGAAGAACCGGGGCTGTTGGCGGTGTACTTGATGAGCATGTTTTTGTTCGCTTTCCCGCAGAAGGTGTTTGAGGAGGAAAAATTGTCGCTGAGGCCCGATTTGTCTATCTTGTTGTTGTCGTATTCCAGGTCGGCGCCATGGTCGTACACGCCATCGACATAATCTTTGAAGCTGGTTTGGTTGCCATTGCTGTAGGTGTAGTAGGTGACAATTTCCTGGGCGCCGTTATTGACGACACGGGTTTTGCGGGTGAGGTAACCAGCGGGGTTGTATTCAAATGTGTATTCGACGAGTTGTGGGGACGAGGAATTGTAGGTGGAAATACCTGTGCCGCTGACGATGTTACCCTGGGCGTTCAAAATGCCTTTGAAGTTGAAAACTTCGCGGTTTTCGCTTTTGCGGAATTCGACAATATGCACTTCGTTGGCGGTGTAGGTGTTCGTTGTGATGTCATCGCCTTCATTATACTCAGTTACCCGCCCCTTGGAGTCGTATTTAATGCTGATCGGATCGGAATAGTTATCATCATAGGTGAAGGCCGTCAAGCGCTTGGCTACGGTGGGCGGAACTACTACCGGGTTGGTGGAATCATCTTTTTTGCAGGCGCCGAGCGCGACGACAAACAATAGGGCAATAATCGAAATGTTTTTCATGACGTTTTTTTGTGCGATCCGGGTTGGGCCCGAAAAGCTGTTGGAATGTTTAAAGTGAAAGATATTGTTGCATGCCGTATTGCAACATTGATGGGACAAATGTCGGCCCGACGGGAGAGCAGGGAAAGTTTTTCCTGTTTGGGTGTGGCTAATGGGAATTGAGGCGGGGAGAAATCTGTTTGAGCCGTGGACAGATTTTGAGAAAACCGGCCTGATTTGCGCTTGGACTTTTGGCCTGGAAGAAAAGCAGCGCGGCTCCGCCGCTGTTGATGGAACGCGGATCGAACGGATTTGACGGATTAAAACGGATTTCTCAGCAATATGTATAGTCAACGCAAAGTGGTTGTGAAAATCTCGATCGCATAATCATTTGAAAATCAGATGTTTTTATACTATGATTCGCCTGATTTTGGTGATTTGATTGATACAAATAATTGATTTTGAAATGATTACAGACATCGGCATGCCCAAAATTTGGCGGCGTGAGGTATAATCACTCAAATCATACAAATCACTTTAATCACAGTATAAAAATCCGTTGCAATCCGTCAAATCCGTTCGATCCGCGTTCCATTTGAGTATGGCGCTGCCAAGTGCAGGGCAGAAATAAAGACAGTACGCGTATGTGCCCAACCTATAAAAACTGGACAATTGAAAAAAATTCAAGTTTTTTTAAAATTTTTTCAGCGTTTTTTGAGTATTTATTTTCAACAAAATAAAAATATAGCCACCTGAAAAACAACAATAAAAAGCTATGAGGACACTTTTTATACTAAAACCTTGCTTTTGCCTCAACAATTTTATTCAACAAATCCCAAATTATGTCCTTTGCCACCGGGCATCCCTGCCGCACTTTTGTATCATCAATGAAAGAGAACGGCGGCGAACAGACAACAAGCGGCGAACATTGATACTTTCGTTTGAAACTTTTCATGAGATTATTATACGGGAAATCCGAACGCGGCGCAAAAGTGCGCCGCGTTTTTTTTTACCCGGTTTACCCGCCGTAGCCTTGGCGAAGGCGGGCCGCCCAAACGTAGCCCCCCCCTGCCTTCACCAAGGCTATGGCAGGCAAGGGCGAAGGCGGGTTGTCCCAAGCAGCCGAAAGCCTCGCGGACTCACGACGGCGCCTCTCCTAGTTACCCCCCCCTGCCCCCTTGTCGTCCTCGTAAGGAACCGTCCACGCCGCGCCGGGCAAGGCGACTGCGATGCCACCGGCGCCGCACTTTTCCGCGCACTTGACGCGGACGGATGCTTACAGCAGGACAAGGGAGCGAGAGTGGCCAGTTGGAGGATCCTTCTTGTGGGGATAGGCATTGCGGTCTTCCCTGCCGAACCGCCTGCCCGGAACAAGTGCCCGGTAAGCACATAATTTGAACAAACAGCACAATGCCCCTTCACCTGGTCTGACGACTCAAAGTCGTCTGACCAGTAAGTACCCCGCAATGCCTTTCTTCCCCTGGCACTACCAAACTTGAAAAAACCAGTGTATTGTTATGCTGAAAAAGCCATTATGGAAGGTGCTGCACCCCACGCTGCTTACTGGTCAGACGACTTTGAGTCGTCAGACCAGGTGAAGTATGCTCAGGAATAAGGCCCCAAACCCCAGCTTTTATGGCTTCTCCCTGCGCGCCGCCCCCGCCCGCTTGGTCGCTGCCATAAAAGGTTCAGCTCAAGATATTGTGGGGATAAGGCATTGAAGCCCTGCCCACTTGCCGCCCCTGCCCCAAAACAAAAAGCGGCAGGATTTTCGGCTACCAGCCTACTCATACTGCCGTCCGGTCGGCTCGAAGGCCGCGTTTTCGTCCGCACTTCTTGTGCGGAACTGGAACAAGTGCCTGGTCAGTAGAGGCCATCCGGCCTTCTCGTGAGCTGGAGGGCGAGGCGGAAGCCGATGTTGTTGTTGCGGTTGTCCGGCTCGTCGTTGTTGCGGTACGCGGCGCGGCAGTTCTGCGGATCGTTGTTCCAGTTGCCGCCGCGCAGCACGCGGTTAGTACCCTATGGCGCTTGCCCAAATATCAATTTTCTTCTAAACTGGCTTGTATCAGCGTGTTTTACAAAAGCAATGAGTGACAGCACATGCCGCTGGTATGCTTCCTGATTCCATTCGCCTGAAGCAAGCTGCGCTTCGGCAAAGTTCAGCTTTCGGATAAACCGTTGCTTGCTTTGTTGCAATAGCTTGATTTTATAGGGAAAAATAAGGTATCCCAAAAATGGAAGCCCAGTATTGCACCGATTCAGTTGTTCTGGCTTTAGGGATGAACAGAGCTTTTGCTCTACATATTCCCGAATGGCGTTTTGAGCGACTTTTAGCTTGTCCTTGCTTTCGTGCCACAGTACCAGGTCGTCCATATACCGCACATAATCACCAATTCCCAAGCGCGACACGATAAAATGATCCAAACCAGCAAGGTAGTGGTTGGCAAAATATTGGCTCGTCAGATTGCCGATGGGCAAGCCTCTTTTGTCCATCGACAGGTTCTCTGTGCTATTAGCGCCGCTGTCGTAGCTATCTATCAACTGATGAAAAATATACAGCAAGCGGTCTTCCCTGAACAGCCTTGCCAACTGCGCTTTCAAGACATCATGGTGGATAGATTCAAAGAATTTCCGCACGTCGATTTTCAGGAACCACGCCCTGCTTCGGGTCAGTTTTTGCGCCTTTTGCACCGCAGCCAAAGCGCCTTTGCCTTTCCGACATGCATAGCTGTGGAACACCTGGGCTTGTTCGAAATATTCATCGCACACATTCATCAGCGCATGGTGCAGCACTTGTTCGGAAAATGCCGCCGCACAGATTTGCCGCTCCTTTGGCTCGAATATTTTGAAAAAGTGGTAATGCCCAACATCCACGTGCCCGGATTGGATCTGCTGGCGCAACAGCTGCAGGTTGTCTTCCAGGTTTTCACGGTACCGTATCACCCCCTCTGACCAGTTTTTCCCCTTGCGGGCTTTCCAAAAAGCAAGCCGAAGGTTGTCTGGGTCTTCAATGCGTTCCAAAAGATCATTAGCCCTGTGCATCTTGCAACAATTCTATGAACTTGGAACCGTATTTTTCTACCTTCTTTTCCCCAATCCCCGGTACTTTTTTCATTGCCTCCAGCGAGAATGGCTGCGAGAGTTTGGCAACGCCTGCCATTTCTTCGTCCGTAAACACCGCGAAAGGAGGCACGGCATCCTCCACAGCTATCTGTTTGCGCAACTCCCGCATCTTGGAAAAACGCTGAAATGTTTCTTGGTCAAGCACTTTCATGTAGTCCACCTTTTCCTTGTCCCGCCCGCTAGTTGGCGCGCCATCCAAATACCGGATGCAGAAGCACCAATAGCTGCCCGTGTCGTTGCTCAATACATGATGATCGACGTGCAAAATTTTATGGGAGCGCAGAAACTTGTTCATTTCCTCATTCGCGCTATCCCCATCCGGCATGGGTATCGAAAATATTTTGATCTGCATAAAAAACCCGATTTTTCAAAAATTTTTTTTGGGGCTGTACCCCAAACCCCACCTTTTATGGCTTCTCCCTGCGCGTCGGGGGCGCTACCGCAGCCCCCGCCCGCTTGGTCGCTGCCATAAAAGGTTCCGCTCACGAGAAGGCCGGGATTAACCCCTACCTCCCTGGAGGGCGAGGCGGAAGCCGATGCTGAAGTAGCGGTAGTCCGGCTCGAAGTAGTAGCGGCACGCGGCGCGGCAGTACCGCGGATCGCCGCCCCAGCCGCCGCCGCGCAGTACGCGGAGAGCACCCTTTTCCGGGCCTTTCGGGTCTTTTTCTTTTTGTTTGGGGTACTTGTCATACCAGTCGCCGCACCATTCCAGCACGTTTCCGCTCATGTCGTACAAGCCCAGGGCATTGGGCAGCAGCAGGCCCACGTCATTGGTTTGGTTACCGCTGTTCCCGTCGAACCAGCCCACTTGCTCCAATTTGTCGGAACAGGCATACAAATAGTCTTTTTCTGGCGGCGTATGCAACGCAGGGGCAAAAGGACCGCCGCGGGCGGCGTATTCCCATTCTGCCTCGGTAGGCAGGCGGAAGCTGTCCGGGTCGAAGGTACATTGCACCACGCCTTTGTTGGGCAGTTGCCAGGCTTTTTGGGTTTCGTCCCAGCCAAATACCGCGCCTTTTTCGTCCAAGTAGCAAGGTTTCTTTTCCAATTTTGTGTTCAAGGCATTGCAAAAAACGGCGGCATCGAACCAGGAAACTTTCTCCACGGGCCGCTGCTCGCCTTTGAACCGGGCGGGGTTTTCGCCCATGACGGCCACCCAGAGCGCCTGGGTCACTGCAAATTCTGCCAGCATAAAATCGGAAAGCTGCACCGGATGCTGGGTTTCGCGCTCGGCAAATCGCCCCGGCTCATTTTCCGGGCTGCCCATCATAAAATGCCCCTCCCCGGTGCCTTGCACGGCTACCATGCGGAAGGCAAGGCCATTGGGCAGTTCGAATTTTTGGTATTGCTGCATGGGCGTCGGGCGCTTTATCGGAGCGGCTGTCCCGGCAAAGGAAAGCCATTCCGCTTGCAAACATAGAACTATGTATGGTAGCTTTGCAAAATAATCGCATCTTCGCTGCCACAATATGGAAAAGCCAAAGCTTATCCGCGACATAGAAGGCGTCGCCAAAGTAACGCTTCACCCCGCGTTCGGGATGGGCTACGACCCTGCCTTAGCCGTGATGCCCGCGCACGAACAGAAGCCGAACCGCTATCTCTTGGACGCGGAAGGCGCGCTGCTGGGCCTCAACTTAACGGGCGCAAACCTCAGCGACGGGCAATGGCAGCAGATCACCGAATTGCCCGGTTTCCAGCCGGAACTGCTGGAGGCGCTCAACCTGCGGGAGAACAAGCTGCAGAAATCGCCCGTCAGCGCGCAGATGCGGGCCTTGAAGCACCTCGACCTGTGCGACAACCAGATACAGGAAGTAGCGCCGCCACCCGCGCCGCTGGCGCACGTGCTGCTGTACGGGAACAAGAATATGACGAGCCCGCCGTTGGAGGTGGTGCAGCAGGGGAAGGATGCGGTGTTGAATTATTTCAGCCGGCTGCGCGAAACGGGCACCAGCAAGATATATGAAGCCAAGGTGCTGATCGTCGGCTCGGGCGGGGCGGGAAAGACCACGCTCCTGCGCCGCCTGCTGCACAACGACAAGGCCCAAATGCCGACAGAGGCCGAGAGCACGCACGGCATCGAGGTGCACGACATGGCGCCCTTCGACTGTGGGGGCGAGCAATCCTTCAACGCCCACCTCTGGGACTTCGGGGGACAGGAAATATACCACGCCACCCACCAGTTCTTCCTCACGAAGCGCTCGCTGTACCTGCTCGTCTCCGATGCCCGCAAGGAAGACGACGGCTTCGACTACTGGCTCCAGATCATCCAGTTGCTCGGCGCCGACAGCCCGGTGATCATCGTCCAGAACGAAAAGGGCGGGCGGCACCGCGACATCAACCTGACCGGCTTGCAGGCGCAGTTCGGGAATGTGAAATCCATGCACAGCCTCGACCTGGGGCTCACCCACCAAGACCCCGACCAGGCCAAAAAACTGGCAGCGCTAGTGCAGGACATCCAACAACAGCTCGTGAAACTGCCGCATATCGGCGACACGCTGCCGAAATCCTGGTCGGCAGTGCGGCAGGAACTGGAACTGGAACGGAAATCTAAGCAGTTTATCGGCGCGGAAAAATTCGTCGAGACCTGCGAAAAGCACGGCGAAAAAGGCGACGAAGCGCTTCGCCTCAGCCAGTACCTGCACGACCTGGGTTTTCTGCTGCATTTTCAAGACGACCCCATCCTGAAACACACCGTCATCCTGAACAATACCTGGGCCACCGAAGGGGTGTATGCCGTGCTCGACAGTCAGCCCGTGAAGCAAGAGCAGAAAGGCAAGTTCTCGCGCGCCGATGCGGTGCGCATCTGGGAAGCCAAGGAGCGCGAAAAAGGCGAGGCTATTTTCAAGGGCAAGCACGACGAGCTGCTGCAGCTCATGCTGAAATTCGAGATTTGCTACCGCCTGCCCGAAACGGCTGATTTCTACATAGCCCCGCAGTTGTTGCCCGCCCAGGAGCCGGAAATATCGCTGCAATGGCCGCAGAAGGAGAGCCTGCACCTTATTTTTCGCTACGGCTTCATGCCCAAGGGTCTGATGAGCCGCCTGATCGTGCGCTTGAACCACTACATCAAAAACCACAAGGAGGAAGCCTGGCAGACGGGCGCCATCCTGCACCGGGGCGACCATACGCAGGTGCGCATGTTGGAGACCTATTCAGCGGGCGACATACACCTGAGCGCGCACGGGCGCGATGCAAAGGACATGACCACCATCGTTTCGGAGGAGATAGAGCGGCTGAACAGCAGCTATGAAAAGATCAAGGTAGAAAAACTCGTGCCTTGCATCTGCGCGGAATGCCGCGTCAATTTAAAGGCCAGGGATTGGCAAAAAGAGGACACCGTTACCTTGTTCGATTTCAAGGTGTTGGAAAAGGCGCGGCTCAAGCACGTGAAAACCCTGCAATGCCAGAAAAGTTTTGACCAAGTGAACGTGCTGCGCCTGATCGACAGCGTGTTGGAGACCAACCTGTTCAAGCCCAAAGCGCTCAAGGTGTTCATCTCTTATTCCAAGGCCGACGACAGGCATTTGCAGAGCCTGAAAAACCACCTTTCCCCCCTCATTCGCGACGGCCTGATACGGGCCTGGAACGACAAGGACTTGCTGCCCGGCGAAGAATGGGACAAAAGCATACGGCAGCAGTTAGGCACTGCCGATGTGATCGTTTTGTTGGTCAGCTCCGATTTCTTAGCCACGGAATACATCTGGCAGGAAATCGGCATCGCCATCGAGCGGCACGAGCTGGCCGAGGCGCTGGTAGTGCCCGTTATCGTGCGCCCCTGCTCCTGGACGGATGCGCCGTTCGCGCGGTTCAACGCCTTGCCGGAAAAGGGCAAGCCGGTGACCAAATGGGAGGATCAGGACGAGGCTTGGAATGTGGTCGTGGAGCGGATAAAGGTGTTGTCGAAAAAACTGCGCAATTAAACCAGGATTCCATTGATTTACGAGATTTTCAGGATTGATTTAATTGATTATAGTGGATTTACCTCCTGGTATTTTTGCAAACCAAAGTAGTTTGGGTAAAATTATCAAATATTTATGTCGAAATTCGAGTATGCCTGTTTTATCAGTTACAGGAATGGCAGGGAGGCAGAAGACCGGCTAAACACTTTTACAAGGGTACTGGCCGACGAGATAATCAAATCGGTCGAAGCTTTTTTGCCCGACAACAGCATCCAGGAAAACAGCGGGAAATTTGTGTTCCTCGACAAAGATGTTTTTCAGGATTTTGATTTCGACCCGAAAGTGTTGGGGGCGGGATTGTGCAAAAGCATTTGTTGGGTTGTCATTTACACCAGGAATTATTTTTCAGGCTCCTTGTGGTGCGCCAGCGAATACCATGGGATGCTGCAGATAGAATCGGAGCGCCTCACAAACCTTGGACTGGAAAAAAATCCGGATTTTGGCTTTGTCGCCCCTATATTGCTGACGGGCGACCCGGAAGAGATGCCTGCCAATTTACGAAGCCGGAGCCGCCACTTCTTTGACTTCAGAAGGTTGTTTTTGCGAAAATCCTTTGAAAATGACGACGACTTTACAGATAAGCTTACAGATATGCTTGATAAAATCGGGCGCGTGCACAAAGTAATTTTGACAAAAAAGGTTGAACTTTGTGGGAGTTGCGAAGGTTTTAGCTTAGTTGACGTTCGTACGGAACAGGGAAGGCAAGAAATCGCCGCCTTTGTTGAAAAAATTAACAAACCGCCACAACCTACTGCATAAAAACAGCTTTTTGAATGGGTGAAATAATCACATTCTATTCTTACAAAGGTGGCACAGGCCGAACGATGGCACTGGCAAACACCGCAGTATTGCTTTCCCGCGAGGCACAGGGGTCGGTTTTGATGATAGATTGGGACTTGGAGGCGCCTGGGCTCGAACAATATTTCAAGGATTTTATCCCTAACAGCGATGTGCAAGAGGGGCTGGTTGATTTTGTTGAAAAGGCCATGAATCTTCCTGCCATGGAGTTTGGACAGGAGGACGAGGATATATTGTACAGCTTTTTTGATTCACAGATCAGCCGTTTGCTGATCCCTGTTTCATTGCCTGACAACGGGTCAAAGCTATTATTGATCAAAGCGGGGCTGATGAACAAAGATTACCCGCAAAGGATCAGTCGCATCAATTGGGGCGATTTATACGAAAATATCCCTGGCTTCTTTCCGCTATTCGCGAAATACCTCTCTGCCCGCTTTGACACCGTACTGATTGATTCGCGGACCGGCCACACAGATGTCGGGGGTATATGCACCATGTCGATGCCTGAAAAGCTGGTGCTGGTGTTCACCCCGAATGCCCAAAGCCTCGACGGCGCCATTCAGTTGGCGCATGCTGCCGCAAAATATCGCATCTTGTACGACCGGGAATTGCGCCCCTTGACAATTTATCCGCTGCCTTCAAGGGTTGATTTCAGTGGGGTCTCCGACATAAAAAGATCTATTTGGCAGGCTTCCTATCAAGCCAAATGGGAAAAAGCATTCCAGGATATTTACGACCTTCCTCCCACAACCAACCTGAACAACTACTTTGGGAAAGTGTACATCAAGCACGACCCAAATCTTGCTTTTGGCGAGGATTTAGCGGTCTTGGCAGACCTGGACAATCCCGAATCAGTTGCGCACGATTTCAAAAGGTTTGTGGCGACTTTGTCCTATGATGAAATTTGGGAGAATGAGCCTTTTAGCGGGATGCTTTCGCCATACAAAGTCGCTTTTGTCTTTGCAGATGCCGACAAAGACCATGTTGCCCGGTTTATTCGACATATTAAGCCCTTAAGCTTAGAAAAAGTTGTGCAATTCAGCGCAAACAAGCTACTGCCCGTTGAAAAATGGGAAGCGCCATTAGAGCGAAAAATTGCCTCCGGCGCCTTTGATATCACAGTCGTTTTTCTATCAAAAAACCTTGCGAAAATCAATATTCCTAAAAAGGGGCATTGGCAAAACATCGTAAAAGATGCCGTAGAAAGCCAACTTAAAGATGAATCCGGAAAGGTTGTTCCCATACTGGTGGAGAATACAGACTTCAATGGCGTTTTTGAAGAACTCCCTATAATACCCAGTCGGACAAAAGCAATAGAAAATTGGGATGACCCTGATGAAGCCTGGCAGCGCGTTTCAGAATTGTTCAAACGCGAAATTATCAAACTCACAAAAGCACAACACCATGTCACGCCTGCTTGACACCCAAGAAGTCCACAAAGAACTCGACCTCATCCAGTCTATCGTCAGCCGCATGGCCGCCAATTCGTTTCAGGTAAAAGCCTGGCTGATCGGCATCTTGTCGGCCTTGGTGGTGGTGGAGGGCAAATCGCTCTTTGCCCAGGCCAGCAGCGACAACACAATGAGCATAGAGATGAACTTCTTCCTGTTCCTGCCCATCCTGTGCTTTTGGTATCTCGACGCGTTTTTCCTCAGCACGGAAAAGCTGTACCGGGAGCTGTACAAATGGGTTGTGCGCTACCGACCCGTCACCGACAAATACCTGTACGACCTCAACACTTTCCAGCGCAAGGTCGGCGAAGATACGGAGGAAAACTTGCTCAAGTCCGACAACAGTGTCGGCAATATGATGTTCTCCAAGACCCTGCTGCCGTTTTACCTCATGCCCATGATCTTCGTGTTGGGATTGCTTTTTTATAATTTTTACCGGAGTTGAGGAAATTGTTTCTCACAACTTCTCCAATTTCCCCCAAAACACCCGCCCATCTTCCACCGCCACTGCCAACTGGTACAAGCCCGGTGGAAGCTTGCTGATATCCAGTGCGGCGCCGTTAACAATGGCCTGGCGCGCCACTGCCCGCCCTTGCATGTCGGACACCGTTACCTGCAGCTGACCGCTGGCCGACGGCACGTGGACGCTCGCTTGGTGCCGGGCAGGGTTGGGGAATATTTCTAGGATGTTCTCAATGGGGCTGAGATTGTCTGTGGGGCTGGTGCTCTCGGGGGAGAGCTTCACGATCCAGTAGTCGTTCTTGCCGAGGTTGTTGGAGCCGGAAACGTCGCCGTCTTTTGACCAGGAATATCCCGTCATTATATAGCCGTTGTCCGAAG